>JAFVFD010000004.1 GCA_017475605.1 Alphaproteobacteria bacterium | reverse complement strand
GGGTCGAACGAACCTCTGGTGTACCTGTTGTCGCGCCAGCGGCACTGCAGGGTAGCTATGTTCGGAACAGATAACCGCTGAAAGCATCTAAGCGGGAAGCTGGTCGCAAGATAAGATATCCCCATGAGTTCAGTTCTAGACCAGGACATTGATAGGCGGTGGGTGTAAGCCCTGTGAGGGGTTTAGCCGAACCGTACTAATCGAACCATTGACTTTTTATCCTTCGTTTGACCTTATCAAACGAAATGCTTGAAGAGAACGTTGACAGATTCTTGGAAAAAGAATATTATGATGTTCCCGCCTTCGCGCACCGCTTTGGTGGGCAGGCGCTGGATTTATTCTGGTGATTATAGAGCGGAAGTCACCCTCTGTTCCATCCCGAACCAGACAGGGAAACTCCGTATCGCCGATGGTACTTTGGCTTAAGCCACGGAAGAGTAGGTCGTCGCCAGAATAAATCCAGTTATGATGTTAAAAACCGAGATTCACCCGCCAATTCGGCGGGTTTTTTGTTTGACAATTTATGACTATATGTTATATTTTTGATATATAAAGTTATCAAATAGTTTAAAAATGGAATCAACAAACGATTTTTCATCAAATAAAAAGACATCGAACGGTGATGATCAACAGGCTAGATTTGACGGGTATGGGTGGTTTGTTGGAATGTGCCTTGCACTTGGGGTGTGCGCGGTCGGTATGTTTGTTGTTAAAGATTTAGAAAAAGCCAAAATAGAAAAACAAAAAATACAAAAGCAAGAATTCGCACGAGAAATCTTGAACGATTATCATGCGCAACAATTAAAAAATAAAACGGTTAATATCGACAGTTTGATTAACCAACACATTCATTAAAATTTTGCCCCGCATCCGCGGGGCTTTTATTTTGCCGTTTTTGTGGTATAATATTCATGAAAGGGTAAATTATATGAATTTTGTATTAAAACACGCATCGCCTGAATATGTATGGAATCGAATTTTACATGTTCATGGGCAATATCATAAAACATTAAAGCATTTTGGATACAATTATACCAGGTTTATCCCGGATGATGCCCGCATACGCGAAATGTTCGAAAAAGAACATTTAACGACAGAACAAGAAAAATACTATCATGATATTTTGGTTAATGAAATATACGATAAAAACGACCTTAACAAATTTGACGATGTTATTTTGAATCAGGTTATTCCCCTTATGCAACGCGGTGTGGAAAAATTAAAGCCGATGTTAAAATCTTGGAATGCAACATTACCAGATACTGTACAAATCGTTTGTGATTATGGGCGTGGTGGTTCATACAGATACGAGGCACCATACGGCATAACATTTCGGTGTACTGGGTTTCGTGGTAATCATTTTGGAATGGCTGGGTTGTTTATACATGAATTTGTACATATCTTGATTGAAAAACCAATAATTGAAAAATACCAGGTTCCCCAGGATCTTAAGGAACGCATAGTAGATATAATATGCCTGGAATTTTTTAATCGTCCGGTTCAAAAATCATTCGAGAATTCTTTTGCAAATGCGTATATAACCCGCGATGCCATTGAGCACGATTTGCCGGGCGCGGTCGCCAAAATGATGGCGGATTTTACCAAACTGCAAAGACAACAGCAGGCGGAGAAATAAATTATGAAATATGTAAAATCTGGAACATTTACAAGTGCGCAATTAAGCATTGCGGAAACCATTACGGAAACGCGCGATGCGGTTGCGATTGCGACGGATATAATAAAAAATATTTCTGATGTGCCAAATGATGCGAAAAAGAGTTTAGATTTGGTATTGCAAAACCTTAATCAAACAACGGCGTATCTGGACAGCATAGAACGTAAGGCGGAAATCGCGCTGCGCTTTGTGCCAGAAGACATACAGAAAAAAGAGTTTTTATAAAATGTCACCATTGTTAGATTTTCCCAAAACAATAAAAACACCGCGATTGGTGTTGCGGGTGATTGGGGCAACGCGTGAAAATGCGGAACACCTGTTCGGTGTCATTGAACAAAACCGCGATTATCTTGAGGCATGGCAGGGACACTTTGAATATATACACAATGCCGATGATGTGTTGGACTACCTTGGGCGGCGCGCGGAACAGATTGAAAATAATACCGGTATGTGTTTTTACATTTATCGCGGGGGTGAAATAATCGGGCGAATTCGGTTTTCGGTAACCGCGCCTGGCGAATGTGAAATAGGGTATTGGTTGGTGGAATCTGCGACTGGGAACGGATATATGGCGGAATCGTTGAGTGCGCTGGAATCCGAATTGTTTAAATTTGGGTTTAATAAAATTATTATAGATATTGATGCCGGAAACACGTCCAGCGAAAATGTCGCGCGGCGTGCGGGCTATGTGCTGGAACGGCGGTTGCCGATGGAATCGTGGGCCAAGTGTGTTGGTAAATGTGATTCACTTATTTTTTCAAAACAAGATTCTTAAAATACGAAATATGTTTGTTGACAAAAACATTGTTTTGTGTTATTTTGTGCGTTGTAATACATATACAAAGGATTAAAAATGCATGTATCAAAGTATCCAAGCACAAATAGACAAGAACGTGTATGGACTAGTCCATTGATGGTTGGGCTGGTGATTACTGTTGTCGTGGGGTTGCTTTCTGCCCCCGCTGTTGTTAGAAGTGTAGATCAAAAACGTGGTCAGCGTGCTCAAAAACGCGCCCAGTTGGAAAACGAACCTAAAATTGCTGCAAGGGCAACCATCTTTACCGATTATGTGTTTGATGATGTGAAAACCTATGTTTTGCGTAATATGCCATCACAACAAGAAATCAATTCCATATCAAGATATCATGACGTTAAATCTGGCAAAAAATCTATTGATTGGTTGGTTCAAGATTCTACAAAATATGCAAATGCGATAGTAAGGGATGCGCCTTTTGTTGTTGGTAATATTCATTGCCATTATTCTTATGGCAACGAATATATACCATTATATCCGGTTCAACAATTGGATGATGTTGATTCAAAAACACTTTGTGCAACAGCCATGAATTTTGTAAACAAATCTGAAAAGTATTTGGACGGCACAAGTGCGTTTGTTCGGGGTCCTGATGCGTGGCGCGAAATAAAGCAAGAAAATCCAGCATATAAAATGAAAATCAATATCAAGCATTTGAAAGATATTTCCAAACAGTTGGCTTATGAACGTGCTTTACAGGCCCAGGCAATTAAAAACACAAAAAGCTGTGGCAAATAACTTTTGTTTACAAGTTCTGAAATTACCGCCCATCTGGGCGGTTTTTTATTTTAAATTCCAAACAATCGGTTGGCGGATTCGCCGATTAAAAACGCAGCGACAGATACAATCGCACAGATGCCCAGCATTTCACTAAAATGTCGCCAAAAGTGGTTGTTGCGATAAAATACCGCGTTAAAGCCCCAAATAATTAAAACCGCCATGGCAAATACCGCGCATACCGCGGTCGCGCGATTTGTAATCACAAAAAACGGCAATATCAGCAACACGCATGTAATCATATAGGCCAAAAAAGTATGGACCGCCGCACCAAATGCACCGCGTCGGCCGGTTGTGCGCGTGGCAAGATAGTTTGCCGCACCCATGGAAAGCGATGCGGAAATGGACGAAATAACGCACGAAATTACAATGATATTGGTTTCAACGGATGCGAAATACAACCCCGCAATCAATCCGGTTAGCGATACGATTGCATCATGCATTCCTAAAACAATAGCGGCACGTTGTCGATTTATCATAGCAATCTATATTTTACACTTTTTTAAGATTTTCAACAAGCATATTTTCCGCGGTTTTTTGTTGCATTTGGTAAAATATGTTCTATGATTCGTATATTCGGAGAGAGCAGACATATAAAGGTAAAACAAAATGAAAAAGATTTTTGCTCTGTCCATTATGGGTGTTTTGGCAACAGCGGGTGCGAATGCCGATTATTACGAAACATATACAACAAATTGCGATATGAATGCTATGCGTGCCGAATTAAACCGCGCAGTTGCGGAAAATCGTGCTGTTATCACAAAAATTACATGCGAAAATACGGTTGCTGAACCAGTTGTGGTTGCAGAACCTGCACCAATTATGGTTGATGATGCGCCATGTGGTGAACCATTTGAACGTGTTGTTAATCGTGAATACTTTGTTCGCGAAACAGTGCAACAGTATAAACCAGTTGTTCACTATGAACCGGCCGGCACATATACAACAATGCGTGCCGTTTGTGGCGAACAGGGTTGCTAAAAATAAACAACTTACAGTTTTTATGCGGTGGATATTTGTTCCACCGCATTTTTTGTAAAAAAATATGAAAATCGGTACTTTTTGCCTTGCATTTAATCAGTATTTTTTTACAATCATTTCGCTTTGATTTAAAGGAGAACTTATGAGTAACAAATGGGTCTATACATTTGGTAACGGTGCGGCCGAAGGGCGCGCCGATATGCGTAATCTGCTGGGGGGCAAGGGTGCTAACCTGGCGGAAATGAATTTGGTTGGATTGCCGGTACCTGCCGGGTTTACAGTTACAACTGAAGTTTGTACTTACTATTATGATAACAACCAAACATATCCATCTGATTTGATGGACCAGGTGCATGCCGGTATCGCACATATCGAAAGCATTATGGGTAAAAAGTTTGCTGATATGGAAAATCCATTGTTGGTGTCTGTGCGCAGTGGTGCACGTGTCTCAATGCCTGGTATGATGGATACTGTTTTGAATTTGGGTTTGAATGATGAAACAGTGAAAGCATTGGCAAAATCATCTAACAATGAACGTTTCGCATATGATTCATACCGTCGTTTCATTATGATGTTTAGTGACGTTGTGTTGGGCGCAGATATTGATTTGTTCGAACACACACTGGAACGCATGAAGGAAGACAAGGGATACAAGGTTGATACAGAATTGACAACCGACGATTTGAAAGAATTGGTTGAAAAGTTCAAAGAAATCGGTGTCAAAATCGGCAAGGTATTCCCCCAGGATCCATGGGAACAGTTGAAGTTGGGTATCGGTGCGGTGTTCGGTTCTTGGATGAGCAAAAAGGCCATCACATATCGTAAATTGAATAATATTCCGGGCGATTGGGGTACCGCAGTTAATGTTCAGGCTATGGTCTTTGGTAATTCCGGTGATGATTCCGCAACCGGTGTATGTTTCAGCCGCGACCCAGCCACTGGTGAAAACAAATACTATGGTGAATATCTGATTAACGCCCAGGGTGAAGACGTTGTGGCCGGTATTCGTACACCACAGCCGATGAGCAAAGATAATTCTGGCCGTTTGTCATTGGAAGAAACAATGCCAGATGTTTATAAACAACTGTGCGATGTTCGTGAAAAATTGGAACGCCATTACAAAGATATGCAGGATATGGAATTCACAATTGAACATGGTAAACTGTGGATGTTACAGTGCCGCAATGGTAAACGTACAGCGGCCGCGGCCGTTCGTATGGCGGTTGAAATGGTCGAAGAAGGCCTGCTGACCAAGGAAGAAGCGATTCTGCGCGTTGGTGCGGATCAATTGAATCATTTGTTGCATCCAATGTTGGATCCAAAGGCGGAAAAGAAAGTTATTGCCACAGGTTTGCCGGCATCCCCGGGTGCCGCAGTTGGTATGGCGGTCTTTAATGCCGAAGATGCAGAAAAATGGGCATCCGAAGGTAAGAAAGTTATGCTTATCCGCGTGGAAACATCCCCAGAAGATATTGCTGGTATGAACGCGGCCCAGGGTGTTATTACCGCACGCGGTGGTATGACATCACACGCCGCCGTTGTTGCACGTGGTATGGGTACACCATGTGTTTCCGGTTCACCTGATATCAAAATTGACTATGAATCGAAAACATTGAAAACAACATCTGGCGCGGTTATCCACGAAGGTGATTGGGTTTCTATTGACGGTGCCAAGGGTGAGATCATCGAAGGTCAGGTTCCAACTGTATCTGTCGAAATGACTGGTAATTTTGGAACATTGATGAAATGGGTTGATGAAATCAAAACTTTGACAGTCAAGGCAAACGCAGAAACACCAAAAGACGCAAAACAAGCACGCGACTTTGGTGCCGAAGGTATCGGTTTGGCACGTACAGAACATATGTTCTTTGACCCAAGCCGCATCCAGGATATGCGTGAAATGATTTTGGCCGACAATGTCGAAGGTCGCCGTAGCGCACTCGCAAAATTGTTGCCATATCAGAAAGCGGACTTTGTTGAATTGTTCAAGATTATGGATGGTCTGCCAGTTACAATCCGTTTGATTGACCCACCACTTCATGAATTCTTGCCACACACCGAAGAAGATATCGCGGCATTGGCTGCACACATCGGCAAGAGTGTTGAATTCGTGAAACAGCGCAGCGAAGCATTAAAGGAACAAAACCCAATGTTGGGTCATCGTGGTTGCCGCCTTGCGATTACATATCCAGAAATCTGCGAAATGCAGACACGCGCGATTTTGTCCGCGGCACTGGAATGCAAGAACAACGGTGTTACAGTAAAACCAGAAATCGAAGTTCCATTGGTTGGTTCCAAGAAGGAAGTCGATATCGTCAAGGCCGTTATCGATGCAACAGCGGAAAGTTTGTTCGCGGAAACCGGCGATCGTATCGAATATTCTGTCGGTTCCATGATTGAATTGCCACGCGCCGCGTTGTTGGCAAACGAAATTGCGGAATCTTGTGAATTCTTTGAATTCGGAACAAACGATTTGACACAGACCACATTAGGTATGTCGCGTGATGATACGGGCAAAATCTTGGATGAATATCGCGCCCGCGGTGTTTATGTCGCAGATCCGTTCGCATCCGTCGACCAGTTGGGTGTCGGTCTGTTGATTAAAGATGCAGTTGCCAAGGCCCGCGCGACCAAGGGTGATAATATCCACCTTGGGGTATGCGGTGAACATGGTGGCGATCCAGAATCGATTGAATTCTTCCATAAATGCGGATTCAATTCTGTATCGTGCAGCCCGTTCCGCGTGCCAATTGCACGCCTGGCGGCAGCGCAAGCGGCGGTTAAATACCCACGCAACAAGTAAAACAAAAACCGTCCCAAATGGGACGTTTTTTTTTGAATGCGTTTGCAATTATTTGTTGGATTAGGTATATTTTCAAATGTTGATGGAATGATAATATGCAACAATATGAAAAACCTAAGATATTTCAGTTAGATTTACTAAGGGTAATAGCGACTGTTGCTATAGCAACATTTCATTTGTTCAGCAAAAGAAACCTGCAACATTTTGCAGAAATTCCCATGTATTCATTTTTGTCCAGCGCAAGTCGAAATGGACGATGGGCAACAGATTTGTTTTTTATATTATCGGGCTTCCTTTTGGTTTATACATTTGATGCAAAAAGTAGTGTATATCAGTTTATAAAGAAAAGAGTTATTAGATTTTGGCCGGTACTTGTGTTTATTATGGGGTGCTATTTTGTTTCGTATCTGTTTGGCTTGTATAAATTTAATCTCTTATGGTATATGGTTACATTTTTTGGGCTTTCTGGAACTGGGATTGCAGGCAATCATACTGTTGTTACGCCGTTCTGGTATGTTTCTGCATTGTTGTGGGTGTCTGCTGGATTGTATTTTTTAATGCGTCATATTGATAGAGAAAAATTAAATATCATAGTGCTTGTTTTGGTGTTGTTGGCATATACGATGTTGTTCCAAATGCCGATAAACTTTAAACAGTTGCTGTTTGCCCAAACCTGGCATGGAATAATAAATGTTGGGTTATTGCGTGCCATTGGTGGAATTGGGATTGGTTATTTGATTGCACAATGGTACCAAAATTACATAAAACGAAAAGCGAATAATACGGCAAGTATTAACAAGGATAAATTTTTTTCTGTTGCGGAAATTGTTGGTATATCGGCTTTGATTTATGCCTTTTTCCTAAACACGACAATGTTGCGAAATGTTGGTTTTATGTTGGTGCTTTTTGTGATATTGCTTGTTATTATGTTGTCAAATCGTGGGTGGCTAAGTCAGAAATTGAACAAGCCAACATGTATTAATGTTTTGGCACGATACACGTATTCTTTGTATATGTGTCATTCTTTTGTTTATTTCTTGTTGCGAAAAGTGTTATGGAGACCGTATCCACAAATTGTAATTTCTGAACCAATTGGTAATGTGGTTTTGACGATTGTGTGCGTTATAATTATGACATTGATAACGTATTACGGCGTCGAAATGCCAGCGAAGAAGTTGGCGAAACGAATACAGGAAAAGCGTTACCGATAATTTTCTTCGATATCTTTAACCATTGCCGCCATTCCTTTGGCAAAAACGGCATCATGAATACGTTTATAGTCGCGATTGCGACGGGATATGTGTTCATAGTATTGCGAGTTGCCGTTTTGAAAAACATAGATATCCATGGTGGTTTTTGTCCTGCTGACTTCAACCCGATTACCAAATGTACCATCGGTCAAAATTTGTGTTCGATTGGCAAACATGTCGGGGATGTATTGCATAGAATACTTTGGGTTCAAAATTAAATTATAAACATCGTTTAGCGTTTGAATCATCTGCGTTTCTCTTTTTTTTAACAATGTATCATTTGGTGGTGCGTTGTCAATATTTTCCTTAAAAAATATTGACGGGCGGGCGGATAATTTCTATGATTTATGTGTTCATAAACAAAAGGGGAAAATATGAAAAAAACAATGGTATTTGGTGTAGCAGCCATTATGGCGGCAACATCTGCACATGCTGGTTTGTTTGACTTCTTGGGTTTGGGGCAAAAGGCGGCGGAACCAACCACTTTGGCCGAGGCTTGTAATAAAGACGAAGTCAGCAAATTCTGTCCAGAAATATTGACTGGCGATATGACAATTCCGACATGCTTGGTTGATAATGTAAAATCATTGTCAAAAAAATGTGCGAACTTCGTTAAAAAATCTATCCAGGAACAGGCTGCTGAATTAACCGGTGCGGCAAATGCCGCCGGAACCGAGGCAACCGATGCCGCCAATGCCAAGGTCGCCGAAGCAAAAGCAACCGCCGATGAAGTAAAGGCGGCCGCAAAGCAGGTTGAATCTGATGCGCGCGAAACGGGCGGTTTGTTAAAAGGCTTGTTCAAAGCAGAATAAAAAATGCCCTTCGGGGCATTTTTTATTCTTGTATTCTTGGTGGGCAAAGCCTGTTTTCTGTCTTTACAGATTGCGCTAAAAATGTTATAATAAAGACAAACTATAATGGTGGTATGCCCAGTTTGGCATGCCAAAAAGGGCGGATTCATTGACTTTGCATCCGCAGGAGAGTAATGAATGAAAAGACGTGATATCGCATTGGTTGCAAAAAATGCTGTTGGAACCGTATTTCTTTTGGCGGGTGCGTTTTTTGTGTGTTCTACATTTTTATCGATGCGCGCTGTGTTGGCAGATCCAATTGCGCCGGCAATAACACCGGTACAGGCGAATGCGTCGCCGCGCACAAATGCGACAAATCGTGCATCGGGTCGTACAACAAATCGTGGTGTGTCGAATGCAACTGTTGCGCGGACAACATCGGCGACCGGTCGTGTCGCGGGAACAACAAGTCCGTCGCGTGGGGTTGTATCACGTGCAACCACAACAAATACAGTATCGCGTGTAAACAATACGGCGCGTAATGTTGTATCGCGTGGAACGACTGCGCGGACCACATCGCGTAATGTTGTGGCGCGTACTGCAACAACACCATCACGCATATCCCTTACTGGCAGTGCTATCCAGGGATACAAGGGCAGTGCAGCACGTGCAAACACATATTCGTATCTTTCCAGTAAATTGTACACCGGTAATTATTCAACAATTATTGATTCTTCGACTGGCTTGATTTCGGCGGATGCATACAACAACTGTATGGAATCATATTATGCATGTATGGATGAAATCTGTACTGCGCGTAATGCGGCACAACGTCGTTGCGCGTGCGCCGGTCGTGTCAAGGCTTTTGCCGAGGCGGAAACCGCACTTGAATCTGCTAATGAAGAATTAATCAAGGTTGCGGGTGAATTGGCATTGTTGATTGCGAACAAGGGCAAGGATGTTTCCGATGCATTCCAATTGACCGATGCTGAAAAGGTTATGAACTGTGTTTCATGGCAGGAAGTTACAAACCACTATGGCCAGAATTCAGACGAGGCTCAGGAATGGTGTGCGGATCACCACTTTTATGACGGCAAGGGGAATGGTTTGAGCCCTTGTACACAGCCAAAGTATTGTTCGTCAACCGGTGAAGGCGCAAACACATTTGGTTTTGATATAGCAAATATTGACGGTTCTTCGTCTGATATTATTGCTTCCCTGCAATCTTGGGCCGAAGCCAAGGAACAAACAATAACGATTCTTAACAACGATAATGATGCATTGTCCGATGCGGCGGCAATTATTGGTGGGGTCGTTAACGGTATGGCCGGCATTGATGGTGCATTTGCATCATCGGATGAATTGAAAGATTCATTGGCGGAAACATGGGGTTATGAATTATTTGAATATGCACACAATAATGTCTGTGCGCGTGTTCTTGATTCCTGCTTTAACGGTATATACGAGGCATGCGGAACCCCACCGTCCGGTGGCCGTAAATGCGGTAATGGCGCATCCCAATGCCCATATAACTATAACAGTTGGATTTCCGTTAATAATTCCGGAACATATGAATTGAACTTTGTAACACCGAATACTGGTTATACATCATCTAATTCGGCGACATGTTTTGGTTATTCGACATCGTCGGGCGACCCATATTCATCACTGCGTGGTCCGGTTGCCGATGCCCGTCGTAGCATTATGCAAAAATATGCGCTGGATGCGAATGCGGATTGCGATGCATATGGCGAACAACTGCGCCAGACGGCACAAAATATCGGTTATCAAAAGGTTGCCGCACAGCAGGCATTACAGCAAAAGCGTCTTGAATTCGCAACCGAAGAACGCGAAACAATCCGTTCCGATGCAATTGCCGCAGGTACAAACTTTGACGAATGTTTAAGCGAAATCTATGACTGTTATGAAACCCAGGCGTCAAATACAACAGCAAGTGGCGCAAAATGGACAGATGCACGTATCAAAACATACTGTGCCCAGATTTCAAATGTTCCGCATTGCTATGAAACGATGATTTGTAATCCGTCAACGGCACAGTTCACAGCGATTATCGACAAACAAGACAACACAACGGACTGTCTTAACAGTGCAGATTATACCAAAAACACATGTCGTAATATCGTGACATTGAACGAGATCCTTAATGGGACGGGGGCAACTGCCGCGACCATCGCATCGGGTGCCACAGGTAATTCGGCGGCACAACGCGAAAAGTGTTTGCAGGATGTCGGTGTCCAGGCAATTCGCGATTGGACACGTGATTAATAACAACCGCCCGTTTGGGCGGTTTTTTGTTTGATTTGCAAAAATAAGTAATAAAAAACTTGACTTTTGGTATAAAAAACATACAATTTGCATAAACTTTTCGACAAAAGTGCGAAAAATAACATAAAAAACGAACAAAAAGAGCAAGAATATGAGCGATTTTGCAATCTTTCAAACCGGTGGCAAACAATATCGCGTGCAAAAGGGCGATGTTATCAAGGTTGAAAAACTTAATGCCGACGGCAAAATTGAATTTGACCAGGTTTTAATGCTGGGCGAAAAAATCGGCACACCAACAGTTGATGGTGCAAAAGTTATTGCCGAAGTGGTTGAACAGAAACGCGCTGACAAGGTTTTGGTGTTCAAGAAAAAACGTCGTCAAAACTATCGTCGGACCAAGGGTCATCGTCAGTTCATTACTGTTTTGAAAATAACGGATATCAAGGGCTAAGGAGTTTAAACTATGGCACACAAGAAAGCAGGTACTTCGACCAGCAACGGACGCGATTCTGCGGGACGCAGATTAGGCGTTAAAAAATCTGGTGGCAGCCGCGTTATCCCAGGCAATATCATCATTCGTCAACGTGGCACCGCGGTGCACCCAGGATTGAATGTTGGTATGGGCAAAGATCACACACTGTTCGCAAAAATTGCGGGCATCGTGAAATTCAAACGTGGTTTGGGTGATCGCAAAACAGTGTCGGTCGTCCCAGAAGACGAAGCAAAATAATTAAATCCCGCATATGCGGGATTTTTTATTGTTTTTTATAATAAAGTTTCTTTTTTATTAACGCGGTTTGTGATATAATTTATTGTAATAATGAGAATGTCCAAACCGCTATTTTTATTGATGGCGCTGGCTGTCGGACCCGCATTTGCGGCCGATGGTGTTGTTGCATCGCGCGTAATTCCGGGCAATTTATCTGAAAAAGCGGTATCGAATGATACAACCGCACGTACGACAACGCGTGCAACCGCGGCGGCGGGGCGTGGAACGGTTGCGGAATCGGTTGATGCGGCAACGCGTACAACTGTTGCGCGGACGACATCGCGCGCAAATGTGTCATCTTTGTCGCGCGGTACCGCGACACGTAATGCGACCAGTTCAGGTGCGACCACAAAATCGCGTGCAACCGGTGATATAAATGAAAATCCGGTTGTTCGGCGCGCGGGGGTTGTTTTGCGCCCAAGTTTTGCCGACTATGGCGGTCGCGCAACCATTGCGGGAACGGACAGACAGACCGGTTCTAATATTAGCACAGATATTCAAAAGGTTGCCGGTCGTGCGACCAAGCAGGTCCAGGCGACCAAGGAATCTATTACCGAGGCCAAGGAAAAACTGGAACAAACCGCGGAATTGAATAAATCGTGTCAGGAACAGTATAACGAATGTATGGATCAATTCTGTGCGGCGGTGGATGCGAACCAAAAACGGTGCAGTTGCAGTGCTAATTTGTCCAAGTATGCCAAGGTGGAAAAGGCCGCAACCGAAGCAAACAGAAAATTGAACGAAGTTGCCCAGGCAATTCGTTATGTTGGGTTATCGGCCGATGAAATTCGCGCCATCATGACAGAAACCGAGGCCGAAGAAGCACTTAACGGGACCACAGATACATCAACAACGCGTAATATGTTAAAGCAAATCGAATCTATGATTAAGGATCCGACCAGCAATACAACATCGTATTCATCTGAAACAAATTTTGGTTTGGATATGGATTTAACATTTTCGTCGGAACCAACAGATATATTTAGTTTAGATTTCTTGAATCTTGGTTCAAATACAAGCAGTATATCAAACCTGCGCGGAACAGAGTTATATAATACGGCCCGTCGTCGTTGCAGCACCATTTTGAACAGTTGTAAAAACGCGGGTGCAACCCAGGCCCAGATAACAGGAAACTATGATTTGGCGATTGACCGCGATTGTGTTGCGTACGAGGCCGGTTTAAAGAAGATGAACGAAACCCTGGTTTCCAATGTGAACAGTGCTAATTTGATGTTACAAAAGGCGCGCCTTGCGGTGTTACAGAATAAAAACCAATATGATGCCAAGGGCTGTGTTGCGGCACTTGAAACCTGTATGAAGGACGACATGGTTTGTGGCGATAACTATTACAAATGTGTTGATCCGACCAAGGCTTATATTGATGAAAATGGCGAAGTCGTACTGGGCCAGGATATTACCGTTATTCAATCGTTTATGACAGAATATAACAATTCCGCGATTAATAGTGCGTTTTTACAATCTGCATATGGTTCCGAAACACAAATTGGAACAAACACATGCGCAAATGATGGTAAATGTGTGATTAAATACTTGTTACAAAAAATCGGGACCAAGGAAAAGGCCACCGACGAAGGTTTGTGCCGTCCTGTTTTGGATAAATGCCAATATTATACATATGACAGCAATAAAAAATATAAACAATATAACGATATTGTTGTGAACTATGTTCAGCGTGCAATGGTCAATATCAAGGCCGCACAACAGAAAATTATTTCCGAATATGCGTCCAGTTGTATCGCCGATGTCGCGGCATGCTATAATTCCCAAATTACCCAGGTTAATTCGTGGGCATCGGCGGCCAGTACAACAAATATTTACAGTGTAATGCGTGGTGCGTGTCGTAGTGTGGCATTAACCTGTGGCTTTGCATTATTCACAGGTGAACCAACAATAAAGCCGTACGACGATTTGCCAGTTGGAGATAAAACATACCATGTATCACAATGTACCGCAGCAGGCAGCCAGACATACGGCACGGCCGGTTATAACGATGCGATAATTAACTGTGTGTCTGATATGTTCTATCAATCGCTGCTGTGCCCGGATAACAGTACATATACATCAACCGCAGGCACGATTGCAACGAACGGAGATGCCGGTTATGTAAATACACAATGTGTTTGCAATTCGGGTTATGTTGCGTGGTCTGGGGCATGTGTTGCGGCGTGTGGCGACCATATGACACACAGTTTATATGGAACATGTGTTTGCAATGATGGTTATACAATGAAAAACGGCGTATGCTCTGCCTCTGATAACTTGGGGGGGGGGATAGCTGAAAACCCCAGTAATTCCGGGGATTCCAGCGATTCGTCATCTGATGATTCATCTGGCGAGATTACGACATCGTGCCCGCTTAGTTCCACCATTGCCACATATGATGCATCCTGTACCGCAACCACATCCGGTTTGGCTGGCTGTGCACAAAAATATTGCAGATGTAAAAATTCTTACACCGTATCCGGGACAACATGTGTTCCATATACACCCGCATCTGCGTGTTCGGCGGTTATGGGGGATAGGGCATTGCGTACAGAAGATTCGTCATGTACGGAAAGCGATATTGTCGCTGGTACACTTAATGGCTGTACGGCCGTTGGATGCAGGTGTACGGATGATTCCTATGTCTATAATGCCCATGGCGAGGGGACGGTTGGTGGTGGTTGTGCTTATTCTTACGTTGCCAATCAAATTACACAAACGTTAAATGCGGAAACATCGCAGTTGTCTGCCACAGTATCGGCATCAAATGCCAATGCTTCATTGATTCAGACGGTGGACGGGATTTGCCTTTTATATGCAATGAGTGGTAACGACAGCGAATTCGTTGGTGTCGCAGATTGTGATACGGATATAACTGCACTATAGGATATAATATGACGAAACAGATATATATGTTTTTGTCTGTATTATTTTTGGAAATCGGATTGATTACCACTGGGGTCGCCGCGACCCAAAACATTTCCACACGGGCAACGGTTGCGCCAACACCACGAAATACAATCGCAACCCGTACGGTGGCCCAACGGGCAGGGGTACAAGTTTCAGGTGTTGCCAAAAACACGCAAGTAAAATCGCGTTCATCAATTGTTTCAGATGCGGCACGTGCAACCACCCGGAATACACGGACATTATCCGGTGGAACAAAAAACCGTGCGGCAACAACACAGACTGTTCAACAGGCATTGGTTTCATCCGACAATTTGATACAATTGCATGTTGACAGTACGGTTTCTGATAAATATGCAAACCTTAAAAAGTATATTGAATTATCTGGTAATGCCGGATATGTTACCTTGATAAAGATAAAAAATAAATTGCCAGATTTACAAACCCTTTTTGCGAACACACAAAGCAAGACAGGGGTTACATTTAGTGGGGCATATGACAGCCAGAAATCTGGGAATCAGGTTTATAGTGCCAGTGGCTCAGCCCCCGCAACCACTTCGTCCGCGACAGATTTATATTTGCGTGTGGAAAATCCCGCCCCGGAACCCGTGGACCCTGTAACCCCAGAAGAACCGAAGACCCTTGAAAATACATGTTCTAATGACTTATCAGGTTATCCCGCGGCCAAGACCGGCGACACATTTATTAAACCTGTTCAGACAACAAATCAATCAACCCTTGCGGGGCCAGAAGATTGTGCGGCGATTGTAAAAGATTTTATTGGTCAATGTTGGGCATTAAGGATGAACAAAGATGTGCGTCATTTGATTCCATGCGAAAATGAAATAAATGTCTATAACCTTGGCTATGGTATGGCGAGAATTAATCAATTTACCCCAAATGGATATAATCCAGATACTTATGAAAGTGCCGATACATATTATTTCTTGCCGTGGGGTTATAACAATCCTGTATCTTTGATGGATACCAATAATGGTTATTCAAGGGTATTTTTATTCAGAACGGCCGTTGGTACTTCTTATGGCAAGGACGAAAGTGGTAATACGGGAATGTTGCAATTGCCAGATTTGACCAATTATGTGAACAACCTGACCCCGCCAAGCGGAAAGAAATTTGCTGGTATATATTCAATGTGGGAAAAGGACCTTACCAAAACATATCATATTGATGGTACAGCGGGCGGTGATTTTACATTTACATCACAAAAAATTTATGATGAAACGGGAAAACCGGTGAATAAATATATCAAAATGGAAGATTTGCCATGGACATATCCGAATCTGGCAAATACAGGTGGACGACCATTCTATATGTTCATAATATGGGACGATGCCGATTAATAGTCGTTGTTTGGGTTATAAATAAACGAATATGGTAATGTTGGGGCCTTTGTTGTGCAACACAGGCTGGTTATTTTTCCCCGTTGATTTTTTTTATAAATGCGTTGTGGTTTTCCAATTCGTCGTCGTGTGCGGTAAATGTGCGGTGCGGAAACGATCCGTCTGTCTTTGGTTGTGCCAGAAATGCCGCGTGCTGTTTCGCAATTACATCGTGAATGTCGGGTGCCGGCGCGGTGTTTTCAAGTTCGATAAATACCTTGGCCAAAATCTCGGCGTCAATAAGCGCGCCATGCGCATCCGCACGCGCGGTAAGTGATATTCCAAACCATTTAGCAAGTGAATCCAGTGAAAGACTTTTTGGTCCAAATACACGATTACGCGCAATTACAATAGAATCAAGTTGTTGGCTTTTGGGAATAGGGGGCAAGCCCAATTTTGATAATTCAAAATTCATGAATGGAAAGTCAAAGTCCGCCCCATTGTGCGCAACAATTGGTGCATCGCCAATAAATTCCAAAAAACGTGGCGCAACAACCGACATTTTTGGTTTGTCTTCCAAAAAAGCATTGGATATCTTGTGGACCATATAGGAATCATTCGGAATAATTTTGCCGTCCGGGTTAATATATTCATGAAAAGTACGGTCCGTTATAACCCCATCGTCTATTTCCACCGCCCCGATTTCAATACAGCGGTCGCCACGCGCATATTCCAGCCCCGTCGTTTCAATATCAAAACAAATAACCCTTTTCATCCCCAATCCCGTAAAATAAATGTGTCTTTGATTAAATTTTAGTGTATTATAAAGAAATGATGGAACGAATGCTAGAAAATCTTAACGCGGAACAATTGGCGGCGGTAAAAACGACAGAGGGGCCGGTTTTGGTGCTGTCTGGTGCGGGAACCGGGAAAACCCGCGTTTTAACAACACGTGTGGCATATATTTTAAATAAAGCATTGGCTTTGCCATGGCAGGTTTTGGCATTAACATTCACAAACAAGGCCGCAAATGAAATGAAAACGCGCATTGCCGCATTCGCGGAAGATGGCGCGGGGTGGTACGCACGCGACCTTTGGTGTGGGACATTCCATTCAATTTGTTTGCGAATATTACGTGCAAATGCCGCGGCGGCGGGGTTGCGGAATGACTTTATCATTTTTGGCGAAGATGACCAGCGGGCTGTGGTTAAATCTGTGCTGGCGGATATGGGACAATCAACGAAAACCCCGGGCGATTATGTCGAACAATTTTCTTCTATCAAAGACCGGGGGTTGTCTGCGCTGGACAATAAAGACAAAACATATATTGCATATAACGCAGAATTGGCGCGTATGGGGGCAATTGATTTTGGTGATATAATCTTATATGTCTTAAAGTTATTCAATACACAGCCCGAAATTTTGGCCCGTTATCAACGTCAATTTAAATATATCATGGTGGACGAATTCCAGGATACCAATGCCGCCCAAATGCAGTTGTTGGAAATGCTAACGCGGGGGTCGGAAAACCCGAATATTTGTTGTGTTGGCGATGATGACCAATCTATTTATTCGTGGCGCGGCGCGGAAATTAAAAATATTCTGAATTTTGACAAGGTATATAAAAACGCAACGATAATTCGCCTGGAAACAAATTACCGCAGTACAGGAAATATCTTGGGGGCGGCAAATTCGTTAATACGGAATAATCGGGGTCGCCTTGGCAAAGATTTGCGCAGTGTGAAGTCAGATGTGGCTGGCGAACCGGTATATGTGTTGACTGTCCCCAGTGATATTGACGAAGCGCGGGTTATTGCCGATGCAATTTCGCGTGCGGGCGATTTTAATAAACATGCGGTCCTTATTCGCGCAGGCAGCCTGTCGCGATTATTTGAAGAAGAATTTTCGCGGCGCGGTATTTCATATCGCCTTGTTGGCGCAACCAAGTTTTATGATCGTGCCGAAATTCGTGATGCGATTGCGTATTTGCGTTTGTTGGTATATCCGTTCGATGATATTTCATTCCTGCGCATTATTGGAAAACCGCGGCGCGGATTTGGGGCATCGGCGATTGATAAATTACGCGCGGCGGGGCCTAATTTAATGGCGGGGTTGCGGACGGCGAATTTAAGTGCGAAACAGCGTGCATCGGCGGATGCGTTCCTGGATGTGTTTAACATAGACTGGGCAAATATGGCACCAAAGCAGGTGGCACAAAATCTGTTGGAACAATCGGGCTATTTACAAATGTGGCGCGATTCACATGATGCGGACAGTGCGGAACGTCTGGACAATATTCGCGAATTGATAAATGATGTAATTGCAAAATATGATTCTTTGCCAGAGTTTCTGGAACAGGCCGCATTAATGACCACAGATGATGACGAAGACGATAAATTGGGTGCCGATAAAAATGCAGTAAGCATTATGACTATTCATGCGGCCAAGGGGCTGGAATTTGATTATGTCTATATGCCGGCATGGGAAGAAGGTATTTTCCCAAATGATAAATCAATAGGTGAAGGCGGGCTAGAGGAAGAAAGACGGTTGGCATATGTCGCGATTACACGCGCCCGTAAACGTGCGGTAATTTCTAATGCTATGACACGAATGGTGTTTGGTGCGCGACAGTATAACCCGCAATCGCGGTTTATATCTGAAATGGATGCGCGGTATTTGAATTTTCAGGGCGGGACGGCATCCACGCGTCAAACATATTCATCTTATTCCCAACCACGACGCGCGTTGCCACGCATCGCACCCGAAACATTGGTGGGAAAACTGGTGTCGCACAGTGAATTGGGGCATGGTACCGTTATTGCCGATAATGGTGATGTTTTAACAATCGCCTTTGGCAAGCATGGTATTAAAAATGTTATGCGGTCTTATGTAACGATTTTGTAAAATTATTTTTTCTTGTCATCGGCGATTGCCTTGGCCCAATCTTTCGCGGTTTTATATGTGTTGGTGGCCAATGTTTTTATATCTTCGCCGAATTTAGTTCCAAAAGATGTATCTACCAAGCCCTTGTCTTTGCCGCCCAGTTTATTCGCAAATTCATCTGCGCGATTCGCCAGGTACGCAGTAAGTAAACCTGTTAGCAATGCCGGTATAAAGCCATCGTTTTCCAAGGTTGGTATTTGATTTGCCGAATCTGTTCCAATTATTCCGTACAGCAACCCCGCACAAATCGCAATAACAATAGATAATGTTACAAAATAAATTGCGGCATTAACAAAGCGACTTATTTGCGCATCCAACTTTACCGGCCCCACATTGAATAGTTTTATAAAGCCATTGAAAATGTTTCCGGCCAGTCCCTTGTACGATGTTGGTGTTATTGTTTCGGCCAATGCAGTAAACGGCAACATTATTATCCCCAGGAACAAGTCCATTATTACACCCAATGCCATCAATGCGAATTTCCACGTGTTCCACGCAAAGACAACGACAAATGCGGCACCAATGGCAAAGCCAAACGCACTGTGCCCAATGCCACCAACCATCCATTTCCACCCCATCGCAATTGCACTGGTGAAAAATCCGGAAAGACGTGTCGGCACACACATAAGGTCGGCGGCGGCATTCGCACTTATTAACATATTTGGTGCAGCATTTGCAGCAGTATATTCATGAATGGCCGCGCATGTGTCCGGCAAAACGGCACCCGATACAGCCGCAACCGCGTTCAAAATAAAATCAGACAAGTAAGTCCCGATTGAAATAATAGGCATCATTGCATACAAGAATAATTCAGCGGGGCCTATTTCTAAAACAGCCATCCATATAATTATCCATATTGCCTTTTTACCAATATCCATAAATAGTTTTTTTACATTACCTGTACCACCGGACATGAAATTATATGCTTCGAACATCACCCAGAAAAGATACATAACAATTATGAATATCACCATAAATCGTACCAGTGTTGTATCCAGTATTTTTGCGACATGTGTTAACGCATTCATCATTGCAAGGCCAACACGTGCTTCTACTGGGACATAATCGCGCACTAATTGTTTCTGGAAATTATCCTGGAAATAGACCAAGTCGCCATCTTCGCCGACAAGTGCCTTGCGGAACGAATCTATGTTTTGTTCGGTGATAAAGTTTCCGTAATCGCCAATGTCACCGGCGGGGATATTAGTTGCCGCAATCGCAGACACAGATATTACCGCACACACGATTGCGATAAATAATTTTGATAAAAATGTACGCACATATTTCATCATTATTTTTTACCCAATGCCGATGTTATTTTTTCTGTTAATTGTACCGGTATGTTCCAAATGTTTTTACCCAGCTGTTTTATGTTGGTGCCAAAATCAAATGTGTCATCGCCGTCTTTGGTTGATGCCAACAACGTATCAATCTTGGGCGATATGACCCAATAATACAAGGCGAACAATCCAATCATCAACATCATAAATCCCCAACCGTCGCCCATAAAATCAAATGCGCCTGGGTATCTGCGTTCAACAGTTGCGCGATGCGCGGTAAAACAGTTTTTGAATTTATCTGCATCCATTTCGCCGTCCGCCAACGCGACGCGTTCGCATTCAGAAAATGTGTTCATTACCGACAAAGTCTTTGCATCAGGATTTTGAACGGCTTGATTCATCATTGGTGGTAAAATTGTGCTGAACCCATCAACGGGGCCTGGGAAAAACGCATCGGCGGCATATGATACCGTCGCGTAAATAATCACAATTTTTAATGATATTGCAACTATTTTTACTGCTGATGAAACCAGCATTTCAATTGCCCGCGTTACAAGTCCCGATGCGGCCTTCCATACTGGTTCAAATGCATATGCCGCAATAAATAATGGCATAAAGATAATAAGGAATATCAATTTGAATACGACACCCAGTACCTGGAAAAATAAATCAAACCCGATAATTAAAAACATTATAACCAGGGCCAATCCCGCAATCCAAGTGATTGCGCCACCGCCCATACCCAGCCATGCGTAATTCATTAATGAAAAGCCGCCGGCCGCACCCGCCAATGTTACGGCATTAAGATTTCCAATAGAACACATAAATGGTTGTAATACAGGGTTTAAGATGTCATTTGTTTCTTCAACCGTTTCCATGGCACCACAATGTGTGGAATCAGATACACCAGATGCCGCCATTCCCAATTCTGCGCCAACAAACATAACGGGGGTAATAGTGATTTTTGCGACATATTTTAATGCGGTTGTGCCACCCAGCCCCAGTGTGCCCAAAAATGCACCAGCAACCAAAATACGAACACCCTGGCGCCAGACCTTGTCAAACCAGGCTTTTAGTTCAAGTTTCTTTTCTTTTGTATCCAATGTGGCGGTTTTTTTCGCGGCATCATAAATATATTGTCCAGTATATGTGAACAAGAATACACCAAAACCAATAGCCATTAATAACCAAAGGTAATTTACAATCGCATCCCAAAACAATTCGGTCGCGCGCCCCAATACACCAAACAAATCGGTTACATACCTGCAAAAGAAACAGCCGTTCGTATTTGCTACATTGTCGCCCGCACCAATTGCGGTCATGAAGTTGCCCATACTGGTATATGTTAGTGCATCCCCACCAATAGATGACGACAAATACCAAATACCAAGGCCCAACGCAATTGCGCCCAGTAAGAATTTTACAAGAATCATTATGATTTTTGCTTTCATTTCTTGTCGTCTTTCTTGTCTTTGGTTTCGCCACCGTTAATTATTATTTTACCAACATTTTTCACAGTGTTAAAAGTAGCAGATGTTAATGCCATCGCATCGTTTGCCAATTGTTCACTTAGTTTATTATCAGGCTTTACATTAAATGCGGACATAACCATATTGCTTACTTCTGGGATTTTGGTTTGTATAAAGTTTATAACATATACCAAAACAACAGTACCCATAATGGTAAGTGATTCAATGTTATCATCAGATAAATCTGCGTTGAAAACATTGCCGGTTGTTATTGCGGTTATAATTTCGTCCACCGATGCATCTGGTGATGTAAAGAAACGCGCTATTATAACCATAATTACCGTATATGTTATCACCGCAGATGCCAATGCAACGATTGCGTTTATAAGATTCTTAAATTGATTTATACCAACATCTTTACCCAAACCCGATATCCACGATGGAACATTGTCTGCACCACGAAATGCAATTAATACCAAAGATAACGGAAAGAAAAACGCAAACAATGCCATCGCAACAATAATATCTGCGAAATAACAACAGAACCTGAAAAATAATTTAAAGAACGCATAGAAAATATATAAACCAACAAAGAACAAAATAATATGTTTAACCAGGGATCCAATACCCAGCAATGCACGCCATGTAAACGCGGTATCCATCACCGCAATCCCAAGTTTCATATATGATTGAAATTGGGTAATCGTTGTTTTCATTAGCATAATAATTTTGTCGCGCAGTTGTGGTCTGAAAAAACCATCGTCTGACATTTTCATTGGCTGATATGTTACGCGTTCATTAACAACATCGTTATCAATGTTAAGCATACTTTGTGTATAGATTAATGATATTTCTGTAACAGGTTCAAAAGTTGCGGTCGTAATAAGTCGTGGCAGCCCAACCCCCGCCCACAAAAAAGTCAGCGCAATTAATGAATTTATAATAACTGGGCGAATCGATTTTTGATACCATGGGTCTGGAACATCTTTCTTGATATTTTGCCACACCGCGTTAACAACATAGAATGCAAACAATATAACAAAAATCAATGTGGCTAAAAATGCCATTGGTCGATATATTGCCGCGGCAGATTCAGACACAATTTGAAACAGCCGATCAAATATCGGACAACCATAGCATTGAATTGCGCCATCGATAAGATTGCCTGCTATTTCGTTCATTTCTTTTTAATCCACCCCGCCGCTGTGCCGATTGATTTGCCTGTGTCTTTGATTCGCGACCACAATGTCTTTGTGTCGCCGATAACCTGGTCATACAATTTACCGCGCCCACCAACATAGGTTTCAAGTTGTTTCTGGGTTAAGTCGAATAATTTGAACATAAGGTAAAAGGTCAAAATAGACGACAACCACAAAATAGAATGTTCGCCAAATCCGCCGGCCGCACGCGCGACAACGGGAACATTGCTGTATGCACTGCCACCGGCCGCAACAACAAAAATAGAATTATTCCATGTGAACAATGCGCGAATAATTGCCAGGTTTATACACAACATAAACGAACACATTATCATTGTGATAACAAGCCCCTGTAATTCCTTGGTAATGCCGGCGAATGCAGGCCATATATCCAACCATTTGTCATTTGGCTTTGCGACATAGGACAATACCTGGAACGGATACAGTACCAATGCCATGCCGAATTTGAAAATTGCTTCTATGATTAACAATGCCATAAATAAATTGCTGGAAAAGAATGTGGCAATTAAAATTATTCCAGTGATGATGTTTAAAAAGTCGCCCCCACCATGTGGCACAATTGTAATAAGACCACGCAACCCCGATGTTAAAAATTCAAATCCGCGTTTAATAATCGTGTTGTTCGCGGCCGATAAATCAGATACCGGTTGAATTAAAAATTCGCATGATGATTTAGAAATCCATTTGTGTTGAACAATCGATTCCGGACATTTTATCTTTTTCGTGGTTCCCTTTGCATCATTGATTGTTTCTGTTATTGCGTGTGTATAAATTGCGCCAAATTGTAAAAACGGATTAACTAACACCTGGGTTAACATAGCGGGGCGAATCTGTAACAACAATACCGCCGCAATAATGCCGCGCAGGCATGGTTTCATAACATTATAGACAATTGTTTGCGCACCTGTTTTACCATCCCACAATGTGCCGGACCCAGAAAAGCCAAATACATCGCCCCATGTTTTCGGCAGATATAATTTCACCAGGTATAAAATAATCGTAATGGCAATAAATCCCCAAACCAATAAATAGATTATGCCGTTTCCGTTGCCAACAAAAAATTCATATCCGCCGGTGGCAATAGTCATCATTGCATCCAGCACCAGTGGCACAAACGGGGCCAGGTTTAATTGGTCAATGATCCCCCATTCCGCAAATGCGGGCATCGGCAATATGAACATAGCCGCCAAAAACATGTACGGTAAAAATCGCCGAAAAAGATTCATTCTCTCTTCTATTTATATTTTATCTTTTCAATTATATCACATTTGGGACAAAATGTGATATACTTAAAAATATGAATTGGTTTAAAAAGTTTTGGATTGTATTTTTATCGTTCCTGCCATTTGGGGCAGGGGCGGTCGCTCCATTTGTCGTGGGTGCAATTGCCGGTGTGGGTGTTTTGGCGGGGTTTTCAATATATCGTACCGCTGCACCGGTTAATATGAATGATGCGCTAAACTTTTTTACAACATGTTGGTCGTGTCAAATGTTTTCCGATATTATTGGTACAATATCGAATATATTGCCGGGTGTTTACAGTGCGCTTGGTGTGGTTGTGGTGCCATTTGCGGCTATATTGTTGGCTATTTGGCTGGCGTGGCAGTTGTTGTCCAGTTATATGAACGCAAAAAACATAGAACCATGGTCTATTACCGGTGATTTTGGCGCCCGATTCGTAAAATTGGGGGTTGTTTGCGCGTTGCTGGTCGCGCCGTTACCGCGACTTATTAACGATATTGCGATTGAACCGATATTTAGTGTCGGTATGTCAATGAATCATGTTGTTTCCGGGGACGAGGCTTTTAACACCTGTGTAATCGCAACCGCAATAGCAGACCCGGTATCTGTATCGACCGAGGCCGCGTCCCGCGGGGCATTTTCGCCAAAGTTGCGGCATAATCTTGCCTGTGAATTGGCCAGTGTTCATCAGATGACGGGCCTTGGGCTGACGATTGGGTGGACAATGCTTAATATGGCATTTAATGAAAGGTATATGCACAAAATTATGTGGGGGATTCCATTTTTCCCGAATATTCCAATTTTCTTTGGCGGATTGCTGATTTTGGTTTTGTTTTTTGTGGCATTGTTGCCGATACCAATATTCTTGCTGGAAATATTTATCAAACTGTCTATTGATTTGATTATGCTGCCAATAAGTCTGCTGTCCTGGATATTTAACGGGTGGAAAATATTGCCGGCGGGTGGAAAAAATATAAGGGCCATTGTTGATGATGTTGTCCAGGGCGCACTGGGTATCGCATTGACGGGGATATTTATAACTTTTGCCGTAATGTTTTTAAATGCGGTGTTTGGCGATTGGGGCGGGGCATCGGCATTAAGTGCGGCATTAAGCCAAAACGATTCGACTATTATTATGGACGGCATCATGATGCGCAACGACAGCATCATAACAATCATAATGATGGGTGTGTTTGTTGCGATGTTTATGACGTCAATTCCGGCACTTATCAAAACGTTATTCAATGTGAAAGTGTCAGATGATTTCTATAAAACGACAAAAAATAACCTGGATACAATGTGGTCAAACCTGCAGAAATTCTACAAAAGTATAAAAAAATAAAAAATCAAGCGCTTTATTTTACTTGCACCCCTTTTTTATCTGAACCGAATCTGATATAATTCACATCAATGAAGCAGTTTCCGATTCTTTATTGGCCGCGTAAAACAAATGGTGATACAACATACCAGTTGGCACGCAAGGTCATAAATACCGCAACCGGCCAAATGCCCGATGTTATAACGTCTGAACTGGATTTGCCGGCTATATTTGAAGCAACCCCCGATGCGACGGTTTATTATCCTGTGTTTTGCGAATCGACGGGTTGGTGGGGCGAATTGCTGGGTGGTGGCGCGGTTGTAACGGATAAAATGATTATTTCCCCGGAATGTCAGTTAATGGTTATTCGGGCGGAAACGTCCGCAACAATGCGTGGTGGACACCAGTTATTTGCGGCGGAAATATACCCAACAAGTGGCTTTTTCAAGAAAATGAATTCGTCTATTGCGACGGTTGCGGATATGTTGGCGACCGATGCAGGAACGATTTTGGCACTGTTTTCGGGCAAAAATCAAAATCAGTTTATAAATATACTCGAATCGACCGGCAATTCATATTTGGGGTGCATTGGTCGCTATTAATTCGCGAATATCGCTTGATTTATCGAAAAACCCATGTATAATTACGGGGCTTTTAAAATCAAAAGGGTTATATTATGAAAAAAGGAATTCATCCAGAATACCACGAAATTAACGTCACAATGACTGACGGTAAGACTGTGAAAATGTATTCTTCGGTTAAAAAAGATTTGGTTTTATCAACCGATAACTTGAACCATTCTGCGTGGACCGGTCAACGTGCAAACACCGGGGACAAGGGCCAACGCGCTGCGGAATTCAAAAGCAAATTCGCTGGGTTCAATTTCTAATAAAATAAAATCGGGGTCGCGAAATGGAATTGCTGATCAAAGGTTCAACGGAATTAAACAAGATGTTTATGGCGTTGCAACGTACGGCAACCGGTTTGCGCCACGATTTCGGCGAAGTGGAAAACCTGCAACAATCATTGCGTGGTGCGCGTGATTTCGTAAGTAAGGCCGAGGCAAGAATCGAAGAAAGCATTTTGTCTGATTTGATGCTGGTGCGGCCGAATGCTGGTTTGCTTACCCCGAATGTGTCCCGCGCAGGTGATGGACGCGATGAATTTGTGTTGGCATTGTCTGGGGCGGCGAATTTTGTTCGCGCAAATCCGCATTTTGCGATTTCATTGGCGTTGCGTACGAATGATGAAACGCAGATTGCGCTGGTTTATTCCCCAATTGACGAACGGTTATATTATGCCGAACGCGAACGCGGTGCATATGTGTTTTCCGCATTTCATTCCGCGCGTACACGTGTTTCCAATATCAAAGATGCGGCCGATTTAACAATTGCCTATAACACAACTGATAATCGTAAAACGGTGGGCGATGTGCGCCGTACCGGTTGTCCGGCACTGGATTTGGCATGGGTTGCATCGGGCAAATTTGATGGCTTTGTATCCGAAACATTGGATTTCGCAGAAATTGCCGCCGGTGATTTATTGGTACGCGAGGCGGGTGGTAAAATCGAAATGTCTGCGGATTTGGTCGCGACAAACGGTTTGATTGAATTATAAGTTTTTTGTTTTTTTGTAAAAAATCGCCCAATGGGCGATTTTCTTTTTATTGAAAATAATAAATAAATATCTTACACTTTGTTTCGTTATGAAATTCAAAAGATTCTTACGCATTTTATTACACATCGTGTTTTGGGCGTTTACCGCCGGAATTGCGGCATTGGCGGCGTTAATCTTTATTTATGGAAACGATTTACCGGACTATCGCAAATTGGCGACCTATGCGCCACCGGTTGCGACCCGACTTTATGCGGCGGATGGTTCGTTACTTATTGAATATGCCGAAGAAAGACGCGTCTTTATCGATTATGCCGATATGCCGGCGCAGTTGGTTAATGCCTTTGTCGCGGCCGAAGATCAGAATTTCTGGACCCACCCCGGTATCGATGTCCAGGGTATTTTGCGTGCGGTTATAAATAATGGTGCGCGCGCGTTGGGATTTAATGCGAATTTTTCGGGTGCGTCCACAATTACACAACAGGTGGCCAAAAACTTCTTTCTGACATCGGAACGGAGTATCTCGCGAAAAATAAAAGAGGCTATTTTAGCATTGCGCCTTGAACGCACTTTTTCCAAGAAGCATATTTTGACCCTTTATATGAATGAAATATTCCTGGGGGCGCGTGCGTACGGGGTTGGTTCCGCGGCATTAATGTATTTTAATAAGCCTGTATCCGAATTAACATTATCTGAATGTGCGTTTTTGGCATCACTGCCCAAGGCACCAAATGATCGTGCGCGTGCGGTTGAACGTCGTAATTATGTATTGCGTCGTATGATGGAAGAAGGCTATATCACCCGCGAAGAAATGAATGCCGCGGCGGCCGAAGAATTAAACATTAACAGTGGGTTTACCGCGCAAATGGATGCGGCATTTCAGTATTTTGCCGAAGATGTACGCCGTCAATTATTAAACAGCCTTGGACGTGAAGTGTTATATAACCAGGGGCTTTATATCAAAACAACAATTAATCCAAAATTACAACGTGCGGCGGCCGATGCTTTGAACAAGGAATTGGATGCGTATAATGCGGGTCGCACTGATAAATTACAGGGTGCAATAATTGCGATGAATCCGCATACTGGGCGCGTATTGGCGATGACTGGTGGACGCAGTTTTGCGGAAAGTTCATTTAATCGTGCAACCCAGGCATATCGCCAGATTGGCAGTACGATTAAACCTTTTGTGTATTTGGCGGCATTGGAACGCGGGTATTCGCCGGAAACATTATTGCTTGATGCGCCTATTGTTGGTATTCGCGAAGGCGGTATGGAATGGAAGCCTGAAAATTATGATAAAAAGTTTTTGGGTGATATTCCGTTGCGTTTATCACTTGAAACATCGCGTAATGTTACAACCGTTCGTTTGGCCCAGGATATTGGTCCGGAAAACGCAATTGAAATGGCCCAGCGATTCGGTGTTTATCCAGAAAACCTGCAAAATATAAATGTTGCGATGGCTTTGGGTGCGGGTGAAACAACATTAGAAAAATTGGTACTGGGGTATTCGGCATTCGTTAATGGTGGACATGTGATAAAACCGCAATTGGTTGATTATATCCAGGATCGTTATGGTCGTACGATTGGTGGTAATAAAACGGAAATAGAACAATGGACCCCAGATGCCACGCCACCAGAAACCGTAATCGATGCGGAACCGTTGGCCGATGCACAGAGTTTATATCAAATAGTTTCTATATTACAAGGGGCCGTTGAACGCGGTACCGGTCGCCAGGCGCGTGTCGAAGGACATACCATTGCCGGTAAAACAGGAACAACAAATGAAGTAAAAGATATTTGGTTTATAGGATTTACCAAAAATCTTATTGCGGGGGTGTACCTGGGGTACGACACACCAAAACCGTTGGGCAAGGGCGCAGGCAGCCATATGGCCGCGCGTGTGTTTGCGGACTTTATGCGTGTTGCGTTGGAAAACGAAAAGAACCAACCGTTCCCTGTACCAGATGGGTTGACTTTTGTTCGGGTTAATCGTCGCAGTGGGGCCGCCGCAACAGATGATCCAGACGGTACTATTATTACCGAAGCATTCAAGATCGGGCAAAAACCAAATCCGGCACCTCGCCGCAGTACAATGGATACCAGCCCGGTTGTTGGTGGGGTGTTTTAACAATTTTACATCACAAGAAATTGTGATATAATTAGTCGTATGTTTATGGGGGAATATATGAAAAAATTACTGTATATGTTGGTTTGTGTGTTGCCACTGGTTGCGTGTAATCACGAAGATAATAATGAAATCCAAAAATGTGGCGGATACGACGTGGAAATGACCTTTTCAGAAGAGGGCGACACAATGACGGCCAATATAAACGGTGATGAACTGGAATTGTCGCATGTTGTTTCGGCATCGGGTGCTAAATATGCCGGAATATTGAACGATACGATTGTGGTTTTGTGGAATCAGGGCGAAAAATGGACCCTTATTTTAGACGATGACACAATTATTGATTGTTCCGGCAAATAAGATTTATTTTCCACTAACTTTGTGATAAAATGTCAGCATAAGAAGGAGATTTTTATGCTGACTGATTTTTTCTTGAATTCCGGTTATTCTTTTTTCGCAAGTGGTTGGACACAATTTGCAGGTGGATTTGGGTTGGCATTTTTAATAATGCTGATTTTGGGTCGCCCGTTTATACGCGCGATGCATGCGTGGCAAAAGCGGGGCCAGCCGATAAGTGAAAATGTCCCAGAATCGCATCGGGCCAAGGCTGGAACACCAACAATGGGCGGTATTTTGCTGGTGCTGGCAATTGTTGTATCGTCTGTTTTGTTTATGCCAATGGCTAATCCAACAGGCTGGATTGCGTTGTTGGCGTTGGTGATGTTTTCAATGTTGGGTTTTGTTGATGATTATAAAAAAGTTTCTTCCCAGTCGGTCAAGGCTTCAAATGGATTGAAGCCGTCAACACGTTTAGCGGTAGAAGCGGTTTTTGTGATTATTTTGACATATCTGATAAATAAAACTATGCCTGCCTATGTGCCAGATTTGTCATTGGCTTTTGGTTCATGGATTGCGTGGCCGCTGGGGTTGCTGTATTATGTGTTTGCTTATTTTGTGATATGTGGTTCGGCAAATGCGACAAATATAACTGATGGTCTGGACGGTATGTTGTCGAAACTCTATTTGCCGGTGTTGGTAGTACTTGTCGTGGCATTGTATGGCGCAACACGAATCGGTTTTATGGATACTGTTGTGTTTTTACCAGATGCAAGTGGTCTGTATGCGGTTTTGGGCGCGGCATTTGGCGCAGTGCTGGGGTTCCTGTGGTTCAATGCGAAACCTGCATCAATATTTATGGGCGATGTTGGTTCGTTGGCATTGGGCGGCTTTATGGGAACGGTTGCGATGTTGTTAAAATCTGAAATTATCATGGGTGTTGCCGCCGGTATGATGGTTTTGATTTTGTTGTCTTCGTTTATTCAAACAATGGTGTTCAAGGTTACACGTATTGCAACCGGAACGGGCCGTCGAGTGTTTTTGCGTGCCCCATTACATCATCATTTTGAAGAATTGGGTTGGGCCGAAACAAAAATCGTGGACAGATTCTTTATCTTGTCTGTGATGTTTGCAGGGCTGGCATTGGTGATTCTTAAATTCGCATAGGCATTCAGGTGGGTTATTAAATGTTCAAATTAAACAGGACCGAAGAAAGTAAGTTAACCAGTTGGTATTTTGAAACAGACCGTACATTGTTGGGGTTGGTGCTGTTTCTGATGCTGGTTGCGATGCTTATGGCGATATCAAGTGGTTCTGCGATGTTTGTGCGAACGGTGAATTTGGCACACAGCATACAATGGTATGATTTCTTTCTGCGTATGATACCGTATTATTTGATTGGGGTATTAACACTGTTTTGGGTCAGCATGAGGGATAAAAAAACAGTACTTACATTAGCTTGGCTTGATTTGGGTGTGTTTTTTATATTGCTTATTGGAACAGTTGTTTTCCCACACAGTATGAATAATTCACATCGTTGGTTTGTGATACCGGGGTTGCCGCATGTGATGCCGTCCGATTTGATGAAGCCTGGTTTCGTTATGATTACCGCATGGTTTATTGCGAAAATGCGTGAAATATATGGCGATGATATGTTCAATCTTAAACGCACCGCATTCCAGGTAAAAACATGGTCATGGGTTTGGTATTTGGTGCCATTGATGTTGGTGTTGGCAATTCAGTTTTGGCACCCAGATTTTGGAACAATGTTGTTGTATGTGGGAACATTGGGGGTAATGCTTGTTATGGCGGGGTTACCGGCAAAATGGACATTAAGTTTGATTGGTGGTGGAATTGGTCTGTTGATACTTGGGATTACATTTTTGCCCCACGTCCGTAACAGAACGCTGGACCTTTTTGGGCCGGTTGACCCACGCAGTCAGATTGGTTTTGCGTTGCGTGCGATTCGTAATGGTGGCCTTTTTGGTGCCGGGGACAAGGCATATATTGTTGAAAATCTGCCCATGGCGGAAAGCGATTTCGTGTTATCTGGTATATGTGAAAACTTTGGTGCGATTGCATCGTGTGGGTTGATTTTAGTAATGGGGTTTGTGTTTTGGCGACTTTTCCATCAATCAAAGTACGCGCGCGATGATTTTATTTCTAATGCTATTGTTGGTACGGCGGCTATGTTTGGTATCCAGGTGTGTATCAACCTGGCATCGACTTTGCGTTTAATGCCGGCCAAGGGTATGACATTACCATTCGTTTCCCATGGGGGCAGTTCGTTTGTTGCGTATTGTTTGTTGTTTGGAATGGTATTGGCACTAATACGCGAAGATAAATGGCGATAACAAAGGGGGCGGATATGAAAATACTTATTGCGACGGGCGGAACAGGGGGGCATGTGTATCCGGCATTGGCGGTGGCAACGGAATTGGCATCACGCGGGCATAAGATAATTATATCCTGTGATGGTCGCGTTGATAAAATGGTGCGTGATGGAATGCCGGCTGGTGCAAAAAAGATTCATATTTGGGCATCGGGTGTTGGTGCAAAAAGCCGTTTAAATCAAGTCTGGGCATTGTTTAAAATCGCGGTGTCGGCGGCGGCGTTAACATTGCGTTTTGTGGTTTCGCGTCCGGCGCGCGTTGTTGCGTTTGGTGGGTATGCATCTGTGCCGGCGGTGTTTGCCGCGCATGTATGGCATATTCCAACATTTTTACATGAACAAAATGCGGCAATTGGTCGTGCGAACAAGTTTACTATGCGCTGGGTCAAAACATTGATGACAAGTTTTCCAACCGTTGATGGAATGCCGAAAAAATCATCCGCGAAAATTATTTATACTGGTCTGCCGGTGCGACATGATTTTATTGAACGCGCAGGCGAAAAATTGCCGGGCAAATCGCATTTGTTGGTAACGGGTGGGTCGCTGGGGGCGCAAATATTGGACGATGTTGTGCCGGGCGCGGTTGCGGCGATGAAAAATAAAAAGATTTTTGTAACGCATCAGACACGACCTGAAAATGTTGAAAAATTACAGATGTTCTATGCGCGACACAAGATTCACGCAAATGTGTTGTCGTTTGTACACGATATGGCGGGGGCAATTGTTGATGCCGATTTAGTAATTTCACGTGGCGGGGCCAGTACTGTTATTGAATTGGAAACAATCGGCCGCCCGGCAATTATTGTGCCACTGGGAATTAATCCAGACCAGGCGGCAAATGCGGCGTCATATGCGCGTCGTGGTGGCGGTTTCGCGATTGAACAAAGCAAGTTCACACCGAAATGGCTAACGGCAACCCTGGACGAATTATTTGATAATCCATCGCGATTGGAAAAAATGGCAAAAAAATCATTGGTCGAAAATACGGCTGTTGAACTTATTGCTGATACAGTTGAAAAATAATAGCAAATAATATCATTTTCCACTTGCCCCCGATTCGTCATTTGTTCTATGATTGAATTGGAAGGAAAGGAAAATGCATCGTATTACCACGTCAATACTCTCGATTTTTGTGGTTGGTTCGGCATGGGGGGGTGTCCGTTTGCCGGTTGTAAATGTTGGGGCCGCCGGGGTTTCGGCGCGTGCCGCATTCGGCGAAAATGTTTATACGCCTGCGCCGGTGTCTGTTGCACCTGTGGCAAAAACTCGTGTTGCGACAACACAAAAAACAAATACATCAACGCGTAATGTTGCACCGCGTGCGGCGACAACATCGGTTGATAATGGTGAACATATCGCAAGGGTTGCCGATGTGTTAATTCCACATCGCCCAAGTGCTGATTTATGGGCGCGGGCCGATGCACCATTGCGTATGCCACGACCGAGTGAGTTTTCCGTACTTGAATCTGATTTTAGTTTACCAGAAGAAAGTTTAGATTCGACCACATCGACACGTACAATGGTTGCGCGTAATGCGGAACCTGTTGACGAAATACGTGATTCAATGAGTGAGATTGATAATCAAATCGCAAAATTGATGGAATTACAACGTCGCGCGGACGAAAGTGTTTCCGCACAGCCATCACAAATAGTATCTGCACCGATTTTAACACCGCAAACAAACAATGTTGTCGCGCGTGAAACAAAATCTGATGAAAGTACACCGGTGAAATTGTCGCGCCTGGTTGTGCCAATGGATGCCCAGGATGTTGTTGTGCGTACAGTTGAAAAGAAAACGTCACCAACAATTGCCGCGGTGCGTAATGATATGACTAAAATGTCGCCATCTGAATTGCGCCGCGCGTTTCGTAAAACATTTTTGTCGGAAAACAAGCATCTTTCCACATTCCAAATAGATGACCGTTTTGATGTGGCAAGCGATATGACTTCTAATATTGAGGGTTTCACCGCTGTTCGTGATTTGTCTGAAACTGGTGGTATTCGCCCACTGGAAATCAAAATTCGTTTTCGTAACGAAGATTCCGCGTTGTCGCGCGATAACTATACATTGTTGACCGAATATGCGTCCATTGTGGTAAGTAACCCAAAACGTGCAATCCAGGTCGGTATTCCAGAATCTGTTACAACAAGTGCCGATGGTCGCAAATTGGCGGCGCGTCGCCTTGCCATCATAGAACAGGTTTTGCGTGATACAGGGGTTGCGGAACAACGTGTGTTGCCGGTTCTAACATCGCGCGCGGACGAAGATTTTGTGTTGCGTATTATTTCCAATGAACAATATGAAACCATGACCCAGCAGCAACGCAATATGTTCGGCGACAGTGTTAACAAGAAAACATATAAAAGTATGTCTTGGTAATTTTCGTAATGGAATTTGTGCGAAAGTATTTATCGCGTTTAATCGATTTTATATTCCCACCATCGTGTCCGCTGTGTAATGCGCGTGTGGAAACGCATGGCGAATTATGTGGCGATTGTTGGACATCTTTTAATTGGATTGATGGTGCAAAATGTGCGCGTTGTGGTTTTCCATTCGCATCCAGTTTTGATTTGTCGCCGAATATGCTGTGCCCGACATGTGCGGCGGGAAAATCAGAATTGGATATAATTCGTTCGGCATGTGTATATGATGATGCATCCCGCGCTGCGATGTTACCATATAAACATGGTGGCCGTACACAATATGCGCGTTTTATGTCGCGCGCAATGATATGGGCATTGCGCGATGTTGATATTACACCCGATATTGTTATGCCTGTGCCGTTGGCAAACCGGCGTTTGTTCCAACGCGGATATAATCAGGCGACATTATTGGCGCGACCAATTGCGCATGCGTATGGTGTAAAACTAGATTTAGATACGGTTGCGCGTGTTTATCGTGAAAATATGGGGCATAAAACATCTGCGGAACGCGCACGCAATATTCATAATGTGTTTTCTGTACGCAACCCAGATAAAATTCGTGGCAAGAAAATATTGCTGGTTGATGATGTTATGACAACTGGTGCGACATTTAATGAACTGTATAAAGTTTTAACCGCCGCAGGTGCTGCGGCGGTTTACGGTGTTACCTTTTGTCGCGTGTCACACGTAGATTAAACATATTTGTTGATATAAGCATTTTTTCCATTTTGAATTTTTGTGCGGCACGTTCCTGATCAATGATTTTATTTGAACATAATTTTATCAATCGCAACATTTGGTTTTTCGTGCTTATTTTATTTGATGGATAAGATTTTTGGAACAATATATCCCCATCAAAATTTAATATATAATGTGTCATCAATACACCACGATTATTTATATAGTGTGATGTAGATATTTCGAATTCTGGTGTCGTAATATCGATAAGATTTTTTGATGTTTCTTCTATTTCTGATGTGGTGTAATCGTCAATAGTTTCATCGTCTTCTATGATACCTGCGCTTTGCAACAACAATAATTTTATTTTTGGTGATGCCAGCGATGCATTGTATGGAATGATGTACGTTGTTTCTGCTGAATCATAATCGTGATGCACAGAAACATATTCTTGACGAATAACTTTTCTTAAATAAGTTTCTAGATATTTTTTCATAACAAGTCGCGATTATTTTTGATTGCCTAATGCGTTACACATTGCCTGTTTCATTACGCGTGATTTCCACCATGCGTTTTGTAAAATTGCCGTCTGCGATGGTGTTGCGCCCTTGTTGCTTTTTGCGGCATGGATGTCTTTGCTAAGCCATTTTGGTGTTGCGCCACGTAATTTGCGTTCTATGTTGTATAATTGATTGGCATGTGGGGTTGCGGTGCCATCAAAACTTTCAGCCGCCGCAGATGCAAATAATCTACCACCGATAAATAATTCAATTTTGCGATTGTTGTGATATGTACTTAAAATTACTTCGCCACGACGACCATATAAGGTATATTTTGTTCCTGTTTTAGTTGCTTCCACGATGGGTTCATTTTCTTCAATAAGTTTTAAAATGTTTTTATACACGATTTGACGCATTTTATGCTCCTTTTTTTTAACTGTACTCCTGATTCATAACGATGCTGTTTATTGCGCTTGCTACGGCATATTTGTTCCGGGATATTTCCTGGGCTATAATTCGTTTAGAACAAATATTTACCAAAGATAGTATTTCGCGATGAACCCGGTTTTGCTTCTTTTTGTCGAACGGTACAATTATTGGTGCGATAATCAATTTGTGGTCAATATCTGATACTGAAAATCGCATGTATGGTGTACCAAGAACCATAATATAGTCGCAATTTATGTACAACGACATATCTTCGTCTTCGTCATCAAATGGGTCATATGATATATCCAAGAAAAATGCCGCCATCGGAATACGATAGCATTTTCCGTTTTGGTAATACTCAACGGATACGGTTTGCTCTTTTGCAATATCTTTCAAAGTGGTTATAGTATCCTGAATCATTTTAGGGTATTATCGCACATAATAGGGCTTTGTCAAGTCTTGGGGGAATGTATGGTTTGTGGCTTGAATTTTCAATTTTATTTGCTAGAATTGCGCGGAATAGTATAAAAAGGCCAAAAATATGAATATTGAATTAGGTAAAAACATAAATCCGCGTGAAATTGAGACCAAAATTCAAGAGTTTTGGGATAATAATAATTTCTGGGATAACGATGTAAAATCCGCGAAAAAATCATTCTGTATGATGATGCCGCCACCAAATGTTACGGGTAATTTACATCTGGGGCATGCGTTGGATAATGTTTTGACCGATATTATTTGCCGTTATAAGCGTATGAACGGCTTTGATGTTTTATGGCAACCTGGTACCGACCACGCATCAATCGCAACACAGTTGTTGGTGGAACGCGATTTATCAAAGCGCGGTATAAATCCGCACAGTTTGTCTGTCGCAGAAAAACTGGACTGTGCGTGGAAATGGAAAAATGACAAGGGCGGTCAGATTATAAATCAGTTACATATTTTGGGCGTTACACCGGTTTGGCATCGTGAAAGATTTACCATGGACGATGGGTTGTCGCGCGCCGTTACAAAACTGTTTGTGAAAATGTATAACGAAGGATTAATTTACCGCGCTAAACGCATGGTGAATTGGTGCCCAAAACAGCAAACAACGGTTTCTGATTTGGAAATAGATACACGCGAAGAAAACGGAAAGTTTTATTATTTTAACTATCCATTGGTTGACGGGGGCTTTATTGAAATCGCAACAACGCGTCCAGAAACACTTTTTGGCGACCAGGCAATTGCGGTGCATCCTGAAAACGAAAAGTTAAAACACCTTATTGGTAAACGTGCGATTATTCCGCTTACCAACATTGAAATACCGGTTATCGCAGATGAACACGCCGACCCAGAAAAGGGGACTGGCGCGGTGAAAATTACACCTGCGCATGACTTTGACGATTACGAGGTTGGTCTGCGCCATAATTTAACACCAGTTTGTATTTTAACCCCAACCGCAAAAATGATAAGTGCCGCGCCGGTGCCTGAAAAGTATTGGGGCATGGACCGTTATGATGCGCGCAAGGCGGTTATGGAAGATATAGCGGCCGCGGGATTGTTAGTCAAAGTTGAAGACAAAGTTATTCCAACACCATATTCCGAACGCGGTGGCGTGGTCGTGGAACCATGGCTTTCTGACCAGTGGTTTGTTGATGCACCAAAATTGGCGGTGCCTGCGATAAAGGCTGTGGAAGAGGGCAAAATAAAGTTTATGCCGGAACACCGTTATAATCTGTTTATGGCATGGATGCGCGAAATTCGTCCATGGGCAATATCGCGTCAATTGTGGTGGGGGCATCATATACCGGCATGGTATGACGCGGATGGTAATGTATATGTCGCCGAAACCGAAGAAGATGCAATCAAACAATCGGGTGGTAAACAACTTACTCGCGACCCTGATGTGCTGGATACATGGTTTTCATCTGGGCTGTGGCCATTTTCAACATTGGGTTGGCCGGATGATACAGATGAATTAAAGAAATATTATCCAACCGATTTGTTATATACCGCGGCCGATATTATATTCTTCTGGGTTGCGCGTATGATTATGATGGGCATTTATGTTATGGGCGATGTTCCGTTCAAAACAGTTAATTTCCATGGACTTGTGCGTGATGCCAAGGGGCAAAAGATGTCCAAGACCAAAGGTAATGGTACCGACCCATTGACAACTGTGGACAAGTTTGGGGCCGATGCGTTGCGTTATTGGGTGGCAACGGCACCAATCGGAACAGACCTGCGATACAGTGATGACGAGGTTAAACGCGGTTCTAAATTGTTAACAAAAATTTGGAATGCGGCGCGTTATGTATTAATGAACCTGGAAGGGTTTGAACCAAAGTCGGCACAAAAGGTTGAAATTGAAAACCGCTTTATCGAAGACAGGTGGGTATTGTCAGAATTAAACAAGACAATCGCCGATGTGCGTAAATATTTGGACAAATACGATAACCAAAATTCGCGTGCGGCAATTGATACATTCTTTTATGAAGTGTTCTGTGATCAATACCTGGAATTCATCAAGGATCGTTTCTGGAGCCCTGAAAAATATTCTGCGGAATCAAAACTTTCTGCCCAATGGACTTTGTGGGAAGTTTTGCGTGCCATTATCGGCATGTATGCGCCATTTATACCATTTTTAACCGAAGAATTATGGCAAAAGATTTATAAGGATATCGAGGGTGGCGAAACATTACACAGGACAGCATATCCAGTTGTGGATGCCGCGCGTGAAACGGATGTATCAGAAATGCAGATTGCGCTGGATATATTAAAAACGGTGCGTGGTTTGCGTACGGAACGCAAGGTTGGCAACGGCGCAAAATTGGAAACACTTACAATTCCATCAAATACACCGTCCGCCTTGCATGGGGTGATTAAGTCCGCCGCACGCGCAAATGAAATAGTGTTGGGTGATACAGTTGATTTTGTTGTTGCCGAAAATAGCGAGGGGAAATAATGGCAGAAAAATACACCGAAATACGAAAGTTACAGGCCTATCAATGCGATAGATACGGTAATGTGCGCCCGCTGATTTTAATGAATGAATTACAATCAATGGCGGACACGCACGCGGAAAAAATCGGTGTTGGTCGTACATTTTTGTTGGCTAACAATTTGGCATGGGTTGTTACACACTATTTGGTTGATATAATCGAATTGCCACACGAAAACGAAGATTTACAATTTATCACATGGCCGTCAATTGCCGACACATTACGCACCGCGCGTGATTTCGAAGTGCGCGGGTCCGATGGTCGTTTGATGGTTCGCGCGACATCACAATGGGTGTTGATTGATATGGAACGCCGCCGTCCGATTTCGTTGGATGGGAAATTACCAACCGAATCTTTATTGGGGGTGCGTGCGTGGGATCGGACTTTTGACAAGTTCCCAACATTTGATGCAGACAAAACACATATTATGAAATGCCGTTTTGATGATATTGATGTGAATCAGCATATTAACAATGCGGTCTATGCGGTGTGGGCAACGGAAAGTGTTGGATATACATATCGCAACGAACATAAACTCTGTGGTATCGAATTAAACTATAAAAAAGAAATTAACCCCGAGGTACCCGAAGTTCATGTTGATGTTAAAATCGACGGCGATACATCGTATCACAAGATTTATACCGATGCCGCCGAACATGCGGTGGTTGTTTGTCGTTGGGCAAATCGGGAATAGGAACCGGGGCAATCGCCCCGGTTTTTGTTTGTGTTTTTGTAAAATAAAAAACCGGCGATGGCCGGATTTTTTATTAATTGCCGTTGCGATATATTAGTTAATCGCAGATACCGCGATGCGTGCGCGACCCTTCGCCCGACGACGATTCAAAACATCGCGACCACTTTTTGTTGCCATTTTTTCGCGGAACCCATGTGTTTTTACACGACGGGTTTTTGACGGTTGATATGTTCTTTTTGTTGCCATAACTAAATCCTTTTGCGCACCTATTTAATCACAGGTTTTTATAAAACGCAACCTTTTTATTTAGATTTTATTAAACCTAATTTTTTTAGCCCCTCTAATGTCAAATAATACACAAAAATCGCGGCAAGAAATTGCCCGAAAATTGGCCAAAGGGGTAAAAATATTTTTGGTGATGTGTTCATTTTGCGTTTTTCCCGTATTTCTGCGGTTTATTATACTACAAACTCTTGATTTGTCAATGTGATTTTTAGGCTTTATGTCTTGACCGAACTGTTAATTTTTTGCTATGCTTACTATGCTAAAAAACAGGGGAAAACTGGTATGTCTGAAATAATTGAATCAAATGAAATAAACGAAATTAAAATTCCACAATCGTCGTTGGAACACGAAATGCGGACAAGTTTTTTGGACTATGCAATGTCCGTTATTGTCGATCGTGCGTTGCCCGATGTGCGCGATGGTTGTAAACCGGTGCATCGCCGGATTTTGTATGTTATGAACGATGTTGCGCCGGCAACGAAATCGACCGTTAAATCGGCGCGTATTGTCGGGGACGTTATGGGTAAATATCACCCGCATGGCGACAGTTCTATATACGAGGCTATGGTTCGTATGGGCCAGGACTTTTCCATGGGTGAAATGCTGGTCCAGGGCCAGGGTAACTTTGGTTCGCGCGACGGGGACAAGGCCGCGGCCATGCGTTATACCGAAGCGCGCCTGTCCAAACTGGGCGCGTCAATGATGGATGATTTGGACAAAGATACTGTTGATTGGCAGCCGAACTTTGACGGAACACTACAGGAACCGGTTGTTTTGCCGACCAAGTTTCCAAACTTTTTGGTAAATGGTGGTTCGGGTATTGCCGTTGGTATGGCGACAAATGTTCCGACATATAATCTGGGTGAACTTTGTAACGGTATTTTGGCAATTTTAGATAACCCGAATATTTCCGATGATGAATTGTTTGAAATTATACCGGGGCCAGATTTTCCAACGGGCGCAATAATTATGGGGCGCACCGGCGCGTACAAGGCGCACACCACCGGTCGTGGTTCGATAATTGTTCGTGCGAAAACGCACATGGAAACATTCCACGATCATCCGGCTATCGTCGTTGATGAAATACCGTATCAGGTGAACAAGGCGCAGATGATTATTAAAATCGCCGAACTGTCCAAGGATAAAAGAATCGAGGGTATTGCCGAAATTCGCGATGAATCGTCCAAGGAAGGTTTGCGTGTCGTAATCGAATTGAAACGTGATGCGATACCGGATGTGGTATTGAATCAGTTGTTCCAATATACCGAAATGCAGGCTAATTTCCCGGTCAATTTGATGGCGTTGAATCGTGGGCGACCAATGCTGTTCAGTGTGCGTGGTGTGTTGGACGCGTTTATTGAATTCCGCGAAGAAGTTATCCGTCGTCGCACAATCTTTGATTTGAACAAGGCGCGTAATCGTGCGCACACTTTGTTGGGGCTGTCGGTGGCGGTTGGCAATTTGGACGAGGTTATCGAATTGATTAAGTCCAGTCCGAATCCAGATGCGGCCCGCGAACAGTTGGTTGCGCGCACATGGCATGCGGCGGATATTGAAAACTATATCAAATTGATTGATGACCCGAACACCGAATATGAAAACGGTATGTTCCGCATGTCCGATGACCAGGCGCGCGCAATTTTGGAATTGCAATTGCATCGTTTAACCGGCCTGGAACGCGACAAATTACATAATGACCTTGTTGACCTTGGGGCGCAGATTAAAGATTTGCTGGATATTTTGGGCAGCCACGAACGTATTGTTCAAATTATTCGCGATGAAACAATTGATGAACGCGACAACTGGTCGTCAAAACGTCGTACTGAAATATCTGATGCGGAAATCGATATTGATATGGAAGATTTGATTGCCCGCGAAGATATGGTTGTAACTGTTTCGAATACTGGGTATATCAAACGTGTTGCACTGGATACATACCGCGCACAAAAACGCGGTGGCAAGGGACGCAATGCCATGACGACCAAGGATGACGACTATGTGGTCCAGGTATTCGTTGCGAATACGCATACACCGTTGTTGTTCTTTAGTTCAAAAGGTTTGTGCTATAAATTAAAAACATACAAATTACCAGAAGCCGCCGCCGCGGCCAAGGGTCGCCCATTGGTGAACCTTTTGCCACTGGAAAACGGCGAAACAATTACCGCAATTTTGCCGGTACCCGAAGAAGATGTTAAACGCGTGGCGGAAAGTGGCAAGGAACACTTCCTTATGTTTGCGACCGCGTCTGGAACGGTGCGCCGCAATCGCATGTCGGACTTTGATTCGATTCGTGCAAATGGAAAGATTGCGATGAAATTAGACGAAGGCGACAGTCTGATTTCTGTATTGCCATGTAACGAAGACCAAGATGTATTCCTTGCTACATATCGTGGCCGCTGTATCCGATTCCCAGTATCTGAAATTCGTATCTTTTCGGGGCGCAATTCAACAGGTGTTCGTGGATTAAGCCTTGGTAAAGACGACCGTATTATCGGTATGGCGATGCTTAACCATGGGGAAACTGATTCCGCTGTTCGTGCCGCGTATATTAAACAAAGTCGCGCCGCACGTCGTGCCGCAACCGGTATCGAAGAAGAAGCAGACGCAGAAGAAGAAGCAACCGACTTGGTCTTGGACGATGCGAAAATGGCACAAATGGCGGCGAACGAGCAGTTTATTTTAACCGTATCTGAAAACGGTTTTGGAAAACGCACATCGTCGTATGAATATCGTATCACCCATCGTGGCGGTTCGGGATTTGCGAACATCAAACTGGGTGGTAAAAATACCGCCGTTGCAGGTTCATTCCCGGTTGATGACAACCATGATATTATGATGGTTACCGACGGTGGCAAGATTATCAGAACACCGGTTGCGGACGTTCGTATTGCGGGCCGCGCAACCGCGGGTGTAACATTGTTCAGAACGGCTGAAAACGAAAAGGTTATGTCTGCAATTGCGATTGAACGCAACGAAGAAGAAAACACCGATGAAAATGTATCCGCCGATACACCGGTTGCGGAATAATATGTGGGGGCGATATGGATAACGAATATTTTGCATCTATCAATGAAGTGTCAAAACGGTTATCCATACCGGCGCACACGTTGCGCTATTGGGAAAAGCAATTCCCAACCGCAATTCGTCCAACAACCGGGGCGGGTGGTCGCCGGTATTATCGTGCCGAAACAGTGGCGCGCTTGGAAACAATCAAATCGTTGTTGTATAACCATGGTATGACAATTGCCGGTGTTAAAAAGTTAATACACGATGGCGATTTGCCAAAAAGTGCCGATGATTTTGCAATTTCCAAACACGAAAAGGCATCGGTTGCGACACAGCAAAAAACAACAATGTCGTCTGAAGTGTCCGACGATATTGCAACTGCGATTTCATTACTTAATACCGCGCGCGCGATTTTAACATCGGGACAATAAAAAATTAAAAAAACACCGGCAAATGCCGGTGTTTTTTTTATAAAGTTCAAAGTGCAGAGTGCAAAGTTCAAATATACCGGCTTTTTCTTAAAAAACACCGGGAAAATTGGTGATAATTTTAAATAATAAATGTGTTTCATTTTTTTGGCACTCCCAACGGGAATCGAACCCGTGTTATCGGAATGAGAATCCGGTGTCCTGACCGCTAGACGATGGGAGCATCAATGCGTGGCTATTTTACATTGTTTATCATTTTTTTCAATTGTTTTTCTTGCGTGGTTGCGGGGCAATTTGCTATAAAGAAAATATACAAAAAAACCAAAAGGAAGAAAAAATGAAAAAACTTTTATACATTGTTGTTGCGATTGTCGCCGTTGTGGCGGTGGTCTGGGCATTTTCGGGCAAATCAAATGCCACGAAAAACAACGCGTTGATTGCGTATTTTAGTGCAACCGGCAATACCGCGGGTGTGGCACAAAACCTGGCCGCGGCAACAGGTGCCGATTTGTTTGAAATTCAACCAATGGCGGCATATACAGCCGAAGATTTAGATTGGCGCAACGACAAAAGCCGCGCATCCGTTGAAATGAATGACCGCAGCAGCCGTCCAGAAATCGCATCGCGTGTTGAAAATATGGATCAATACAACATCGTATTCGTTGGATTCCCAATTTGGTGGGGCCGCGAACCATCGATAATTGATACTTTCCTGGAAAGTTATGATTTCAATGGCAAAACGATTGTTCCATTTGCAACATCTGGTTCCACACCATCGACAGACGAAGCCGCAGAATCAATTCGTGCAATCGTCCCGGGGGCAAATGTTATGAACGGTGCACGTTTTCCAAACGATGTGTCGGCGGACGAATTAAAAACCTGGGCCGGCGAATGGCTGAAATAATCAGGTGTTAAATAAAGAAACCGCCCAAAAGGGCGGTTTTATTTATTCTGGTTGGGGCGCACGGATTCGAACCATGATAAAGAGAACCAAAATCTCTTGTCCTACCATTAGACGACACCCCAAAAGCATAGCGAATTATAATAATCTTTGCCCGATTTGCAATAATATTTTTTCGTTCCCAACAAAAAATACGCATTTTTTCACAAAATAGGGCTTGAAATTGTTTTATTAAAATATATAATTATTGGCGGTTTTAATAATTCAACCTGTATTCTTACTATAAAGGAGAATCAAATGGCACGCAAGGAATTTGTTCGTTTAATAGAAGATAATATGACGACAATGGATCGATTGATGGACCGCGTAAAGTCCAGAATGATACGCGATGTCGCGTATACGCGGGCGCAAATAAGTGTTTTGGTACGACTTTATGTCGGGGGACGCGCACTGTTAAAAGATATCGCATATCGCGAATTTACAACGACACCGAACCTTTGTGCGACTTTCAAGATTTTGGAATCGCGGGGCCTGGTTTTGCGCGAAGTAGATGATAAAGACCGTCGCAATACGTGGTACAGCGTAACCGCCGCCGGTGCAGATGTCGCAAAAAAAATGATTACAGATTTTGAAAATATTATTGGCGAAGTCTTTTCCGGCCTGTCGCGCGAAAACGAAGATAAATTGATTGCGGCAATGACGACTATTAACGGTGTCTTGAAAAATATGGAGGTTGCATAAAATGAAAATGCGGGTGTTTGCGCATATCTTTATGGGGGTCTTTGCGGCATTTGTGTGCGTGCCGGCATTTGCGATGGATTTATCGCTGGACGATGCGGTGTCTAAAATATTGGCGGAATCAAACGACATTAAAAAGGCCGATGCCAATGTTAAAAAGGCCAAGGCTTCGTTGGACGCGGCGAATTCTAATCGCTGGTTACAGATAGAAGGTACCGCAACATATATGAATATGGTCGATGTTGCACGTCCGTTCAGTGGTTCAATGAATGTTGATTTGCCACCGCAGTTGGGTGGTATATTGGCACAAATGTATCATCAATCGGAACCAGTCGAAAAACTGGAAATGCCGGACAATGTGTTTATGGCGGGTTTAACCTTTACCCAGCCGATTTATACATTTGGTAAAATCGGTAATGCGGTTGAATCTGTGCGCAGCGCAATCAAAATGTCTGAATCAAGTAAAGAAATGGTTCGTCGCGAAGTGAAATACAGCGCGGTTGATTTATACTGGACCGCAAAAATGACAGATGAAATTGTGAAATTGGCGGAACAAGATTTGAAAACTGCGCGTGATGCGCGCCGCAATTTAACAAGTGCGGGGCGGGTCAGCCGCGGAAACCTGGTCAAAATTGAATCTGATATTGCGACCAAGGAAATCAACCTTTCCGATGCAAAATTCAATCGCGATACGGCGCATCGTATGTTAAAGATTTTGGCGGGAATCGATGTAAACGAAGATTTAACACTTACCACCGAATTTCCGGAAAGTTTTGCCGAAATGAATGCGAAAAAATTAACATCAACACCCGAATGGGATATTTTGAATCAGCAGATTCGCATGTATGAAAAATCTGCGCGGTCAAAACGTGATGGTGCGTTGCCAACATTGGCGGCAACTGCATCGTATAATTATTCCGCCGTTGCAAACTCTGCGGACGATTTGTTTGATAAAAAGGGTAATCAGTCGGCATATTGGGGACTGGCATTCAAAATGCCAATTTTGTCCGGTGGTGTAAATCGTGCCAACGCAACGGTCGAAGCCATGAATGCCGAAGCCGCACGTCAAGACCTGGATAAATCTAAAAAAATCACAACTGAAAAATACGACAATGCGATTGCGCAATATAACCATTTGCGCGAAAACCTGGGGACATTACAAAATGCGCGCGATTTGGCCGCCAAGGCATATGATTTTTCGCGCCAACGCTTTATCGCCGGGCAAACATCCGCGATTGAATTGGCCGAGGTATCAAGTGGCCTGTACCAGTTAGATATGGCATTGCTTAATTCTAAATACAAAATATTAATGGCTGCGGAATCTGTTAAAAAGTTGGGTGAATAAAATGCGTAAAATTATCGAAAAAATTAAAGGAATGGATTCACATCGTCTGCATCATATTTTGATGCGGATTGCGGTAACTATTTTCGCGTTGCTGGTTGTGTATCGTTTTGTGTCATTTTTTATGATGCAGAATCGGTCTGTTGTAAACCTGACCCGCGATGCGAACCAAAATGGTGCGCCGGTAAGTGTTATAGAAATGGCACAAACAGATGGTGTGATTTATGAACCGTTGTTTATCAAGGCTAATCGTGGGTATGTGTCCGGTATGCGCGTTGGCCGTTTTCGTACTGGGCAAAAAATTACCGATGGTGGTGTGATTACTTCGGTCGCGCAATCGGTTGATTTAGATACTGGTATGTACGTTGTTCATACGCGTGGTGCGGCGGACGGTGCGCATACGGTTGAAATACGCGAAAAGGGTTTCTATGTGCCGACATACGCGGTGCATAATGGAAATGTTTTTGTCGTGCGCGATGGTGTGGCAAAATCGATTCCGGTTTCGGTTGTACGTTCTGATTTAGATAATGCGATGATAACTGGTGTCGCAAATGGCGATGTTGTTATTACATCAAATATTACAGATGGTGCATTGGTTAAGATTATTAAATAATGGCAGGGTTATAAAATGTTAAAGTTTTTTGTTCGTCGTCCTATTACTACATTAATGTTTGTTTTGGTATGGGTATTGCTGGGGTTGGTGGCATATCCAAAAATGAATATTGAACGCACACCGTCGTTGGACTTTCCAATGGTGACGGCGACATTTGTATATCCAGGTGCATCAAGCGACGAAATCGAATCACAGGTTATTAAAAAGGCCGAAGATGCTATTTCCGAAGTTCCGGGTATTAAGCATATTACATCGCGCATTTTTGAAAACGGCGGATTCATTATGACCGAATTTAATCTGGGTATTAATGCCAATGACAAGGCGGCCGAGGTTAAAACAAAAATAGATGCGTTGGCATCTGAATTTCCAGACGATTTGAAACAGCCTGTTGTTGAAAAATTAAATCCGCTTCAGGAAGCCGTTGTTGATATCGTTTTAACCGGGCCATCCGCAACACAGATTCAGCAATATATAGATGATGTTTTGGCAAATAAAATTACCGCTATTGATGGTGTGGCCAAGGTTTCAACATTCGGGGGCCGCGAACGCGCAATTCGTATTGCCATGGATCCAGATTTAATGGCGGCGCGTGGTGTTACGATTATGGATGTTATAACGGCATTGGGAAATAAAAACCTGAACGTGCCGGGCGGTAAAATTGAATATGGTGCGGCATCTGAAAATGTGCGCTTTATTGGTGAATTTGATTCAGTTGATGAAATCGCAAATCTGCCCATATCAACCGCCGAAGGTATTCGTTTCAAACTGTCCGATGTGGCAAGTGTAACAGACGCGGCGCGTGATATTGAAAAGGGTGCGCGCTATAATGGTGCGGACGTTGTTATCGCATCGGTGGAAAAGGCAAATGACGGTAACGCGATTAAGATTTCACAGGCACTGCGCAAAAAGATGCCGGAATTGACCGCTGATTTTGCGGCGCACTTTCCGGATGCAAATGCGACAATGGAAATCATTTCTGATTCATCAACAACCATCGCAGATGACACAAACGATACAATCAACGGTATTATATTGGGGGTTATATTTACCGTTTTGGTTTTGTTGGCATTCACACGCAACTGGCGTTCAACAATTATTGCGGGTGTCGTGATTCCGGCATCTTTAATCGCAGGTTTTGAATTTATGAGTGCAAGTGGTTTTACCATTAACGCAATTACATTGTTGGCATATTCATCTGCACTGGGGACATTGGTGTCAAACGCGATTATTTTGATTGAAGCCGCATTACAGGAAATGCGTGCCGGTAAAAGTTCCGAAGATGCCGCAATTGATGGTACTAAAAAGGTTGCGGTTTCCGTTTTGGCGGGTGTCGGTACCAACGTCGTGGTGTTTTTACCGTTGGCATTTATGGGCGGTATTGTTGGCAAGTTTATGATTCAGTTTGGACTTACCGTTGTGTATTTGACGGTGTTGTCGTTGATGTTCAGTTTTACCCTTACACCAATGATGATTGCGCAATTCCTGCGGTTAAGTGATGAAAACAAACGCGAAATCGCCGCACGCGAAAAACAAAATAAAAAGACCGAACACGCATCATGGTTGCGCCGTTGGTTCGATTACCAGATGCTGCATGCGGGACGCGTTGTGGGCTTGGCATTTTTGGTGCTTGTTGGGTCAAGTATGTTGATGCGCTTTGTCGGGAATGAGTTTTCACCATCAACCGATATGAACGAAATAACAATTACCGCACGTGCGCCAATGGGGGCGACATATGAAAAATCACTGGCGGTAACACAGGCTATTGAACAGCGGTTGTCTGATTTGCCCGAAGTAAAATCTTTAACCGCGAAAATCGGCGACCAGGGTTTACAGAATATCCAGGTTCGTGTTGAATTGGTGGACAAGGGCGAACGCCGTAAATCTGATAAAAAGTTGGTCCAGGAAATGTTGCCATTGTTAAACGATATTCCAGATGCCGAAATTCAGATTCGTGCTGGGATGGCCATGTCATCAATATCTTCTGATATTGTGCTTAATATCTATGGCGAAGACGATAATATTCGCGAGGCATATGCGCGTCAGATTATCGATGAAATAAATAAAATCGAGGAAATTCAATCGGCGGTCCTGGCCCAACAGGCACCAGCCAACGAAGTGCGCTTTATGCCGGATGCCGAAAAAATGGATTTCTGGGGCATAAAAAACAGTTATGCTGGAACGGTGCTGCGTTATGCGTTGTATGGAAACGACAGTTATAAATACAAGGAAAATGGCGATGAATACCCGATAGTTGTTGAATTTGCCAAGCCGTTCAAAACACAGAACTTGTTTGATGTGGTCTATGCCAATTCGAACAAGGGTATGGTTGCGTTGTCGCAGTTGGGCGAAACACGCGTTGTACCGGCAACACCGGATATTCGCCGTTTGGATAAAAACAGAATTACTGAAATTGATATCAATTTGGGTAAATCAACACTGGGACCGGTCCAGGCAAAAATTGAAAATGTCTTGAAAAAGATGGATTGGCAAACGGGCTATCGCTATCAATTCGGCGGTATGTCGGAAATTCAGGGCGATACCACAGGTGAAATCGGTCAGGCATTCTTCCTGGCATCCATTTTGACATTTATGTTGCTGGCGGCAATTTTGAATTCACTGACGCACCCATTAACAATGGCGACATCTATTATCAACAGTTTCGCCGGCGTGTTTATTGTGTTATTCTTGTCGGGCGCATCAATGAACGTGGGCGCGATGTTGGCATTCGTTATGTTGGTGGGTCTGGTTGTGAATAACAGTATTTTGGTTCTGGAACCGGCAATCAACCGTATTCGTGCGGGCGAAAAAATTGCAGATGCATTGTGGACGGAATTGAATTTGAAAAAGAATATGGTGTTGATGACATCAATTGCGGTTGTCGCCGGTATGGCACCCCAGTTATTTGGTGGGGACGGAATGAAGACCGCAATGGCGGCGGTTATGATTGGTGGTATGTTGGCATCAATGATATGGACATTTACATTAACACCGGCATTGTTTATGGTGATGGAACACCTGCGTGCAAAATTGCGTAAAATTGTGTTCCGTGAAAAGTAAAAAAAACACCGGCATCTGCCGGTGTTTTTTATTTCTATTTGAAAGTTAGTCGGTTCTTGTTATAATCACCCCAAAAGGAACCCCACATGCAAAAGAAACCCAAAAAAGTTAATGTCGTTGTGTTTGATTTTGACGGGACACTGTCGGCGCACGACGCGAATTATGAATTTGGAAAATATTGTTTTCGCCATTCGTTGCGCGCGTGGCTGTTTTTGCCAATAACATTGTTCGGTATGTCGTTTCGTAAATTACAACCAAATGGCATTTGGTGGCGCGAAATCGGCCGGCGTTTTATAAATGCGAAAATGGTGAAAAAATATGCCCCCGGTTTTATTGCCGAACATAAATTAAATCGCTTTGGTTGGGCGGCCGAACGCGTGGTGGCCGAACGCGTGGCGGGCAATATTGTTATTCTTATTTCTGCATCGGCAAATTACCTGTTGAAACCATTGGTGCGCGATATGGGCTTTGACGATGTTATCTGTTCCGAAATGTATGCGGACAGACCATGGAAATATAAGTTCTTTTGTTATAATAAAAACAAGGTTGTGGCACTTAATAAATGGGCAGCAAAGAATAAAATTGTGCCAAACATTGTGCGTGCCTATTCCGACAGTAAATCTGATTTGCCAATAATGAATCTTGCAGCGGAACAGGTGTGGATAAATCGGCGCACCGGTGGACGTGTTGAAAAATAGTGATGGCGGCTTGCAAAGCCGCTTTTTTATTCTATAATCATTGTATGGGGGCGGGTACTATGATGGATTCGACTGTATTTGGGATTTTAGGCTTTGTTATTGGCGCCATTTTTGGTGCCGTTGTTGCGCACATAATGCGTCCACGCGATGCATCGGTTGAATTGCTTAAACAGCAGATTGATAAATTACAGCGCGATAATTCGGCAATGATTGGTAAAATCGCCGCCGCTGATGCCAAAATTCAGACCCTGGAAAATGTCCGCGGTGAAATGATGCGCGACTTTAAAAATGTGTCGGCGGAATTGTTGGCCCAGACACGCAAAAGTGCGACCGAGGAACACACTGAAACCCTTAACCGAACAATTAACCCATTCAAAGAGCAAATCGCACAATTAAAAACTGACTTTGATAAACAAATCAAGGATATGCTTAAAACATCGGTTGATAATCGCGCACAACTAGAAGGTCAGATTAAAAGCATGGTCGATGCCAGTGGCGCATTAAAGAAAGAGGCAGCCGATTTAACAGATGCCCTGCGTGGCAAGAAAAAGATTCAGGGCAACTGGGGCGAAATTCAGGTGGAACGTTTGTTCGAATTGTTGGGTTGGCAACCGGGGGTTCAGTACGAGGCGCAAAAGCACCTGTCTGGTGGGCGCGACATTCCGGACTATATCGTGCATATGCCGGGCAACAAACATTTTGTCGTTGATGCCAAGGTTTCGCTTAACAGTTATATGGACTATCTTGCAGCCGAGGATGAAACAGAAAAGAAACACCTTTGGCGCGCATTTGTTGATGCAACCAAGGCGCATATCAAAGAACTGGGCGACAAAAATTATAACAAGGTTGTGGACAGAAAGTTTGACTATGTGTGTATGTTTATGCCGCTGGAACACGCATATATTGAATTGATGAATCGCGACCAGGAAGATATTTATAAATACGCATACGATAACGGTGTTACAATCGCGACACCGTCGTTGCTGTTGCCGATGCTGCGCACGATTGATACATTGATGAAAGTTGAAAAGCAAAGCGAAAATGTCGGTAAAATTGTCGAATATGCTGAAAAACTTTATGACAAATATGCAGGCTTTACCGAAGATTATAAAAAGATTGGTAATGCGCTGGAATCGTTGCGTGGAACATACGACGAAGGTATGAAAAAATTAACAACCGGGCGTGGCAATATATCAACATGGTTTGAAAAAATTAAAAAGCAGGGTGGTTTGTCGGTTACAAAAAATCTGGCAATAACCGCGGAAACGGACGATGGTGATGATGATGAGTAATTTGGAAATGAAACTTTGTGGCGATTTGGTGTTGCGCGAAAAGTGCGATGTGGTGGAAAATATCACACCGGACATTTTACACACATTGGACGAAATGGTGCAGATGATGCGCGATCAAAACGGTGTGGGTTTGGCCGCGCCCCAGGTGAACATTACAAAACGTTTCTTGGTTATGATGAATCCGGACACAGATGAGGTTTTCAAAATGATAAACCCGGTCATTACCAAGAAAAGCGATAAACTTTGTACCATGGAAGAAGGGTGCCTGTCGGTGCTGGGGCCGGACGATTTGCCGGTGTTTGCAGATGTGTCGCGACCTGAATCGGTCGAAGTTGAATGGACAGATGAAAATGGCAAACCGATGGCGGCAAAAATGTCTGGGTTGCCTGCGCGAATTGTGCAACATGAAACAGACCACCTGGACGGTGTGTTGTTTATTGACTATTTGTCGCCGGTGCATCGTGAAATGGTTATGAGAAAAGTGCGGAAACACAAAAAATGAAAATAGTTTTAATGGGAACAAATGATTTTGTAGTCCCAATCTTTGATGCAGTGCGTGTTGCGGGACATGAAATTGTCGCGGTATTTACACGCGCACCAAAACCGATGGGTCGTAAACAGGTTTTGACACCATCGCCGGTGCATACCTGGGCAAACGAACATGGGTTGCCGGTACACACCAGTATCAAAGAATATAACTATGCGCCCGATATGGTGGTGGTTGTATCCTATGGTGTGATTTTACGCGATAATGTTTTGAATTCTGCGCCAGTTATCAATATTCACCCAAGTGATTTACCAAAATATCGTGGGCCGTCGCCAATACGAACAGCAATATTTAACGGCGACAAACAAAGTGCGGTCTGTTTAATGCAAATCACCGCTGAAATGGATGCGGGCGATGTATATATGCGCGAACCATTTGAAATTGGTGAAAATGATACAAATGAAACAATTGAAAAACGCGTGTCGGAAATAGGTTCAAAAATGTTGGTTGAATATTTAAGTGCGCCGGAAAAATATAAACCGGTGGCGCAAAGTGGCGAACCAACATTTACACGCAAATTTACCGGCGATGATGAAATAATTGATTGGTCGCGTGGTGCAACCGCGATACATAACCAGATTCGTGCACTTGGTGCGGGACGCACAAAAATCAATGGTATGGATGTCAAGATTTTGGAAACGCGCATTGAAAACGGTGAATTAAAAATTGTTAGAATTCAACCGGCGGGCAAAAAACCAATGGATTGGAAAAGTTTTGTAAACGGCCTGCGTGGTGCGGAAATAAAATATGGGGAATAAATATGGCAAACACACAATTTGGAATCAAGCATTGTAATGCGGTTGTGTCCGATTATGATAAAATCAAAAACTACTGTCCCTGTATGAATTGTTTTGGTACGGGGTGTGATACATGTACTGTATGGAATGAAGTAGTCAAAAACAGTTTTACAAAATCTGCGATATGCATGGGTTGTAAATTTCATTCGGGACGGTAATAATGGGCATGATTGAAAACAATCTTTTTTATCATCCAATGTGTGGCCTGCATGCGTGTAATGTTGCGATAACAGAATATAACCAAGACGGCAAGTGTAAGTGTTTGGGTTGTGCGGGTCTGCGGTGTCAAAGTTGTACCCAATATCAAGACTTGTTGGACGAAGCAGACAGAAACGGTTGGTTGCGCCTTGAACGTTGTATAAATTGTATGAAACAAAAATGACAAGATATAAAGTAATTTTAGAATATGATGGTACAGACCTTATTGGGTGGCAAGAGAACCGCCAAGGCCCGTCTGTACAATCAATTTTATCTGATGCGATTTTTTCGTTCTGTGGGGCGCGTGTTGATATTACTGGCTGTGGTCGGACGGATGCGGGGGTGCATGCGGTGGCGATGCCGGCGCATTTTGATTTGCCGGGCGACACACCCGCGGACACTGTTATGCGTGCGTTGAACTTTTATTTAACAAACAAGCCGGTGTCGGTTATAGGTTGTGAAATTGTAGCGAACGATTTTAATGCGCGTTTTGATTGTACGGCACGCCACTATATTTATATTGTGTTAAATCGGTCGGCAATGCCGGTGCTGGATAAAAACCGCGTTTGGTGGGTGCCACGTAAACTAAATGTAAGTGCGATGAAACGCGCCGCGGAACACTTAATTGGCAAACATGATTTTACCAGTTTTCGCGCGTCTGAATGTCAGGCAAAGTCCCCGATAAAAACACTGGATGAATGCCGTATTACAAAACGCGGCGATGAAATTATTTTTGAATTATCGGCGCGGTCTTTTTTACATCACATGGTGCGCAATATTGTTGGTACATTGGTTGAAATCGGTGTTGGGAAACCATACGATATTGATGAAATATTGCGTGCAAAAAATCGCAGCGCAGCGGGTCCAACCGCACCGGCGGCGGGGCTTTATTTCGTTAGTGCCGATTATTCCAACGATGCGTCGCCGGCAGATAAATAATTTTTCCCGAATCATATATTGTAAAGCCGCCTTGTAATATCTTGTGTTCGCATGCGGGCGCGCGAATATTCATATATGAAACAATATAATCCACAGAATCATCATTACACAATTTTACCAGATTTCGCAATAATGGCAGAAAACGTTGCATATATGCGATTTTATATTTTTGGGTTTCAAATATATATAATCCGCGTTCGTGTGTGGCGCGGATGTGCGGTGTATCGACGGTGTGTCCCGTCATCTGTTTCCATGTGTCAAAAATAAAATAGTGGTTTGATGCGCGTATTTTATTAAATATAATTTCGTCATTTTTAACAGTCCCGACCAATTCGTGATCCGGTGTTGCAAAGAATATAGGCATCGGTGCAAAGTATGCGGTTATTGTTCCAATAAATATAAATGCCGCACCGATTATATAATTAATGTGTAATTTAACCGGTTTTATAAATACAATCGCCATCATGCCAACAATGAAAAAGCATATCGCGGTATTAGAAACGGCACCCGTTGTAACCGTTGCGAATGGCAGCAAAGAAATCTGGTTCGCAATACCAAGTGTCCAATTATAAATTATATCTGCGATATGTAATGGAAAATGAATGCCCACCGCGGCACATATCGTGCCAAGCATAACAAGTGGCATAATAACAAAAGAAAATATCGGCAATAAAATCAGGTTGCCCAGAATGCTGTACAGCGGCAGCGAATAAAAATGCATTGCGACAAATGGCGCGGTAAATGTGGACGCAACAATTGCTGTTAATATTGCGGTATATATCGCGCGCAATATTTTGTTTTGTGGTACGCGCGGTTTAATAATCGTCCAAAACCAAATCAGACCAAATATAGCACTGAATGATAATTGGAATCCGGCGGTCATAATATAATAGGGATTGGCAAGAAATATTATACAAAACACCATACATACATTTCTTAATGAAAACGCGGACCGGCCCATAATAGCCGCCGCAAGTAACAATGTTGTCATTAAAAATGCGCGTGTTGTTGCAACACCCATACCCGATAGCCCAAGGTACATCATCACACCAATCCATGCGAAAATAAATGCCATATTGCGTGCCGGTATGCGCCGCACAATAAATGGAATACACCGGAACAGAAAATAAAATATCGCAAACAGCCACCCCACAACCAAGGTCATATGAAAACCACTTATTGACCAAATGTGGCCAACACCGGCTGCAACCCATGTGTTGCGTTCATCGGCGGGCAAACTGTTTTTATAACCCAATACCAGCCCATCGACCAGTTTAGATTCAGCCCTGGTATGTAACCAATCGCGTATGTTGTTGGTGGTGCCAATGGTCGCATGATGCGTTATTTGGAAATCGTCTATGAATCCAGTTGCGCCGATGCCATTAAAATATGCCCAGCGCGCAAAATCAAAACCGCCCCAGATATCGGGTGTGTTTGGTTGGAACAATGTTGCACTTGTTGTAATTTCATCGTTTATATTCGGCAATTGGTCCGCAGAAATAGAAACCCGAATTATTGTGTCATCGTCTGACTTTATTTTTAATTCGCGTGCCGGCACACGAATAAAGATTCGCGCCCGATTGGTCGTATAATCTATTTGTTCAACGCGACCATGAACATTTACATCTTGTAAATCACGCGTAATGGTTGGTGTGTCAAGAATGTTTGTATATGTGTTCGCGAATGTAAAACCAAAGATAAATAGCAGTATTGCGCGAATAACAGGTATGCGAATCAAGATTGCCGCGACAAATGTTACCGCCGCCACCAGCCAACAATATGGAATATTTGGCTCGGTCGCCATTGTGAAATAAAGCGCAGCCCCAGCCGCCATTATAAACGGCACATAAAGAAACAGATTTTCACGCTGATTTTTCCATAATTCCTGCATGACCACAGTATAGGATTTTATTTCGTTGCATCGCAACGATATTTTTTCTATGATAAAAGTCCATAAGGAAGGTGTCTTATGGCAAAATATATATTTATTACCGGTGGTGTTGTTTCAAGTTTAGGCAAGGGCGTCGCGGCGGCAAGTTGTGGCGCCCTTTTACAATCGCGTGGATATACCGTTCATGCACGCAAATTTGACCCATATTTAAATATAGATCCGGGTACAATGTCCCCGTTCCAGCATGGCGAGGTTTATGTTACAAATGACGGTTTTGAAACGGACCTGGACCTGGGCTATTACGAACGATTCTTGGGTGCGCAACTGGGGCGTGCCGATTCGGTGTCGGGCGGGCGCATATATTGGGACGTGTTGAATGCGGAACGGCGCGGTGATTATTTGGGCGCGACGGTTCAGATGATTCCGCACGTCAGTAATAAAATAAAAGAATATATTGCCGCCCCAACAAATACCGACTTTGTTGTGTGCGAAATAGGCGGCACCGTTGGCGATATCGAGGGGAAAATCTTTCTTGAATCGGCGCGGCAATTTGCGAACGATGTTGGTCGCCGTAATGTGATGTTTATTCATTTAACATTGGCACCTTATTTGGATAAAAGTGGCGAATTAAAAACCAAGCCAACACAAATGTCGGTGCGCCACTTGCTTGAAAACGGAATCCAGGCGGATATGTTGATTGTGCGAACACCGCGTATGCTGGATGCGGACGAACGCGCAAAAATTGGTATGTTCTGTAATATGCCGGCACAAAATGTAATAAGTGGTATTGATGTTGATAATATTTACAAGATTCCATTGGCATACGATGCGCAACACGTGTTTGATATTATCGCCGACCACTTTGGGTTGCCAAATGCGGCTGGCAATATGGACAAGTTTAAAAAGATTGAACACTATTTGGCGGCTGATTTACCAGCGGTTACTATTGGTGTTGTTGGGAAATATTTTCATGTGCCGGACGCATATAAATCATTAAACGAGGCATTATTCCATGCCGGTATTCAAAACAATGTACATGTGAAAATTAAAAAGATAAACGCCGAAGAATTTACGCCGGACGCGTGTACGGATGTTGATGGAATATTGGTGCCGGGCGGTTTTGGTGTACGCGGTGTTGCGGGTAAAATCGCGGCGGCTGGATACGCGCGTGAAACAGGTACACCATATATGGGAATATGCCTGGGGATGCAGGTTGCAGTGATTGACTTTGCGCGTAATGTGTTGGGCTGGACGGATGCAGATTCAACCGAATTTAATAAAAGCGCAAAACCGGTAATTGATATTATGGCGGCGCACGATGCGGAAAATATGGGCGGAACACTGCGGTTGGGCGCGTACCCATGCGATATTACACCGGGGACACTTGCGCACAAAATCTGGGGCGCGGAACATATATCGGAACGCCATCGGCATCGGTACGAAATGAATATTGGTTTTGAGAAAGAGTTTGCATCCGCTGGTATGATAATTTCTGGGCGCAGTCCCGATGGGCGACTGCCGGAAATAGTGGAATTGAAAAATCATCCGTTCTTTATTGCCGGACAATTCCATCCAGAGTTTCAAAGCAGCCCATACACCGGCCACCCAATGTTCAACGCATTTATCGCGGCGGCAAAGAAGCATAAGAATTAATATGACTACCCCGTCTGCTACGCATCCACCACTTCGGCATCCGAAGGGGAATTAATTTCCAAAAATAAAAGAATTATTTGCGGAAATGGAAATTATTGTATCCATGTCATCGTTTTCGGCGGCGTGTTGGCGAATTGTTTTTCCGCATTTTTCGCATTTGTGTGTGATAATAAAATCATCGCCCCGTTTTTCCACCGCAATCGGTGCCATCATACCGCCACAATTTGATGCGCGGTCGCCCGGCGCGTTATCAACATGACGGGAATATAAACAATGTGGGCAATGGTTTGTATATCCATTGCCCGAAACAGTTGCGCCACAATGCGCACAGGTAAAATCTTCAACCCGTTTGGTAAAACGTTTCATTACAGACCCAACGCGTTACGATACATTTGTGTTAATTCGTCCGCTTCGTCCAATTCATCTGGATCCAGTTTACGCAAACGTATCATTTGACGAATATATTTTGGATCAAACCCGGCCGATTTTGCTTCGCTGTACACTTCCTTGATATCAGCGGCGATTGCGGCGGTATCTTCGTTCAATTTTTCAATTCTTTCGATGATGCTAAGCAATTGTGCGTTGTCAATTGCGCCATGGTTTGCGTTTTTCATGTATTTTTCCCCTTGTTAAGTAATGTCTTTTATGATATATCATAAATTGAAAAAATCAAGAAATTGTATCGGGAGAGAGTCTATGTACAATTTTACCAAAATCGTTGCGTCCGTTGGTCCCAAAAGCGAAAATCGCGATACTATACGCGATATGGTCGTGGCGGGTGCTGATTTGTTCCGTATTAATTTTAGCCACGACACCGGACGGGTCCAGGGGCATAAAATAGACCTTATACGTGATGTTGCGGCGGAACTTGGGAAACCGGTTGGGGTTATCGTTGATTTACAGGGCCCCAAGCATCGCATTGGTGATTTTAAGACTGATAAACATTATCCGTTAAAGGTTGGTGGGCATTTTATTTTTGATGACGACCCCACGCCCGGTGATTCAACACGTGTTTATTTGCCTGACGGCGATGTATTGAAATCGTTAAAACCTGGTAATCGCATTTTATTAAACGATGGTAAAATTGAAATGCGTGTGGAACGTGTGACGAAACATCGAATAACAGCAACTGTTGTTCGTGGAACTGAAATATGGTCGCGCCGCGGTTTTAATATTCCAGATACCGATGTGGCAACATCTGTTTTAACGGCCAAGGATCGCGAAGACCTTGAATATGCAATCACAAAGCGGCCGGACTTTGTTGCGGTGTCGTTTGTACAAAGTGGTGCGGATATTGCGGCGGTGCGTGATTTTATTACCGCACGCACATCGTATCCAATAAAAATTATAGCAAAGATAGAACGTCCCAACGCGGTTGCGCGCATCGAAGAAATTGCGACCGCGGCGGACGGAATTATGATTGCGCGCGGCGATTTAGCAGTCGAGGTTCCATATGAATCTGTCCCCGCCATCACGCGTCAAATTATTCGGACATGTCGTATGATGAACAGGCCGGTTATTATCGCAACGCAAATGTTGGCATCAATGGTTGAAAACGAATTCCCAACCCGCGCGGAAATATCAGATGTTGCAAATACGGCATATTTGCGTGCAGATTCCGCCATGACAAGTGATGAAACAACAATTGGCGCGAATCCGGTAAACGCGATTGAAACAATGGCGCGTATTTTGTCTTTTTCCGATGCGGATACAATTGCGAATCCATACGATTGGTCGCGCGTTGATAATACACCACAAAATGATTGGTCGCGGTCGGTGTCGTCTATGGCATACCTTAATCATGCGACCGCGATTGTTGTATTTGCGCACGATGCGGGTGCGGTGGAAATGATTTCTGCGCGAAAACCCGATATTCCAATTATTGCGGTGTGTAATGATAAAATGATTGCGAACCAGTTGTGTTTGTTGCGTGGCGTGTCGCCAATGTTTAACGAACAGTTGTTCGGCATGCGTGATGGGTTTAATGCCGCGCGTGCGTTTGGAATACATACCGGCAAACTAGTAATCGTTGATGATGAAAAAATAAGTTTAAGAACACTTAGTTAAAAATAAATATTGAATTGTGGTTTCTTTGTGTACTATATTAGGTTTACAAAGGAAGGCGTATGACAACACTGTTCGGGACAGATATAGATTTTCAATCCCCATTTTTGACTAGTCAATTAATTACGTATATTGGGAACAAACGTGCATTGTTGTCGTTTATTAATAATGGTATAGAAACCGTCAAAAGTCGGCTAAATAAGGAAAAAATATTCGCTTTGGATGGTTTTGCAGGTAGTGGGGTTGTATCGCGCCTTTTAAAATATCATTGTTCGACATTACACAGCAATGATATAGAAAATTATGCGCGTATTATAAATAGTTGCTATCTATCCAATAAAAGTGATGTTGATTATGATTCTGTTACAAATTGGATAAACAGATTAAATAGCATCTCAGATACAGATTTATACAGCGGTTTTATAACAAAAAACTATGCTCCAGAAAATGATGACGATATAAAACATGGAGAACGTGTGTTTTATACACATAAAAATGCAATGCGTATAGATACAATGAAAAAAATTATTTTTTCTATTGTTCCTGAAAGCATTAAGCCTTTTGTTTTGGCACCATTATTAGTCCAGGCATCAATTCATACTAATACATCCGGTGTGTTTAAGGGATTTCACAAAAAAGACGGAATCGGGCATTTTGGTGGGCGCGGAGAAAATTGTCTAGAACGCATCAAAGGTGAAATTAAATTACAAACCCCTATTTTAAGTGATTCTGAATGTGATGTAACGATATTATCTGATGATATCAATAATATTGTTAAACAAGATAAATGCGGGGGCTATGATTTGGTGTATTATGATCCGCCATACAACCAACATCCGTATGGTTCTAATTATTTTATGTTGAATATAATTGCGAATCCATCTGAAACAACAGAAATTCAAAATGGAGTAAGCGGTATATCTGTTGATTGGTATAAATCAGCATATAATAAACGCGATGCTGCAGTTTCGGCCATGGATGATTTGATAAAAAATACCAAATCAAAGTTCATTTTGATTTCATATAATAATGAAGGTATAATACCACTTGAGGTGTTCAGGGGGATACTTGAAAAATATGGTTGTGTATCATTGGTGGAACGTGATTATAATACATATCGTGGATCCAGAAACCTGAAAGACCGCAATATCAAAGTCAAAGAATTGTTATGGTTACTTGAAAAAAAGGATGCATGATGAGCAATAGTACTTTATTAAGACAAACACGTGCGCACACAGTTATTAATGGGACGTCTAAGTGGCAAGAAAAAGAAATAATTAAAGCTCTTAAAATAGCGGAAGATAAAATTAATAAAAAATTTCCATTTTTGCAGCTAGATTTTCAAAAGAAATTAAAGTTGAAGGATATAGTTGAGAAACTGCGACATAATTTCCCAGATGTAGATTTTTGTTATAAATTTGAAACATCTTTTATAACACCAGATGGTGGATTTCTTAGTATTATTGGTAAAGATGGTAATAGGTACCCAATTATTATTTCTGAAGTAAAAAACCAGGGAACAAACGATAAAAGAGCTAAAGAGGGTTTAAAAAAACAAGCCAAGGGTAATGCTATAGAAAGATTGGGGAAAAATGTTATAGGACTGCGTTGCCACATGTTGTCCGAATCAATATTTCCATTTGTTTGTTTTGGGTATGGCTGTGATTTTGCAGACGATAGTTCCATTTTGGATAGAGTGATAACTGTAGGGATGTTTGGGAAGTTAAACGAAATTTATTTGCACAATCAGGGCGTTTTTAACAGGGGTAGTTTTTTCTTTAGATGCGATCATTGGTCTGTTGATGAAATGGCTAAAACCCTGTACGATATTGGTGAAAAAAGTATTTATTATTATTTTTCCAAGTATGGTCAAAGCATGTTCGATATTAATCAGTAAAAAACACCGGCAAAAGCCGGTGTTTTTTTTCTGTTTTTCTCTATTGACCCGGGGCGCGATTTTTTACTACACTTTTATTGCTATGAAGGGAAGATTTCTTATTTTTATTCCGATGCTGTTTCTTGCATCAGTTGTTCACGCGGCAAATTACCGCGCGGCAATGGTTGCCGATATTGATTCAGGGCGCGTTTTGTATTCTGAACACGCAACAGATTTGAATTATCCGGCCAGTTTAACAAAAATTATGACGCTGTATTTGACCTTTGATGCGTTGGAACATGGGCGGTTACATCTGGACGATTATTTAATCGTATCCAATGCCGCCGCAAATGCGGAACCGGTAAAGTTGGGGTTGCCCGCGGGATCTAAAATAAGTGTCGAAGATGCTATCAAGGCCGTCGCGGTACACAGTGCAAACGATGTTGCGCGCGTGTTGGCGGAAAATTTAAAGGGTGGCAAAGAGGATAACTTTGCATCACTTATGACACGTGTTGCACGCGAAATTGGACTGTCGCGGACTAATTTTGAAAACTCATCTGGTCTGCCGAACGATGACCATTTATCCACCGCACGTGATATTGCGCTGATGTCTATGGCGGTATATAAACACTTTCCGCAATACTGGAAATATTTTGGAATAAAGACATGGACATACGGTGGTAAAACATACACAAACGGAAATCGGTTGCTGGGGTCTTATCCGGGTTGTGATGGTATGAAGACGGGATACACAAACAAATCAAAATATTCACTTGTTGCGACGGCGCGTCGTGGCGACAAACATTTGATGGCGGTTGTACTGGGCGCGGAAAACAAGGATGTGCGTGCCGCGGTCGCAACTAATTTGTTAAACAGGGGATTTAAAATGCTGGGGGCTGATTCCGCGCCGGCAATGGTTGTACGTGAATCTGTGGTCGCAGAACCAGTTGAACAAAAATCGGCATCGGTTGAAAATGGTGATTCTATTTTCAAACAAGATTATGACGAGGCGCAATCGTTGAATACTTTGTCCGGGGCATATCGTGCGGCAACGGGTGCTACAAATACCGCGGTCGCGCACAGTGGCCCGGGTGTTCAATTCGGTGCATTTTCATCGCGTGATGCGGCAAATCGTATGATTGGAACGGTGCGGGGGGCAACCGGTGTTACACCGATAATCGAGACGGCACCAAACGGTCTGTTCCGCGTGCGCGCATATGGTTTGACGGAAAGCGCAGCACAGTCCCTTAAAACCAAGGCGTCGGCATCTGGCATTGATTGCTATGTTTTTCATTGATGGGGGCACAAGTGTTTAAAATAAAAACAATATCTGAAATGGAACAAGATTTGTTGGCGAAATCTGATTCGTCGGATGTTGTTGGTGGAAAGCCCGTTGCACACGATGCAAATAAAATATTATCAAAACAAGATGTACAACGCGATATTGCGACATATGCACGTGTTTTGATAAATGTATATTGTGGTTGGCCTTTTCATAATGCAATTGTAAAAAGAAAAGTATTGAAAAAATTGCTTTCATTCTATAAAAACGCGCACGAAATGACTGCAAAAGATTTGTATAATGAACTTAAAGATGTCATCGCGATTATTCCAGATAATCATATATGGTTAAACTTTGACAGAAGGATGGCTAGATGCGCATCTGGACGCAAATTAAATAATGTTGGAAAAAATTTAGCGCAACCAAACACAATGGTTACGCAAATGTACCCGGGAAATGTTGCAGTTATCGCGTTTTTCCGAATGTATCGTGATAAATGGGTGGCGGATCAATTGCTGGCCTTCAAAGATTCAATAGATAAATCGTCTGCTTTGATTGTTGATTTACGTGGTAATGGCGGGGGCAGCAGTCGTTATTCTGATAAATTAGCCGAATATTTGTTCGGTGCGGAAGTGCGCAGTGCAAAAAAAACATTCGTAAGAAATAACCCTGATGCGCAAAGATTTTTGAAAATGGCAAGGCCCGATGGCGCATGGTGGGACAGTGTTAGTGGCCATGGTGATCCGTTGTTGTGTCCAGAAGATTCTTTAACACAATTTAATGCGAAAGATGGTTATGACAAACCGATATATATATTGACCGATGGAAAAACAGGTTCGTCATCTGAAATGTTTTTGTTGCGCATGCTGCATCACCCGCGTGTTCGTGTGGTTGGAGATAATTCGGCAGGAATGGAAGTCTTTGGTAATATGGGAACAGGATTTTTGCCGGCAAGCAATATTACATTTGGTATCGGAATGAATTATCGTGAATTAGAATTTGATAATTTTGAGTTAAGGGGTTATAAACCAGATATAAAATGTAAAGACGGACAGGATGCGTTTGTGGTCGCGATGAATGATTTTCAACGTCAATCGTTAATGTCCAATGGTGGTTTAGTAAGATGAATCCGAAAATAGAACGTTTGATAAAACAATTTGCTAAATTGCCGCGCGTGGGAAATCGTGCGGCGGTGCGTATTGTATTATCGTTGTTGCAAACGCGTGATGGGCGGATTGAAAACCTGGCCGCGACATTGTTGGATACGGCGGAAAATATAGTGCCATGTAAAATATGTGGAACACTTACCGATAAGACGGCGGGTGTGTGCGAATTTTGTCGCGATGCATCGCGTGCCAACGGCCAGATTTGTGTTGTGCGCGATATGGGCGATGTTTGGACATTGGAAAAATCGTCTGTTTTTCATGGTCGCTATCACATTATTGGTGGGTTGCTTTCGGGGGCAAGTGGCGTTATGCCCGAAGATTTAAATATCGAAACATTGGCCGCGCGGGTACGGGACGAAAATATATCGGAAATAATTTTTGCGTTACCTAATACAGTTGAAGGAAAAACCACCCAGCATTATATTATGTCGGTTGTAGGTGCGGGCGGTGTGCGCTTTTCAGAATTGGCATCTGGTGTGCCATTGGGGGGCGATTTGGACTATATTGATGACGGCACATTGTCATTGGCATTTGGGGGACGGCGCGAATTATGACGAACAAAATAGAATCTTTGCCACCGGTGGCGGAAATGATGCGTGATTGCGGGCTGGCACCTAAAAAGCAATTCGGGCAGAACTTCCTTTTTGATTTAAACCTGACCGGTCGCATCGCACGCAGTGTGCCAGATATTGATAAAATACCGGTGATAGAGGTTGGTCCCGGGCCCGCGGGACTTACGCGCGCATTATTGTTGGCGGGGGCGCGGCGTGTTATCGCTATTGAAAAGGATAAAACAACCGAACCTATCTTAAGTCGGGTTGTTGATGCATCAGGTGGCCGATTGGAAATCATTTATGACGATGCGTTAAAGGTTGATTTTTCAACCCTGGGGGTGCGTGAATATGCGGTGTGTGCGAATCTGCCATATAATGTGGGAACGGAATTGTTAATTGGTTGGTTACAGAAAATGGCAGCGGGTGCGCCAATAAAATCACTTACATTGATGTTTCAGCGCGAGGTTGCGCAGCGCATCGTCGCACATGTCGGTGATGCGCAATATGGTCGCCTGGCAATTCTTACATCGCTGGTGGCGGACGCAAAAATATTGTTCGGTGTGCCCAGTACCGCGTTTGTTCCGCGACCAAAGGTTGAAAGTGCCGTTGTTCAAATTATACCAAATGCTAAAAAAATTGCGGCCATCGGCGATTTGGGGCGGGTGGAAAAATTAACCGCTACATTATTTGGTATGCGCCGCAAAATGATACGCGGAATAATGCCTGGTATCGATTGGTCGCAATTTGGGTTAACCGGAACCGAACGCGCAGAAAATTTAAGCCCGCAAACATTTGTGAAAATAGCGAATGTTGTGATATAATTACAATAACGATATTGGAAAAAGGGGAGAGAGCACAATGCCATTATCATTTTTAATATTCTTTGGAATACTGTTTTTATTGGTGTGTATATTGCGTACGGCGCAAATAGGCGCGCTGGTGGCATTTTTGGCTGCGGGGGTTATATCGGGTCCGTATGGATTAAACCTTTTTGAAATGAACCAGACGTGGCAATTGCTGGGCGATATGGGTATTTTGTTTTTATGGTTCAATATCGGGTTGGAAATTAATATGAGTCGCCTGTGGTCCATGCGTAAAACAATATTTGGGCTTGGGGCGTCCCAGGTTTTAACCGTTGCGATAATGTTGTTCCCAATTTTGTTCGGTGTAACAATGTGGTCGGTTATGGGGTGTATAATGGTCGCATTGATTTTGGCCATGTCCAGTACATCCGAAGATTTACAATTGCTGGCCGACAGAAACGAATTAAACACAAATGTCGGGCATCAATCTTTTTCTATTTTGTTGTTTCAAGATTTATTGTCGATTCCTATTTTGGCTATGTTGCCGGTTTTCGCGGGAAAATCGTTTAATTTTGGGGCGGCGGCGATTGATATTTTAGTTTTATCATTTTTGTTAATTATATCGGTTGTTGTTGTCGGTCGTTTTATTTTGAACCCATTATTAAAACGCGTTGTTAAATTAAAAAGTCGCGAGGCATTATTATTAACAGTTATGTTAAATATCGTTGTTTGGGCAACGGTGTTGGATATGATGGGGTTGCCGGTGGGATTGGGTGCGTTCCTGGCCGGTATGTTAATGTCTGAAACAATTTATCGTCATCAAATAAGCGCGGAAATAAGCCCTTATTCAATGTTATTCTTGGCGTTCTTCTTTATTGCGCTGGGGATGGGACTTAATGTGCCGTTGTTGTTGGATAAATGGAATTATATATTGGTTGGCTTGGCGGGGTTGGTATTTGTAAAGTTTGCCGCATTGTTTATGGTGTCGCGTGTGCGTGGTGTAAGTGTACCAGATGCGACGTTTTTGGCATTGATGTTGTCCCAGGGGGGCGAATTTGGTTTGCTTATGTTACAAACGATGAAAACGGCCGGGATAAATGCAATTCCTGTAACCGGTTCAGAAGTTTTAACCGCGATAATAATCTTGTCTATTATGACAACACCAATATTATTGGCATTATATGATTTTCTGCGTCGTCGTGGGTGGATTTTTGCGGCATATCGGCCGCGCAGTTTGGACAGAACAGGTTTGGAAATCAGCCCCGCTGTTGTTATTTTGGGATTTGGTCGTGTGGGACAAATTGTCGCGAAATTGATGGCGGAAAATAATGTTCCCTATGTTGCGATTGATATGGACGTAAACGCGGTCGTGCGCGGTCGTGAAAATAATTACAATGTTGTATTCGGTAATTGTAAAAATGCCGATGTGTTGCGTAATTTTGGCCTGCATCCGCGCAAAACACGTGCGGTGATTGTCGCACTTGATAATGCCGAAACAGCCAAGGATGCATTACAAACCGTTAAATCAATTGCACCGCGTGTCAAGGTTTATGCGCGCGCGCGTAATTTGGCTGATTGCAAGGTACTGTGTAAATATGGCGCATACAGTGCGTTGCCCGAAACAATTGAAACAGCATTGTTGTTGGGGGCGCGTGCGTTACATCACATGAATATATCTAATACAAAATTACATGATGCGTTACAAAAATTGCGCGAAGATGATTACGATGGACTGGATAATTCTGTGCGTTTGGCGTAGTAATAAATGTCCCACAGAAGTGGGACATTTTATTTGATTTTGTGGCCCCATATTGCTATATTATTTTGGTAAGGCGAAGGGGCATAAATGAAAAAGATATTTAAATATTTATTAATTATTCTGGCAATTATTTTGCTGGACCAATTTTCCAAGGGGGTGTTGATATACCTTATAACCGGGCATGTGCCGGCATTTGCACCTGCGTGGCAATTAATACCAGTGCCGTATTTGATGGCGCATGTAACAGATTTCTTTAATGTGGTGTTCACATGGAATCCCGGAACATCTTTTTCTATGTTTCGTGTGTTGGGGGAAACCGCGCCATTGGTGATAATTATTCTTACCGCATTTGTGATTGGGTTTATATTATACTATCTGTTCAGACGCGCGGCATCTTTTGAACGCGTGCCGTTGGCATTTATCGCGGGTGGTGCGTTGGGAAACCTTGTTGACCGCGTGCGTTTTGGCGCGGTGGTTGATTTTCTGGACTTTCATATAGGTGGGGCGCATTGGCCGGCATTTAATGTGGCGGATGCGTTTATATGTATTGGTGTTGCGCTGTATATTTTAAATTGGTTCATCGCGCGTCGTCGTTGTGTGCGTGCAAATAAACAATAGGGTAAAAAAATGGTTCAATATTTAAACAATAATAATTCAGGTTTTGCCGCATGGAACGCAAACAGAAACGCGACAAAAAAGCGCGGTGGTTTTCTGTGGTGGTTTATTATATTTATGGCGGCATGGTGGGCAATTGGGGTAATGTTTGGTAAACACACAACAACAGAACCGGTCGTCGAATCACAGATGGCCGTCGTTGATGTGTCAAATGTTCCGGTGTATGGGGTTGCATCTGATAAAATTACCGCAGAAGTCCAGGGATTGCGTATTTTTGATATTAATTTGTTAGATTTCAAGGCAAATTCAAAAAGTGCCGATACGGTAAAATTATTATCCGGTGATAATGCGTATGCGGAAATTGGTGTTGCGGGTATCGGAACAACTGCGCCGGCGGCGGATACTGTTTGGTCTGAAAATGGCGATACATATACTTGGCGTAATTCCGATGGCATTACATTTAATCGTACGATTACGATAAATGACTATGTAATAACGGTTAATGATGAAATCAAAAACGATTCGGGCAAAGATTTTTCATTCGCGCCATACGCACGTATGCAACGCGAAAATGATACTGTGTCATCTGCGGGGGTGTATACGGGTTTGGTGGTTTATGCGAATAATGATATAGAGCATGATGATTGGCGCGCGATTGCGAAAAAGCCACGCGCATACACAACAACGAATGGCTTTGCCGGATTTGCAGATCAATATTGGGAAACAATCGTTGATATTGATGCGCCCGACCAAACAATTCGCGCACAAAAATATGGCGATTTATACCAGGCGGATACCAATGCACGCGCGGTAAATGTTGCCGCCGGCGCAACGGCAAATATAAAAACAATGTTGTATGCCGGGCCGCGCGATAGTTCTGTGTTAAAAAATGTTGCACCGATAATCAATGGCATAGATAAAACTATTGACTATGGTTGGTTTTGGTTTTTGGCAATGCCGATGTTGTGGTTAATCAATGCGATTAATTCGATTGTTATGAATTATGGTATTGCGATTATCATAATGACAATTTTGTTGCGGTTGCTTATGTGGCCACTTACACGCAAATCATATACATCAATGGCGACGATGCAAAAAATGCAGCCGGAAATGCAACGCATACAAAAACTTTATGCCAATGATAAACAACGTATGCAAATCGAACTGATGAAGTTGTACCAGACGCATAAAACATCGCCAATGTCGGGATGCCTGCCGATGCTGATTCAGATTCCAATTTTCTTTGCGTTGTACAAGGCATTATTGATTTCTGTTCAGATGCGTAATGCGCATTTCTTGTGGATATCTGATTTGGCGGTGATGGACCCATATTTCATTTTGCCGATATTGATGGGGGCAAGTATGTGGTTACAACAGTATCTGCAATCGGGCGCGAATAAATCGGCGGACAAAAACGATGTCGCCGCGCAAACGCAACGGGCGATGCGCTGGATGCCAATTATATTTACAGTTATGTTCGCGTGGATGCCGGCGGGGCTGGTGCTGTATTGGACGGTATCAAACCTTTTTGGAATTGCGCAGATGTATATAATAAAACGCAAAATGAAATAATAAAAATGCCCAATCGGGCATTTTTATTTTCTGTTAAGATAGCGATATAGCCCAAGTGGTGTTTGAATAAATCGCGCACGAAGCCCCAGTGCGCATTTTGATAGCCCAACACAAGAATGTGCATGGTGGGTGTGAAAATCACTTGGCGCATCAATTGGAACATAGACAAATTGCCAACCATGTGCGCGTAAAATACTTATGTCGCGGGTGGTTAAATATATTTTTTCAATATGTCCATATCGCACAAATTGATACATAATCAATTTTTTGCCGGTCTGAAATATGGGCGCGGTGTGGCGAAACCTGCGGCATAAAAGGCGTGGTAAAACCTTGGACGTATTAGGTGAAAAAGCAATAATAATCATTTGTTCCCCCATAGGTTATTTGTTTATCCAACCGCGTGCGGTGGCGGCATTTTCTATTACAGACATCGCATCATGCCAGACCGCCGCGGCATGATTTTCCGCCCAGATATACTGATGGGGGGCGCGGCGACGGTCGCCAAATTTTTTCATGATTTCCAATTGTTCATCATTTAATTTTCCACACAGATAAAGTTTTGTTATAAGTGTTTCTACATCGACCAGTTCGCATACACGACGCGTTGGGGTACCATGCGAACGGCTATAACCGTTTTGAACAGATTTAGAATATAAAAACCAAAACCATAATTGTTCAGCGTTTTGGAATTTTTCAGGTGTGTATGCAATTTGTGTGTTTGTCATTTTGTTTTTCTCCCTTGGTAAAAAATGTTTAGTATCTTTATAAACACGAATTAGAATATTATTAAACCTTACAACCGATAGTTGAAATACGATTCGGATTTCCGATTCGCGTATAATTTTTGTTTTTGTGTGGTCGAATCGGGTTTTATAATGTGTTTTAATAAAAATCGCGCAACAAATGCGCGATGTATGGTGTATGATAACATAGACAGTAATATGGTTATGATGTGTTCATATTTGCCCCCATGGGTAAAAAAATAACCCGCAGATGCGGGTTATTTTGTTTGATTATTCCATTACAGAATTGGTGGAAAACAATCGCCACCAGATTGCGGACAGCAATTGAACCCTTGTTCACCCATATCTGTATAGATTTCGCCAGTGCAACAACCATTTGCGTCCGGTGCCAAACCGTCTTCACAGGTAATAACGTTTTCGGTGGGTGCGGCTTCGGCCGGTTTTTGTTCGGTCTGGTAAGGATTTTTAATAGAACCATCTTCGTTGTATTTAAGGCCCAAAACTTGTTCATTATATGTTTTTGTGTCTTGGCTTTTGCTGGCTATACTGTTTTTGTTACTGGTCGATTGTTGGTTCTGATAAATTGCTTCCTGGCGGGCATTATTGATTGCCTTGTACTGATTTGATTGGCAATAGAATAATACATCGCTGTAATCCAGGCCCTTATTTGCTAATTCAGCCAACTGTACAGATGACAGGTTTAATTTACCGTCTTTATAACTGGTGCAATATTCCGCCGCCCAGTTAAACGAACGCGCCTGGCCAACCCATGAACCGTCGTTATAATCTGGCGTGGCACTATTTTTCCAATTTGGACGGGGTGTGGTACTGTATTCTGCAACAGCGCATTTTTTGTCGCTGGTCCCTGGTGCACCACATGTAACCTGAAGATCCGATGGCGAATAAACAGTAATACGCGTACCGGCCGGAATAGTGAACGGGGGAACGGTATTATCCATCATATCGACCAATAATTTTTGTGCCACCTGGTTCCAGGCTGTGATAATTTCATTCTTGGCCAATTCTGATGAACGCATGGTTCCACTTTGTACAACGGTATTATTGTCCAAATCAATTTGATTCACAAATTTATCCGCCACCGGCGCAATCATATTAACCGCCGCAGGTACAATCGCCGTTAACATTGGCATTACAAATTGTTCCAGATAGTCCGTACTGCCCCGTCCGGGAACACCAACACGTCCCTGGGCATCGCCAGAAAACGGATCACGTGTGCCACCCGTAAAATTAAATTCAACACCGTTTGGTAAAACAAATTGATACCAATTGATTTCCATGCGGCCAATTGCCGTATATGGTCCAGGCATTTTGCCGGTCAAATAGCCCAACAACAAGGTCCCCGCCGGGATAATAACGGTACGGCCATTATCGGAATAAACATTACGATCAACGGTTGCGCGGACCGGTAATGTGTTGTCCTGGTTATATAAAGATGGATCTGCACGAACATCGGACACAATTGTCGCCGGAATTGGTTTATATTGACGCAAAATAAATGTGCGATCGTATGCGACAGTGTTTGTTACAGTATCACCACTTGATTCAAACTTAACATCTTTATCTTCTGTTTTCACAACAACCTTGCCCATGCCGGCGGCGGGAACTTCAACGATTGTATCGGTATTGCGAACGGATGCACGACGCGCCCATGGTGCATCGTTCAATGCCGGCATATTTCCTGTTGTAATTGCGTTTCCAATATGTTCCGCATCGGTACCAATGCGTTTGCCGCCACCGTTAATGTCGGTGATAATACCACTGTCCGGGTTATAGATACCGGTGGCATTTTTACATTCGGTATCAGAAAACGGGTGAAAATAATATCCGCCACGTTCAGGCTTTATCCAACCAATTTGATTGCCCGATGCATCATAGCCCGGGAACGCAAAATCAGAACAAGATTCACTTGCACGCGGGGCCGGTTCGGGCAGGGCAACCGGTGCCGACATTTTTATTTCATCTGCGAATGGGTCAGATGGCGCAATTGATTTAATTTCCGATTCAATTTTGGGTGCCGGTTTTACAATCGGTTCTGGTTCCGCAACTGGTTCAGGCACAACAATTGGTTCGGGCTTTACGATTGGTTTTGGGGTTTCCTTGACCACCGGTGCGGTTGCGCCCAAAACGACGGTTATTTTTTCAGCCGTTTTCATTGAATCTGGTTCGTTCGCCGCGCGCCAATCAACGAACAACGCGACCGTTTCAGGCTTCATCGCGATATTTGGTGTATATTCCAAAATTACACGACATGGAATAGATGCAGTTATTTCGCCCGCATCTGTACAGGTCGTTTTGACATTAAAACCATCAATTTCCTTGTTACGACGAACGGTCGCGCGCGCCGGCGCATTCGTCTTTACAAGAATTGTTTCAGTCTTCTTGGTGCCAACTAAAACATTTGCCCAATCCACAGTATCATTAGATATTGTAACCTTGACAGGAATATCATTCGCTTTTTGGGTGGCCTTTTTGGTTTTGTTGCCCGTCATTAACAATGTTAATAATATAAGCACAACAAGAAACGCCGCGCCCAACAATAACCATTGAACATATTTTGGCGTTGATTCACGCAAATCTGAAAATTGCTGTCCAAGTTTACTCATATTAATCCGCACCCAAAATAATTACTGTATTCTTACCACGCTGCAACTTGCACCGCTGAACTTCAATAACTGGTCGCACAATTTTTGTGCCGTATCAATATCAGCCATTGGCCCAATGCGCAAACGGTACAAACGCGCCGTTGTCGCGCCGGAACCCAATTCGCCGACACCCTGTTCATCAACCGCAAAGAATACCTTGTCTTTGTATGGGGTAAGCAGGCCCGCACCGTTTTCGCCACTGAATTTCGCCAATAACCCAACCCAATAGTCATTAAGAGCCTTGACCGATGTATCAGATTTTAATTCAACAGCAACGCCGGTTTGGTTACTGGAAATAATTGGAATATTAGATTGTGGCAAATATGAACCCGCCGTTACACGTTCGGTCGGCATCATTGTAACCGCGCCCGATGATTTCGCACCACCCGCTGTTGCGGTTTGTGGGTAAACCTGGCCTGCGACAAAGCCTGCCGGCATATAATAGCCCGCCGAGTTTGTATTTGCGGTATTACCAACCATAACAGGTGTGCCTGTATAATTTACACCAGCACTGTTAATAGCATTCATATCATAGGCATATGTCAGGCTGTTTAACGATTGACCGGACATCATTGATTGCGCAACATTAGCCTCGGCCAGGGCCATAACGGAACTAGTGTCGGCAATAAGGAACGGTTTTTCACGTTTCTTGATACAGACAATACGTTGGCCACTGCGCAAAACCATGTCGCCGACGGCTTCTACTATCAATAAACGACCATCTTCGCCATCGGTACGGAAACCAACCGGGGATTCGCCACCTTCGACCAATAATGACACAACGGGCCGTTGGGTCATGGCAATAACCTTGTCCCCAAAGTCAATGTATGTGAATATACGATCGCGCCATACGCGTTCCGGCGCAATTACATAATCGTCCGGATTTGGAACAAATATATCCAAATCAAAACGGAATTCAGACGGATCAATCTTCATTGATTTAATCCAACCAAAATCTTCGCCGTCAACACCATAAACACCACTGGATGATTTCGAAGATTTTTTGTTATTAAATATGGATGACATACTGCCCGCGGTGGTGGCCTTGGCACCTGATACATTCGGTAATGCCGCGTTGCCGTCCATTACAACTTCGACCTGGGAATAGGTGATTTCAGACGAATTTGTTGGTTCCGCCCGCAGATAGAATATATATTGATTGCCCGATTTACCACTTACAATCATATTAGTATCGCCACCCTGGACATCCGCATTTGGGGTGATATACATAACGTTCGCGCCCGGTGCGGTATCAATTTGAAACATACCGTTGTTACCGATGGTCGCTTCGTCAATCTGTTCGCCGGCCGGCAGGGATATCATTGTAACCATGCCGCTGCGCAATCTTATTGGTAAAACAGTCCCCTTGGACCAAGAAAGTTGGGCATATCCGGGTTTCGTACTGCCCGCCGCCATGTTGGCATTAGGATTGTTCCATGCGGTTTGCGCCGCCAAAACGGTTGATGGTGCCGCACAAACAATCGCCAAACACAACAAAGATACATTTAACTTAAAATTATTCAAAAATGTCATGCCGTTCTTTCCTTTCATAATATTTTATGGGTTATTCGTTACCTATGACAAAGGCATCCAATGGGTCGCCATCGTCCGATTCAACCGAATATTCAGTAACCCGTAACCCCAGTGGATTTTCCATATGATCGGTCCATTTCATATTTTGGACATCATCGGTTTCCACCTTTATTTTTATTCTATAATCTTTTCGGTCGGTCTGTCCATAACTATTTGTACAGAACCATTTGAAATCAACCGTATATGTCGTTCCATCAGCGGTATATTTACTGACACTGCCCGGGGAATATTCCACAGAACACGAAAAATCAAGGTTTCCGTCCGTCCCGGCATTAAGCAGGTATTCCTGATACATGGCGGTATTGGCAAATCCCGCATAAACATCGTCCGAAGACATCGTACGAACACGATTCCAATTATTTGTCATAATACGAATGTTGGGTTCGATTTCATTACGGGTTTTGACATATTCAGCAATAAAAGCGCGTTTATATTCGTCCAGACCATTGACATCGGGCATAACCTGGGTCAATGTGATTTCTGTATTTGTGGGGTTGGCGGAACGCAGGAAAAACACTTCGGGCCGATCAAGTGGGAACATCTTATATAATGTTACGACCAACACAACCAGCACAACCAACGTTGCCGCAAAGACAAGCGTTAAAATCCGAGACAGCAAAATTGGCGGTTCTATGCGGTTTTGCACGATTTCTCCCCCTTGTGTAAATTGATTGTAGAAAAAAACGCAGTGGTGGCGCAAGCAAAAATTACAATAATTTTAGATTTATCAAAAGATAATGTTAATTTTCACTTGCACAAAAATATTTAAAACAATATAATATTTCCACTTGATTTTTTATAATGCTGTGGTATCTTATCGCAGACTATTGGGGTATTGCGGCATAAAATCGGGCGATATTGTATGGTGTACAGGGGCATAGTTCAACGGTAGAATATCGGTCTCCAAAACCGCGGATGAGGGTTCGATTCCTTCTGCCCCTGCCAGATTTCAGGCAAAGCAATAGTCGCAAAATTGATAAAAATTGGATGATTTTTATGAAAAAAATACTGGGATATATTAATTCAGTTCGCGCAGAATGGTTTAAAATTGTATGGCCGTCACGTGATGAGGTGTGGCGTGCAACAATAATGATTCTGGTGTTTTCAGGTCTTGCTGCGTTGTTCTTTTTCTTGGTAGACAGCGCACTTAACGCGATTGTTAGTTGGATTTTCTAAAACATACTGGCCAAAGGAAGTATAGATGGAAGAAAAAATGCAATGGTTTGTTGTAAATGTTCATACGGGCTGTGAAGACAAGGTTGCCCGTGGTTTGCGCGAACAAATTGATAAACGTCGCTTGAACGCATTTTTTGGCGAAATTTTGGTTCCAACCCGCGAAGTTGTCGAAATCAAGGCTGGTAAACGCGTTAAATCTGAAAAGAAGTTTTTCCCAGGTTATATCGTTGTTCAAATGGTTATGAATAACGAAACCTTTTCTTTGGTAAAATTGATGCCCCAGGTGGTTATGTTCCTGGGCGCGAAACAAAAACCAATTCCGGTCAGCGAAGAAGAAGCGCGCCGCCTTATTAAACAGGTCGAAGAAGGTGCTGTTGCTGTTGATGATGTTACATACGAAGTTGGCCAAGAAGTTCATGTTATAGATGGTCCGTTTGCTGGGTTTAACGGTGTTATTTCCGAAGCGGATAATCTTAAACAGAAGATGACTGTTACCATTTTGGTATTCGGTCGTGAAACAAGTGTTGAACTAGATTTTACCCAGGTGGAAAAAATCTAGAATCGACACAAAAAGTTTTCGCGATTTAGAAAAATCGCACAATCTGTGGTAGATGCGCCACATCGCACCACAACACAACAAACAAAAATGGAGTGAAACTATGGCAAAGAAAGAAGTCAAGGGATTGGTCAAACTGGTCGTCCCGGCTAAACAAGCAAACCCAGCGCCTCCTATTGGGCCGGCTTTGGGTGCGGCGGGTGTTAATATCGCCGAATTCTGTAAACAATTTAATGACAAAACCGCTGACAAAGAACCGGGTATGCCGATTCCATGTATTATTACGGTTTATACCGACCGCAGTTTCGAATTTATTATGAAATTGCCACCAGTGTCTTACTATATCAAAAAGGCATTGAAATTGAAAATCGGTTCACACAAACCAGGTCGCGATTTTGTTGGTACAATCACAAAAGATCAAATCAAGCAAATTGCTGAGGCTAAAATGCCGGATCTTAATTGCTCTACCGTTGAATCTGCAATGAACATCGTTGCGGGTCAATGTCGTTCTATGGGCGTAAAGGTGGAGGAATAAGATATGAAAACTACGAAAAGACAGCAAACTTGGGCGAATTTGGACAGAAATAAAGTTTATTCCATTGCAGACGCAGTAGAAGCATTGCGTCCATTCGCATCCAAGAAGTTTGATGAAAGTTTGGAAATCGCAATCCGTTTGGGTATCGATGTAACCAAGGCCGATCAAAACATTCGTGGAATGTTGTCGTTGCCAAATGGTACTGGTAAAAAGGTCCGCGTTGCAGTATTTACCATCAATTCCCAGGACGAAGCCAAAAAGGCTGGTGCCGATGTTATTGGTGGCGAAGAATTGATTGAAGCCGTAGCAAACGGTCAAATCAATTTTGATCGTGTTATCGCGACACCGGATATGATGCCGAAAATGTCCAAGGTTGCACGTGTTTTGGGACCAAAAGGTTTGATGCCGAATCCAAAATTGGGAACGGTTACAAACAATGTTGCCGAAGCGGTCAAAGTAGCCAAGGCTGGTCAGATTGAATATCGTGCCGAAAAGAGGGGCATTATTCATGCTGGTATCGGCAAAATGTCGTTCACAACGGAACAATTGGTTGAAAATGCAAATGCATTGATTGATCAGTTGAAGAAAATTAAACCATTATCGTCCAAGGGTCAGTATATCTTGGGGGCGGCGGTTGCCACAACCCAGGGACCAGGCCTGAAAATCGATGTAAAATAATAATTTGCTTTGGGTGATTGTATCATCCAAAGCAAAAACGAGATTTCTGTCCAAGACTGATGGTGTCGCGCCGAAATCGCGGCTTAATTGCCATCATAGACAAAGAACAATTCTTTGGGGCAGGAACCAAGAGCCCCATCTGGATGAAAGTCCGGTGGAAAGTTGAACAAAACGAAGAAGTAAGGGTATAAGATGAGACGCGAAGAAAAATCAGATTTGATTTCAGCGTTGCAGTCGTCGCTTCAAGAAGCAAACGGTGTTTTCGTTGTTGAAAACAATGGTTTGACAGTGAAAGAATTTGAAGCCTTGCGTAATGAATTACGTCCATTGGTTTCGGTTTTCAAAGTTGTCAAAAACCGTTTGATGAAATTGGCGTTGAAAGACACTAATTTCGAAGCTGTATCCGATATGATGAAACGTCCAACAGCGGTCGCGGTTGCAACCGATGCGTTGGCGGTTACCAAGGTTTTGGCCAAGTTCGCAGATGAACATGCCAACCTTAACATCATTGGTGGTAAGATGGATGCAGACGTCTTGGACAAAGACGGCATTGTGCAATTATCCAAGCTTCCTTCCCTGTTGGAAATTCGTGGAACTATTGCGCGTATTTTGGTCGAACCAGCATCGCGCCTGGCCCGCGTTTCAGCAGAGTATGGAAAAAAGAATCAATAAGAACCGGAATGGAAACATTCTGATTTACTAAGGAGTAAAAAAATGGCAGACATTCAGAAATTAGTTGAAGAATTGTCAAAATTGAGTGTTTTGGAAGCAGTTGAATTGTCCAAAGCATTGGAAGAAACATGGGGCGTTAGTGCCGCAGCAGCAGTCGCAGTTGCAGCAGGCCCAGCAGCAGGTGCAGCAGCCGAAGAAAAGACAGAATTCGACGTTGTTTTGAGCGACGTTGGTGCAAACAAATTGGCTGTTATCAAAGCTGTAAAAGATATCACTGGTTTGGGCTTAACAGAAGCGAAAGCTTTGGTCGAATCTGCACCAAAGGCAGTGAAAGAAGCAGTTGCCAAAGATGAAGCTGAAAAAATGAAAGCGACATTAGAAGCAGCTGGTGCAAAAGTTGATTTGAAATAATCAATAAATCGCGGGCACGCGAATTCGTGTTCAAACAAATCCGGCGCAATTGTGTCGGTCGCCCAATGCCCACCCCAGATGAAATCTGGTGGTGGGCCAAAAGGCGTAATTAATAAAACAAATAGTTTCGTTTGCAAAACGCAAAAATAAAAAGGATAGAAACCCATGGCCGTTATCCAGAAATTTAGAAAATCTTTTGGTAAAAGTTTTTTGCAAACTCCGCTTCCTGATTTAGTCGAAATTCAATATAATTCCTATAAAGACTTTTTACAGGCGGATGTAGAACCGCAAAATCGTAAAAATATGGGATTACAGAACGTATTTTCGTCCATGTTCCCAATCAAAGATTATGCGGGGATTGCTGACCTTGAATTCGTTGAATACACATTGGATAAACCGGTGTATAACGTCAAGGAATGCATGCTGCGTAATATGACATATTCCAGCAAATTGAAATTGAAATTAAGATTAATTCTTTGGGACATCGCCGAAGACGGCAAGAAGACTTTGCGCGATATCAAAGAACAAGAAATATTTATGGGCGAAGTGCCGTTAATGACAGAACGCGGCAGTTTTATTGCGTCTGGGGTTGAACGTGTTATTGTTTCCCAGATGCATCGTGCCCAAGGTGTTGTCTTTGCAACAACAAAAGAAGCCAAGGTTGCGGGCAATCCAATAACATATACGGCGCGTATCATTCCAGAACATGGCTCTTGGATTGATTTTGAAGAAGCCAAGGGTATTATTTATGTTCGTATCGATCGTCGTCGCAAGATTCCGGCGACGGTGTTGTTGCGTTGTCTGCCGGCGGCCGAAGATGAAAAGAAATGGGCGGCGGATCCACGTAAACAAAATATTCGCGGTATGTCTGATGCTGAAATGTTGTCGGCATTCTATAAACGCATCGCGTTAAAGTTCGATGGCAAAATGTGGATTGGTGATACATCTGCGTTCGAAGGTTTGGATAAATATCGTTTGAATTACGATTTGATTAATCCAAAAGATAAAAAGCCATTGGCATCCAAGGGCGACAGATTGACCGCAAAACGTTTATCAAAAATCGCCGCCACATCAAAAACATTTGGTATTTTACCAGAAGCATTGGTTGGCGAATATTTGTTCGATCCAATTATGAACGGCGATGAAGTTTTGTATACCGCAGGTACAGAAATCACAGATGAAATCTTGTCTGATTTGGATAAATTGGGTGTCAAAGAAATTTCGTTGATTTCCATTGATAACACAACGATTACCGCACATATGCGTAATACATTGTTTGCGGATAAGACAACAAATCGTGAAGAAGCGTTGATTGAAATATATAACATTATCCGTCCGGGCGAACGTCCGACACTGGAAGCGGCAATCAACCTTTTCCAACGTCAAGGTTTTGATCCGGCATATTACGATTTGTCGGCGGTTGGTCGTTTTAAGATGAACAAACGTTTGAAAATTGATTCTGGCAAACGTCCAGAAGATGACCGTTTGTTGACCAAGGCTGATTTCTTGGCGGTATTGAAAACATTAACAAATATCATTGACCACAAAGATACAATTGATGATATTGATAACTTGTCAAATCGTCGTGTTCGTGCGGTTGGTGAATTGTTGGAACAAAATTTCCGTACGGGTATGTTGCGTATTGAACGTCTTGTCCGCGAAGCATTAAGCAGCCCGAACATCGCGACAATGCAACCACAAGATGTTATCAATGTTAAACCGTTGATGAGTTTGGTTTCCGAATTCCTTGGGACATCACAGTTGTCTCAATTTATGGATGCGTATAATCCATTGTCTGAATTGGAACACAAACGTTTGATTTCCGCGTTGGGTCCGGGTGGGTTAAACCGCGAACGTGCCGGCATCGATGTCCGCGACGTTCACCCGACACACTATGGTCGTCTTTGCCCAATTCACACCCCAGAAGGTGCGAACATTGGTTTGATTTCACACATGGCGACATATGCGCGCGTGAATCCATATGGGTTTATTGAAACACCATACTATGTTGTCGAAAACAGCCGCGTTACAGATAAAATGGTTTATTTAACTGCGGATGAAGAATTGGGCCACAAAATTGCCCAGGGTAATACCCCGACAAATGACAAGGGTGTTTTGACTGATGATATGGTTACGGGTCGTGTTGATGGCGAATTTACCATGATTCCAAAAGAAGAAATTGACCTTATTGACGTTGCACCACGTCAGGTGGTGTCCATCGCGACAGGGTTAATTCCATTCGTTGAAAACGACGACGCTAACCGTGCGTTGATGGGTTCAAACATGCAACGTCAGGGTGTTCCATTAATGCGTGTCCAGGCACCATTGGTCGGAACCGGTATTGAACGCGAAGTTGCGCGTGATTCCCGCACCGGTAAGGTTGCAAAACACAGTGGTGTTGTTGAATCTGTTGATGCAAACCGTATCGTTGTTAAATGTATGAACAGCCGTAACGTTGTAACCGGTGTTGATATTTACAATTTGGAAAAGTTTGAACGCAGCAACAGTGAAACACTTATCCACCAAAAACCATTGGTCAAGGTTGGCGATCGTATTTCCGCCGGCGATATTATCGCGGACGGTTCGTCAATGAACTATGGTGAATTGGCGTTGGGGCGCAATGTGTTGGTTGCTTTCTTGCCATGGCGCGGATACAACTATGAAGACGCTATTGTGATTTCCGAACGTATTTCACGTGATGACGCATTCACATCTATCAAGATTGTTGAAAAAGAATTCAAGGTACGTGATACGCAACTGGGGCCAGAAAGTTTCACACGCGACATTCCAAATGTTAGCGAAGAAGCATTAAAGAATCTGGACGAATCTGGTATCATTTATGTCGGTGCGCGCGTGAAACAGGGCGACATTTTGGTTGGTCGTGTTTCGCCGAAATCTGAAACATTGTTGACACCAGAAGAAGCGTTGTTGCGCAATATCTTTGGTGAAAAGGCATTGAATGTAAAAGATACATCGTTGCGCGTTGGTCCAAACGAAGAAGGAACAGTTATTGGTGTAAATGTTCTTACTCGTCATGGGGTCAAGAAAGACGAACGTACCCAGATGATTGAATTACAGAAAATCGAAAAGATTAACAAAGACCGCGATGAAGAAACATCTATCATTGAAAAGGGCTTTGCAGATCAGATTTTCCAAATCGCAGAAAACGATATCATCGATGGTGGTACGGGGTCTTTGAAACCATTTATTGGTAAAAAGTTAACCGCAGAAGTGTTCGAAGGCATCCGTGCATCTGATGTTAAAAAGTTGGTTGTAAAGAACAAAGAACATCAGGCAAAAATTGACGAACTGCGCGAACAACATGTTATCAAGTTGAAAGAATTGAATGATCGTGCCGATGCAGAAATTGCCAAGGCAACAGAAAGCAATTCATTAAGCGCAGGTGTGTTAAAAGAAGTAAAAGTCTATATTGCACACAAGATGAAATTACAGCCTGGTGATAAAATGGCGGGTCGTCATGGAAACAAGGGTATCGTTTCCACCGTCGTTCCAATCGAAAATATGCCTTATATGGAAGATGGAACCCCGGTTGATATCGTTTTGAACCCGTTGGGTGTGCCAAGCCGTATGAACATCGGTCAGATTTTGGAAACCCACCTTGGGATGGCGGCGCGTACATTGGGTCAGCAAATTGGCAAGGTCTTGGACGAAGTAAAGGCCAAACGTGCTGTTACCGATGATTTGCGTTCCATCATGGGCAAAATCTATGGCAAAGAAATAGCTGAAAAATTGGAAAAGATGACCGACACAGATGTTCGCGCAGAAGCGGCATTGTTGCGTGAAGGTGTCCCAATGGCAACACCGACATTTGACGGTGCGACATCAGACGATATTCATAACATGCTGAAACTGGCTGGATTGCCGGAAACAGGTCAATTTAACCTGTATGACGGTATGACGGGTGAAAAGTTCTCGCGTCCGGTAACAGTTGGTGTTATGTACATGATGAAATTGCATCACTTTGTTGATGAAAAGATTCACGCACGTTCCATCGGTAACTATTCATTGGTTACACAACAGCCATTGTCAGGTAAGGCGCACATGGGTGGCCAGAGACTTGGTGAAATGGAAGTGTGGGCATTGGAAGCACATGGTGCGGCGCACCTGTTGCGCGAAATGCTTACTGTGAAATCTGACGATATTGCTGGTCGTAACAAGATGTACGAATCTATCATATCGGGATCAACAGATATTCAAACCGGAACCCCAGAAGCGTTCAACGTGTTTGTTCGCGAACTGCGTGGTTTGGGATTGGCGATGACACCAAAGAAAATTGATTAGTGGGCGGTATTAGTTTGTCGGTGGTTTTCCCACCGGCAACAACCACTAACACTAACCACTAATTACTCAAGGAGCAAAAAAATATGACAAATATGTTGCAGAAGATATTTGGACAAATTGAAACCAAGGAACAGTTTGATGCGTTGCGCATTACAATCGCATCACCCGAAGAAATTTTGTCATGGTCGCATGGCGAAGTGAAAAAGCCGGAAACAATCAACTATCATTCGTTGAAACCGGAAGCCGAAGGTCTGTTCTGTCAGCAAATCTTTGGTCCAGTCAAAGATTATGAATGCGCATGCGGTAAATATAAAAGAATCAAGTTCCGCGGTGTTGTCTGCGAACGTTGCGGGGTCGAGGTTGGGCCATCGTCTGTTCGTCGTGAACGTATGGGACACATTAAATTGGCTATGCCGGTCGCGCACACATGGTTTTTACGCGAAGGTAAAATTGCTACATTGTTGAATAATCTGCCCCAGAAAAAATTGGAACAGGTTATTTCCTATGATGCGTATATCGTTATTGAACCGGGTTTAACAAACCTTAAACAGTACGATGTTATAAGCGAAGATGAATACCAGGCCGCCGTTGAAGAATTTGGGGCCGACGCATTCCAGGTCGGTATCGGTGCCGAAGGTGTTCGTTCCATTATCGCTGGTTTAGATATGGGCGATGAACGCACACGTTTGCGCGCGGAATTGGCGGAAACAAAATCTGAAGCGAAACGCAAAGCTATTGTAAAACAATTAAAATTGGTCGAAGCATTCTTGGAATCTAAAACGGATCCAGCATGGATGTTGCCGGATATTATCCCGGTTATCCCACCAGATATGCGTCCGCTTGTTACATTGGATGCGGGACATGTTGCGGCATCTGATTTGAACGATTTGTACCGTCGTGTTATTATTCGTAACAATCGTTTAAAACGTTTCAAGGAAATGAATGCACCTGAAATCATTATCCGTAACGAAAAACGTATGTTACAGGAAGCGGTTGATTCATTGTTCGATAACGGACACAAGGCGCGTCCAATGGTTTCCCAGAACCGCCGTCCATTGAAATCATTGTCTGATTCTTTGCGCGGTAAATCTGGTCGTTTCCGTATGAACATGTTGGGTAAACGTGTGGACTATTCTGGGCGCAGCGTTATTGTTTCGGGACCATCATTGAAATTGCACCAGGTTGGTTTGCCAAAGGCGATGGCGTTGGAATTGTTCAAACCATTCGTGTTTGCGCGTCTGTTGGCTGGGGATTATGCCAACACATTAAAGACCGCACGTAAAATGGTTGAAAACGGTGAAGACATTGTTTGGGAAATCTTGGAAAAGGTTATTTATCAACACCCAGTATTGTTGAACCGCGCACCAACATTACACAGATTGTCATTGTTGGCATTTGAACCAGTCTTGATAGAAGGCAAAGCTATTCGTTTACACCCATTGGTATGTAAAGGGTTTAACGCCGACTTCGACGGGGACCAGATGTCTGTTCACGTTCCAATTTCATTAGAAGCACAATTGGAAGCGCGTACATTGATGTTATCATCAAATAACGTTTTGTCGCCGGCGAACGGTGAACCTATGATTGTGCCGTCCCAGGACATGGTTTTGGGTGTGTTCTATATTTCGTTGATGAACGGCAATGTAGATGAAAAATCACCACGTTTTGCCAACATGGACGAAGTGAAATTGGCCCTGGAAAACAAGACAATTACATTACACACACCAATCGTTGCGCGTATCAATGGCAAACGTTATGAAACGACGGCTGGCCGTATGATTTTGGGCGAATTGTTGCCAAAGTCTGACAAAATGCCGTTTGATTTGGTGAACAAAGTTATGCCTCATGGTGAAATCAAGAAATTGTTGGCTATCACATACGAACGTTGTGGCGACAAGGCTATGATTATGTTGGCAGACGCATTGAAAAACACAGGCTTTGAACAGGCGGCGCGTTCCGGTATTTCCATCGGGTTTGACGATATTGTCATTCCAAAGGAAAAAGGCGAAATGATTGCAAATGCTAACAAGGCTGCGGCTGAAATCGAAAAGCAATATCAAAACGGTTTGCTGTCAGGTGGTGAACGTCATAACAAATTGATTGACTTGTGGCAGAAAACAACCGACGAATTGGGCGACAAGGCTTATGAAGCATTGGGTAAAACAACGGGCGAAAATTGGAACAGTATTTATATGATGGCTGTGTCCAAGGCGCGTGGTTCCAAGGGCCAGATTCAGCAGGTTGCTGGTATGCGTGGTATGATGCAGAAGCCAGACGGTTCTATTATTGAAGTTCCAATTATTTCAAACTTTAAAGAAGGTTTGACAATGGCGGAATACTTTACGTCAACCCACGGTGCGCGTAAAGGTATGTCGGATACCGCGTTGAAAACGGCCGAGGCTGGTTACCTTACCCGTCGTTTGGTTGAATTGGCACAAAACACCGTTATCACAGAACACGATTGCGGAACGACTGACTTTATTACCGCAAAGCCGGTTTATCAGGGTTCTACATTGTCTGTGCCATTGGGTGATGTTGTTTTGGGTCGTACCGCGGCACATGATATTGTCAATCCAATCACACACGAAGTTATCGTGCCGGCCGGCGAATTGATTAACAAGGCCGCTGCAACAAAAATTAACGATTCAGGCTTGCCATCTGTTGATGTGCGTTCGGTACTTACATGCCACAGCGATGGTTTGTGTGCGAAATGTTATGGTATGGATTTGTCGCGTAATGCGCTGGTCCATGTTGGCGAAGCGGTTGGTGTTATCGCGGGTCAATCCATTGGTGAACCAGGTACCCAGTTGACGTTGCGTACGTTCCACATTGGTGGTATTGCGTCCGGTGGTGCCGAAAGCCACTTTATTGAAATGCCGGTTGCCGGAAAACTGAAATTGGTTGGTGTTAACACCATTACAAATTCAGCGGGTCGTGTTGTCGTGCTTAGCCGTAACGGCGAAGTCGCGGTTGTTGACGACAAGGGGGCAACGTTGTTCAGTTGCGCATTACCATACGCATCTATGTTAATCAAGAACGATGGTGATATGGTTGAAAAGGGCGAAAAGGTCGCAGAATGGGATCCATATTCTAACACGATTATCGCCGAAAAAGACGGTATCGCGCAATTCAAAGACTTGGTTGAAAATGTTTCGTTCCAAGAAGAAGTTGATTCTATGACCGGTATTGTTTCGCGCAAGGTTATCAACTGGAAAACAAATACCAAGAAGGCATTAAGCCCAGCAATCACATTGGTCGACGAAAAGGGTAATGTTATTTCCTTGGGTGGCAAGAAAATCGCCGAATATATGTTACCAACATATTCTGTACTGAATGTGTCCAACGGTGATAAAGTTGCGGCTGGCGATATTTTGGCACGTATTCCGGTTCAAACCAAACGTACAAGCGATATTACGGGCGGTCTGCCACGTGTTGAAGAATTGTTGGAAGTTCGTCGTCCATCTAACCCGGCTATTTTGGCTGAAATTGATGGTACGGTTGAATTGGAAGATTCTAAATCGAAAATTATTATCCGTATCGAACCAGAAGATGGTTCCGCACCGGTTGAATATGCGGTGGCCAAGGGTACAAACTTGTTGGTGCGCAGCGGTGATGTCGTAAGAAAGGCGGATAAATTGGTCGATGGTGATCCGGTGCCTCAGGATATTTTGCGTATCTTGGGCCAGAAAGAATTGGCACAGTTTATGGTCGAACAAGTCCAACAGGTTTATCGTCTGCAGGGTGTGTCCATCAACGACAAGCATATTGAAATTTTGATTCGTGAAATGACACGTCGTGTTGAAATCACTAATCCGGGTGATACAGGATTCCTTATGGGCCAGGTTGTTGACCGCGTTGACTTTGAAGAAGAAAATGCGCGTGTCGCACGCGATGGCGGCAAGGTAGCCGAAGCATCACAGGTCTTGGTCGGTTTGACACGTGCGTCACTCACATCACGTTCATTTATTTCGAACGCATCGTTCCAACAGACAACCAAGGTTTTGGTCGATGCCGCGATTTCGGGTTCAACCGATAAATTGGTCGGTATCAATGAAAACTTAATCGTTGGTCGTTTGATACCAATTGGAACAGGTGCCTATGTTCGTCGTGTACGCCAAATTGCCAAAGAAGAAGAAAAGGCAGAAAAGTTGGCGCGCGAAGGTGGCGAACAGCAGCAATTAATGAACATCTAGGACTAACAAAAACAAATATGCCCGATCATGTCGGTCGGGCATATTTTTAGGAATACCATGAACGAAATACCAGCAATTTTTTGTGATATTGATGGTGTGGTTGCTAAAAAATGGGCAATCGCAGACTATGACCGTTTCGGCGAACCAAATATGAATATGGTGCGTGTTTTAGAGACGTTGGGTCGTGATTTTACCATCGTTTTTATCACAGGTCGCTGGGCAATGGGGCAACAAAAGGTAGAGGCATTTATAGACGGTTTATTGCCGAATATAAAAAAACGCGTTTTTTGTAAACCACATGATTATCCAGGCACCAGTGCTGATTTTAAATTGGAAACGGTAAAGAATTTAGAAGCAGCGGGTTACAAGTTCTATATCGGATTTGATGATTTTACACCGGTGGTAGGATTATTACACAATCATGGTATGTTTGTGGCCCAGGTGATATCGGCATAAAGTTTTCCTTGCAAAAGGATAATAATTTTATAGAATAGCAATCAGTAAAAAAAGGATAGAAAAATGGCAACGCCAAGAAGTAAAACAAGTAAAGCTCGTTCCGCACAACGTCGCAGCCATGACGCATTGTCTGTTATGCCATGCGGTGTTTGTAAAAAATGTGGCGAAAAGAAACGTCCACATCATGTTTGCCCAGCATGCGGTGCGAAATAATAAACAAACACATTTAACGGCAGAATGGGCGCGTGTGTGCCGTTCTGCCATTTTTTATTGATACGACCATGCAAGAAAAAAAGATAATAGCAATTGACGCAATGAGTGGGGACAAGGGCCCCCGCGCTGTATTTGGTGGAATGAACCAATACCTTTATCAAAACGGCGAAGAACATTTATTCTTTCGCGTGTTCGGTGATGAACGGGTTTTGCGTAAATTGTTGTCTAAATATCCGCGCGTGGCACGTAATTGCGAAATCATTCATGCGCCAGATGTTATTCGTGGTACCGATAAAATACGCGAAGTTTTGCGCCATGCCCAGGATACATCAATGTATATGGCAATTAAAGATGTTCGCGAAGGGAAAAGTTCTGCGATTATTAGTGCTGGTAATACCGGTGTGTTAATGTCGTTGTCTAAATTAGCATTGAAAACAATTGATGGTATTTCACGTCCGGCAATTACAACAATGTTGCCCAGTGGCGCGGGTGATGATCGTGTGGTTATGTTGGATTTGGGGGCTAATGTCCAATGTACTGCGGAAAACTTGTTTGATTTCGCTATTTTAGGCAGTGTGTATGCCGAACAAATTGGCAAAATGCGAAAACCAAAACTTGGTGTATTAAATATCGGTGAAGAAGAAACCAAGGGTAATGAAACATTACAACACCTGAATCACATTCTGACGGAAAACAAGGATAAATTACCGTATAATTATATCGGGTTTGTTGAACCAAACGATATTTCCGCCGGTGTTGTCCAGGTTGTTGTTACCGATGGTTTTACAGGTAATGTCGTATTAAAGACCGTTGAAGGAACAGCCAAGTTAATCAAGCGCGTTATTGTTGAAAACTTTAAGAAATCTATTTTGGCAATTCTTGGTGCGTTTTTCTTGGTTCATGTGTTTAAACGTCTGAAACATAAAATAGATCCGCGTTCTTATGCGGGGGCAACGTTTTTGGGGTTAAACGGGTTCTCGTTCAAAACGCATGGAAACAGTGATGCGCTGGCATTTGCTAATGCGATTAAATATGCGGCGGATTTAACACATGCCAACCTTAATGGCATGATTGCGGAACGTGCGGCCGCGGTTGCATCTGTGCGCGCATTATTACAATCAGATGCGGAATAATTAAACCACATCAATTTTTATGAAAATATTAAAACAAAACCTTTTGAAAACCATAGTTGGTGCGGGCTTGGTAATTGCCCCGTTGGCTGCGCGTGGCCAGGCAATTTCTAATATGGATGTTTTTTCAGACAGGGTTATTGGTGGCGGGGTAACATATACCATTAATCCAATCGGGAAATATAATTTTGGCACCACAGTGAATTATGGTTTTTTGGAGCAAGTACATGGTTCGAAAAGCCGCTTTCGTGGTATGGCGATGATTGGTCTGCGTGGTGCAGTATCAAATACAAACATAAACAATAAAAACATTCAATCATATGGTGTTGGTTTTGGGTTTAAATTTGGTGTGGGCTGGGACAGGGTTGTGTTCGCCGTATCCAAGGGATATTCACTGGATATCACAAGTGATAAATCGCGTTGTTTTACGGACACCCATTCGCTTGGTCTTATATGGCAAATAGGAAACTACACGCGTTTGTATGGCGATTATATTTTATCCAAGAACCAGATTGTATATGATAAAAAGCATTCAGAACCATATAAACATTCGGTGGAAATAGGAGTAATTTATACACTGTACCGAAACGAAAAAAGCAAATAAAAAACACCGGTCTTTACCGGTGTTTTTTGTATGGTGTTTTTTATTTTCCGTTTGCGACACGTGCACGAAATTCATTACTTGGGCGGAATGTCGCGACACAACGCGCAGAAATAACCGCCGGTGCACCAGTTTTGGGGTTGCGACCCATACGCGCAGATTTCGTTAATATTTTAAAGGTTCCAAATCCCGCGAATTTAACATCTTCGCCGTTAATCAACGCTTCGCGTATTTCATCAAATATAACATCGACAAGTTTTGCCGCATCTGCGGTTGTTAAGCCAAAGCGTTCACGTAATCTGTTTGCAAAATCAATTCTGGTAATAGTTGCCATTTTTCCGTCCTTTTGAAAATACCTTTTTGTGCGCTTATTATAACCTGCGCGATTATAACTTGCAATATTAAAATCGGCGAATAAAATATAAAAAACTGTCCCCATAGTTCAACCGGATAGAATAGGGGTTTCCTAAACCCTTGATGTGGGTTCGATTCCCGCTGGGGATACCAAAGTGCAAAAAGGGGGTATTTATGTCGTCAAAGAAAGCTGTTCGTATTGGGATTATTGCGTCGTTATTGCCACATTTATTCTGTTGCGTATTGCCGATTGTATTGTCAGTGGTGGGGCTTTTTGCGCCGGAATTTGCGCATGCACATATTATGCCTGAATGGTTGGAACCATGGTTGTTTGTGTTTTCGGCCGGCATGTTGGGGCTGTCTTGGGTAATGGTGGTGCGTGATTGCGGTTGTGAATGCGACCGCTGCCATGGTGAACACAGCCATAATTTTTCTAAAATAATTTTGGCATGTATCACAGTGTTATTTATTGCCAGTGTTATTTTACATGTGATTGCGCATCACTAGACAAACTTTTCGGGCATCAGTTTACAAATGTTTTTCCATATTCTGCGGAATAAGGATGTGTCTGGGCTGTGTGAATAAGTGTGTGGGGTGGTATCAAATTGGCGTTGCCCGGTCCATTGAATATCGCCATTATCATCCAGTGTTAAATGCCACGATGTTTTTGTGTCTTCTATAATCATATCGCGTAATTTGCGCGCAAAGTCGGCACTTTCAAATATTGCGACATTTTCAGTGTTGAAATATGCGCTGCGTGGGTCCAGATTAAAACTGCCAATCCACGAAATGCGGTCGTCAAACACAATAGATTTGCTGTGCAGAACCGAAAATACAGGTGCCTGGCGTGCGCGACCGTATTTTTTCGCACGCAGATTTTCCGCCGACAACATAAATTCATAAATATCAGCCCCCGATGCCAGCAATTTTTTACGATACTTTTCCCATTTTGCATATACTGATGCGGCATTCGTTGACGAAAGTGAATTGGTTACAATTGTAACATGGGTGCCAGACTTTTCTTCGTTAAGCATATATTCCAGCCCATTTACACCGGGTACAAAATATGCCGCCGAAACATATATTGATTCACGCGTTTGTGCCCAAAGGTCCTGTAACTTTTTAACGATTTCGCCGCGGTATTCTTCCTTTTCGCGCATAGTCATTTCCACCTTGGACGGTGGGTCGGCCAGGAAAAGTCCACGTCCCCAACTGAAACCAATTTTCTTTTGATTGAATGCCCGCTGGGTCATCAAAATAGCGGTGTTATAAAGGCGGGCATCTTCTGCGCTTTTGTTTTCTATTTCCGCAAATTTGCGTTCCAGTTTTTTTATCGCGTGTTTTGATTTAGCCTTGGGAAATACAGATGCCGGAATTGACAACTTGTGATTCCAATATTCATTAAACGATTTTGTCGCATCGCGTGTCATTGGTCCAATAAACAAAACATCGGTGTCTGAAAAGTTCGCAGATGTTTCTGGCATGAAATAATTACTGCCTATATTGCGGCCACCAGTAATGTATGCGATATTATCAACAATGAATAATTTGTTGTGCATACGCGAATTAAGGCGGTTAAAGTCCATGAACAATTGTGGCATAAACAGCAATTTTGAACGACGGCGAACGGTGTTGAACACCTTGACTTCTATATTCGGGTGCTGGTTTAGCAACATGACATCCGCAACATCAGATTTGGTGCCATAATCGTCCAACAAAATGCGCACCTTGACCCCACGATCAGCCGCGTTTTTCAATTCACCAATCAAAACCTTGGATGTTAAATCGTTGCTGTAAATATAGGTTTGTAAATCAATGGTCTTGGTCGCCATGCGCGCAAATGCCGCCCGTACAACAAATGCCGATGTGCCGTCATCGATTAATGTTGCGCCACTTACATTTTCGCCCCGCGACAGTTCGGTCGCATAACATTTTGCAATCGGGGTAGTCATCGGGTCGTAATCAAAATCAGACGGGGTAATTTTCGGCGAGTATCCATTAAGGCGATTGTCGTTAACCGATGTTGGAACGGTCGCACACCCCACCAATGGCAGTGCAAGCAAACACCAATAAAGTTTCGCGGACAATAACACCAGTAATTCCTTTTGCGCCGAATTATAGACGGCTTTAAATAATATTACAAGATTTTTCATTAACTGTTTTAACGAATTAGGAAACTTTTCTTTTTGGGTTTGTTTGGTAATTCTTTTTTTCGCTTGTTTATGGGCCTTGTGTATGGTAAAATAAAGCATAATAGAAGGGAAGGTTTCACAAATGAAAAGACTTGTTGTTGTGTTAAGTGGTTTGCTGGTGTTGCCCGCATTTGCTGAGGTTGCGCCGTTTTACTATGACGATACAATGGAATATTCTGATGCGGAATATGTTGACGACGGCATCTTGATTGATGACGCCGAAAATGTTTCCGAAGAAGATGTTGTGCCACAGCAACCTGTGGTCAAGGCAAGTCCGCGTGTCGCATCATCGCGCGCTGGTTCGCGTGTATTACCCGCGACAAATGTGAATCCTCAACGTAATTCCGGGGCTAATTCCCGCGTGGTTGCGGCGCGTACGACAACATCGCGTACCACAACAACACCATCGCGTGTAACAACAACACGTGGCACCGTATCCCGCGCGGCAACAAACAGTGCGACATCGGGTAATGTATCGGCGCGTCGTGTGGCATCTGCAAACAATGCGAATGTTGCACGTGCCGGAACAACAATGACGACTGCAACTGGGCAGACCACCGGTGTATTTGAAAATAATAACCTTTATACTGGTCGTGTTGGTGTGCGTTCGTCTGCATCTGCGCGTGTGCCAACGATTCGTGTTGCATCGGCAACAATGACAACTTCTACCAGTGAAAGCGCCACACCAAATGCGACAACAACCGCGGTCATGGATGAATTGGCGGAATTGACCGATTATTGCAAGGCACAATATACCGCGTGTATGGATAATTTCTGTAATGTCCTGGACGATAACCAGGGTCGTTGTTCATGCAGCAAGAATTTGAAAAACTATGAAAAAACCGAATTGGCATTAAAGGCTGCAACCGAAGAATTACAAGAAGTTGCACAAAAGATTCAATATATCGGTTTGACCGGCGATGAAATCGAAACCTTGTTCAGTGAAACCGAGGCCGAAGAGAAAATGCGTGGCACATCGGATAACAGCCAAATCAAATTGAATCTGGACAAGATTAAAAATATGATTGTTGATGTCAAGACTGGGACTTCATCGATTGCATCTGATTCGTCGATGTCGTTTGATTTATCAAACTTGCTTGATTTCACGATTTCCAGTACGGGCTTTGATTTATCGGCATTGTTCGGTACCGCGACCAGTGATACATCGTCAATCGCGAATCAACGTGGCGAAACATTGTATAAAACGGCAAGTGCGCGTTGCAAGGCAAATGTGCTTAATTCCTGTGCGGCCCAGGGGGTTGATGCGGCGGTTATCACAAATTCATACGATTTGGAAATTGATAAACAGTGTATCGCATATGAACGCAGCCTGTCCGATTCGAATGACGAAATGTCGGCAACTGTACGTAATGCCAAGGCTGTTTTACAAAAGGCACGTTTAATGGTTGCCCAGCAAAAGAATCAATATGACCTGCGTGGGTGTATAAGTGCGCTTGATTCCTGTATGCAGGACGACTATGTATGCGGTGCCGATTATGAAAACTGTTTGGATCCATCGGGTAAATATATTGTAAATGGTCAAATCGTTGTCGGTTCTTTGCCGGGTAAATCTTTGGCAGATGCGGCAACAAATGCTGGTATGTTCAAAAGTGGTTTGTATGGCACATGGGTTTCTGGCGATAAATATGCATGGGATTATGATGGTAATAATTCTGGTGATTTGTCTGGCTATATAAATGCGACAATGACGACAAGTCCTGTAACTGCGACGGATACAAATATGTCCAAGTTCTTGCAATACAAAATCGGTTATAACAAAGATGGCAAGAATTACGGTATGTGCATGTCTGTCCTGAACAAGTGCCAGAATTATACATACGATAAGCAGACCGGAAAGTATAAACCAGACAATAACGTTGTTTCTGAATATTTGTATCGTACATTTACTCAGATCAAGGCTTCACAAGATGCTTTGTTGGCAAGTTATGCTGAAAATTGCTTGTCTGATGTTACATCTTGTTTAAGTTCGAACAGTTATGATACCGTATCAAACAAGAATATTGCGGTTAATGCATGTAAAAGTATAATAACCACCTGTATGTCGGTTAATGGTAATGTTAGCAAGGCACCGACACCAAGTGAAATGCTAACGTGGGCCGCGGCTGTTTATGGTGTCGATGGTACAAGTGTCGAAATTCAGAATGCGACGGCCTGTATAGGTGCGGGGGGACAATGGACTTCTAGTTCAAAGACTTGTAATTGTGGCACTAATAATGGTACGTGGCAGGTGGATTCTGATACTGGACTTGGAACCTGTCAAAAGACGAACAGTTAATAGACAAAAACAAATCAAAACCGCCCAAACGGGCGGTTTTTTGTTTTTTTATAGAGATGTCGGTTAGCCGATAACTAATTCCGGGTGGTTGGTGCGCAGGCGTGAAAGTGCCGCGTTTTGCGCCCGTTTGAATTCGTCCGGGTTCCAAATCTGAAAACTGTTTCCGCGGCCAACAAATATTGCGCGATCGGTTATACCCGCATGCGCCAATAAATCGGCCGGAATTACAATGCGACCCGTTACATCAAATTGTAATTGGCGCGCATCCGCAAAAAGCATCGCCGTTAAATCATCCAATTTATCGTCAAAAACACCGATTTTATCGGTTGCCGCCGCCAGTGCGGCCATGCGCGACATGGATAATCCCTCGATACAATTATTGGTAAAAGAACGGTATAAAACAACCCCAGCAAATGTTTCAGATGAAACCGCGGCCCGAAAGGTCGCCGGCACAGAAATACGTCCCTTGGTATCCAAACGATTTTCATAAGATGAGAGAAACAATGACATTTATATCCTTGTTTTTTTCTGATGCTTTTGTGCCGGTTTTTTCGGACCACGAAAAAAATGTAGCACGCGATGTTCTGGTTGTCAATGACAATTTATAGTTATTTTATGGGATTTTATGGTCTGGACAGTAAAAAACAAATATTTTTAAATAAAATGAAAATATTTTAATTTTCCTCTTGACCTGCGATTCGTTTTTGTTCTATGATAGTTGTATAGACAAGGAAGGAATCTATAAAAAGCCCAGAAAACCGCATAAAACCCGGATTTCTGCCAAAAACAAAAAGACAAAGGAAAATTGAAAACGATTTTTGTAAATACATCGTGTAAATACAAAATCTAATCAATTTTACTTATAACAACGCAAAACAAGGGGGGACACGCGCATGTCAAAAAACATAAAAGATATTATGATTGCATTGAACAAGGTTTTAACAACAACTGTTTGGGTCAATGCGGACCGTCAGATTATTTCATTGGCTGACGAATTACAAATCGGGAAAAATAATTCCCCACGTTCAATCGAAGATTTATCTCGTCCATCATTGGTGGGTGCGTATGTTTCATTACAAATTCGTACCGATGATTTCGAAGTTGCGGCGGAAAGCCTGGAAACACGTGATTTGGCATTACGCGTAAAATCGATGGTCTTTGCCGAAGCAAAAAAGATTTTGGATGCCGCCGACACATCGTCTGAATCAGGCGTTGCAATGGCCGCATAATGTCCCGCGGCACGCGTGTGCCGGTTTTTGGGCTGTTATAAAAGTTTTCCGTTTACGGAAAGGAAGGGAGCGCCGCCGGCAAGCAATTGCCGGCGGTTCAATTTTTACCAAATCTTTACACGCTTTTCAGGTGCCAGATACATTTTGTCAGATTCTTTTATGCCAAACGCATCATACCAGGCATCTATTTGCGGCAAAATGCCGTTTACGCGGTTGCGACCCAATGAATGTTCATTAGTTTTTGTCATACGTATTTTTTCGTCATCGCGAATGTGGCCCGCCCATGCGCCTGCGTATGATATAAAGAATCGCATATCTGCCGTTAAACCAGCCGATTCATTAGATGGTGTGCCAAAGTTTTTATATGCCGTATATGATACCGTTACCCCGCCATAGTCCGCCAGGTTTTCGCCCAATGTAAATGTTCCATTCGCGTGAATACCCGGTGCGATTTCTATTTTATCAAAGAAATCACGCAATACATTCGCGCGCGCAACAAAATTATCCGCATCCGCCGCACCCCACCAATCGCGCAGGTTTCCATGTGCGTCAAATTGACGGCCCGAATCATCAAACCCATGTGTCATTTCGTGGCCGATTACAGATCCAATCGCACCATAGTTAAACGCATCGTCTGCGTTCATATCAAAGAACGGATATTGTAATATGCCCGCCGGAAAACAAATTTCATTTGTAGACGGATCATAATATGCGTTAATTTCGTGCGCGTTCATGTACCAAATTGTCGGGTCTTTGTCGGTACCGATTTTATTTAGCCAAAACGCATCTTCGAATTTTGAAACATTTACCATATTTTCCCAAAGCGATGCGTTTTCATCAATGTGTAATTCTGAATAGTCGCGCCACTTTTCCGGGTACCCGATTTTCGCATGGAATGTTGATAATTTTTCCAGGGCGCGTTCCTTGGTATCGGTGCTCATCCATTCAAGGTTCTTTATTCGCATACCCAATGCGCGTTGCAGGTTTTTAACCAGTTTTTCCATGCGTTCCTTGGCAGATGCGGGAAAATATTTTTTTACATAAAGGTGGCCAATTTCTTCGCCAAGCGACCCGTCCAGCATTGCAACCGCACGTTTCCAACGCGGTTTCTGTTCAATTTGTCCCGCCATAAAGCGATTATAGAAATCAAATGAAATATCGTATGTCGCATCGTCTAATAACGAGTCCGCAGAACTTACAACGCGATATTTTAAATATGTCTTAATCAATTCTAAATCTGTATCGCGCATAATTGCGATTGATTCAGATATGGCTTCGGGTTGATTTATGTTTATTTCGGTTGCCGCCGTCGCGCCACGCGCCGCCAAATATGCGTCCCAATCAAAGCCTGGGAAGTTTTGACGCAATTCATCAATCGTCATTTTGTGATAGTTGGCACGTGGGTCGCGCAACTTTTCCTTTGGGTAAAATGATTTTGCCATGCGTTCTTCCATCGCGTACAGTTTGTCGGCATTTACGGTGATGCCAAAGTTTTTCATCTGTTTTGCGATAAACCGCTTGTATTCTGCGCGCGTTTTAACCGACTTTTCATCGGTGTCGAAAAAGTAATCACGCGATAACCCTAATCCGCCCTGGCCAATGTTGTATAAATAATGGTCGCTGTCCATTTCATCAAGGGCGACACCATCACCCCAAAATGCCGATGTGAAAGTATGCATTTTGCCAAGGTATGTCGGTAATTCATCAACAGATTTAATCGCATCTATTTCCGCGATATATGGGGCCACAGGTGCTGTTTTTTCCGCGTTTAATTTTTCCGCATTCATCGCCACGCGATAAAGTTTTCCGATTTTTCCGGTGTCGTTTTCCGCAATTTCGCGCACACGTTCCAGGTTTGTTTCATGTAATACATCAAAAGATCCATATCGCGAATAATCGTTCGGCATTGGGTGCGTCATTGCCCAACCACGTGTTGCGTAATCGTAAAAGTCGTCGCCCGGACGAACGGTTAAATCCATATTTTCAATTTTTATTCCAGCATCCATTTCTTTTCCCCTTTGTATATGAAACGCAAACACCGTCGCCGCAACAACGGCCAATGCACCGATTATATTTAAAAACTTGTGTTCCATTTTTCTTCCTATTTGACCAAGTTTAACACTAATTCGTCCAAAATCAACATACCGCGTTTAGTCGCGCGTATGCGCCCGTCGGCAATTTCTAGTAATTCCTGATTCTGATTTAGGTATTCCATATTTATCGCATTTTTTATATCCGGCGCAAGTAATAAACCGCGTGTCGTACGCAGACCTGTAATAATCTTTTCAACGGCGCGTGATTGTGTTGTTATTGGTTCAAATCGTGCGCCTGCACCCAACTGTTCGTACCAAACGCCGTCTAAAAATACACGACCGGCCGCACCATTCCCAATGCCAATATACGCATCCCCGTCCCATATGTTTTGATTGTGCCGACATTCAAAGCCCGGGGTGGCATAATTAGAAACCTCGTACCGCGAAAGATTAAGTGTTTCATCAATTGTGTTATACATATCCGCCATTTCCGCATTTGACGGCATATCCAGATTCATTTTGCCGAATGGGGTGTTGGGTTCTATTGTTAATTCATACATTGAACAATGTGAAAATCCGATTTTGTTTATATTTTGGCACAATGCCTTAACCTTGGTCGCATTATGTCCCGGCAGTCCATAAATAAAATCGGCCGATACACGAATATCGCGTGATTTCGCGGCATCTATTAATCGCAACGCATCCGCAACGGTGTGTCGTCGCCCCAAAAAAAGTAATTCATCGTCATCAAGTGATTGTACCCCGATGGAAAGCCGATTTACACCCGCCGCTATAAATTCGTCCAAACGCGTCGCATCCAATGTGCCCGGGTTTGATTCAATTGTTATTTCGGCGTTTGGGGCAATATTAAACCGGTCGCGCATGCGTTCCATTATTTCAGAAAAATTCGCGGTTGGCATTAATGATGGTGTGCCGCCCCCGAAAAAGATTGTGGGAACATCAATTCGTCCCAGTTTTCCCGCCCAAAAATCAATTTCAGATAAAATATCATCGGTGTATTTACGCCAATCGGGCGCGGCGCATGCGCGACTAAAAAAGGCGCAATAATTACATTTTGACATACAAAATGGGACATGAATATATATGTTGTGTGCTACTGTCATAATGTCCTTATTGTAATGCCAGTTGGCCTAATCGCAAGTTATAAATGAAAAGTCTTTCTTATCATTACTTTTTGTGATATAATAAAACAAAAGTTATCAGATGAGGACAGGGAAAATTGCCATTTTAGCGGCATTTTTAGCACCATTTGCGGCTTTTGCGGCAAATGAAGGGGTGCCATCATATTACCAAAGTGCACCAACCCAAACCGCAAATCGCGCCGCGTATGGTAAATACGCGAACAGCGGATATACAAAATACGTCGGGAAATCTGGTCAAAAACAGGTGGTTGGAACAAATACTTATACATATCAGGTTCCGCGTCAAAAAATCACAAACCCAACTAATTCAACGGCTGTATTTACCGATGGAACATATATTGGTGCCGCAAATGGAACATTTACGGCGAATGGTATTGCGTTGCCTGCGGAATCCGAACCAAGAACAAGTATATATGTCGACTATTCGCGCCGTTTCGCAGATTTCCAATTCAAAACAGGGGTAAATTCTGTTTTGGAATGGGACGATATGGTGTTTAACGAAGTCAATGTCGGGGCGCGCCATAATTTTTCGTTGCGGAACTTTGATTTATTCGCGTATGCCGATTATACATTTGGTGATATGGAATCTGGCGGTTTGTCTATGGACTATGATATGGAACCGTATGATTGGGCGGATCCAGACTATGGTATTTTCACAGTATCTATAGGGAATCAGTCGGGCCGTACAAATCATTTAAAGGTTGGTTTCGGGGCGCATCATATTTGGGATATTGCGGGATGGAAATTATCGCCGTCAATTGGATACGAAATATTCAAACATAACCTTAAAATGTCGGACCACCTTTATCCGAACCCCGGTGTTTACCTGCCGATGATGTCGGACAAGGGCGATTATGTCTATGGCGACGAAGAGGGATATTATTACACATTACCAATAAATCAAGAGGCACCGTCTGATTGGTACCAGGTTTGTTTGTCCCCAGAAGATATTGCCGTTGCGGTTGCGCCAGCAAGTGGTTTTACACAGCTTGGAACGGCAATTACAACGGAACCTTGGACGGATGCGTTGGGTGATATTCCATGGGGTGTTGGTGCGAACGAATGTATTATTATCGGTGGTGATGGTCCTATTCGTGTTGATGGAATTACACATATTTATAACACGACCTGGTCAGGCTTTTATCTTGGACTGGAAATTGAAAAGCAGATGACTTTATCCGATAAATTGCGTTTCTATTTCCAGGTTGGTTTGCCGAAATATTCATCCGAAGGTATTTGGCCAAATCGTGATGATTGGCAACAGAACCCAAGTTTCTTGGACGAAGGGTCCAACGGTGCGTATACATACAGCGCGGAAATAGAATATAATTTGCGCCTTTCTAACCGGTTACAATTGGCAATCAAGGCGGATACAAATTATTTCCATGTTGGAAAGATTGCTGGCGAATTGTATATCGCACAGTACAGCTCGTTCTGGGTTGACGAAAATGGCCAATATATTTTGGACGATAACGGTTTGCCGATTATTGAAACTACACCGGCACATACCGAAAAAATAACAGAATCGTTGAAAGAAGCCGTTTGGCAATCGTTTGGTTTGCACATCGGGTTTAAATACGCGTTTTAATAACAGGGGTATCCCATGGGATATAAATCGTTTTTTAGCGTTTTAATTGCGCTGGTATTGTGCGTACCATATTGCGCGCGCGCTGATAATGGGGTGTTTGATATGGCGCGTTGGGAATCAATATTAAATGGGGTGCGGACCCGCGCGGCAAATGAAAATATTTCACAAAATGTAATTGATGATACCTTGCGCGCACCATTGTTTGTGCCCGCGGTTGTTAAAAGCGATAAAAACCAATCAGAATTCAAATTAACATTGGCGCAGTATCTGAATCGCACCGTCAGCCAAACACGCATCCAGGATGGCAAAAAAATGCGTTTGCGCTATCCTACTATGTTGGGACGTGTGGAAAATGCGTTCGGTGTGCCACCGCATGTTATTTTGGCCTTTTGGGGTATGGAATCGAATTATGGTGCGGTCAAATCTAGACACAAACTAACCAACGCGTTTTTGTCGCTTATGTATGATGGTCGGCGGGAAAAGTTTTTTACGAACCAGTTAATTGCGTTGATGAAAATTGCAGATAAAAATAACCTGGATATAAACAATATTCGCGGGTCGTGGGCGGGCGCCATGGGGCATTTTCAGTTTATCCCAACAACACTGGCACAATATGGGGTTGACGGAAACGGCGACAACAGTATTGATATTATAAACAGTGTGGGTGACGCAATGTTCAGTGCGGGAAATTACCTGAACAAACTGGGGTGGAACCCGAACGAACGTATTGCGCGACGTGTTATTTTGCCGGCGGATTTTGATACGTCGTTGTTACAGGGTGATGTAAAGAAGCCTTTGTCAGATTGGGCGGCAATGGGTGTTTTAAATCCAGACGGAACACCGATTCCAACAAACAATATTGTTGCGGGGTTGGTGGCGGATGTGGCTGAAATCGAGGCCACACGTGATGCAGTCCAGGCAGATATAATCGCCGATGCCGTTTCGCCTGACACCGATGTCGCGCCGGCACCGGTAATAGAAGCATATTTAACATATCCTAACTTTTATCGTATAAAGAAATGGAATAATTCAAACTGGTATGCGATTGCGATTGCGGAATTGTCCGATAAATTGAAATAAATTGCCTGATTCCCCAAAAATAAAAATAATTGAAAGTGTCGGCGGTTTTTGCTAACCTGTATTTGATAGATTTATAATATAAGGATTTTTTATGGCTATCAAGGTTCGTGATTTCGAAGTCCGTTTAACCAGAAATAAAGAAGAACGCCGTATGGTGCGCGCGTTGCGTTATGCCGTTTTCTGCGAAGAAGAAGGGGCCGGCACCACCGAAGAACAACGCGCCCTGCGTGAAGAATATGATGCGTTTGACCGTTTCGCCGATTATATGGCGGTGTTCCATAATGGCAAAATCGTTGGTACATATCGTATTATTGACAGAAATGCCGCAGAAAAGATGGGTGGGTTTTATACGGAATCAGAATACAATATTTCCAAGATTAAAAAGGTTGCCGGTAATATCGCCGAAATGTCGCGTGCATGTGTAGATATAAATTATCGTGAAAATGCGCTGGTTATGCGTATGCTGTGGGCGGGGTTGGCGGAATATGTTATGCGCCGGAAAATCGTTGTATTATTTGGGGTGGCATCTTTTGTCGGGACCAAGCCTGCAAAATCGGCCCAGGCGATTTCATACCTTTATTACAATCATTTGACACCACCGCATTTGCGCGCGACGATTGCGCTGGAAAAATTGCCCGAAAACATTGATCCGCGCATGACGAAAATGAACATTTTACCAGAAGTTTTTGTTGACCCAGACGATGCGCGCAAACAGATGACACCACTTATCAAGGGGTATTTAAGCCTTGGGGCCACATTCGGCAAGGGTGTATTTATTGATAACGCGTTTAATTCATATGATGTGTTCGTAACATTACAGACCAAGGACATTAATGCCGCATATCAGAAGCATTATTTCGGTCGCGAAGATGCACTGGAAGGAATGGATGTTGATATTCGTGATGGGGCGATAAAAACACTGGGAAAAATTGTGTTAAGTCCGGTTACGGTGCCAATTAAATTGGTGCGCACATTCTTTGACTTTATGTTGCGCGAAGATGCGGCGGATGCCGAATTTGTGGAAGAGTCTGAAAAAGAAAATGACGAGGACGCAGAATAACAATGGCGATTAAAGACCCCAATATTTTTAAAAAAGCAATCGCAGTTGTGCGTATGATTTTATTTTGGGCGGGTATATTTATCCAGTTGCCAATCATATTTCTGTTGCCAACGGGACCGCGTTCGGTTGCATATATGCGCATATATATGTGGTGGTTGAAAATTACAACAGGATTACGTGTGCGGGTACATGGAAAACTTACGGATGCGCGGCCGTTGTTGGTTGTGTCAAACCATATATCTGTATTTGAAATCGCGATGTTATCCTATGCGTTCGGGGGCAGTTTTGTTGGCAAAAACGAGGTTTCGCATTGGCCTGTTATTGGCCCGATTGCGAAAAAGTTTGGTGTTGTCTTTGTCGACCGCAACCCCGCAACGGCGGCCCAGGCAATTACCAAGGTAAACGAACAATTATCGAAATTAACATATCCATTGTTTATCTTTGCCGAAGGAACCACAACAAATGGTGCGTATGTAAAGCCGTTTAAAAGTGCGATGTTTAACATTGTTGAAAATTCTAATATTACGGTCCAGCCAGTTGTGGTGAATTATCGTACCCGGCATGGTGATGTAATAAGTGATAAAGATATTGCAAATCATTTGGCATATTTTTCAAATGCTAAAATGGATATGGGGCCGTTGGCGGACCGGGAACGCAGTGCGTTTGCACAACTGTTTCATGTAATGGCATTGGGTGGTTTTATGATTGAAATTACCGTTTTGCCACCACCGCCCATTGCGGGCAAGGACAGAAAACAAATAGCAGAAACCCTGTATGAAATAGTTTCAAAGAAATATATGGAATTAAAAGATAAACCTGTAACAAAGTAAGAGAAGTAAAATGAAAACAGCAATTACACCAACCCGCGCAGAAGATTTTAGCGGTTGGTATCAAAGTTTAATCGTTGCCGCAGATTTGGCGGAAAATGCACCTGTGCGTGGGTGTATGACAATCAAGCCATATGGTTGGGCGATTTGGGAATTGATGCGTGATCAAATGGACAAACGTATAAAAGAATGCGGTGTTCAAAATGCAAATTTCCCGTTGTTGATTCCGATTGACTATTTTAATCGCGAAGCGGAACATGTCGCCGGTTTTGCCAAGGAAGCGGCGGTTGTAACACATTATCGCCTTAAAAAGATTGACGGTAAATTACAGCCCGACCCAGAAGCAGAATTGACCGAACCATATGTGATTCGTCCGACATCAGAAACCATCATAGGCGAGGCTATGTCCCGTTGGGTACAGTCATATCGTGATTTGCCGATGAAATTGAATCAGTGGGTTAATGTTATGCGCTGGGAAATGCGGCCGCGTATGTTCCTGCGTACATCTGAATTTAATTGGCAGGAAGGGCACAATGTTTTCGCCACCCACGAAGAAGCAAATGCCGATGCACGCAAGATGCATAATGTATATCGCGACTTTATGGAAAATGTTTTGGCTATACCTGTTATTATGGGGGAAAAAACACCAGAAGAAAGATTTGCTGGTGCCGATCATACATATACAACAGAACAAATTATGCAGGACGGCAAGGCTTTACAGGCCGGTACTTCGCACGATTTAGGCCAGCATTTCGCGAAATCGTTTGATATTAAATTCTTGGGCACCGATGGCAAATTGCAACATGCGTGGACAACCAGCTGGGGAACATCAACACGTATGATGGGCGGTCTTTTTATGGTACATTCCGATGACGATGGGTTGGTTTTGCCGCCCGCCGTTGCACCGTATCAGGTTGTGATTATTCCAATTACACGCGAAGAAACAACAGATGTCCTTAATTCTTATGCACGTGTGTTGGGCGAAAAACTGCGTGAAAATGGCGTACGCGTGTTGGTTGACGATTCCGACATGCGCAGTCCCGACAAAATGTGGAAATGGATTAAACGTGGTGTTCCATTACGCGTGGAAATTGGTGCGCGTGAAATGGAGGCAGATTCCGTTACGGTAACACGTCGCGATTTAGGCAAAGATTCTAAAAAAACTATGTCCGCCGATGATTTAATTGCGAATGTGCGCGATATGCTGGGTGCGATTCAATCTGATATGTTGGCGGCGGCGCAAAAACGTAATAAATCAATGATTCATAATGTTCGTGATTTAGATATGCTGGACAAGTTTTTAAACGATGGAAAAATTGGCTTTTTCCGTATCAAATATGATTTGACAACAAATGAAAAATTTGATGCGATGATTGAAAAATACAAGATTTCCCGTCGGTGCCTTGATGACAGCGACCCAAGTTTCGTATTCGTTGCGAAATCGTATTAAAAAACGGGGCATCGCCCCGTTTTTTATCGTGTGCGCAACATTCGTACATCATCAAATTCGGGATACATTCCAAACATAGTTCGGGCGATGGGGCACATTGGCAAAACAAAACGGTGCTGTTCGCGGGCAATATTACACACGCGCCGTACCAGGTTTAATTCCACATCATCGTTACGGTATTTATCATCCACTTCGGTATGGTCAATGATGACTGTGTTTGGGCCGGTACGCACAAATGTTATTTTGCCGACGGTGCGTCCATTACAATATGCGTAAAATCCGTTTCCGTCTGGAAAAGCGATATATTCAATATTGTCTGCCATAATTCCCCCGTTCTTGAAAAAAGCATAGCATCTTTTTAGATAATATAAATATGATTGTATGCCAAAAAAACGGGGCCGCGGCCCCGTCAGATTATTTTTTAATTTTACCGTAATTTTTTCTGATAATATTTTCGCTGCGGCGCAGGGCATACGATTCAACCTTGCTTAACTTTGGCATCAATGTTTTTGTTACGCCCACAGCACCCACAATACGCGGTAATGACATCGCAACAGATTTTGCGCCAACACCGGACACTGTGCTTACCGTCAAAATGCGGTTTTCATCATTTATAATTGAACGGACAAGGTCCGCTACCGCGCCGGCAATACCGTCCCAGGTTGCACCGCGCCCGCGTATGATTTCATATGCGGCTGTTTTAACACGGTGTTCAATTGTTGCGCGGGTATTTGCGGTCAGTGGTGTTTTTGTTTGTCGGCAAAAATCGTCAAGGCCAATTGCACCAATTGTTGCGGGTGTCCATGCAACAACAGAACTGTCCCCATGTTCGCCCAAAACATAGGCATTAACCGATTGTGGTGATACCGCAAGTGTTCGTGATAATATCACGCGCAGACGCGCCGAATCCAGCATTGTGCCTGTTCCGATAACGCGGCCAGCGGGCAATTTTGATAATTTTTGTGCCAACATAACCATAACATCCAGCGGGTTTGTAACAATAACCAATTTGACATTTTTGTTATCTATGTTTGCCATTACGCGTGGGACAATATCGGAAATAACGGTGGCATTTTTTTGCAGTAAATCGGTGCGTGTTTCACCTGGTTTTTGATTCGCGCCGGCGGCGATAATAACAATATCTGAACCGCGTATTGCACGATAGTTATTTGCCGCAGTTATTTTTACATCAAATGAAAATGCGGCGGCATGCCCCAGGTCTTCGGCGGCGGCACGCGCACGAATGCCGTCCGTATCATACAAAACAATTTCATGTGCCAGACCTGTATTTTTTACCGCGGTGGCAATGGCGGAACCGACACTGCCGATGCCAATAATTGTGATTTTCATTTTTGTATCTCCCATTTAATTTTTATTATATCACATTAACAAAAAAAATTCGCATATTTTGTAAAAAGCACTTGCGACAGATAAAATATATTTTCTATAATTTAATCACGAACAAAAGGAGAAACAAACATGAAAACATTATCAACAGTTTTGGCGGCATGTGGCATCGCATTTGCGGGTGCGGCATCTGCGGCAAATATCACAATTTACTATTCACCGACATGTCCACATTGTCATCATGCGCGTGAATTTATTTCCAATACATTGATTTATGAATATCCAAATTTGACGGTAAGTGAAGTTAATGTTTTTGACGAAGCAAACAACCAGATGTTTAGTGATGCATTGAAAAAGTGCGAATACGAATCTGGTGGTGTACCAGTGTTGGTCGTTGGTGAAAAATGCTTCCAGGGTTATGCCGATTTCATGCAACAAGAATTGCGTGATGCGGTCGCGGCTGATTTAAGCGATGAAGAAAAAGCAACTGCGGCGGAAAATAAAAAGGCATTAGAAGAAAACGCAGAATCTTTCAAGGCGGCACACTCTGACCGAACAAGTGCGATTTCTGAATACAGTGCAGCATCAAAGGATGCGGCAAAAAAAAAATAACGGTGGTTCGACCATTTGGTTCTATGGATTGCTAGTTGTTTTGGTCGCAGGATTGGGTTTTGTTCTGTTAAAGAAAGACAATAAAAAATAATGCTGGATAAAACAAACAATGCTTGATTTAACAACCTTGGATTATATATACATCATCACAGTTTTGGTTTCGACCATTTGGGCGACCATGCGTGGTGGTGTATATGAAACAATCGCGACATTGTCGTGGGTGATTGCTGCGGTTGCGGCGCGTTTTGCATCGCCGATTTTGGACGGTTGGTTACAAAACTGGTTCAAATTGTCTGAATCGACGGTTGGAACATTGGTTGCATCGTATTTTATTGTTTTCTTTGTAATCTTGATAACGGTTGGTTTCTTTAACCAAAAACTGCGCGACAGAATACAAGACAGCATTATGAACGTTACAGATAAAACACTTGGGGTGATATTTGGAATTGTTCGTGGTGTTGTGGCAATGGGTGTCATATATTGGGGTGCGTTATGGTATTATTCCGATGCGCCGCGGTTGCCGCGTTGGTTGGATGCTGCGCGTACACGTCCGATTATGCATACAACGGCCGAATTATTGGATAAATGGTTTGTGCCGGGAACCGAAAACAAATTGTTGGCGCGGGACAGGGTAGGCATGGAAGAAAAGATGAAGATTTATAATAATCTTATCAATCCGGCTGTATCTGACAAGGTGGTAACGAAAACCGCCGATAAACCCGCGGACAAGGGGACAACCGCCACCGATGCGGACAAGCCGACCGAAACGGGCTATAAATCGTCTGAACGGACTGCGCTGGAAAATCAGTTGTTACAAATTGAATCCGCCGCCAAGGCCGCCGAGGCACGCGAGGCCGCCGCGGAACAAAACGCAGAATAAATTAAACTTTCGTTTTGTAAACACCGTCTTTTCGGCGGTGTTTTATTTTATTATGTGTGCTTGACAATATTTTGTTTTGTCGTAAAATGGGCGTGTAAAGGGTAAGTAAAGATATGAGCAAGTTTTGTGTGTTTTGCGGGCGTCCGCCGGTTGATAAAAACCGCGAACATATTATTCCACAATGGTTAATTAAACATACCGGGCGCGGCAAAATGCCCATGGTCAAGGTTATGGAACCGGACGGCACATTAAAACCAAAAATATCATATATGAATTTTACTATGCCTGCGTGCGAGTCGTGTAATGAAGAGTTTTCAGACCTGGAAGGCAAGGTAAAACCGATTTTATTAAATATTTTGGCCGATAAACCGGTAACAGCGCGCGAAATAAGTTTGTTTCTAGATTGGCTGGACAAGGTGCGTTTGGGCCTGCGCCTGTCGCGTGTTTATTTACAAGATGGTCTGCACCAGGAACCCCCACATACATTTATCAAAGACCGCGTGGGTTTGACCGATCGTATGTTGATTATTGAAAAAATCAAACCGCAACCAGATGTTCGCCTGGCATTCCCGGATACAAATACACAATATTTCAAATCGGCGGCTGGGTCGTTCCAGTTTATAATTGATAACTATGTTTTTACAAATGCGTCCGCGCATTTTATGGTGTCGTCAAAACTGGGGTTCCCATATGGTACACACATTGAAACGGTTGATGCACCAAATATAGCAATTGATGATATTGTGCCGGGCAAGAAACGTGCGCGGGGGCCGGTATTTGGTAATTTTGGTCCATCGTCCGACAGAATACTGATTTATCAGCCGATATTCAAACCGTTTATATCAACCGATTACAAGTTATATGACAATGACTATGTGAAATCGCATTGTATTGATTTTGCGAACGGTCTGGGGGGTATATTTTATCAGCGCGGTAAAACGAACGAAGTAAAATACCTTAACCCCGATGATAAAACGGTGTTAAGTCCGGCGGAAACCACGCGCGATTTTAAAACGATTTTACGCGGCGCATACGAAGTCCAGGCAGAAATGCTGGCGCATGCGCCGAAATATAATACATCGGATGCGCGATTCAATGACTATAACAATAAATTGTTCCAGGTTATGAATTGGGAATTACAAAAAACAATTGCTGCACACAGATAAGGAAAACACAGATGGAACTTTCGCGTCGTGAAAAAAGAAAAATCATAATAAACGAAATCGCCCGCTTTTTAAGTTTTCTGATTTTGGCAACCTGGCTTTTCGGCAATCGGAAAAAAGATTAAAAACACAAACCGCCCGGATGGGCGGTTTTAATTTCGTGGTGCCGGTCGAGGGACTTGAACCCCCGACCCTCTGATTACAAATCAGATGCTCTACCAGCTGAGCTAGACCGGCAATGCGAAGCATATATTACATTGTTGTTTTCAAAATATCAAGTGTAAAAATTCATAAAATGCTTGCAAAAATAAAATAACCATTAAAAATATACATTATGACTAAATTACCTGAATTATTGGCGCCGGCGGGGACACTGGATGCGTTCCGGACGGCAATTCTTTATGGGGCGGACGCAATTTATGCAGGATTGCCCGGGTTTTCTATGCGCGCGCGGGCTAAAATCACCACCGAAGAGGTCAAAACCGGTATTGATTTGGCGCATGCCGCGGGAAAGCGCGTGTATCTGGCATTTAATTTGTTCGCGCATGATGTGGAATATGCCAATATGCCGCGGGTAAGCCAGATTATTAATTATTTAAAACCGGATGCACTTATTGTGTCGGATCCGGGTGTCGTTATGTGGGTGCGCGAAAATCATCCCGATATTCCGATTCATATTTCAACCCAGGCAAATATCTGTTCCGCCGCGTCTGTTAAGTTTTGGCAGCGCGCGGGGGCATCGCTTTGCGTTTTGGCGCGCGAAGTGTCGCACGCCGAATTCAAAACGATTCGCGCCGCGTGCCCGGATATAAAATTGGAAATCTTTGTTCATGGGGCAATGTGTATGGCATATTCAGGGCGGTGTTTGCTGTCGAACTTTATAACGGGGCGGCCGGCGAATCGGGGCGCATGTGCGCAACTTTGTCGGTGGAAATATGATGTTATTTTGCGCGAACATGACACCGGTATTGAAATGCCAATTGATGAAGACGAACATGGCGCATATATCTTGAACAGTAAAGATTTGTGCTTGATGCCACGATTGGCCGATGTTTTGGCATCTGCGCCCGATTCATTGAAAATAGAGGGGCGAAATCGGTCCGAATACTATGTCGCATCGGTGGTGCACGCATATCGCGCGGCGATGGACGCATGGGCGGCGGACCCAGAACACTTTGACCCCGCGCCATTTATGGACGATTTAAATAGATTGGAAACCCGCGGTTATACAACGGCGTTTTTTGATGGGCCTTTGCCAGATACAGCACATAATTTTGAATCTGCGCGTTCAATGTCTGATTTTCATGCGGCGGGGGTGGTTGTCGCGATGACGGATGAAAAAATTACATTTGAATTGCGTAATGAAACCCGCGCCGGCGATGAAATAACATTTCTGGTGCCTGGTTCGGCGGAAAAAATTACGGTCAAATTGCCTGAAATCATCAATGCGAAAAATGGCGAACATTTGCCCAAGATGTCGGCGGGGCAACATAACAGTATTATTATTCCACGCGCATGGGTCGGTGCGGGGTATGAAAAACTGGTACAGTTGGTTGTTGCGTATAAACAAAAATAAAAAACCGCCGAATTGGCGGTTTTTTATTTTATGCGGCACGCTGCCGTTGTTGTTCTGCGATTTTTATCTGTAACAACGTTGGACGCTGAACCTGTGGTGCGGGTTTCGCAACCGTTTTTGTCGGTGCGGGTTTCGCAATTGTTTTTGGTTTGTACAATGCGGACATTGTATTAAATGTGTTCAGCGAAAAAGCCAACCATTTTGGCATTAATTTCGCAATTTTGGCACGCGTTTCCGGTGTCGCAGTTGCACGCGCATCGCGATATTTGTTTGTCATAATGCGCTTTGCAACGCGTTTGGAATGGCGCGCGTTAATACGCAATAAATATTTTGTAACCGGGTTAGCCTTGTCCATGGTGGCGATTTTTGCACGAACCAATTGCATCGCATTGTGTGATGCGGCCCCCAATGTCATGCCGGCCAATAAATTCTTTAATAAAAATACACGATACAGTTGATAATACGCACGTGCGATTTTTTTACGATTTTCCCGGGAAATAACGGGTTGTTTTTTTGATTTTGTTGTTTTTTGTGTTTGGGTTTTGGCAATATTGGCCATGTTGTTTTGCGATTTATCTTGCATGGCATCCCCCTTTGTTTTTTTTGTCCTTGTTATTCTTCACACAATATTATAGCGCGACGCATAACCGGTTTCAAGTGCTATGTCAAGTTAAAGTTTTTTTTGACATTATTCTTATAATGCTGTTAAAGTGTAGAATGGTCATATTGTAAAACTTTGCCACCGTTGGTATTTCGGCGTTGATGTGTCCCGCCGGTCTTGCCAAAAATGGGGGTCGGTGCATTCATCAAAATAACAAGGAGTTTAAACGATGAAAAAAACTTTCAAGGTCGCAATGATTGCGTCTGTTTTGACCGCGCCAGCATTGGCGGATACCCCATATGTTGTGGGAACATTGCGCAATGTTGAAAATCCATTATATTTGCCAACCGCCGGTGAAACATACAGCAAGGTTGGTTTCGGTGTTATGTTCAAAGTTACCGACAGTAATGATGCCCAGAAAAAATTATTCCACGATGGTGCCGAAGAATTTCCTATTTGGCGTCCAACATTAGATTTGGGCTATGGTATTACAGATCGTTGGGCGGTGCATGGCCAAATTGGTTATACACATAACCGCGATATTGAACGCTATGGTTTCCACCTGGGCCGTATTGGAACAACATACCGCGTGATTAACAGCGCAGACGGCTGGGTCTGGGATCTGTATGGCGATTTCCACATGGGCGGTATGGAAAAGATGAAGGGGTCGTTGGTTAATAAAGGTGCAGGTGATACCTTCCAGTATGATAATTATTCCAACGGCCGTTGGGGTTACCATGTCGGGACCAAGTTTGGTAAAGTTTGGGACCGCTGGACAACAAGCGCATTTGTTGAATTATTGCGCACATGGGGTAACCACAATAACGAAATTGATATATCAAAATTTGAATATATGGGCATGCCTGTAACGGGGGCTCCATTCAATATGCCAGATAAAATCTCGGTTGATTTGAAATCTACAACTGAATTTGATTTGGGGGCAAATGCGTTTTACCAGGTAAATGACAGATGGTCATTTGGTTTGGGTTTGAAATACATTTATCACGCGCAAAACGGTTTGAAGAAAGTTCATACCAAGATAGAAAGTGCGCAAGGTCAGGCTGTCGCTAATGGTCTTATCCAACAGAAGAAAGACATGCACGACCGTTTTAGCGAATTTGCCCAATCGTTTGTTGTCGCATATCAGGCAACCGATTATATGCAGGTCGCATGGTATTTTGAAAATACCCTGGACAACGGCCAGCATTTGAATGCGAACACAACAGATTTCAAGGCTGAAACTGGTTTCCGTTTGAATGTAAAGTTCTAAAAACCGAACATTATGTAAAATGCCCCACATTTTTGTGGGGTATTTTTATTCGTATAAAACACTTTTTTATGGGGGCGATTTATGGTATAATATGACAAAAGGAAGCAAGGGCAAGGATGAAAAAATTCAGCATTTCTGCCGCGTTGATGGGTTTTGTTTTGGGCGTGCCATGTGGCGCGGATGCCGCATATCCTGCGTATCAAGTTGCGGGTACGGGCAACCAAATTGTCGCAAATGGTCGTGTCTTGACCTATCCGGGTGGAACCCAGGTGGTTTTGCCAAACGCAAATGCCGCGGCGGGCCAGGTTGTTATTGCTAATTCGGCGGTTGCTGCGAACCCAAGTCGTATTACCGGCATGTTGCCCAAGGTTGGGTCCAATGCCACAAATGCGGGCCGTCAATATTATCAACCGGCGGACTATGACCGTTTGGCGGACAGTGGTTTATATATCGGGCTTTCCGCGGGGTACAGTGCATCCATTATGGGTTCTATAAGCGCCGATTATACCGGTGAAAACAAGGCTTTTGCCGTTCCTGGTGCGTTTAAAGAGGCAGACCTTCGTTCCGATACGGTAATTCCATTACAGGTTTCGGTTGGTGCCGCAATCAATAATGACATTCGTGTTGACTTTTCGTTTTTGCGTTACAGTGGTTTAAGTTATCCAAAGACGGTTGAAACCGCGGACGGTGCGGGCGGCTTTGCGACTGCAACGGTTGATGGTGGTGCAATTACCGCGAATGCGACAATGTTGAATGTCTATTACAATATTGATTCCTATACCGGTTATATTGCGGGCGGTTCGTTGCGTCCATATATCGGTGTGGGTGTTGGGTTGTCGCTTAATACAATTGCGGACTATGTCGTGTTGGACGATACATTCTATTCAGAAATGGATCCGGCACTTGCGGAACCGACTGATTTGACCGGTGTGTCCGATATTTATGCGTATCACAATGGGGGCACAACGGAACAATTGGCGTTTATGTTAGAAGGTGGTGTTACAACCGAATTGTCCGGCGGGTTAAAATTAGATTTCTTTGTTCGCTATGCGAATCTGGGCAAGGTTAAAACATCGGGCAGTATTGTTATGTCCCAGACTGAATGGTTGGGCGACGGTGCCGGTGGCGAATACGAAGCGCCATACGACAGTGTTTATCACTATACCGATTGGTATGAAAGCGGACGGTTGGGCATGGTTGATGTCGGCGTTCGTTTAAGATTACAGTTCTAGGGCGCGCTGTGCGTTTAGTGGGAGAGAGATGGCACACGAAAACAAGATTTTACATGTATCGTTGTTTGTCGGCATTGTCGGGTTGTTGGCCGGCGGGTCGGCTGATGCGGCGGTGCGTATAGGAAACAAGACTAAAAATGATGCATACCGTCAATATGTGGCGGCGAATACAGCGGCGGTAAATGCGGCGGCACCGGTCGTAACAAATGCGGAATTGCCTGTGCGTGTCGCAAATGAAGATTTAGCCAAAGAAATTCAAAATGGTACCGCAAGTATAACGGCAACACACCTTGAATCATGTAAAAAGATTTATCCAAATGGCGAATTTGCGTGGGATCACCCGACGGCGGGTGTCGGTGCTGGTGGTGCGAATACATGCGTTGCGGTTGTGGAATTGCGTGGTTATCAAATGGGGCCGGGCGGGTCCGATGTTGTGTTGGCGCGCGCAAATGTTGCTGCGGGGTCAAGTGTTAAATGTAATATTTCTGACTTTCCGGAATATTCATATACTCTTGACGCGCAAAATGTTGTATTTCCGGCGGACAGCGAACCAACAACGGCCGATGTTGTTAATGTCTTGAACCAGGAACAAAAGCAAAACGCGGGTCTTAAAATTGCGGCGGCGACATTGGTTGGTGCAATTGGTGGAAATATCGCAGGCAAAAACGATGTTGGCAAAGATGGCCTTGTTGGTACAGACAAAGGCAAAATCCAGGGAACAGTTATCGGCGCATTAAGTGGCGCGGCAATCGGTGCCGGTGGTGCGTATGCCGGCAAAGTTGGCGGTGATATGATTATGTCAACCGGCATAAACGCGGCCGCGGGCGGTGTTGTGGGTAATATTGTGGCATCGGGTGATGATGTTTTGCGTATCGAAGATTGTAAAGACGATGACGGCAATACGGCAAAATGCCTTTGGGGTTATGTGGTTGAAGGGGTTAAATTTACGGATAATGGCGCGGGTGAACTGTGCGAAGAAAAGAACAAAGGTAATTGTATAACCGCGTATTATGATTTACAAAACCGCACTGTTATGACATGCGATAAAACGAATTGTAAATCTGATAATTTGACTTCCATATATATTAAAAAAAACAAAAATGAAACTGTTGAAATAAATTCATTAAAGCAGGCAGATTATGATGCACTTAAAATGGGGACAGATAATTTGTTCCGCTTTGAAAAGAAATTAGATGGCACATCAGAAATGAAAAGTGGTGGCAGTTCTGATTCCGCACCATATGTTCGCATTGTAAGTGCCATGCGCCCAACAACGCGCAAGCCGGCGATGATTTGGGGCTTTAATGATAGATTCTTTGGGCTTAAACGTTCTGATTGGTATGCGTGGAGGGCCAAAAATCCGGCATATCAAATATTTGCGCGCACCCCCCAGGGTAATGCATCGGGCGTGTTAAAGGTTGATTCGTTGGATAATTTTGAACCTATGTATATAAGTGCCGACGACGGTGGTATTATCGATTTAGATAACAAGGCGCGTTTAAAAGGAACCATGATTGGTGCCGGTGCCGGTGGTGCGTTGGGTGCGTTTACCGCGTACCAGGGCGCACAGAGTGATATTGATGAACGTTGGGTTTCCGCAGTGCGCGAATACAGGGATTCATTACAAAAATTTGTTTGTTTTACGGGTAATCGTTTCTTGTCCTATTATAATGATACCGTTGTAATTCCAGATGTTAACGAATAAAAAAACGCGCCAATGGCGCGTTTTTCATTCCTGATTGTTGCCAACCATTATTGCTTTACGATTTCCAATACCTTGGCCGGAACGTCCGCGATTGGTACGCGAACCTGGTCCATGGTGTCGCGATAGCGCAATGTAACGGTGCCATCTTCGATTGTTTGATGGTCAACGGTTATACATACCGGTGTGCCGATTTCATCGTGTCGGCGATAGTTTTTACCGATATTACCACTGTTTTCCAATTCAATACGGCCAATGCCCAATTTGCGCAAATCGTTTTCGATGTTGGTCGATATTTCCAACAGTTCCGGTACATTTCGTGCCAATGGAATAACCGCCGCCTTGACAGGTGATAACCATGGCTTTAATTTCAATACAACACGTGATTTGCCATCGCCCAGGTCTTCTTCAGTGTACGCTTCTATCATAACCGCCAACATGGCGCGGTTAACACCCATTGCCGTTTCAATAACATATGGGATAAAGTTTTCACCCGTCTGGGCATCGGAATAAGACAGTTTTGTCGTGCTGTCCGTATTTTTCAAAACATTTGCGTGAATCTTGAATTCTTCCTGGGATTTCGTGTGTGAACCCAAATCAAAGTCCTGGCGGTTATGGACACCTTCGACTTCGTCAAAGCCATCTGGGAATGCGTATTCAATATCAACCGCGGCCTTGGCATAGTGTGCCAATTTCACATGTGGCAGGAAACGCAATTTTTCGGCCGGTATTCCCAAAACATTTATCCACCATGCCATACGTGTGGCCTTCCACATTTCAAAATACTTTTCATCGTCCGCCGGGTTCACAAAGTATTGCATTTCCGCCTGTTCGAATTCGCGCATGCGGAAGACAAAGCCGCGGGGCGAAATCTCGTTCCGGAAAGCCTTGCCGATTTGGGCAATACCAAACGGTAATTTATGTGGCGTGGAATCAAGTACATTTTTAAAGTTAACATAGGTCGTTGTCGCGGTTTCCGGTCGCAGATATGCGTTAATCGCACCATCCGCCATCGCACCGATGGACAGGCCCATCATCAATTGATATGCGCGTGGTTCGGTAATGTCGGTTGAACCACAGTTATCGCATTTAGTTGGGTCCTTCATTTTATCCTGGCGCATGCGGGTGCCGCATTTTTTACATTCAACCAATGGGTCGGAAAACGATGCCTCGTGTCCAGAATATTTCCACATTAAACGGTTGGAAATCAACGCCGCATCCAACCCTTCGATATCATTACGTGAATAAATCATGGCATTCCACCATGCGTTCTTGATGTTGCGCATCAATTCCACACCATATGGGCCGTAATCGTACGCGCCGCCCAATCCGCCATAGATTTCAGAACCTGTAAAAATAAACCCGCGCCGCTTGCACAATGCGACAATATCATTAACACTTTTTGCTGGCATAATAATTTCCTTTGTTTTATCGCGCTATATTATGATACCGAAAAAGCCAATTTGCAATAAATATATTGATTTTAGGCGCACGCATGTAATAATTCGCGAACTATCAATAAGTAACAACGGAATTAAAATGCGCGAATCTATTAAAAAATTACAGGCAATAATAGAACAAGCCAAGCCGGGTGAAAACATAACCCAGGCGGAATATGATTTAATGTGTAAAATATTAAAGATTGCGCGCGATATGATGCGTTTGCGCGCGGGGGTCCAGGCAACAACAACGGTAATAATAGCATCCGTTATTGCGGGTTTTGCGGTAAAGTACGGATACGATTACGATTTGGGCACAAAAATTCAGTCTTATACAATACCAATAAATGCGGGGTTGTTGGGGGGCGAGTATTTAATGGTTCATAAATTACGCACGAAACTTGCCATTGCCAAGGATGTGGTTAAAAAAATAAACGAAATATATTTATCCCGTACATTTCGTTAGTAAATAAAAACACCGCCCATGTGGGCGGTGTTTTTGTTTTGGTTTTAATCACACCCCAACAATTCTGGCCTTCCAGTTAAACTTAACTGGTTTGTACAAAACGATTCTGTACACGCTGTTGCACATGATCCGCTTGAGCTACTTGCTGTTTGTCCCATTGTGCCGATATAAAGCCACTTTGCCGAACCATTGTAACTACCTTCGCCATATCCGCACCAACATGCCTGGCCTTGGCCGGTTGCACCCAATGGCACCCCTTGGGTCGCATATACGGTACCTGCTGTACCAGCCGCAGTTGTACAAACACCCTGGACAATAGAGCAATCCATCGTGCTGGCGCGTTCGGTGTTGTTGTAAAAGCATGCGGGTGTTGTATATGTGCCCGCCGCATCGTAATATGTTCCGCGCGCAAGATAACATTGATCGGCGGATGTATCATTGTCCTGTTTTATATGGCCGGTATCAACCGATGCAACGGTTGTAAGACTTGATGTTGTGTATTGGGCGGGGTTTGATGCGCTGGGGCATGTGGTACACGATGTTGACTCTGTCGTTGTTGAATATGTCCCGTCCGGGCAATCAACACAACGAGAGGTGGTCGGGTCTCCGCTTTGGTTATAATATGTTCCTGCAGAACACCATGTACAATCGTCATATGTTGTTGAGCATCGACTGTCCCCGTTGTTTTCAGTTTTTACTATTTTGTGATAACCATTTTCACAGACATTACATGATGTGATTTTATAATAATACATACCAACTGATGAAAAAAGATATTTTGTAGTTGTTGTTTCGCAATTAGAAGTTGTAACGACACCAGCTTGGCTGCCTTGGGTTGGTGTGGAGCTTGTGACCGAACAGTTTATGCATATATCATAGTTTATAGTACATGAACCGACAGTGGTTGTATTTGTTACTAGCTTACTATAACTTGACGGACAGGTAAGACAATATTCTATTTTTCTGTATTTCTTTTGGGTGGTGTCATATGCCCATTTTGTTGATGTTGTTGCGCAATGCATATTTCCCCCCGTATTCACCTGCGTCGTTGCTAAAAGGTCGGTTTCTCTGGTGTAACTGGAATATGTGCTACCTGTTAGTTGTGATGTATATGTAGAGCATCCCGCGAATGCGTTATTTTGTATTGCGGCGAATGCCAGAAATACTAAGCCAAGACACATTGATTTTATTTTCATTTTGATTTTCCCTTCCCATTTATTTTGTTTTCGGCCGATTTAAAACGGTGGTTTTGATTCGGCCATTTTTGCGGTTGACAAGGCCCCAAAAAACCGAATAAAATACACACATAAAAGTAGCCGAATTTAAACCACCGTTTAAATTCGGCTACTTTTATTTTTGATAACACATTGTGTTTGCGATATAATTTGCCGATTTTGTGTTTTTAAAATTTTATATTTTTATGGTAAAAAAAACACCGCCCATGTGGGCGGTGTTTTGCCATTGTTTTTATGTTTTTTATTCTGCCTGAATAGCGTTAACCGGGCACATTGCCGCGCATGTCCCACACGATACGCATTTCGATGGGTCTATTTCGCATTTGCCGTCGCCATTGGTCTTTATCGCGCCCATCGGGCAAACGCCCGCACATGTGTGGCAACCGATGCATTGTGATTGATTGATTTTGTATGCCATTTGTTTTCCTTTTGGTTTTTATTAATCGCGGTTAAAAAGGCTTAATATATATTGGAACATTGCAACGAATGAAATATACAGATGTAATGCCCCCAATACAGCCAATTGATTCTTTTGTGTGTCGTCGCCGACATAATTGTATGCCGATTTTAGTGTTTGCATATCGTACGCGGTGAAAAGCGCAAATACCAATACCCCAATCAAGCATACTATTGTGCCAAATGTGCCGCCCATTAATGCCGGCCATATAAATGATGCCAGACCAACCAAGATTAACCCAATCATTCCCATAAACAAGAATATCCGCAGGAACGATAAATCGCGGACAGTTTTATATCCAAATATCGCCATACAGCCGAACATGGCCGCCGAAATCGCAAACGCAAACAATATTGTCCATGGATTATGAACAACGGAAAATAACAACATCGGACTTATAACAATGCCCATTGTAATCGCGTAAATAGCCAACATCAGCGCAGCCGTCGCTGGCTTCATGTGAAAAGCACGTGCCTGGGCCCAGATGGATAATGCCAGTCCGCCAAAAAGCAATATATAATACAGCACAGACATACCACCGGTCCCGTTTATAAGCAATAAACCCAACCTTGTATACATCGTCAAATAAGACGCAATTGCGGTTAAACCAACCGCGCCAAACATTAACGCAAATACGCGTTTAAGGTATAAACCCATGCCATTGGCTTGGCCTGATTTTGTGATGGTTGCCATAATTTTCTCCTTGTTATTTGATATTTATATAATACAATGCCCATACAAATTCAAGATTAAAAGGATATAAAATGACAATGATTAATATAAAAATGTGCCAGGATATAGTGAACCGTAAACGCACAATGGATAAAGAATCTTTGGGTGGGACATTGACAGTTGGCGACCGCGCAGAAAGTGTTTTGTGTAACGCAGAATTGATTATTAAAAACAAAGCGGTTTTGTCTGACAGTTTTGCAAGTCCGCGCGCCATTGCCAAGGCAAAAGAAAACATCGCTAGTTGTACAGATACGATAAAACGTGCGCTGGACAAATTAGGCGTAAATGAAAATGAAAAGTCTGAAATTGTCGCGTGGGTTGAAAAGGGCGATATGGAACAGGTGCGTTACAATTTGTTGAAAGTGTTGGCTAAACGCAATCCTGGCCTGTACAGCAGAAAATTAGCAATCGCAGAAAAGCAGATGCAACATTAAAACAAGGTGTTGCCTGTGGCGATAGCAATAGACCCCATTTCCCCCGTCGCATTCAGCTTTTTTGGGCTGGATGTGCGGTGGTATGCGATTGCCTATATCGCCGGGTTTATGGCGGGCTATTGGTTGTTGAAAAAAATGATGAAATCGCCCAAGTGTCCAGTTTGTCTGGACAAAAAACAAATGGACGATTTGCTTACCGCCGTTATTTTAGGTGTGGTGTTGGGTGGCCGATTGGGCTATGTGTTGGTATATAATCCATTGTTCTTTATCGCGCATCCGTTGGAAATATTCGCGGTTTGGCATGGCGGAATGAGTTTTCATGGCGGTCTGGCCGGGGTGTTATTCGCAACATGGTTGTTTGCACGCAAAAATAAAATTCGCACATTGTCGGTGTTGGATATGATGGCGGTGGTGGCCCCAATAGGACTTTTCTGTGGACGTATTGCGAATTTTATAAATATGGAAATTATGGGGCGACCAACAGATGTGCCATGGGCGATTGTGTTTAACGGCTATACCACAATTCCATGCCACCCAAGCCCGATATATGAAGCATTGGGCGAAGGTGTACTTTTGTTGGCGATTATGGTGTGCCTTTATCGGTTCACAAATATTCGTCGGCATGTGGGTGCATTGACCGGGGTGTTTGGTATGGTGTATGCGATTGTGCGCGTGTTTTGTGAACAATTCCGTATGCCAGATGCGCAAATAGGTTTCCTGACGGGGTGGGGGCTGACCATGGGACAATTACTGTCGCTGATAATGTTTGTTGCGGGTGCAGTAATTTTTGCGATTGCGTTTCGGAAAAAATAAGTATAGAATACGCAGGCGAAATCCAAACCGCAGTTTGAAAGACCGGCGGCAAGATGAAAAAGTTTCGGATGGGTGGTAGCCGCGGTCGAATGCGACGGTCTTGCATACGAGTCAGCAAGGCAAGCAAAGCGCAGCCGAGCGCGAACGAGTGGTGAGCAGCACCGCCAGGTGCGGTAAGCGAACAAAACCGCAGGTTGAAAGACCGGCGGAAAATGAAAAAGTTTCGGATGGGTGGCAGAGCGGTCGAATGCGACGGTCTTGAAAACCGCTGAAGTCGCAAGGCTTCCGGGGGTTCGAATCCCTCCCCATCCGCCATAAAATAAATATGCCCGAATGGGCATTTTTTTGTGATATAAAAGTTCGAACTGTCATCACGTTGGGTTGTTATAAATTAAAATGTTGTGTTACTATCGTGTTTAATTGTTCTTTTATGCAATCGAATTGCTGGTACAAATCAAGGGTGGATACGGTTATGCGATTGCCACTCATCATATAAGAATTATTGGGTAAAAACGCTTCATCTGTTTTGGCATACAATAACATTCCAGAAATACGATGGGAAATGTTTTTATGTGTCAATTCGTATTCCTTGTTTTTTACGTATGTAAAAATCTGATAAAGGTTACCAGAATGAATCTTTAATTGGCTGTCATTATCGGAATATTTTTTATTAGATAAAATATGAGTATAATATTTAGCATCTACAATCAGAATATCGGTTAAGTTTGCGCTTTCTTTTGACAATGTGATATCTGTTTGCATTGTAGGCAATAACCCAGAATCGTCTTCTTCGTCCAGACCCCACGGAATTTGCGAAGATTCTGATTTTAAAACACCACGAAATTCTTGTTTATAATATTCTAAAATAAACTTTTCGTACAGTCGGCACATAGTTTGCTCGTCCATAAAAGATGCAAGTTTTTCTTGTCCGTTTTCGGTTGTTTGTATTAATCCGCGGTATGTAAGATAACATATATTAATTAAAATTCTGTAAGTCTGATTATTTCTGTGAAACTTTATATCGTTCCAGCGTACAGATTTTAAATCAACCGTATCAACATTGGTTAAAAACAAAAGGCATTGTTTTAATGCGGTCTTGTGCTTCTGGGTTACATTGTTGTGCGTTATAAATAAATCAATGACCGTTTTTATAATTTGATTATAAATGTTATTTTCAGAGAGTTCGTCAAAATCACAATTTATAACCTGACGATGTAAAATTTTATTTCGGATTGTGTTGTATATATTTATTTTTCCATGAACGGTCGGCAAATCATCATTATGATTGATATATTCTTTGTATATGCCGTGTTTTATCTGGTGTACCATACCATTTCCCAAAATGGCCGCAAACAAATCATGAATATTGTCGAATTGTTCTGTGGCCATTTGGGTATATCCCATATGCTGAATGGCCTGAAAGGCATAGCCCAGCATATAGTATATGTTTTTGATATAAATACTTTTATCTTTGATCATTTCAGCAGTTCTTTTAGAGTATTTATATGTTGGCTCTTTTTGCTGTCATTATCAAACCAGTATTCTTCGATAAGTGGAATTAAATCGTATGTAATAATAGATTCAATATTTACAGCTTTGTCGGAACCCATGGTCGGACAAAGATAACTGTGTCCGATACAGAATCCTGGCCCCAAAGACGGATCTTTTGCGATGTCTTGATTTATTGTCTGTATCGCTTCCACTAATGGAGCAAGTTTTTGATTCATTGATAAATATTTTTGAAACCCAACCGAATCAAAACCTGGTTCCATACCCACAAAACCGAATCTACGGCGCAGGGCATAGTCAATTAATGCCAAACTGCGATCGGCGGTATTCATCATACCAATAATGTATACATTACGTGGGACGATAAACGGTTCGTCGGTATATGCCAAAGTTACCGACTTGCCACGATATTCTGGTTCAATCATCATTAACAATTCACCAAAAATCTTGCTTAAATTACCGCGGTTAATTTCATCAATAATAAAGAAGTACGGTTGGTCCGGATCTTGTGCGGCGACGGTACAAAAGTTATAAAAGATACCTGTCTTTAATTCAAAACCATTTCCGTTTGGTTTGTATCCCAGGACAAAGTCTTCATACGCATAATTTTGGTGGAATTGTACCATTTTTATGCGAGATTCATCTTTTTGGCCGATTATGGAATAGGCTAAACGTTTGGCGGCATAGGTTTTTCCAACCCCTGGTGCGCCCTGTAAAATAATATTCTTTTTTCTTTCAAGCAAGGCTACGATATCGTCGTATTTTTCTTCAGTCATAAACACTTCGTTTAAGAAGTCTTGTTTGGTATATGTGGTGTTATTTATTTTTCGCATGATTGCTTCGTATTCTTCTTGTGTTAATTTGAATAAACTGCCGTTGGGGTTTTGGAAAAACTGCATATTGGACAGTTCAGGCATATTTTGCAAGGTTTTGTAGTCAACAGGTGTATCAACATCTTGCGTTTTTTTAAAATACAGATTATTTCCATCTTGAGATCTGGTAATTTCGCATATGGCGGTTATTTGTTTTGTTGGTGATGCCTGATATCCGATAACAATATCGCCGGGTTTTGCGTCCAAAAAGTTTTGGTGTATTCGTCTGGGGTGGCCTTCGTTATATACGGTATAACTTTCTTCTTGGCCGACAGCAACAGTTGAAAATTGCCATATCTTTGGATTTGCGTTTAACCACCAATAGTTTTTACCACCAGATGTGTGCGAAGATTTTTGTTCGTCATCTGTTGTTTGTGTTTGTTTTGTTATAAAGAAGCAAAAATCCGATACGGCTGTGTGCAATTTAGTGTCCTTGTAATGATTTTTGCCGATATGTTCACGCAGGATTGTCTTTAAATCATTGTCGCGTAACATAACTTCTTGAATATCGTTGTACAGGGCGAAACAAGATGTTAAATTGTCAAAGGATTCGCCTTTTTTTATTTTATACGGCGCATCCAACAACGAAATCACATTTTTGCATACCTTGTATTTGTAAATATAGTACTTTTCCGGATAACGCAGCCACAAATATATACTGATTGTATTTTCGTTTTGGTAGTGATGTCCGGCTTGGCCGTATGAATCCATCAATTTATCAGATGATTCCTGGAAAGATTTGATGCGCCCAGCAAGTGGTTTTGTTTCGTCAAATAAAGTACGAAACATTTTGCGTACCTGTGACGGATATTTTTCAGCAAAACGCAAAATCATAAGTTTTGGGAAAAAACCTGCGCTGGTTAAAAGATTGTCTGTTTCCTTTAAACTGTTATCCAGCATGGTATAGAAATCTGTCGCATCGATGTCCCAATTGTCTTGGAATTGTTTGACAGCAACCCATTTATAATTTTCTTTTTCCCAGTTTGTTGAAAAATGTTCTTTATACAACGATAATAAAGTTGAAAGTTTGTCTTGGTTCATAACAACATTTCCTATTGTTGTGGTTGAATTATATATTGAACATTATAATAGATATTGATGTTTTTGACAAATTGTTTTAGAAATTAGATGTATAAATGCCCGAATGGGTATTTTTTGTTTTTTCTTTTTTGTCCTTGGACCATTTTTGTCCGCGGGGCATGTAATAATGTAAATGCAGAAACAAAAAAGGATATGCCATGTCAATAGGACTTGTAAAACAAACCGGCAATAACATCGTAACTGTATACGGTACACGCGGTGAATTCAAATGTACTCTTTCCGGGACACTGGTTGGATATAATGATTCAACCGTAAGTGTTCGGGTTGGTAATATTACAACGGTTTATGATGAACGCGGACGCTTTCTTTTTTCAAGATAGCGGTTTATTTCGCGGGTAATGTTGCTAATGTGTTTTTTAACCGTTCGCGATATCGTGCGACCAATTCGGCGGGGGCAACGGGTGTGATTTTGCCGTTCCATTGGAACAGGTGGGAACAAATCGCATCCAGCCCGCCACAACGCATACGCAGGGTCGCGGAACCATCTGGGTTATCGATAAAATCCCCCTGGGACGGGTGGAATGTGTAACGTTTAGCCTCGGGCACAACGGACTTGTCAATAAGCCATTCAATATCGTATATGTTACGATCGTTGTACACCCCGAACATTTTATTTGTATAATCTTTTATTGAAAATGTCGGGTCGCTGGGGAATCTTTGGCGTGTGTTGCGGGCATCGGTAATATCAGACAATCTGTATGTCCATGGGGTCGTGTCAACCGGTTTGCCATCTTTTTCCGCAAACGCAACCAGATATACATTGTTGTCGCCGTAAAACACACCCATTGGTCGAATTGTTCGTTTTGCGCCATGATATTCAATGATAACTTTTTCAGATTTTACGATTGCCTTGTCTATGGTCTTTTTTATATTCGGGTCAATGTCAAATCGGGCGCGGGGGCCGACCACAACCATTTCCGAATTGATAAGCATATCTGATTCATTTAATTCGCGATAGTATGTGGCGGCATTTGTTGATTTGTGTTTCATGACGGTTTGAAAGCGGTTCCACAATTTTGCCTCTAAAAGTCCCAATGTCGCCCGGGCATTTGGGTCATTGGAAATGCGCTTGATTGCGTTGTGCAGGGCCTGTAATTCGGTTTCTTCAATCACTGCGGGGTAATCATCAATGTATAATTGGTATCTGGGTTTTTCGGTTTCGGGGTCTTCGCCTTCTTTGGTAAGGCAACCGGGATATTCCTTTTTTATATCGGAAAGCCAACGTTGGACGGTTTTGTCGCTTATTTCGTATGTGCCACGACGTAAAAGGTGCCTGGCCCGGTATTGCGAGTATAAAAACTGCTTAATTTCCTGCTCGGTCATTGGGTTAACTTGAAGCATGGTAATTAAGTCAATCATGATATGGGTTCTGGCAAAGTTTTTACGCATTTTTACCCCCGATTTCTGTGCTTTTTACAATTATATCATCAAAATAATGAAATCGCAATTATAAAAAGGACCATTTTTGTCCAGACAAGATACCATAATAAAAATGAAATAACAAAAAAGGACAACACATGAACATAAAAGAAAGACAAATAACGTTGTACTATTTAAAGAACCTGGTTGCGGGCGAAGCCGAACCCAATGACTATGATACATTCTTTAGATTCGTTGCGCGTTATTCCGAAGATTTGTTCGGGTTTGATTTTCGCAAATTGATAGAAGATGCGCCCGGTCATGTGTCGACCGAGTGTAAATCTGTGTTTTTGGAAAATCTGCTTCAGGGCAGGGTTGTCGTGTGTGATATGGTCCCAAATAAAAAAACACAGGATACTTTGTCCAAAATACTGGACGCATACCGTTCAGAACTTGTCGTAGATATTACGCAACCAACATTTGATAAAAACTTTAATGTGTTGTGTGATGCATTTTATTTGCCGGACTATTGCCGGCCGATTTTACAGGCATTTGTGGCTATCAATCGGGTTCAACCGCTGCGTCGCGTTATAAATGAATTTGTTATCATGCGCAACGATATTATGAGTGAAGAAAGTGAAGATTTCCTGGCGGTGTTGACCGGGGTGCCACTTGAAAATATCCAGCGCGCCATGGCGCAAAACAGTCCGCTGTTTGAATCTGGCATATTGGTTCAGAAATTTGGTGATAACGATTTTTCGGTAATGTTTAAAAAACTGCTGGGGATGCATTTTGATACACCACGCGATGTGCGAAATCTTATTGTGGGCGAACCGCTTAAAACAGAATTAACGAAAAATAACTTTGAATATATTGCCGATGACTTTGATAAAATCAAGGAAATACTGCGCCACGCAACTGAATCGGATACAGTCGGGGTAAATATATTGCTGTATGGTGAACCGGGGTGTGGAAAAACCGAATTTGCCAAGGCAGTCTGTGCGGATATCGGCAAAGATTTATATGCCACCAATGCAGAAAAAAGCGATAAAGATGCGCGGTTAAGCAATCTGGCCCAGGTTCAAACAATATTAAAGCAAGATACCAACAGTATCGTGTTGTTTGACGAAGCCGAAGATGTATTTTCATTGAATCCGTTTAATGTTAATACCCCCAGCAAGTTATATATAAACAACAAGTTGGAAAAAAATAAAAAGCCTGTTATTTGGATTACGAATAATATTCGGACAATGGACCGGGCATATATTCGTCGTTTTACATTTGCATTGAAAATGTCTGATCCGGGTGATGCGGCGAAACAAAACGCATGGCAACGCGTGTTCGATAAATATAATCTTGGGGTGTCGCCAGAAAGGTTAAAAAAATTGATTGGCAAATACAATGTTCCAATGGCATTGGTTGATACCGCCGTTAAAAATGCCAAGGTTTTAGGTGATGAAAATATTATTGAATATACGTTGGATAATTTAACAATGGCGATGACCGGGGTTGCGCCAGCGATTAAAAATGACAATGGGGTTGCGTTTGATGTTTCGCTGTTAAATACGGATACCGATTTAAAGGTGTTGGCGGACAAAATCAAAGATAAAAATATGCGTCGATTTTCGTTGTGCCTGTATGGCGCGCCGGGAACGGGTAAAACGGCATATGCGACATATTTGGCGGAAACGCTGGGAATGCCGCTGTTAAAGAAACGGGCCAGTGATTTAAAAAGCGCGTTTGTCGGTGAAACAGAACAAAATATCGCACGCGCCTTTGCCGAAGCAAATGCGAAAAAGGCGATATTGGTATTTGATGAAGCGGACAGTTTTTTAACCGACCGGTCGCATGCGATGCACAGTTGGGAAATAGGCTGTGTGAATGAAATGCTGACCCAGATGGAGGCGGCGCAATACCCGTTTATTTGTACGACAAACCTTATGAATACTTTGGACAAGGCATCCCTGCGACGATTCTCGTTCAAGGTTAAATACGATTATTTAACACCGGAAATGGTTGTGCGTGCGTTTCACGATTTCTTTGGGGTGGTTGTTACAGTGGCCGATGTTACAGACCTTACTAAATTAGCCCCCGGTGATTTTAGCGTTGTAAAGTCCAAGGCGGAAATTATGGATATCACAGATAAATCTGAATTGATATCTATGTTGCGCGCCGAACAATCGGTCAAGGGGGAAACAACCCACGCAAAAATCGGCTTTGCTAAATAAAGTCGTAGCATAATATGCCATTACTTTGTATGATAATTTTAAAACAGGACATCAGGGGGTATAATAAATGGGTATTAGTAATAAATTAAGGGCATATATTATAAACTATCTTGAAAATCCGATTCCGGAAAATATGGATATTGTGGAAAAATCTGTGCCTGTGGTTTTCTTTGGCAATGCGGAAAAGGCGCGTTTTGCGACAATTGGCATCAATCCATCAGGACTGGAATTTACAAATAACAGTGGTGTTTTGTTAACGGGGACCAATAAACGATTTGTTGATAGAGGTTCTTTGATGTGTATGGATACCGATGTGTTAAGTCAGACTGATGCAGAATGTGTTTATGAATCTTTGATTGGATATTTCCAAAACAACCCATATGACTGGTTCAATAAAATGGAAAACATGGGGAATAAATTATTCGGTGCATCCTATTATAACGATACTCTGGTGCATCTGGATATATACCCATGGGCAACAAAAAAATCATGGGCGAATGAAAACGAATTGATAAAAAATCGTGCGTTGGCCAGTTATGGTTTGCTGAAACAAATAATGGCAGAATCGCCATTTGAAGCAATCTATGTAAATGGCCGTTCTGCCAAAGAACAAATGGAAAAATATTTTAATATAACATTACCAATAAAAAAGACAGTAGCAATTGGTAAACTTAAATATGAAATATTTGGGGGAAATTATAATGGTTGTAAAATAATCGGGCAAAATGCATCGCTTAAATATGCTAAAAACGGCGATGAATTGCCAAATGCAGTACGAGATGTTTATTATAATTTACAAAAACAAAATGGTATAAAAATGGCGGAACTGAAAAAAAATTGCGATGCGTTCGAACAATGTAAGTGTTTAAAAGATATAGATGTAAAACACGATTTTTCAGACGATTGTGAAATCAATTTATGGAATACGGACAATTCTGACAATGACCCCGATTTGAAATCTAGACTGTTGCGCAGATATCATTTTTTACTGTGGAATAATAAAGATTTGCCAAATGGAAAACCCTTTAAATTAACGGAATCGCCGTTTATGGAAAACTATCTTTGCTATAATGGCGACGATACTAAAAGGTTGGGGGCGGACACCATTGTCAATCTATATACGCATCACAATAACCGCTTTATTATGCCGATACTGACAAAATTAGAGAAGGACAGAAATTATCAAAAAAGAAAAAACACTTATATTCATAAATCTTATACCATCGGTGGCAATCTGATTTTCCCAAAAGATCCGAAATCTGTTAATCAATCAAGGGGAAATATATATGTTCTGGCGGACAGAATAGATTTAACAATGGAATGTATTCGTATTTGGTACGAAGATAAAAACACCCCGACACCATTAACAAATGTTTTAAGTGCGGATGCCTGGTTTTTCAATCTGTTCGGGACGTTTGAAGAATATATAGATTTTTTCTTGCTGCAAGATTTGGTCAAGAAAAAACGTGGAAAGTATGCGGTTAAAATATTCCTTAGACGCAACACAAAAGACGATGAACGATTTGCTGGTTACCCCAGTAATGTACGCGAATGGCGTGTTTTAGCAAGAAAAGAAATGGCATTTCTTAAACAACGAAATAGGCGAATAAAAAAATATATTCACAGACATTCCGCAAATTAAATAAAAACCACCCTTTCGGGTGGATTTTTATTCCCGCCAAATAGTGTTGGGAACCAAGGCGGAAATCTGGTCGCGCAGGGCGGGGTCATTAAAAAACTGTTCCCGCATTTCAGGTGTTGTTTTATGCGCGTCGTCTTCGAAATGTGCGATATATTTTTGAATCGCGACTGTTTGTACCCCACGCGCGTTTAAATCGCGTACAATCGCAATTAAATCGCTTTTATCAATAAATCGCGGATCACATGTTATGCGAACCTCGAAATCTTTGCCGGTCGATTGCCAAAATGTCAGTGATTGAATCATATTGTCGTATGCGATTGCGTTGCCGACCAACGATTCATATTTTTCACGCGTGGCCTTGTAATCTAGGCCTATCCAATCAACCAATTCTGCGGCGCGTTCCAACATTTTCGGATAAAAACCATTCGTGTGCAGGCCTATTGCAAAACCCAATTCACGTACGCGTCGCATAAAAGAAATGGTTGCGTCGCCCTGCATCAACGCTTCGCCCCCGGAAAAAACGACCGCTTCCAGTTTGCCGACGCGGGTTTGCAACCACTGATAAATCTTTTCCGGGTCATATTCACCCGGTCCAACATTCAGTAAGTGTGGATTGGAACAATACGCACATCGCAACGGACACCCAACCAAAAACAGCACAGCCGCCAATTTGCCGGGATAATCAATTGTGGTAAATGAAACCAACCCACCAATCTGAATATCACGCATGGTATTATGCCGCCTTTTTCATTAAATCAGCATGACGCGCCCCAGCAGACAAACTGTTTTGTTCGGTAAATGTTTTTCTTTCGCAGAATTCAGAATATTTACCAATGTTAAAATTAGACACCGGACGAATAAAGCCCATTGAACGTGAAAAAACTTCACATGGTGTACGTTGTGCGTTTGTTGCTGTTTGCATCTTTTCTCCCCTTTCTTTTTTTGTTTTTGTTATTTATTAGTTGTTGGCAGTTTTAATTTCGTTCTGATTTGCGGCAATTTCTGCATCGCATTTCGGACAAAATTCATGCCGGCCCGGCAGATATCCATGCTTTGGACAGATGGAAAATGTCGGAGTTAATGTCATATACGGAATACGATAGTTTTCAAATATCGTTCGTACAATCTTCTGCGCCGCGTCCCCCGATGATACCGGTTCACCCATATAAAGATGTAACATCGTGCCACCGGTATATTTGCGCTGTAATTCTTCCTGGTGTTCCAATGCCACGAACGGATCGTCAGTGAAGTTCACAGGCAACTGGGTCGAATTTGTGTAATATGGCGCATCCGGTGTGCCGGCGGTAATGATATCTGGAAAGTTTTTCTTGTCCGTCTTCGCAAAGCGATATGAACAGCCCTCGGCTGGGGTGGCCTCCAGATTATACAGATTGCCGGTTTGTTCCTGGAAATTAGCAAGGTTTTCACGAATGAAATCCATTACATCTAAAACTAACTTTTTACCCAACGGTGTTGCGATGTTTTCGCGGTCGTCTGTAAAGTTGCGTACCATTTCATTCGCACCATTTACACCGATTGTTGAAAAGTGATGGTTCCAATTACCCAGATAACGTTTTGTAAATGGATACAGCCCGCGTTCCATATTTTTAGATATAATCTGACGTTTGATTTCCAATGAATCGCGGCCCAAATCTAATAAACGTTTTAATTCGGTGAATAAACCTTCGCGGTCGCCCTTGTGTGTATAGCCAAGGCGCGCCAAATTGATTGTTACCACACCGATTGAGCCGGTCTTTTCCGCAGAACCAAAAAGACCACCACCGCGCTTTAACAATTCGCGTACGTCAAGGCGCAATCTGCAGCACATAGAACGCACATCAGTTGGATTAAGGTCCGAATTTAAGAAGTTCTGGAAATTTGGAATACCGTATTTTGCCGCCAAATCAAACAACGGTTTTACATTTGGGTGATTCCATGGAAAATCCGGCGTGATATTATATGTCGGAATAGGGAAGGTGAACGGACGGCCCATAGCATCGCCTTCGGTCATGACTTCCAAAAATGCCTTGTTAATCATGTCCATTTCCGGTTGTAAATCGCCATATGTGAAATCAACCTGCTTTTTGCCAACAAATGGATGTTGTTCACGCAAATCTTTTGGGCATGTCCAATCAAATGTAAAATTGATAAATGGTGTTTGGGTTCCCCAACGGCATGGAACGGCACAATTAAACACCAATGTCTGCATAGCATTCTTTACATCGGCATAGGACATATTGTCAATGCGGACGTACGGTGCCAGGTATGTGTCAACCGATGAAAATGCCTGGGCCCCGGCGAATTCGTTTTGCAGTGTCCCAAGGAAGTTCACCATGTGCGATACAGCGGTCGCCATGTGACGCGCAGGTTCACATTGTAAATAGCCAGGAACCCCATTGAATCCTTCGTATAACAATTCGCGCAAAGACCAACCTGCGCAATAACCGGTCAACCATCCCAAATCGTGAATATGAATTGCCGCTGATTTGTGTGCTTCGGCCACCGCGCGTGGATAAAGGTTTAACCAATATTCCGCGGTTACGCGCTCGGATGTACGCAAAATCAAACCGCCAATTGAATAGCCAATGTTTGCGTTTTCCTTGATTCGCCAATTTGAACCGCCGACATAGCCTTCGATAACTTCGACCGCATCAACCGACGAATCACGAATTTCAGAACGTTTTTGACGATATATAATATATGATTCAGCCGTTTTATATGCGCGGGCATCCATCAAAGCCTCGATAACGGCTTCCTGGATTTCTTCAACCTTTGGGGTTTTGCCGGCATATTTTTCATCAATCTTGTTAAGTGCGGCCTGGGTTATTTCGACAACCTTGGCATCATCTATTTCAGCCGTAACGGCCACAGCCTTTTTAATAGCATTATATATTTTGATTGCATCAAATGGTACCGTTTCACCACTGCGCTTTTGTGCCACCGTCATCTTGGTAGATAACTTTGGCATTGTTGGAACGTTATCGTTTGCTTCAGACATTTGACTAACCCTTTTTTGTCAAAAAACACAACATATAGTGTCTGTTTTGTTATTTTGATAACAATATATAGTATTTAGGCTTTTCTAACAATATATAAAAAATAATTTTTTTTAATTTTTTGCTTTACTTTTAAAAAGGTAAATATTCCGCGCATTACAGACCGAATCGGAATCGGTATATGTCGCACAAAATGTGTTTTTGTGTTGTCTTTTTGTAAAAAAACGATTCGGATTTATACAAAAAACACAAAATATTGATAAAAAGAATCGTAAAAGGTCGATTCGAAATCAATATATTGATTCCTGATTCGGACGTATCATATATAGATAAAAACATAAAATAGGTTGTTTTTCATAAAGCAAAAGCACTATAATCATATTATACAGGCACAGTTTTTGTATTTGATGTGCATGTAAAAACCCAAGGGGAATATATTATGAAAGAACATGTAAAAGATAAAATGAAAAATATGTACGAAATGTTGGCGGATGTTTGCGCGCGCAATCGGGACAAGGTTTTCTTTGTGCGTGAAAACAGAACCTATGCCGACTTGTTGCATCGTGTTAAATTGCGCGCTGTATTGTTGGCAAAACGTTTCAAAATTAAAAAAGGGGATGTTGTTGCATTGTTGTGTTCAAATATCCCAGAATTCATCGAATCGTACTATGCGATTTTGTCCCAGGGCGCACGTGCGTTGTTGCTGGATACTGGTTTGGCGCACGAAGAACACATCAATATGATGACACGCACCGGGGCTAAATTGGCATTGGCGGACAAAACACATATGTTTGAATGTGATGTGCCAATGTTTGATATCGAAAATGTTGATGACACAGATGAAGCGGACTTTGTCGCCGCAGATGTGAATCACGACGATATTGCCCAGATGTCATTTACATCGGGTTCAACGGGAAATCCAAAGATTGTGGGTATTACACATGGAAACCTTTTGGCATTATGCGAAGGCGCGGAATATTATACTCACGTGGTTAAACCAGGCTTTACATTCTATGGCTTTTTGCCGCTTTATCATATATACGGCATTGTTATTAATGTAGTATGTCCGGTTACCATGCAGGGCAAATTATTATTACAGCCAGTATTAAAACCGGCCGAATTTATTAAAGACTGGGCGGAATACAAGCCAGAGGTTATACCAGCCGTTCCGCGTATTTGGGAAGTTTTCTATAAAAAGATTGTGGACCAGGCGCGCGAAAAACATATGTGGTTGCTTATGCGTATGATTTTATCAATGCAGAAAGTATTGCGTAAAATAGGCCTGGGTAAATTGGTGGACAAGGTTACAGAACCCGTACACAAAATCTTTGGTGGGCGCACGCGCGTTTTGGTTTCTGCCGGCGCACCATTAAAACCAACTATTCGCAAGTTCTATGAAAAGTTGGGCTTTTCGGTGGGTGATTGCTTTGGTCTTACTGAAACAACGGGGCCTGCGCTGTTCAATTGGGCGGTGCCAAAAATCGATGGGCGCGGTATTCACTATGCGGGGCCATTGGTCGGTAATGAATTAAAAATTCACAATCCAGACAAGGATGGTGTTGGTGAAATCTGGTTCCGTGGAAATATGTTAATGCCGGGCTATATCGGTAATGACGAAGCCAATGCCGCCGCGTTCGAAGATGGCTGGTTCAAGACGGGCGATGTCGGAATGTTAGATTCCAAGGGACGTCTTATTGTCAAGGGCCGTCAAAAACAGTTAATCGTACTGGAAAGTGGTAAAAAGATTTGGCCCGAAGAAATGGAAGACCTGTATTTACAAAATGCCGATATTTTGGCGGCCGCCGTATTTGAATACAAAATCAACGGCAAGGTCGTTCCCTATGCGGTATTCCAAGTAAAGCCGGGAACCAAGCCAGAATACATAGCATTGTTGGTCAAGGCGTCTAACCTTAAAATAGCGCAGTACAAGTGGGTAAAGCACTTTGCGATTACGGACAAAGAATTGCCACAGACATCCGCCAAGAAAATCAAACACTTTATGGTAAAAGAGTTGTTAGACAAAGGCGAATATCAGCGTTATGACGGATAAAACAAGGGTGGGGCAAATGCCCCACTTTTTTGTTTCGTTATAAATGCGGTATTGACAAAACAAAAATATGTGCTATATATATTATAGCCAAGGGAGTTGTGTATGGATAAAAAAACCAGACAGAAAATATTTTCCAATCGCGAAGTGCTGAAATACAGTGCGAATCGTGCGTATTTTGGTAAATTGACGGGGGCGGGGCTGGCAAATGCGTTTGCCCAGTTCAAGCATTCCCAAGATTGGGATAAACCCATTACATCTGCGACTGTTGTGGTTGGCAAAATTGATGGTAATGTTATTTGTCGTGCATTGTGGCATGAAATGTCCTATAATCCAGCCCGATTTGGCAAAGTTTCGCCGTTCCCACTGGAAAGACAAGATGCCATCTATCGTTTTTGTGATACACCGGTATCGCAAGATGTACCAGCATTTGAAATTGTTGAAAAAATTCGTCATAAATTAATTAATTTCATGGTGCTGAACGGCCGCAGTCGTGGTCAATGGTACGATAAAATAGATACCCATAATGATATGGTGGCAATACATTTGGTTGATGGGCATTCTGATGATACATACAAGGTATTGTCTATGCTGCGGGAAGCAATAAGAATAATTGCCAGTCAAAATTTGGAAGATTTTAAGCGCAAAAACTATCGTTCCCAAATGTTGACTGTTATTCACGCGCGCCATCCGCATGGTGTACGCGATGTGGTCGCCGGGAAAAAGCCAAGTGTTGATGCAGATTACCCAAGAGAATCAACCCCAGAAGAAATAGCCGAAGATCGTATGGATAACGCAATTGAAAACGCACAAATTACAGCGGCCAATCGTAAATATGTATCGGCTGCGCAATACAAACAGGCGCGTAAAGATTTGGCTGATTATCAAAGTCGTCAAAAATCAGATAATGAAAAATAAAAAACGCCCGTTTGGGCGTTTTTTAATTACACACAATTACATATGGCGGTAACGATTTTGATTCGTCTATGCCACGTTCGCCACAATCCATACAATTAAACATTCTGTTTCGTGAATGTGTTGAATCCAGTGGAACCGTCGTTCCACGAACCGCCGGAACATTTGCAGCGTATGTGCGGTCCGGAAAGCCGAAATAAAATCCACGCGTTGGTCCGTTACAGGTGCGGGTTGCCGCCGGATAGCAACGCGAATCGCCAATCTTGGACGCGTCAGGGACACATGTAGCGGCGCATGTATTTGAATCAACATATAATGTTTCGCAATCTGTACATGAAGATGGTGGAATACGCAATGTCGCCCCCGATTTTCCGTATACCGCACCACCAATCATATGTTCGCATTTTTTTGATGGTTTTGTCGCATTCGGGTCCGACACGCATTCCCATTCTAGTGTATTATAATTCAATCGTGCAATCATGTCGCCTGTACAGGTTTTGTCAGAAAACGGGTCCAGACATTCCCACACATCATCAACAATAACAGCAGTTTGTTGTGATGCGCATAATGGTTTGCGCGACTCGTCCGGGACACATTCAGATGTATCTGAATCCCAAATCATATCGCCCGCACAATTGGTTTTTGTGTTTATTGGAATACATTGCCAGCGGCTAAAACGATACACCTTGGCGGTGCCAGATGGACACAATATGTCGTTATAATCGTTTTTTTCATAATCAACAATTGTATCAGGAATAGAATATTGGGTAAGATATACTAACTGGCCGTCTGATATTTCGCTGTCCTTTAACATGGCACGTGGAATATCACGTTTTGCGCCCCCCGCAGACACAATTTGACCGTCAATAAATACACCAAATGTTCCGACATCGGCATAATATTGTTCCAATATTTCCATCATATCGTTATATTTATCATCATCAATCTTGCGGGTCGTGGTAAGGATATAAGTGTACACCGCCTTTTTATTCTTTTCCCCGTCGCATGGGGTAACGGCATTTTTGGAATTAACACACACAATTTGTGTTTTAATTTCATTATTTGCGACACATTCATCATCAAAGGTGGTATTGTTTATTTTCGCGTTGTGGGCCGCCAGTGTACATTCCGCAATTGATCGCAGGTCTGCGCGGGTTATGGTATAGTCAATTTCCTGTTCGCGAATACGCAGGGACGGACTTGAAATCAAGTAATAGGTCCCCATAAACAGAGCCACCAAAATCATAATAAAAATATTCATCATTCCCCCTTGCGATTTATTAAAAGTCTAGGTAATATAAAGATAAAATGCAACAGGAAAACATCTGGGGCAAATAAAAAGGGCATGCGTCATGAAAAAATTATTATTGGTTTTGTTGTTGGCGGGCTGTGGTTTTCGCCCAATGTTTTCAGATAACGATACGGATATTTATGTTGCGCCTATTGCCAGTGGGGTAAATGGAATTGAATTGCGTAATGCACTTAATGCGCATTTCGGTGGTCAACGCGATGCGGGGGCAAAATATACACTTAGTGTTGTGTTACAGGAACCCAAGACAAAGTACAAGGCATTGGAAGCAACTGGTATTTCCACATGGCAGGAAATATTGCTTACCGCAACATATACTTTGCGCGCGGGTGATTCAGTAATTGCGACGGGGTCGGAAAGCGCATCTGAATCATATTCGTTTGTGCGTTATTTGGTGGCGGCTAATGCGTCGTATAACCATGCGGTGAAAAATACAATTACTGTGTTGGCTGATAAAATCGGTAATCGCGCAATCGCAGAAACATATAAATATGCGCATACGGAAAATAAAAAATAATGAAGTGGAAAGATTCTGATTTTAAAAACGGTATTGCGCGGGTGCGTGCATTGTTGGTCTATGGGCCCGATGCCGGCCAGGTTGATGAATACTGTGATCGTGCTGTTGAAAAACTTGGTATTGAAAAAGATAATCTTTTTGCGCTGGATGCGGATGATTTAATTAACAAACAGGAAGCCTTGTTCGCGGAAAGTTGTACACCATCTATGTTTGGTGGACAAAAGATGGTTATTATATCTAATGCCGGCGACAGCGATACCGGTGTTATTTCCGAACTTATTTCGCATCCTGGTTTGTCGGCCTTTGTGATTGTCGCCGCCGGCGAATTGCGTGCGGGTGGGGGACTGCGTTCTTTGTTCGAAGGGGGCGAAGATATCGCGGCATTGGCATGTTATAATGATGATGCACGCACATTGGAAACATTAATTCGCAGTGTTTTGTCCGCGGACGCAGGTATTAAACAGATAACCCCCGATGCGATGGCTTATATGACAACTCACCTTGGGGGGGATCGCGGAATAACGCGCGGATTTCTTAATAAAATCGCGGTGTATGTAAGTGATAAACATATTGTCGAACTGGAAGATGTTGAAAAATGTTTGCCCGATACCGGCGCGGTTGATACTGATGATTATTTATATTCTTTGACGGCGGGGCATTTATCACAAACAATGATGGCACTGGACAGGTTATTATACAGTGGTGCCGAACCAAATATGCTTATTCGTATGTTAGACAGCCATTTTAAAAAACTGCTGGTCGCGGTTGTGGATGGGCAATTGCCACGCCTTTTTTGGAAGGTTGAAGACAAGTTCCGCACCGCATTAAAAATATGGTCGGCGGCGGACATTACATCGGTATTAACAAGGTTATCAGAACTAGAAGGCCAATTGCGTACCACCGGTATGCCAACTGAAATATTGTTGCGTGATTTTTCGTTAAAGTTGGCAATGCGCGCATCGAAACTGGCCGTAAAAAGAAGGAACTAAGAAATGTTAGCATCTGTTTATGCACCAAAAGATTTTAAACGTTTGCGCGTGTCGGGCGATTTGGTCGCGCGCTGCTTTGATTATATTTCGCCATATATCAAGGCGGGGATTTCCACCGGTGAAATTGATCGTATGGTTGCAGAATTTTTGCGCGCAAATGGGGCGCGTTCATCTGACCTTGGGTACGAAGGGTATCCAAAAAGTATCTGTACATCGGTTAACGATGTTATCGTTCATGGTATCCCAAGTGATGATGTGATATTAAAAGACGGCGATATTGTTAATGTTGACCTTACTGCTGAATACAAGGGGTGGCATGGGGACGCATCGCGTATGTATATGATTGGTAATGTGTCGCCACGTGCGCGTGAATTAGTCCAGACATGCCAAGATGCGTTAAATGCCGCTATTTCAATTTGTGCGCCGGGTGTGCCATTGTCCGAAATTGGTAAAACAATCGAAGCGGTTGTAAAACCCCATGGGTTTTCAATTTCGCGCGATTTCGTTGGCCATGGTATCGGCAAGGTTATGCATGACGATCCCCAGATTTATCATTTCTATGACAAAATGTGGGACAAGGTTAAAATGGTGCCGGGTTTGGTATTCACGATTGAACCAATGATTAATACCGGTCGTCCGGAATGTAAAATTGATGCGGACGGTTGGACTGCGCGTACGGTTGATGGGGGGCTGTCGGCACAATGGGAACACACATTGGGCATTACCGAAGATGGTGTTACAATCTTTACTGAACGTATGATATAGGCGGGGGGGGGCAAATGCCGGATAAAGACGAAAACTTTTATGCCGGTCATCGCGACAGATTGCGTGCCAAATTTGTCAGTAATCAATTAGCCGACTATGAAAAGTTGGAATTACTTTTGGCATACGCAATACCACGTCGCGATGTGCGCCCATTGGCGCGCAGTTTGGTTAAACAATTCGGTGGTGTATATCAGGTTTTGTCTGCATCCATTGATGAATTAGTTTCGGTTCGTGGTGTTGGGCGCAATACAGCGATTTTTCTTAAACTGGTTCAGCAGATGATGACCATAAATTACAAGGGGCAAATGAAAGACACGCCGATATTTCACAACGAAACAATATTACATAATTATTGTCGTATAATAATGACTGGTAAATCGGTCGAAGAATTACATATATTCTATCTTGATAATAATTTGAAGTTGATTAGTGATGAAATACATACCACAGGTACTGTTGACAGCAGCGCAGTTTATCCACGTGAAATAGCGCGTCGCGCATTGGAACAAAATGCGCGTTCAATTGTAATGGTACATAATCACCCCGCGTCAGATAATTCCTTTTCAAATGATGATATTGAAATAACAAAACACGTAATGTCTGTGTTGGCGGGATTAAATATAGAATTATATGATCATATTGTTGTGTCGAACGATATTGTATATTCGGCGCGCCAATTACACTTATTGTAAAACTTCTTCATCAATACTTACAGATTGTATCGCGCCTGAATCATAGATTTGGAAATCTTCGTATAAATCGCCACTGCGTTTAGACATTTTTTTGTGGCGGGCATCTAATAGTGTGTTCAAATCGTCCATTGATACCGCAATTGTTTTACACCCCGCACCGAACACATCGCCACCATAGATAACATTTACAATCGGACCAGCCATGGTAAGTGTCATCAACATTAAAAACAAATTGCGTAAATTGGTTGTTATATTGTTTTTCGCACCACGAATAAGGGATATTGCCCACCCTAATAATAATACACCTGTAACAATTGCGATAATGGCCCACGCATATTCAATAAATGTTTCAAATCCACGTAATATACAAGATGGGTCTTCGACATAGACAGATGTGGAATCCGCGCCCAACACGCGTATGCCAGAATTTTTCAATAATCGTACTATTTCAGCGGTGTTCATTTTTATTTTTTAGATGATGCGTTGGCGAAAAATCCAGGTATCGTGAAATCTTCATCATTGGCAACGCCCGCCCAACCAAAAAGGTCGCCCATTATACCGGAATCATCGCGTTTGGCCTTTTTAAAAGGCAAAATGTTTTTGAGTTTTCCAATTTTTCCGCGTGTTTCTGTCTTGGTCGGGGTAACGATTTTATCTTCTGATTCTGCGAATTCCGCAGCCAGTAATTCCAATGTCGCATCTGTATCATCGGTGGGTTCCGATTTTTCCACCGGGGTCGAATCAAGTTCAATTTCTGGTTCCGGTTCCACAATGGGGGTGGAAATCGATTTTTCATCTGCGGCCAATGATGGCATACTTTCTAATAAATCTTCCAGTGTTTTTTCGCCCGGTTCAACCGGTACATCATCGTCCGCCAACATATCGGCTATTGAAACCATTTGTGTGTCGGGATCAATGATTGATGCTGCCTTGGACACAGTGTTTTCCGGCGCAACATCTGTTGACGCGGTATCAATAGTTTCATTGATGCTTGGAACATTTGTTTCTTCGTCTGAATCAGGTTTTGCACCCAATACAGACAGGATAGGAATTGCCGGTTCATCAGGTTTGGCTTCTTTTGTTTGTTGTTTGGTTGCGGAAGTTTCCGGTTCAGACTTCGCGGATGTGATTGGCACAACCTTGGCCGCGGCGCGACGCGTGGTGCGTTTTGGCTTTTCAACTGGTTCTTCTTCTGTAATGTCAGGGGTCGCAACCGGTTCTGTATCATTTGTAATTGGTGCGATATCAACCGGCACAACAACAGGCGCTTCTTTTGGTTGTGGTTGTTCCGCATTGTTTTCAAAAGCATTATCGGCATCAACCGGAACACCGAACAAGATTGTGTCGTTATCCAATCCCAGTGTTTCACGCACCGTATCAAAGGCGGCCCGAATGTCCGCCATATCAAAAACTTCAGAACCCGAAATATAAATGATTTTTGTTTTCATGTCCCCAAACCCCATGACCCTTATGCGCGCATTATATCACATTTTGGGGTTGAACGCATATAAAAAATATCGTAAAATGGCAGTATGTCAGATATCAAGCAACAAATCTTTCAAGAACTGACCGCACTGGAAGAGGCGGCATCGTGTCTGCGTGGCGCGGCCGTTGTTGCTGGACGTCAGACTGATTTAGAGGTCGCAATTTTGAACGAGCAGGTAAAAAGCCTGCGCGACAAGAATAAACGCGCAACCGATATGATAGACAAGTCGTTGAGTATACTAAAGAAGTTACAATGAGTGTTGTATCAATACCTATTGTTAATAAAAATTATACCATGGGGTGCGAAGATGGCCAGGAACCGCGCCTGATTGAACTGGGGAAAATGGTTGATGCACGCGCCCGCGAAATATTGGATAAAATAGGGCCGTTGCCGGAAAGTTCATTGTTGGCAACATTGTGTATTGTGATGGCGGACGAAATAAAAAATCGCCCGGTACAATCTGTGTCAGATGCAGATTTGCGTGAAATATTGGCCCGAATTCGAGAGATTAAACACAAGTTAAATTAAAAAACGCACCGTTTGGTGCGTTTTTTATAATGTGTATTCCAATAATCTTGCACTTGATTTTAATTTAAGTGCCCTGGCATATTTATCAAAATCAATATCAGGCTTTTTGGCCACTGTGGTTGTTTCGGTTCCTTCGCGCCAGCCTTCTATTGTGCGAATTGCGTTAACGACGTGGACCATTTGTTCAGAATTTAAATCACAAATTCTTAGTTTGTTCGACAAACCAGTCATTCTGCATACGCTGTTAATATAGTTTTGAGTATTGTTTTCGTGTGGTGGGGCATATTTCGTTATGGCTGCACCGATGGTTAAATTAAGATATGAATCTGAACGTAACAATGATGCGATTGCCTGGGTTCCGGTTTCTTCATCTGGAAATACCGCAAAACCATTGGCTTTGCCAGTGGCCCCCAGTTCAACTGCGTGGGCGGAATAGCGGATGCAGCCTGGGTTGTTGTTGCGCCATGCGATTGTGCCGCCGCGGCGTTCAATATGGTCGCCATTACTCATAACATATCGTACACCATTTTTTATTGCCGTTGTTTCAACAACATGTGGCTTAATTCGTGTCGCCATAATATATCCGGGAAGTTGTTGGGCATGTAATATAGTGTCATGTTGATGAACGCTGGTATCAAAGTGGACACGTAATGCATCAATGCTTTGTAGTGACATTAATGGTTTTTGTAAATTTGATTGTTTGCATGTAGGTTTAACCCTGTAATTTGACGCGGTCAAAATAACCGTAAGGCCGGCAAAAATAGCAGGAAGAGTTGTTTTTACAGACATTTTGTTCCCTTCTTTCTTGCGCAATAAGAAATTGCTTTTGTTAATTTTGGATTGGCCCGTTGCGAAAAAACGCTACGTACATTCAGACGACTTTATATCTGCGCCGCCCCGGCTTGCCACAATTCTTTCTTCGGCAGCCCGCCCCAAATATCAGGGAACCAACAGTTTTGTATATACAATATATACAAATGTGTAAAAGTGTCAAGTGAAAAAGATTCCTTTTTTCGTACTTTTTGTTAATTTTTGTTGTTTTTTTCTGTTGTTATTTTTTTTGTAATGTTTTAAGTTTTATGGGTAAAAATAAGATTAGAATATGTCAAAAAATACTGCTTTTGTCGAAAGAATTGATTCACAACAGTTGTCCGATGCGATTTCGGAACGCTATTTATCGTATGCCGTTTCAACGATTGTATCGCGTGCGTTGCCCGATGTGCGTGATGGGTTAAAACCTGTACATCGCCGTATTTTGTTTTCTATGTTGCGGCAAAAATTATCGCCATCGGCCGCGTTTCGTAAATGTGCGACCGTCGTAGGTGATGTGTTGGGGCATTACCATCCGCATGGTGATTCATCTGTTTATGATGCCATGGTGCGTTTGGCCCAGGATTTTTCTGTGCGCTATCCATTAATTGATGGCCAGGGGAACTTTGGTAATATCGATGGCGACCCCCAGGCTGCATACCGTTATACAGAATCAAAAATGACCGATGCCGCCATGTTAATTATGGAAGGCATTGACGAAGACAGCGTTGATATGATGCCGAACTTTGATGGCACGACGGTTGAACCAACTGTTATGCCGGGGGCATTTCCAAACCTGTTGGCAAACGGCGGTATGGGTATTGCGGTTGGTATGGCAACAAATATTCCGACGCACAATGTTGCGGAAATATGCGATGCGTTGAATTTGGTGGTGGATAAGCCAGATGCGACAACATCGCAAATTATGAAAAAATTGGTGGGACCTGATTTTCCAACTGGCGGTGTTTTAATCGATAATTTTGACACTATTTGTAAGATTTATGATACCGGACGTGGCGCATTTCGTATTCGCGCGCGCTGGACGGTCGAAGAACTGGAACGTGGCGGATATCAAATCGCAATAACTGAAATACCATATGGGTTAATTAAATCAAAGTTGGTGGAACAAATAGCGGGCCTGATTGATGCGAAAAAATTGCCACTGGTCGATGATATTGTTGATGAATCAACAACTGATGTGCGCATTGTGATTACACCAAAAACGCGTAATGTGCCGCCGGAAAAACTGATGGCGCATTTATTCGCGATGACCGATTTGGAATACAAGTTCAATATGAACTTTAATGTGATTGATTCCAAGGGTGCGCCACGCGTAATGGGCATTGGTGATGTGTTGCGTGAATTTATCGCGCACCAGAAAAATGTTTTGATTCGTCGCACAAATTGGCGACTGGGGAATATCACACGCAGACTGGAAATATTGGGCGGTTTGTTGATTGTATATCTGAACCTTGATCGGGTAATTGAAATCATCAGAACAGAAGACGATGCCAAGGCTGTCTTGATGGCTGAATTTAAATTAACCGAGGTTCAGGTCGAGGCAATATTGAATACGCGCCTGCGTTCTTTGCGGAAATTAGAAGAAATGGAAATTCGTCGCGAAGATGCCGAATTAAAGAAAGAACAAAAAGATTTACAAGATTTGTTGGCATCGCCCGATATGCAGAATAATCAATTAAAGGCATGGTTCAACGACATTAAAAAACGTTATGATAAAAAAACCGCACTGGGTCGTCGTCGCACGACATGGGCGGAACAGACCGAAGAAATTGTCGTGAACGCGGACGAATTTATTGAAAAAGAACCACTTACCATTATCTTGTCTACAATGGGTTGGATACGCGCGGCCAAGGGCCACCTGGATTTGAACAATTTGGATATGAAGTTTAAAGAAGGCGACGAGTTGTTGTCCGCTTTCCATGCGATGTCGACCGATAAAATCAATATATTTGCATCAAACGGAAAAATGTTTACGTTGGCCGCAAATGATTTGCCATCGGCGCGTGGTTTTGGTGAATCTGTACGTATGATGGCGGATATTGGCGCGGATGAAAATATTGTGCGCGCATTTGTTCTGGATACGAATGCAAAGTATCTGCTTGTTGCACGTCATGGGACCGGTTTTATTGTGTCTGGTGAAAATTGCTTGGCCCAGACCAAGAACGGCAAACAGATTATGAATGTTGACGACAAGAACCCGGCAATTTTGTGTGTGGATGTTGCGGGCGATACGGTTGCGTTTTCGGGGTCAAATGATAAATTGCTGATATTCCCAGCATCCGAGATTCCAGAAATGTCGCGGGGCAAGGGGGTTATATTACAGAAATATAATGCCGAACGCACATATGTTTTGGATGCGATGTTCTTTAATATGGCGGACGGGTTTGGTTGGACAACGGGTCGTGGCACAACAAAGTTGGACGATTTTACCCCATGGTTCGGCAAGCGCGCCAGCCAGGGCCGCACCATTCCAGTTGGTTTCCCCCGCAGCGGAAAGTTTGGAAAATAGTTATTAATTGTAAGATATTAGTGATTAGCAAAACCGCCCTTTCGGGCGGTTTTTTGTCGTCGTTCCGATGGATGTCGAAATCTGGTTTGTAAAAACAAATTTACAGGTCGAAAAAGAAACAAGTTGGCGCAAAGCGCCAACTGGATACCGGCATCCGCCGGTATGACGACAGATGATAATATAATTTATTTGATAATATGGGTATTTATGTTATAATTCCTTTGTCAATAGGTATTCTGTTGATGGGCTTGAACACCCTTGCTAGAAGCGTCTGGAACAGACGAAAAACTCCAACACTGGTTGGAGGGTGTGGAATATATAGAATAACACACGCTATTTCTTCTAGTATAGTGTTCAAACTCCAACCACCTGATGTCTTCTGGTGGTTTTTTGTTAAATATTAAAACTAGGAGAATAACAATGAAAAAAATATTTCTTAGTGTGTCTTTAATAAGTTTGTGTTCTTGTGCGACTATTGTTGATGGTGGTCCGGATACTATAAATTTTATGACCAGTGATGGTTCCAATGTCAAAGCCCAGATTACGACAAAAGCAGGCACTCAAACGATGATGTTGCCAACTATGATGAGCGTCCCAAAATCATGTAAAGATATTCAAGTGCAAGTCGTAGAAGACAAAAAAACGCGAATGTCTTATGCGGTCGCGGACTCACAAGTTAATGGGTGGGTTTTTGGTAATATTATATTTGGCGGTTTAATCGGTTTGGCGGTTGATGCGGCAACGGGCAATGTTTGTACGTATCCAAGCAATGTGGTTGTGCCAGTAAATCATAAATAAAAACGGGTGCAATTGCACCCGTTTTAATAACTTATAACCAGTAACTTGCAACCAACAACCAGTTAGTGGGACATTTTACCTTCGGTCATGACAACGTGTTTACGAACCTTTGGATCGTATTTACGCATTTTCATTTTGCCGGCGGTATTTTCCGACTTGGTATTTTTTGTTGTTGTATAGTAATAGCCGGTTTCTTTGTTTTCCAGCTTGATAACTTCTTTGCTGCCTTTTTTAGATGCCATTTTTTTGCCCTTTGATTAATACTGCGTTGAATATTAGGTTATAAATCGCCAAATTGCAAGTATTTTTTTGTCATTGTGAAAAGCCGTCAGACGATATACAGATTGCTTCACTTCGTTCGCAATAACAAGGTAAATTGGTGGGCATAAAGAGACTTGAACTCTTACGGGTTTCCCCACTGGAACCTAAATCCAGCGCGTCTGCCAATTCCGCCATATGCCCAGAATGTTTAATGCACCGGATATGCGCGTGGGTACGATGGGCTTGGGTGATCAAGGCTTGTCTTTACACCGCATCCGGCCACCGCCAGTGATAATACAATTAAAAATCCGATAAATAACTTCTTCATACCGCGTATTATAGAACGCACCGGTCGCAATTGTCAAATTATATACTTGCCGAACAGGACAAGATTGTGCCACAGTACAGGAAAGGAAACACAATATGATAATAACCAGTATTGATACAATAATGGATAAGTTAGGCAGTCGCAAAGGGGAAACAAAGCGTACCGAATACAAATATTGTATAGAAAACCTTAGAAAAATTGATGTTTCTAAATCGGCAGAATATAAACAAAAGTATCAAGATTTTTTTGTGCTTTCTACGCGGTTTTGTACCCAAGATTTTATAGATAAATATTTTGATTTGTTGGAACGAATCAAATATGAAAAAGATTTATCTTTTGCTGATGTTTTTGCAATGGTGTCGGCATTTAGCAATCGTTCAGAGGTTTCTTTTGCCAGTAAATTGTTACATGTGATATATCCCGATCGGTCCCCGATATGGGATTCCGTTGTTGCAACAAATAAACAACATTTTGGAATGCGGAAACTGTACGGCATTAAAGATGTAAATATTATTGTGAACACTTATAACGATTACTGTAAACGGTTTGCCAAATATATGAAATCGGACGAAGGTCAGAATATTATTCGCGCCTTTGATGCCCGGTTCCCAAATGAAAAAGTTTCAGATATTAAAAAAATAGATTATGTCTTGTGGCAGGACAGAACCAAAAATAATCAAAAGGATAATACCCATGACAGAACGCGTGCGTCAGCATAAAATGGTCTATCCAGACGGTTCAACATTTCCGCGGGACAGTAAAATGTTATTTAAATCAGAAGTGGTCTTTTATGTATTAAAGGCTTTTGCCGGTAAACATATATATGGGGAAATTATGGAAATCTTTGGTGATGTCCGTAATGGTGATGAAACGGGTCGCGGATATCAAAACGATTGTGTTATGCGGGTGGACGATGTGCCTGAAAACAAAAAAATGCGTTTTAATATGGACCGTCCCATAACATCCGCAGATGGTGTTGTTTTTGTGGTGAATACCAATTGGGGTGAACCAATGCCGGGCGATGCTGATAGTTGGGGGGCATTCAAGGACGCGGCAAATCGTGCCGGTTATAAAGTATTGTAAAATAAAAACCACCCAGACGGGTGGTTTTTATTTTGGCAGGGCCATCGCCCCTTGATAAACAATAACCAAACCCAGATGCAAAAACTCTATTAACCATATCCGTTTTTGCGGGTTTGCTAATTGTTTATCTGCGTATTGGTCATGCGTGCCTGTGTGGGCATACGCCCACAAAAACTTCGTTT
>JAFVFD010000003.1 GCA_017475605.1 Alphaproteobacteria bacterium | reverse complement strand
TTAAACCCGATGACCATATGGGGTTCAGGGATTCAGACTCCCTCCTACATTCTCTCTCCTCTGAGCTCTGGGCCCCACCTGAAAGTTAAGAATGCTCTATTTCTTTTTCTCCTTTCCTTCCTTTCAAGAGCATTCGGAAAACACCGCCGGCAACGGCGGCGTTTTTTTATTCCCCTTTGCCATGCGAAGGGGTGGATTGCAAGCGCAGCGCAGCAAGACGGGGTAGCAACACCAAACAAAACAATTCCCTTTTGATTTTTCTGTGTTATAATTTGAATTGAATCCAATGGGAATTGGGTTCGGGCCGTGATAAGCCTTTACAAAGTCGGTGCGAAAGCATCGTAATCCGATGTTTCGGTGCTTTTTGCACTGTATTCATCCCCGATCTATTGGTCGGGGGGCTGTGGTTATGTTCAAAGATATATCTTAAAACCCACAGGAGCATCACTTTGTATGTTTTATCAACTCCCCGACCGTCAATTTCTGTTGGCGGTTTAATTTTTATACAATCGGGGTTAGGGTATGGCAAAACATACAATGTTTCTTGCAAAAGAAAACAAAAACGATGAATTTTACACCTGCTACGACGAAATTGAGAAAGAACTGAATCATTATGCCAAGTATTTCAAGAACAAGGTGATTTACTGCAATTGTGATGACCACGCGGGAATCGGACTGGGCACACCAAAATCAAACTTTCTTAAATACTTTGCTGATAATTTCGAGGCATTTGGTATCAAACGCGTAATCGCCACACACTATGAACGCGATGGCGCATCAACAATGTATATTTTGGATAAAGACAACACCGGCGACGGCATTATTTGCAGCGAAGACATCCAGGAAATACCCTTAAAATCAAACGGTGATTTTCGTTCGGACGAATGTGTAAAACTGCTAAAAACCGCAGATTTGGTCGTAACAAACCCGCCGTTCTCACTTTTTCGGGAATATGTCGCACAGTTAATGGAGTATAAAAAGAAATTTATAATCATTGGAAATATTAATGCAATAACATACAGAGAAGTGTTTCCCTTAATAAAAGAAAATAAAATGTGGGTTGGGTATGGTTTTAATGTGGCAATGATATTCAAGACATTATATAAAAATACTTCGGAAAGCAATCGTAAAAATGTGCGTTCCCATGGGTATGATCCAGACGATAATTATATAACAACACCGGCGGTTTGCTGGTTCACAAACTTACCAACAACAAAACGTACAGAATTTTTGGAAACCGGTAAAAAATACTACGGTTATGAACACATGTATCCAAAGTATGAAAATTATGATGCAATAAATATCAATAAAACGGACGATATACCAATGGATTATGATGGAGCCATGGGCGTACCAATAACATTTTTGAACAAACATAACCCAGACCAATTTGAAATAATCGGCTTAGGTATATCAAATTCTGGTCTTGAAATAGGTGTTAAACCATATAAACCAGAGCATAAATTATATAGAAAAACCATTCAGAAAAGAGGCGCTGTTGATGGTGATTTATACATGATGGTGGATAACATAGTTACTGTTCCATATGCGCGAATTTTAATCAAAAAGAAAAAAGGAAACTAATATGGTTATGAAGGCAAAATTACTTGATACACTTACCATTCGGCAATTGGTCGATGGCTATCGCGACTCCGGCGACAATGGTGTTGTTGCGTTTGGCGGTAAACTTAATGTCCGCCCCGCGTTTCAGCGCGAATTTATCTATACCCCCGACAAACGCGACATGGTTATGAAATCGGTTTATGACGATTTACCGTTAAATGTTATGTATTGGTCAAAAAACCCCGATGGCACATTTGAAATTATTGATGGCCAACAACGGACAATATCTATCTGTCAATTTATTACAAACGATGACGGATACGGCAACCCTATTGCGATAAACTTTGACGGTCGGCGCACCCAGACATTTACACAATTATCCCCGGACAAACAAAAACAAATCTTGGACGAATATAAATTACAGGTATATGTTTGCGATGGGAACGAAGACGAAAAACTAGAATGGTTCCACACAATTAATATTGCCGGCGAACAAATGACCGAACAGGAATTGTTAAATGCGGACTATACTGGCACATGGCTTACATCCGCCAAGGCGTTCTTTTCCAAAAAGGACAACAACCCCGCATTAAACTATCGCTATTTTGACAATGACAGAAAGCACAGCATTATCGCAATAAACAGCGAAGCCGCCAATCGCCAGGCATTGTTAAACCTTGTACTGGGGTGGATAATTGAAACAAACCCAACACAATACCCGGAAATAAAAAATTATATGTCAATTCATCGCGCGGATGAAACCGCAGATGAACTGATAAACTATTATAAATCGGTTGTTGATTGGGTCCACGATGTGTTTGGTGAAACATACTATAACGAAATGCGTGGTTTGCCATGGGGAACATTGTATAACAAATATGGTTACAGAAAATATGATACATCGGTTATGCGACGTGCTGTTGCCGGTTTAATGGCAGACGAAGAAATACAAAACAAGCGCGGTATATTTGAATTTGTTTTTGATAATGATAAAAAACACCTGAACCTGCGCCAATTCGACAACGCAACGAAACGCACAATATATCAAAAACAAGGTGGCATTTGTCCGTATTGTGAAAACACAGAAAACGAAAACAAAGTATGGAAATTTGAAGAAATGGATGGCGACCATATTATTCCATGGTCCCAGGGCGGAAAAACAGTTCCAGAAAATTGCCAAATGTTATGTCGCCACCACAACCGCAAGAAAAGCGATGATTAAAACAGACCGCCATTTCTGGCGGTTTGCTTTTATTTTTCAAATACGGAAAAAAGTTCCCAGTGGGCACTGCCCACAAATTGATCAACGGGGACCAGTTCACGCAATTTATACCCCCCACGCACCAGAATATTCATATCGCGACGGAATGTTTCCGGGTTACACGAAACATAAATCACACGCCCGACATTACTTTTAATCAATTCACGACACTGGGCCATCGCACCCGCACGCGGTGGGTCCATTATTACACAATCATACCCGTTCAACATTCCAACCGTAAGCGGATGCGTAAACAAATCGCGCTTTACACCGGTGCCAACAATATCAAAGCCATCGGCATGTGTTGCAAATGTAAAACTGCCCAGGCCACAGAACAAATCTGCCACGCGTTTTGCGCCCGCCACCGCGGAAACGACCATTTCGCGCAATGCGGACTCGCCTGGCTTGCCTGGTTGTAAAAACGCGTTTGCTGGGTATTCCACCGCAACATCATCAAATTTAATTATTGGCTTTTCAGATTGAAACACGATTTTATCGTTCCACACAACGCGAATCGCACCTGTTTTTTCCGCCGCAGTTTTAAATTCGGGGGTAAAATACGGCACATCGGAATTAACCACAATATCGATTCCATTTTCGCATGATGTGATAAGGCACGAACCCGATGCCCCCCATGGTAATGCCGCAACACGCGGTAAAATATCGTTAATTTCCGGTACCATATTCGGACAATTGCGCACCGGCACTATATTTTTAGACCGCGATTCGAACAGCCCAAATTCGTTCGGCGCAAAACAGAAATCGCCACGACGGCGCGCCCCCGCATCCAGCCACCGCGCATCATCGGTTATCGGCAAATCAGGTAATGCCGCCAATTTTTGATTATGATAGTCCGCCGATGTAAAATCATATTTACACCCACCACATATACCAAAGAACGGACACTTTTTCATATTCGATTAAAAGTTCACACGTGCGCCAACGCGGAATTGATGCGCCGTTGGGTTCAGACCTTCAATCGCATCAAACTTTGGCGAAAACATATACATATAGCGATAACCCGCATCAATTGTGAAATATTCGCCCAGTTCAATTCCCAGGCCCGCCATAACCGCGACCGCCGGACTTATTTTGTCATCAATTTTTGCGCCATCGACTTTGTTCCCACTTAAACCGACACCGGCACCGACATACGGCACCAGGCTTTGCGACCGGAAAAGGCGATACATACTGTCAATACGCGCATCAAATATAGCATTTGCGAAAACGGTGTTGCCTTCCAATTTAATATCATCGAACTTTGCGATTGTGCGGGCATAGTTTGCTTCCAACCGGAAAGTATCATAAATACGAATACCAGCGACAATATCAAACGAAGATGTGTTTTTACCGCTAACGCGCACATCGTTTTTGTCTGTATATGATTGCCACATTGAAAAATCATACATACCACCAACATAAAAACGGTGGATACGGGCAAAGGCCTCGTCATCGTTACCATCTGGGATTTCGGCCGGCGGGGTTACCACCTGGCGTACGCGGTATGGAATCGCCGCGTTCGCGGATGTTGCGATTAAACACAATGCACCAATTAATAATTTTATTTTCATATCATTCACCCCATCAGAAATTCACACGAAAAGACGCAATAACGTTGCTGATATTATCAACACCGCCATGGCGCACACCCCAACCGAATCCGTTACCAATCATCATCTGATATTGATACGCAATATCAATACCAATCAAATCGGTCAGCATTATATTAAAGCCCAATGTTGCGCGTGGTGCGGCAATAACAAATCCATTTGAACCATCGGCCCCTTCGAATTCATAGTGTCCAAACCCGGCACCCACACCCATAAATGGCACAAAATGGCGCATGCGCGTAACATCACCCGTTTGAACATATCGACGGGCAAAATCAAAATATAACATCGCGCCCAATGTTTGATAATTTGCCTGGCGATTATCCAGGTGTGAAAAAGTAAATGTAGATGTCTGCGCATCAATTTCAGTCCGCACATACGATGACAGATTCCACCCCAAACCTATTTGCGCGGTATAAGAACCACTGGACGAATGTTTTTCGCCACCAAACCCGGCATAGTCCGTCGCAAACGGCAGGTTAAATCCCCCACCCGCGCGCACATACATTGTTGTTGGAATGAACATTGTTATATCAGAATTATCGACAACACCGACTTTCTGGTACACATCACGTCCCAATGCGCCCGGTGCATCGTCCGGTATCACATTAACATTTGATTCCGCACCAATAATGTCAACACCACGTGCGATTTCCGAACGGAATTGACGGTCGCTGTATTTTGCGTATGCAGGCATTGCCACCAACATCGCAACAACTAAACAAGATATTTTTTTCATATGCGTTACACCCAATTTTCACTTTATATAAATATTATCATAAATTGCAACTTGATTCCAGCGCGATTTATGCGTACCCTTAGATATTATGAAACGATTGAACACGCGCGCCGATAACAAGATTGCTTTGATAGCCGGCGCATTACAGTTACCATTTTTTACCCGCGATGCGCTGCGTCGTGCGGGCTGGGACGTGTATGTTGTTGGACTTAAAAACTTTGTTGATCCGAAATTGAATCCGGATATTGTGGTGCGACTTGGGGGTGCGGGTCGTGCGGTGCGTGAATTTCGCAGGCGTGGCATTCGCAACCTGGTATTTGTCGGTGCGATTGGGCACCCAAACCTTTACGACATACGACCAGATTTATGGTCGCTGTCGGTGTTATTAAGCATTATGAAACATCAACGGGGGTATGATTCTATGGCGGTTACACTAAACAAGATTTTAGAAAAGCGTGGATTTAATATCTTGGCGGCCCAGGATTTGGCCCCGGAATTAACATTTGAATCGGCGGGTATTCAGACGAAAACCAAACCAACAAAATCAGATATGGCGGATATAGAACGCGCAATTGATGTATCGCACACTATTGGTGCGGCGGACATTGGCGCATCTGTTGTTGTTGACAAGCAGGTTATCGCAGTCGAAGCAGCCGAGGGTACCGCACGTATGCTGGAACGCGTTGTTGAAATGCGCAAAAACAAAAAACGCGCCAGTGGTGTTTTTGCCAAAATGACCAAACCAGGCCAAGATTTACGCATTGACATTCCCGCCATTGGTGTTGATACGGTGCGCGCCGTCGCGGCCGCACACCTGCGTGGAATTATTGTTAACACAAAAACATGTTTTGTTGTTGACCGCGAAAATGTGATAAAAGAAGCGAATAAATTAAAAATCTTTATCACCGCGATTGATGAATAAACAAAAGCAAAATAAAAAACACCGCCCAAACGGGCGGCGTTTTTTTCAAGATTAAAAAGATTAATTCTTTTTGATTTCGTTAACAGTTACTTTGAACACAACCGCCTTGCCGGCCAAGTTTTCAACATACTGTTCTGGGAATGTGATGTTGATGTCTTTTGTTTCACCAACCTTCATACCAACGATTTGTTCTTCAAATCCTGGAACGAATTGACCGCTGCCCAATGTCAATGGGAAACCAGATGCCGTACCCCCTTCGAATTGTTCGCCATCAAGATAACCCGCGAAATCGATAACAACTGTATCACCGTTTTTCGCACCAGCATTACTGTCGCATGCCGCCAAGAAAGCAACACCGCAAATGCCCAATACAGACATAATTTTTTTCATGATTGTCCCCTTTTGTTTTGTCCAACACAAATATATTAAATCTGGGGCACAAAATGCAAGTAAAAAAAACCGGCATTTTGCCGGTCTTTTTAATTGTTATAAACGCAACGGAACCCGTATTCGCGCATGGTGGACCCTTCGGCCTCCATCCGATAATCATAATACGGTGTTGGGCGCATAACATCAAATGACGGTTTGTCATAAATCATAACAATACTGTCGGTGTTACGGCCACAAACGCGTTTCATTTCATAGTCTGCGACCTTGGCCAAAATGGTACGTGCATCGCCGTCAATATCCATACCGTCGGCATTTTGCATCAGGCGCAGGCGCATTTCACGAACATCACTGTTCCCCAGCAAGATTTGTACACGAACCATTGTCCCCTTGTATTCTTGCCAATGGGTTTCCATACGCGATGTTTTCCATTTATTATCGCTTAATTCTTTTTCCTTGGCGGTTTTGGGTTTATAGGAATCAATATTGGAATATTGATTTTCCGCCTGCATAAATTGGCTGGTCCGTTCGTTGTACAACGGGGCATCGGCACCACCATGTTCAAAATCATCGGTATTATACGGTGTATCGCCCGTTGAACACGCGCCCAACGCCAATACAGCACAAATTACAGCAATCCAAGATTTTTTCATTTTCTTTCTCTCTTTTTTTCTATTTTACCAAATAAAGCATTTTGATTCAAGGGTCGATTTATGATAAAATTAAAACAAATGTCAAATGTAGTACTTGATTCTTTATTGGAACCTTTGGCCGAGTTTTATAAACCCGAATTCGTCGAAGAAATCGCCATAAATCACGCAGGCCAGGTTTGGATGCGCCTGCATGGTGCGCGCGTTCCATGGGTTGCGTATGATGCGCCACAGTTGTCGAAACAATACCTGGTTGATTTAATACATACGGTCGCGAACATATACGAACGTCCATTTGACCCGATACATGGCATGCCGGTTGTTTATGCGACACTTCCGGGTAATCATCGTTTTTCGGCAATCGCGGGACCGAATGTACAATTTGACGAACGCGATATAACCGGCGGTGTCGCCATGAGTATTCGCGGCGGCGGCGCACCGGATACCAGTTTTGAAAATTACCACCTTGAACGCGGGAAAAAATTATTACGTGTTAAACCGCGTCAAACCGTTCGTCCCGACGATCCATACGACCGTTTAATGTCCGCCATAAATGATGGCAGCCCTATTTTAATAAGTGGTGCAACGGCAACTGGTAAAACAACCTTTTTGAATCATATGCTGACCCTTATTGACCAAAACAGTCGTGTCATTACGGTCGAAGATGCACGTGAAATTCGTGTCCCCCAGGATAATCGTGTACATTTTGTCCTGTCGCGTACCGAACAAACAAATGATTTTAATTATGCACGCCTGCTGGACCTGGTGGTGCGTATGACACCCGATGTTATTATCGGTGGCGAAATATCAACGGACAATGCGTCGGTGCTGTGGGAAATGCTGGGGACGGGGCACGACCATTTCTATACAACAATTCACGCGGAAAGTGCCGATGCCGCATATGCTGCATTTGCAGACCGCATTTTACACACCCAGCCCGCATATGACCGCGCACAATTGATGGCTGAAATGCGCAAAAAAATTCGTGTTGTCCAATTATCGCGCGATGGGGCCCTGCGTGCCGTAACCGAGGTTATATAAACAAAAAGAATGGAAAAGCAATGATGAAAGAACACGAAATAAAGTATGATGGTTCCGATGCTGAAATGATGCGATTGGGACTAATTGATGAAATGGGCAACGTAAACAACAAACGTCGCAACGAATTTAATCAATATATGTCAACCGTATGGGAAAAGAACCACCCGCACGCCTCGGAATCAAATGCGCAATATTCAGAAAAATCTAATCTAGAAGAATACTTTGCGGAACGCGCCCGCAAACGCGCCGAAAGGTCTGCCAGATGGCGCGCACTGTGGAATAAAGTATTCTGCCACGCAAGATAACAAAAGGCGCAATTTGCGCCTTTCTTATTACATAAAATTAACTGGGTTCACATCGATTTTAACGCGAATATTTGCGGGTTGTTTCACACGCGCCAACCAATTCGCGACAATCGGCTGTAATTTTGCGCGCACATCGCCCGAAACCAAAAACCGCATCCGGTACCAATTTCGAATCTGATATATTTGCGCCGGCACCGGTCCCATTATGCGCCCTCCATTTATATTTGGTGCGGCCGCCGCCAAATCGGTACAGTATTTTTGTAAAATATTTTCACGCGCACCCTCGACAACGACCGCAATCAATTGCCCAAAAGGTGGCATTTTTGCCATGCGCCGCCCCGCCATATCCGTTTCCATAAACTCATCACGATTGCCCGCACAGATGGCATTTAACACCGGGTGGTCGGGTTGATAGGTTTGTAATAAAACGCGTCCCGGTATCGCACCACGACCGGCACGACCGGCGACCTGGAACAATTGCTGAAATGTATGTTCCGCGGCACGAAAGTCGGTCCCAAACAACCCCATATCTGCATCCACCACACCAACCAGTGTCAGATTCGGAAAATGGTGCCCTTTGGCAAGAATCTGTGTTCCGATAACAATATCTATTTCACCCGATTCCATTTTCGCAACAATGCGTTCCAGGCTTTGCCGCGATGCGATTGTATCACTGGATACGATTGCAGTACGCGCATTTGGGAAACGCGCCAAAACTTCTTCTTGGACCCGTTCAATACCTGTTCCACGCATAGAAACATCGCCACCACAATTCGCACACTTGTCCGGTAATGGTTCGGTGCGCCCACACATATGACACAACAATTTTCCAATGCGTTTGTGATAGGTCATACCAACACTGCAATCAGGACAGGTTGCCGTCCACCCACATTTTTTACACTGCACAATTGGTGCAAACCCGCGCCGATTTATAAACAACATTATCTGTTGATGATTATTTAATGTATCGCGTATCGCATCACAAAGTGGTGCGGACAATGCGCCCGCAATTTCCTGTGCATTTTCATCAGTTGATGCTTTATATGATTCTGGGCGATTGGCCCGTAAATCAATCGTTTCTATTTTTGGTAATGTAGCCCCACCAAATCGCGATGTTAATTTAAGTCCACGATATTTTCCCGTTGCAACATTTTCCAGTGTTTCCGCCGCAGGTGTCGCACTGGCCAAAACAACCGGGAACCCGGCAATAGATGCACGCAAAATTGCCATATCACGCGCATGATAATTTCCCATATCTTCCTGCTTGTACGAAGTATCGTGTTCTTCATCAACGACTATCAACCCCAGGTTTTGCCATGGTAAAAACAGCGCACTTCGTGTACCGACAACGACCCGTATTTCACCCCGACACACCCCACGCCATATTTCACGCCGACGCGCCGCGGTTAAATTACTGTGCCATACAACGGGCGGGGCACCAAATCGCGATTCAAACCGCGACATAAATTGTGCGGTCAACGCAATTTCCGGCATCATCAGCAAAACCGATTTACCCGCATTATACGCACGCAACGCGGCATCAAAATAAACCTGGGTCTTGCCGGACCCCGTAATTCCATCCAACAGAAAAACAGAAAAACCGCCATGCGCAATCGCATCGGCTATCTGGGTCGCGGCGACAGATTGTTCATCATTTAACACGACCGTTCCCATATCGTGATATTGATATATGAATCTGTTTTCATTTTCCACTGTGCGCACGTCTGCTGGGTGCAGTATTTCATTTTTAATCATCGTTCGCACGACCGCTGGCGACACATGCGCAATATTGACAATATCATTTGCCGACATCGCATCATTATCATTTGATGCAAACGCATCGGCAACCGCCTGGCGCGGTGCGGTCATTTTTATTTTCGCATCAAAATCAAACGAATACAATTGTTCCACACGCGGTGGCGAAAAAGCATCTGGTATATTTATGATAAGTTTTAATACCGCCCCTGGTGTCATCAGGGTCCAATCGGACATACGCTTTATCCATTGTAAATCAGCAACAGACATATGCGCATCCAACACGCGTACAACGCTTTTGATTTTATCCGCCGGCAAACCGGAATCCGGCAGTCCCCACACAACGCCAATATAGGGGCGATTCATAACACGACATTCAACAAAAGAACCTAAATCCGCCGGCGCATTAAGGCGATAGTCGTATCCAGTATTGACGACATTTGGCAATAAAACTTTTACAACATCACCAGATTTAAACATACATGTAAAATACCTGGTTTTTTTATAAAATTCAATATATTAAAATCAGATTTTTGTAATGATTTCATCTGCGTCAAATTGCGTACGAAACCATGTACGTTGCCGCTTGGCATATTGGTTAGTTTTGGTAATCCAATTTTGGATGGCCACATCCATTGATATTTCGCCACGAATATAGGCACATAATTGCGCCGCACCAATTGCCCGCGTTTCGTCCCAGCCGGAATCAATAACCGCGTGCGCCTCGGCCAACGCGCCACCCGACAGCATTTCCGGTATACGCGCCGCAATACGCGCCCGCAGCACATCCGCCGGCGGATTAATAAGTATTCGATGCGCATTTGGCACAACGGCACCAACACGCGCCGCGTTTTGATATTCGGTTATATGTATGCCTGTTTGTAAAAAAACCTCTAATGCGCGGGCAACGCGTTGTGGGTCGGTCGCGGTAAAATCGGCCGGCAACATCGCGCGTGCCGCCGCTATATCAGATGCCACCACATCACGCGCCTTGGCCCGAACATCTGCATCTATTTCCGGCATTGGCGACATACCATGTATCAACGCATTTATATAGTATCCCGTCCCGCCAACAAAAATCGGCACCCGCCCAGCCCCGCGCGCCGCATCATATTCAGCCCGCGCCATATCAAGATATTCCGCAACACTTATTTGCTGGGTCAGTGGTAAAATTGAAAAAAGGCGATACGGCACCCCATCTATTTCTGGCGTAATTTCGCGCGATGCAAATGGCGAAGCAGATATATTTTCAATTCCGCGATATATTTGTACACTGTCGGCATTGATAATAGTACCGCCAATTTCGCGTGCAAGATTATGGGCAAAAGATGATTTGCCCGACGCGGTTGGACCTGTAATAATATACGCATCGTATTTCATATTGACAATATTATAAAATGGCAACGGACAAAATTCAATTGTATTCTGTGAAATTAAAGTGCTAGAATTAGCCTTGTGTAGCAATAACATTAAACGAAAGGAAGAAATATGTCTAAATTAAGAGTAGCAATCAACGGATTCGGTCGTATTGGTCGTCTTATTTTGCGTGCGGCATTGGTATCAGGTCGCGATGACATTGAATTTGTTGCGGTAAATGATTTGGCACCGGCTGAACAGAATGCATATTTGTTGGAATATGATTCTGTACATGGGAAACTGCCAATGGATGTTAAATTGGACGGTGAATACATAATCGTCGGCAATCAGAAAATCAAGTGCATTTCCGAACGCGACCCGTCTAAATTGCCTTGGAAAGATTTAAAAATTGATGTCGTTATGGAATGCACAGGTTTGTTCACCGCCGCGGACAAGGCACGTGTTCATCTTGATGCGGGCGCGAAACGTGTTTTGGTTTCGGCACCATCTGCGGGGGCGGACAAAACAATTGTTTTCGGTGTTAACGAAGATACATTGACCGCGGACGATTTAATTGTTTCCAACGCATCATGCACAACAAATTGTTTGGCACCGGTGGCCAAGGTGCTGGACGAAAAGTTCGGCATTGTATCTGCCTGGATGACAACGGTTCACGCATACACCGGCGATCAGCAATTGTTGGATAAAAACCACAAAGATTTCCGTCGTGCGCGCGCGGCGGCGATGTCCATGATTCCGACATCCACCGGTGCGGCCAAGGCTATTGGTCTGGTTTTACCAAATCTGGCTGGAAAAATGGATGGCATGGCAATTCGCGTTCCGACCCCCGATGTATCGGTTGTTGAACTGGTCGCGAATTTGGAAAAATCTGCAACTGTCGAAGCGGTCAACGATGCGATGCGTGCGGCCGAATCTAAAACATTTGGCTATAATGATAAACCATTGGTTTCGATTGACTTTACAGATGATGCGCACAGTTCCATTTTTGATGCCGGACAAACAAAAGTATTGGCAGATAAGTTAGTTCATGTAACCGCATGGTATGATAACGAATGGGGCTTTTCAAACCGCATGTGCGATACCGCAATGGCAATTGGAAAACTTATCAAGTAAAAATAAAAACCCGCAAATGCGGGTTTTTATTTTTTATCGCGTATGTATTTTTAACGCATCGACAATCGCGCGGTTCTTTTCCGGCGTTACATGTAATATCCAATCTTTCTTGGGCACATCGTCGGCGACCACCCAAAACACAGGTGATTTTGGCGATTCAAAATTAGGTCCTATTACAATGCGATGGTTTTGGGAAACATGTACAATGGACAAAGTACGCATTTTCGGATCTTCGATTTCTTCCGATGTTTTTTTCTGTAATTCGCACAGAAAACCCATCACGATTTTTGTCGGCAACATTTTGTATCGTATGAACCCTGTTGTTGGCACACCTTCTTCTTCGCATGCCACCGGGACATTTTCACACATTTGCCACAATTCATAACCACCGTTTAAAATCTTTTTCGGATCAATAACTGTATATTGTTCAACAAAATCATACTTTGGTTTTGCTGGTATTTTAGAAACAGGCTTTTCAGCCGATTGTACCGGTTTAACTGTGTTCTTCTTAAAGATTGTTCCAAATATATTTTTCATTTTGTCCCTTTTCGGTTGCTTTACTTATTATAATATAGTACAAAACACAACATTGTCAATATTTATATAAAATACAAAAAAACACTTGCAATTACATCTTTGTCGGTATAAGATATGTGGGCTTTGCGGGGTGTTAGCTCAGCTGGTTTAGAGCGTCTGCCTGTCACGCAGAAGGTCGAGGGTTCGAGCCCCTTACATCCCGCCAGTTATTTTCCGCCGAATTGGCGGTTTTTTATTTCAACAAACATATTGACAATTATATTTTTTGTATTACTATTATAAAAAACAAAAGGAATGTAATAAATGGCAACAATTGAATATTCTGGAAACGTTGACAGCCCGGAATCTTTTTCCCAGCAGGATATGGATCGTTTGATAAAGACATATAATGACACAGTTGATGCGATTGTTGAAATTCTCCGTTATACCGGTCGTCAAACATCATACGAAAGCTTTCAAAAGTCATTAGACATGTGCGGCATAGAAAGCCTTGAACACAAACACATTTATCCACAAAACAAACTTATTTCCGCTGTTGGTATGGCTGCTGACTTACACATCCAGGACGGTGGCAGCACCCTGGCACCGTTTTCGCCGTTTGCATCCATCAAAATTCGCAATGCCATCAGCGAATATGAACAAACATATTCTGAACTGGGAACTTGCGTTGGGCAGATGAATTGGGTTTTCCAAACAGATATCATTTTCGCATACGATAAATTGTGCAACGAATACCGCCAATTCAAGAAAAAGAACAAGAAAGATTGTAAAAATGTCGCCCGTCTGAACCGCATGATAAAGGAAATAGATAATTGCCTGAACCTGACGGCGGATTTGATTGGCACACCGGAAATTGAATGGTTTAACGGCGAAATCACCATGACCCAGGTAGCCAAGGTTCGCGAAAAACTGTCCAACAATAACGTACCAATTTATCCATTACACATGTACCGCGACATAATGCGTTTCCACGCATTAGTTGATATGGCACACACAATAAAGCACGAAAAATCACGCAAAAAACATTATGACCAAATGTCCTATGAATTGGACACAATGGACGACAGAAACATCGAATTGGTCGAATCTAATCGCGAAATGGCGAAACGTGTTGCCGAATTGGAACGCGAAAACAAACGCTTAAAACAAGAAAACACCGATTTGAACAATGAAAACGTGCGCATGTCGGCACAAATTGCGAACATCCGACAAAGCGCAATTGGAAAATTCGTGTTTCAAATGGTGCAAAAAAGAAAATAGTTTCTTGACAATGCGCCAAAGCGCAGTTATAATTTGCCGGCATTTTGGGAAATTTCCTAAAAATTGCAGGTTTTTTGGCCCCATCGTCTAGAGGCCCAGGACACCGCCCTTTCAAGGCGAGAACAACGGTTCGAATCCGTTTGGGGCTGCCAAGAATCAAAAAACACCACATTTTGTGGTGTTTTTTAATTCTTTCTGGCTGCCCCACGGATGAGAACCGTAGGTTCGACACGATAGTTGGCAAGAACGAGTGAAACGAAGTTCGCGCCTTACGTGTGGTGAGCGCAGCGAACAATCCGTTTGGGGCCAATTAAGAAAATCTTAAAAAATCGACAAACGGAGATTTTTTTGATTTTATTTATTGCCTGTGTTTGATTCTTGGCGACCTCTATTATTTATCAAGTGCCATAAAAACGAAGTTTTTGTGGGCGTATGCCCACACAGGCACGCATGACCAATACGCAGATAAACAATTAGCAAACCCGCAAAAACGGATATGGTTAATAGAGTTTTTGCATCTGGGTTTGGTTATTGTTTATCAAG
>JAFVFD010000002.1 GCA_017475605.1 Alphaproteobacteria bacterium | reverse complement strand
TGGCCCTGATCGGACTTGAACCGATACTCCTTGCGGAACTTGATTTTGAGTCAAGCGCGTCTACCAATTCCGCCACAGGGCCAAAACCCAATTCGGCGCGATTATTTCGCGGCCGCTTTCTTGGATTCAACCTTTTTTACCAAACGTGCGCTGCGTGTCGCCTTGTGTGTTGGCTTTTTAGCAGGGGCCGCTGGTTTACCGGCTTTCTTTTCAATGGCTTTCTTGATTGCCGCCATTTCCGGTGTCAAACGCGATACTGGTTTCGCCATTACATAACCATCCAAACCGCCATGTTTGGTCAATGTACGCAAACCGGCCGTTGAAATACGCAATGAAAAGTCGCGATTCAAAATATCGCTGTGAAAGTTTAATTTTTGTAAATTCGGCAAGAATGTGCGTTTTGTATGGCGCATAGAGTGGGAAACATTCATCCCAACTTCTGTTTTCTTACCTGTTACATTACATACACGTGGCATAACTTAATCCTTTGATAACTGCGCCCCAATTTATAACAAAAATCGCGAAAAGTCAAGAAATGTTTTTACTTTTTGTATTTTTATTTTCGGGGGTTTGATTCCTGTGTCTTGAAAGGGGAAAAAATGACACTATATATACAAACAGCAAAAAAGTATTGGGGGTAGATTTATGAATCCAGAAGAAATGAATGAAACACCGCAACAGGCAATCGAAAAATATACGACCGATTTTACAAAATTGGCGGCGGATGGCAAGTTGGACCCGGTTATCGGGCGCGATGATGAAATTCGTCGTACTATCCAGGTGTTGTCGCGTCGTACTAAAAACAATCCGGTTTTAATTGGGAATCCGGGCGTTGGTAAAACCGCAATAATAGAAGGTTTGGCGGAACGCATTATTTCGCGCGATATACCGGAAAACCTGCAAAATAAAAAGTTATTGTCGCTGGATTTGGGTGCAATGATGGCGGGCGCAATGTTTCGTGGCCAGTTTGAAGCGCGCCTTAAAGCGATTTTAAAGGCGGTCAAAGATTCCAACGGTCAAATCATATTGTTTATTGATGAATTACACACGTTGGTCGGTGCCGGCAAGGGCGAAGGTTCTATGGATGCTGGAAACCTGCTTAAACCGATGTTGGCGCGTGGTGAATTACACTGCCTTGGGGCGACGACATTGGACGAGTATCGTCAATATATTGAAAAAGATCCCGCGTTGGCGCGTCGTTTTCAACCGGTTTATATCGAAGAACCGACCGTTGAAGACACTATTTCAATTTTGCGTGGGTTAAAAGAAAAATACGAAGGGCACCATGGTGTTCGTATCGCAGACAGCGCGCTGGTTGCGGCCGTTAAATTATCGAATCGGTATATTACCGACCGTTTCCTGCCAGACAAGGCAATTGATTTGATGGATGAAGCCGCCGCCCGCGTTCGTATCGAGGTTTCTTCAAAGCCAGATGCACTTGACGAGGTTGACCATCGTCTTGCCCAATTAAAGATAGAACGTCAGGCATTGAAAAAGGAAAAAGATGAAGAATCTAAAAAACGTTTGGTTGATTTGGAAAAGTTAATCGCAGATGCGACCGCGGAATCTGAAAAAATGACGGCCGCGTGGCGTGCCGAACAGGAAAAAATGCATGGGCTTTCCGATGCGATGGCGGCACTGGATACCGCCAAGGCCGAAGTTGCCGCCGCTATGCGTTCGGGCGATTATGAAAAGGCATCTGCGTTACAATACGGCAAGATTCCAGAACTGGAAGAAAAAATAAAGAAAATGAATGCCGAATCCAAGGAATACAAGACCGTTTTGCCGGAACATATCGCCGCGGTGGTAAGTAAATGGACCGGTGTTCCCGCCGACAGATTAAGTGTCGAAGAACAATCTAAACTATTAAACATCGAAGACGAGTTGCGCAAACGTGTCGTGGGACAGGATAACGCGCTGTCAATCGTTGCACGCGCAATTCGCCGGTCGCGTGCCGGGTTGTCCGACCCGCATCGTCCAATGGGTTCGTTTATGTTCCTGGGGCCGACCGGGGTTGGTAAAACCGAAGTCGCCAAGGCTTTGGCAGAATATTTGTTCAACGACGACACTGCGATGACCCGAATTGATATGAGTGAATTTATGGAACCGCATTCGGTCGCGCGTTTAATCGGTGCGCCCCCGGGGTATGTGGGCTATGATGCCGGCGGTGTTTTGACCGAAAGTGTACGTCGCCGTCCATATCAGGTATTGCTGTTCGATGAAATCGAAAAGGCACATCCAGATGTGTTCAATGTATTTTTACAAATATTGGACGATGGGCGTTTAACTGACGGCCAGGGGCATGTTGTGAACTTTACAAACACAATTATCATTATGACAAGTAATTTGCCGGATATGGATGCGGTGCGCAAACAATTCCGTCCTGAATTCATAAATCGTATTGATGAAATTGTGTTCTTTAATGCGCTGGGGCGTGATGTGATGGCGGGCATTGTCAAGATTCAGATTAGAAACCTTGAAAAACGCCTGGCGGAACGTCGCATATCGTTGGATATTACGGACAAGGCAATCAATTGGTTGGCGGACAATGGATACGATTCTGTATTCGGTGCGCGACCATTGAAACGGCTTATTACGTCCGCGGTTGAAGATAAAATCGCTGATTTAATTTTGTCGGGCGCAGTGGGCGATGGCGGAACCGTCGTTGTTGACACCCATGGCAAAGAACTAACAGTCAAATAAAAATGGGGCAATCGCCCCATTTTTATTTTGTTTTATTGTGTGATAAACTGTGCACCAGCAAAACAAAATCACGAACGGTTTTGACATTGTGTGTGCGATACGATAACGATATGCCGAACTTGTCTTCTGTGTCATACAAGAAATGCAAAAAATTACCCAGATTGCTTCTTGGCACCAGGTTTGACCATTGTGAACCCAAGTGCAAAGGTTTTTTTATTTTATAAACCGGAGCGATGCCTTTTATATACTGATGCGTCTGAACAAAACTGTAATTATGTTGCATAGGCGTTTCCCGTTTTTATTTTTTGCTTTTTGTTTTGAATTGAATATCGCGCAGCCGTTTGTATTCGCCACCCAATGCGCATAATTCTGCATCGGTTCCGCGCTCAATAATCTGGCCATCCTTGATAACACAAATCATATCTGCATCCAAAATTGTGGACAGACGGTGTGCGATAACAAATGTCGTGCGACCCCGCATTAAATCGGTTAATGCCGATTGAATTAACTTTTCACTTTGTGTGTCCAGGGCCGATGTAGCCTCGTCCATAAGCAGAATAGGGGCATCTTTTAATATTGCGCGTGCAATCGCAATTCTTTGTTTTTGTCCGCCCGACAGTAAACCGCCACCTTCGCCGACAGATGAATTATAACCGTCCGCAAATTCCATAATGAAATCGTGTGCGTTTGCCGCGCGTGCCGCCGCAACAACTTCTTCGTGTGTGGCATCTGGACGGCCGTATTTAATGTTTTCTTCGATGGTGTCGTTGAATAAAAATACATCTTGGGATACTTCCGATATGCTTTTACGCAACGAATGTAATGTATACTTTTTAATATCGGTACGGTTGATTGCGATTTTACCACTTTGCGGGTCATAAAAACGTTGAATCAAATTAAACATAGTTGTTTTCCCGCCACCTGATTCGCCGACAAATGCGCATACTGTGCCGGCGGGAACATGAAAATCGATATCGCGTAAGACGGGCTCGTTTTCATTATATGCGAACGACACATGGTTGAAATCAACCGACAGATTTTTGGCCGTCAAATCGCGCGCGTCCGGGGCATCAACAATATCTGGTTTGCTGTCCAGGAATTCAAACAATATTTCCGCCGCCAAAATACCATGCTGCATTGATTCGCCGGTGCCACTAATGCTTTTTGCCGGTTTGTATGCCGCGGTCAATGCCAACAAGAATGCTGTAAAATCACCGGTTGTGATTGCTCCACTGGTAATAAAATGGCCACCCATAATCATCGCGATACAAAGCCCAATGGAAATCATAAACTCCATCAATGGTGAACGCAACGCGCCGGCCTGGGTGTTTTTATATGCGTTGATGTTTGATTTTTCCAGAACGGTTGTAAAGTTATTCAATTCGCGTTTTTCGGTGGCAAAAGATTGAATAGTTTTTATTCCGCGTAATGTCTGGTTAAGGCATTGTGAAACATCGTTGGCGATTTTAAATCCGCGACGCGACAATTTGCGTTTGCGACGCATAATCACCGCCATTGGAATCAACAATGCCGGTACCAAGAATAATAACACAACACACATTTGTGGGGCATAATAAATCATTAATGCTAAGGTCATTGCCAATGTTGCCAGGTTTTGAATAAACTGGACCACCGCAGTCGTAACCAGGGACAATACCGCCCCCGATTGTACCGTAAAATAGTTCAAGTTTTTGCCGATTCCGTCGCCATAAAACCGCGCCAGATTCATATGAACCATGTGGTCATAAATGCGACGTTGCAGGCGGGCATAGGCAATTAATCCGCCCTTGGACATAATAAGGGCCTTGGCATAGGTAAAGACACCTTTTAATCCGTAGGCGATGATGATTTGTACCCCCAGGAAATAGATAGCCGCCATTGATTTTTCAATGAACGCTTTATCAACAACCTGCTGGACCAGGGTAATTGTGTACGCTTCGGCGGATGCCGCCAAAACGGTGGCCACAACACCGGCAATAAGCCATTTTAACTGTGGAATACCAATTTCACGCCATACACGCCAATAAAGCGACCATTTAACACGGCCTGCATCAACATCATCATCGTGTTTAGTGAAAAGATTTTTTATTTTGTTAATCAAGTTTGCCATTGTTTTTCTCTTTCCGTTTTTTATGCCCAACGTCTGTGCATCCACAAGTATTCGTCAGGCTTGCTTTTAATGATGCGTCCCATCGCATCGTTTACCATTTTCATACCATTCAATTCATCGGCGGCGGCATCGTCGGTATGCGGAACATTAACGATTTCGTCAAACGCCAATATATGATGCGCACCATGTGTGCGTTCAACATGCCCCAATAAGATAGGCAGGTTGAATTTGCGTGCCAATTGGGCGATGCCAGTTGATGTCTTTGCTGGAACACCCATAAAGTCAATATATGGTGCGCCATGAAAACGTTGATCTGAATTGATGTTCAATATTTCGCCATCGCGCAGGGCGCGCACCATCGGAATAGCATTCCCGACCGGAATAAAGTGTGCTTCGCGGACAAAGCCATTACCGTAATTGTGTAAAATAATATCGTTGGTAAGTGGATTGCGGGCCGCCTTGTATGTAACGGCGACGATTTTTTCACTGTTTACAAATGCCAACGACATAAGCCCCATATATCCAAAATGTGGCATAGCCAACAAAAATTGCTGATTTTGGAAAAATAACGCACGATTACGAAATGTAACATATTTGTCCATTTTGCGACGATAGGTTGGCAATTTAAGGCCTTCTACAAAGGCGCGTCCCCAATTCGTCCACACGCGTTTCATAAAACGTTTGTTTGCGTTTTCCGGCATAATTTTTTTAAGGTTGTCGTACATTATTCGCTGACGTTTTTTTAGTAATGGCCCAACCAGCCCCAGTACAGTTCCACCAATCCACGACAATACCGGTAATGGCGCAAAAAACAGCAACACATTAACAATGCGATAGCCGAACAATTCACGCGGATGTTTCCACCACCGTTTTACACTGTTGCGTGGTTTATCGCCTTCGATGCGTGACCATGGGGTCATTATACCAACAATTGCGAATGCGGCATAAATTACCACGATTGGCAACAAGTAAACGGAATCTAGGTTGAAGACAGCCGTTGCCAATATAAATAAAAAGAACGCATAGGTAAGTATGGCGGACGATTTAAGACCATGTGCCGTACATATCCATACACATGCGAACATAAAAAGCGTTATCATAAATATACCTTTTTATTAAGCAAGAAAAGGGTAGCCGATGGCACATATAAAATCAAGCGCACAAAGTATTTGACTTTTGGTTGAAATAAATATAAGATAAGTGGGCTTTCAAAGAGTTTTGGGGTTGTAGCTCAGTTGGTAGAGCACCTGCTTTGCAAGCAGGGGGTCGTCAGTTCGAGTCTGATCAGCTCCACCAAAACATTAACAATAAAAGAAATACAAGTTCGCCAAAGGGGGTGAATTATATATGGTAAAGGTTCTGGTTCGCGACAATAATGTTGAACAGGCATTGCGTGTTGCAAAACGTAAATCGCAGAAAGAAGGTCTGTATCGCGAAATGAAAGAACGTCAGCGTTATGAAAAACCAACAACAAAACGCAAACGTTTAAAAGAAGAAGCCGTTCGCAACGAAAAGAAACGTCAATCAAAACAGCGTATGGTATTCGGATTCTAATTCATACCGCCCAATCGGGCGGTTTTTTATTTATTTATTGTTTGTTTTATGATATAATTCCCAGGACATAAAGTAAAAAAGGAAATAAAATGCCAACAGTGAAAAAATCAGTTAAAAAAGTTACAAAGAAAACGGTTGTCAAGAAAGACGTATGCCCATGTGGGTGCGATTGTGGGGCAAATTGCCCATGCCATAATGGTGGCGAATGCACATGCGGATGTGGGTGCGGTGCCAGTGTGAAACATACGGGTATTTGGTCCGCGTGGCGCGCATTTTGGCGGCGCGGCTATTGTGAATGGTCGGGGACATCATCGCGTTCAGAATATTGGTTATCATGGATTGGTAATGTAATTGTTTTGACACTGGGGACAATATTATTGTGTCTGGCATCTTTGATAGAAGGGGAAATGTGGGGACACCCTGCGTTATTGTCTGGTATGATTTGTGTAGCATTGGTGGTGTATATAATCGCGATGGTTATACCGGCAATTTCAATGATGACACGCCGTATGCATGATGCGGGTTTGTCGGCATGGCTGTGGGTGCTGTATGTGTTAAGTATTGCGCCGGCCTGTGTGGATGAATCGTGGGTGTATGGCCCGGGGATTGGTCTTATTGTCGCATTATTGCCAACGGTTGTCGCAGGAAACAAATACCATAAAAATAATAAATAAAAATTACCGCCCATTTGGGCGGTGTTTTTTTTGAGTAACGTTTTTAATCAAACAATCCGAATTTATATGCGGCACCGATATAGATTTCGGTTGCATCAATCTTGGTCGTGGCATTTTCGTGTCCGATTTTGCCATAGTCCACATAGCGCAGCCCCAGGTTCAAATCGACATATTTATTTAATGCGAAATTAACCCCAGCCATTGCCGCGAACGATAATTCAAAACCGCTGTCGTGGGTATTGTTTATATCGGACCACAGGCCACTGAATCCCAGACCAACACCAAAATATGGTTCAACCGCACCACCAAAGTTTTTATAAATATAAACATTTAACAAATTCGACCAGACATCAAAATTATAATCGACAGAATTTTTTGTCGTCGATGTGCCGGTATACAATGTTTCGAATTCAAGTTTTACATTATCTGTTAAACGATTGCCAATATTCAAACCAAATCCAAAGTTATCATTTTTTACCGTCGTGTTGCCGACATTGTGAATATCATAGTCAAATGCAATATGTTCGTTTTTATGAATGCGGAAACCGGCATATGTGTCGCGGGCGCGTTCCGATGTGCGTGTGGTAATCGTTTCGGTCGGTGTGTCGTCATAGTCGGGCGCATAAGTTGTATATGATTCTTCGTTATAAGATTCCGAATATTCGCCGTATTCGTTCGCGAATGCGGGCATCGCAATAATCATACCCAATAATAAAAATGATATTTTCTTCATACCTTTCCCCCATAGATAATTGTTGTAAATTATACTTATAAACTGTATGCAAAGGCAAGAAATTTGTGTTATAATTTACAGGAAAGGAATATATGTTGTCCCGCAATATTGATGATAAAAAAAATAACGAGAAATCGCGTCCATCGTTTCGTTGGCGCATTGTCGTGTATTTGTTTAATTTGTGCCTGGTTGGAATGGTGGCGGTGGCGGGTTATGTTGCGGTAATTTATCTTAAAATGCCGTCGCTGGACGCGATTTTACATGAAACGCGTGCGCCCGCAATCATGTTCATGGACAGGAACGGAAATGAAATTCGGGCAACTAATCGTATTATGGGTGCGCCGGTATCGGTTGAAAAATTACCACCATATGTGTGGCAGGCGATTGTCGCAATCGAAGATAAACGTTTTTTCGAACATGGCCCGGTTGATTCGCGCGGGGTGTTGCGTGCGTTAATTGTAAATATGTTTCGGGGACAATTTGCCGCCGGTGGTTCATCAATTACGCAACAGACCGCTAAAAATATTTTCTTGTCGCGTGAAAAAAAGATTTCGCGCAAGGTTCAAGAATTGATTTTGTCTTATTGGTTGGAAAACCGGTTTGATAAAAACCAGATTCTTGATTTGTATATGAATCGTGTGTCGCTGGTTGGGGGAATGCGTGGAATTGATGCCGCCGCGCGCGTTATGTTTCAGGTGCCCGCAGAAAAACTAACATTGGCCCAGGCCGCGCAAATCGCCGCGATGTTAAAGGCACCAACAACATACAGTCCATTGAAAAATCCTGAAAAAAATATTACGCGTGCGCGGACCATTTTAACTGAAATGGTGCGCCAGGGTTATGTTGATATTAACGATGCACGTGTGGCCGCAAAGCAGTTGGGACCCGCAACGCCCGCACCCGATACAAACAAATATCGCTATTGGACGGACTTTGTTTTGGACGAGGTGCGTTCCCGCATCGGTACATTTGAATCTGACCTTTATGTTTATACAACCATGGATATGCCGTTACAGGAACATGTGGCGCGCGTCTTGGCGAATCGTGTCGGGGAATATCAGGGCGCAGTTGTCGCGATGAATCATGATGGTGCGATTCGGGCGATGTCGGGTGGTGCCGATTATCAGACCAGTCAATTTAATCGTGTAACAGCCCCGCGCCAGCCGGGTTCCGCGTTTAAGCCCGTTGTATATTTGGTGGCATTGGAAAATGGTATTCGCCCCGATTCCTATGTTAATGATTCGCCGTTCGCAATTGGGGACTATAACCCTAAAAACTATAATGAACGTTATTATGGTGATATAACATTGGCAACCGCATTTGCGAAAAGTGTGAATTCGGTGCCACTAAAACTGACGGAAACATATGGTATTGATTCTGTGTTAAATATGGCGGGCCGCTTGGGTGTCGGGACAAAGTTGCGGCGCGAATATTCAACCGTTTTGGGTGCGTCAGAGATGTCGTTGTTGGATTTAACAAATATCTATGCGGTGATTTGGAATAATGGGGAATCGGTGCGGCCTTATTCTATTACAAAAATTACAGATGCCGCTGGAAATATAGTTTATGAACGGAACCCATCGGAACCGATTTTGGTTTTGACGACGGAAACGGTTGGATATATGACGGAATTGTTGTCTGATGTTGTGGCACCGGGGGGAACGGGACATCGGGCGGCGGCATCGGGGGTGCTGGGCGGGAAAACCGGGACCAGTAATAACAATCGCGATGCGTGGTTTGTTGGTGCAACAGATAAATATGTAATTGGTGTATGGGTCGGTAACGATGATTTTACACCAATGTCGTCAAAAATAACAGGTGGAACAATACCAGCGGAAATATTCCACGATATTGTCATTAAATAAAGGAAGTGTTTTATTATGCCAATTAAATTACCAAAATCATTATGGCGTTTTTATTTTAAATATGCGGCACGACCGATGTTAGGGTTTGTGATGTTGTGGTCGGTATTGTTTATCGTATGGGATATTGCAAATTCAACCTGGTGGCCAATATCCCAGCGCAAGATAGTCGCACTTTTTGAAAACGGTTTTACCGGTGATGGTTTCTTGACATATGCGTTGTGGACAATAGGGGTTATAATAGGGCTGTTTTTGTTGTTCGATTTAATGAACACATTACAGGAACAGATGGCGGCACATTGGCGACCGGCGGCCAAGAAAAATATAAGCGAAGTTATGACAAACTATGTTCATTCGCAGTCTATTGGGTTTTATAACAATCGAATACCTGGAAAAATCAACAGTCAAATCAATTATATCGCCGATGGTTTCGGGGTTTTGTTTGATTTTACCGCGATAACATCTACATTGGGGGTTATTCTGTTAAATATGGGACTGGTATTACAGATAAACAAATATGTTGCGCTTGTGTTGTTGGGGTCGTTTATATTTCGTGTTGTTTATTCTGTTGGTATGATGCGCCCTGTTACACGCGCATCAAAAAGGACTTCGGAATCGGCATCGCACCTGTCGGGGCATATTGTTGATTCAATATCTGGGTTTTCTATTGTGAAGTTGTTTAACGGGGCGACACACGAAGAACAATATTTGGAACCGTTGCGGATAAAAACACTTAAAGACCAAATACATTCTTCGTTTTTACAGCGCATTATGTGGATTATTCCTATGTTCCTTTGGGATATTTTGTTTGGTGCGGTTTTAGTGTTGATGCTGTTTTTATATATGCGTGGTCATATCAAGGTAAGTGAAATTGTTTTCACGCTTTCTGTATATCAGATTGTCCAGGGAAATATTGGATATATTGCGCGAACAATTCCGCGTCTGGTGGACACAATCGGGTCCGCATTACATTCTTATTCTGAATTAAACCAGCCAATTGATATAGTTGATGCTGAAAACGCACAGCCGTTGGCAATATCGCATGGTGGCATAGAATTTAAAAATCTGTATTTCAAATATAAAAACAAATATGTGTTGCGTGATTTGAATTTGAAAATAAAGCCAGGTGAACGTGTCGGAATTGTTGGTATGTCAGGTGCAGGAAAAACAACATTGGTAAATCTGCTGATGCGGTTTTACGATCCATCGCGTGGCGCAATTTATATTGACGGTCAGGATATAAAATATGTAACACAAAAATCGTTACGTGATGCGATTGCTTTTATCCCCCAAGATCCAATTATGTTCAACCGAACGATTGGTGAAAATATTGGCTATGCTCGTGAAGGCGCGACGTTGCCGGAAATCAAACGCGCGGCGCGTATGGCGGCGGCAGACAAGTTTATAAATGCTACCGAAAAGAAATACAATTCCATGGTTGGTGATCGCGGAATTAAGTTATCGGGGGGGCAACGTCAGCGTATCGCAATTGCACGCGCGTTTTTGAAAAATGCCCCCATTCTTATTCTGGACGAGGCGACAAGTGCCCTTGACAGCGAAACAGAAATGGCAATTCAATCGTCGTTTGAAAAATTGGCGGCGGGTCGTACAACAATTGCAATTGCACATCGTTTATCTACGCTGCGCAATATGGACCGTATTGTTGTTCTTGAATCAGGCCGCATCATAGAGCAGGGTACACATTCCCAATTGCTGCGCAAACGCGGTGAATATGCGCGGTTGTGGAAAATGCAATCGGGTGGTTTTATAAATGATAAATAAAATCATTTTTATCGTGGGGCAATTTGTGATATAATACATGCTATGATGAAGAAAATATTATTTGCTTTGCCAATGATTGCGTGTATGTGTGCGGCAAATGTTGCGCGCGCGGGTGGTTGGGAATATGCGGGCGAACATGTGCGCGATGGCTATTATCAGGACGATGGTCGTAGATTTATCATTTTGATTCGTGGTGGGATGGCCCATGGTATTGGCAAAATGAAAAATGATATCGGCACATTGACATCTGAATATTATTATAACCCAAATGATGGTGCAATTGTTTCGGCGGCATATTATGATACTTGTACGACGTGTGGCGATTTTGTCTATGCCGGGATTGCCGATGTTGGTAAATTGCCAATCGATAAAAAATTTGGTGAAACGTCATTTACTGGCGGTATGGCAATCGGGTGGGTTTTGCCGATAACACCGCATTGGCGTTTTCAGGTTGATTGGGACTATATTTCCGAAACAGAATATAATGTGTCGCCGTTATTAGATGGATCTGTTCCGTTGACGGGTGGCGATGTGCCAAACCTTAGCGTTAATATTCGCAGTGGTGGTGTTCAATCAACCGTAACAACAAATGTTTTTAGTACAATGGCTATTCGTGATTTTTACGATGGCTGGGAAAAGCCTTTGCGTAAATTGATTCCATATGCGGGTTTCGGTTTGGGATATGCGGATACAGACACTGTGTTGAATTTATCCGACCTTTATGGTGATTTGTCGTCGTCTGTCGATTTGCAGAACTTTGGTGAAATGGACGACTATAATATTTTACAGTTTTATACAGGGAAAAAATCTACATCGAATTTGGCTGGTATTTTGACATTTGGTTTTTCGTATGGGGTATCTGAATCATTCTTTATTGATTGTGGATTCCGCTTTATATATTTACCGCGCATTAAATATGCGTTGAACAATGTTGATGGTTCGCGGTCGCGTGATTGGTTCCATACTGAACATATAGTTTATTCGAATTTCTTGTTTGGATTTAGGTGGGAATTTTAAAATCGCCCGTTTGGGCGATTTTTATTTTACACCATATTTACCACGTCCGATGGGGCGATAGGATAAAGCCTCGGCTAAATCGGACATTTCGATGTTTTCCGCCCCGCGTAAATCGGCAATTGTACGCGCGATGCGTTTAATACGATTATATCCGCGTGCCGACATAGACATTTTTTCCGCGGCTGTATTAAGGAAGTCTGTTAATTCTTCGGAAAGGGGGGCCGCCGCAGTTAATGCCGCACCGTCCAATAATGCGTTAACGCAACCCTGGCGCGCGATTTGGCGGGCGCGGGCCGCGACAACGCGTGCGCGAATTTGCGCACTGGTTTCAATTGGGGTGTCGGTATTTGGCTTCATATCCCATGGATTTACCGCATCAACATCAACGTGTAAATCAATACGGTCCAACAGTGGCCCTGATATTTTATTCTGGTATGCTTCGGCACATCGTGGTGCGCGTGAACAAGACAATGCCGCATTCCCAAGATTTCCACATGGGCATGGATTCATGGCGGCAATCAACTGAAAACGCGCCGGGTATGTCGCGTTGCGTTTGGCACGCGAAATAGTTATTTTGCCCGATTCCATTGGCTGACGTAATATTTCCAGTGTTGCGCGATCAAATTCCGGCAATTCGTCCAAGAATAAAACCCCGTTGTGCGCCAACGATATTTCGCCCGGTTTGGCATCGCTGCCACCACCGGCCAATGATACAGGACTTGCTGTATGATGAACGCTGCGGAATGGGCGGTTGGTAATTAGCGATTTGTCGCCCAGTTGTCCCGCTATTGAATATATAACCGATGTTTCAAGAACTTCGTCCGCGGTCATTTCCGGCAATATTGTCGCCAGACGTGATGCCAACATTGTTTTTCCGGACCCCGGGGGACCGACCATAAGCATTGCGTGTCCACCGGCAGCGGCAATTTCCAATGCGCGTTTTGCAGATTCTTGGCCGTAAACTTCGGCAAAATCGCCGATAGGTTTTTGTTGTGTTTGTTTGATGTCTTCGACGGTTGGCGGTGTCAAGGTTATCGCACCGCTAAAATGATTTATAAGATCCATTACATGCGCAGGTGCCAATATGTCGTTATGGCCGGCCAATGCGGCTTCGGCACCACTGGATGCAGGACAGATTATGCCCATATTGTTTTTACGCGCCCAGACCGATGCGGGCAAAACACCGTCTGTGCGGACGATTGCGCCGTCCAAACCAATTTCGCCAAGAATTACATAATGTGATAACTTTTCCGGTGGCAATATGCCAATCGCACACAATATCCCGCACAATATAGGTAAATCAAAATGAGAACCGTTCTTTTCCACATCCGCCGGCGACAGATTTACCGTTAATGGTTTGGGCGGTAAATGAAGGTTCAATGCCGAAATCACATTGCGTATGCGTTCCGCAGATTCTTTGACCGCGCGGTCCGCCAGGCCGATGATATTAAATTCTGGTTTTGCCAGTCCAGACACCAGTTGAACCTGGACATCAATGCGGGTGGCATCCATTCCATTGAAAATAATAGAGTTTAATGAAATCATAATCGCATATTAAAACTTGCACATATTTAATTCAAGGTCTAAAATACCCGCGATAAAAGAAAGGAAAATATAATGCCGATTAAGAAAAACGCAACACGCGAATGGTTTAATACGATTTTTTATGGTGGACTTATTGCGATTATATTTCGCAGTTTGTTGTTGGAACCGTTTAATATTCCGTCTGGATCAATGATACCGACATTACATGTGGGCGATCATATTTTTGTGGAAAAATGGAGTTATGGTTATTCGCGCTATTCGTTCCCGTTTGGTTCATGGAAATTGTGGAATGGTCGTGTGTTTGCGCGCGAACCAAATGTTGGTGATGTAATTGTTTTCCGCAACCCAGCCGATGAATCACAAGATTATATTAAACGTCTTGTCGCCGTTCCCGGTGATACGGTCCAGATGATAGAAGGGCGTTTATATCTGAACGGCAAAATTGTTCCGCGTGAAAATCCGCGTCCATATATTATGGCGACATTACCAAAGTCTATGCGGTCGGTCGGATATTACAAAGACAATATGTCGATTAAGGGAAACAAGATTTGGATAGACAATGCACCGGCACCGTTTAATTACACAATTGAATATAAATCAGATCGGTTTTGTCGTGAATATACTGGTGCGTGCGGTGTGTTCAAATTAACAGAATACGATGAAACATTACCGAACGGTGTGAAACACAGTATCATTGAAATGTCGGATGATGCGCCACTGGATAACACGCCACTTTATACAGTGCCGGAAAATCATTTCTTCTTTATGGGTGATGACCGCGATAACAGCGCAGATTCCCGCGCACATGTTGGGTTTGTGCCACGCGACAATGTTATGGGGCGTGCGTGGTTTATTTGGTATTCACATAATTACTATGCGCCGATGCTGGCATTATGGACATGGGGGTCTAAAATGCGCTGGGGTCGGTTTGGTATGGGGATAAACTAGGCCATGATAAAATTAAATTATACTTTCAAAGATGAATCTTTGTTGGAAACCGCATTGACGCAAAGTGGCGCAAATGCGGCGCATAATAATGAACGTCTGGAATTCGTGGGCGATCGCGTGCTGGGGCTGACGGTGGCGGAAATGCTGTATAATATGTATCCGACCGAGGCCGAAGGCGAACTGGCGCGAAGACACGCGATGCTGGTTTCGACGGAAACATTGGCAAATGTAGCACATGCGTTGAAATTGGAAAACCGGGTTCATCATGGGCACATGACGGCGGGGCGCATCAATCATATCTTGGCCAATGCGGTCGAGGCTTTATTGGGTGCGATATTTATTGAAAGTGGCTTTGAAGTGGCCCGTTCGGTTATATCGGATATCTGGCGTGATTTGGCGGCGGCGGATGCGGTCGCACCAAAAGATCCCAAAACCACATTACAGGAATTGGTCCAACGCGAATCAGCCGGGGCATTGCCGGAATATGAATATCTGGCGACAACGGGCGCATCACACAGTCCCACATTCAATGTTCGGGTTTCGGCATTGGGGCAATCTGCGATTGGGTCGGGGTCGTCTAAAAAGGTGGCCAGTATAGATGCCGCGGCGGCATTGTTGAAAAAACTTGCAATTTAATGCGTGGGTGGCTAGAATCAGGGCATAACAAACAGGGGTAGAACATGTTTTCAATTTTATTAGTTTTATTAATCATCGTATCTGTATTTATGATTGGGCTTATTTTATTACAGAAATCCGAGGGCAGCGGTATGTCCGGTTCATCGGCATCGTCAATGCTGGGCGGAATGCTGACCGGGGCGGCGGCGGGAAATTTCCTTACACGTCTTACGGCATGGTTGGCGGTAATATTCTTTGTGTTATGTGCGGCGTTGGCATTGGTTTCGTCAAAATCTGATATGGCGGCACAACAAAGTGATTTGCGTAATGAAATCGTAACCCAGGAAACAGCCGATGCACCAATAAGCGAAGTACCGGCGGATTCGGCAACGGTTACAGAATAATATTTACAGAATAGAAAACGCCGCCCGATGGGGCGGTGTTTTTATTGCTTATTTCTTTTTTGATTTGGATGCTGGTTTTTTATATTCCTTGTACAACATTTCACCAGATGTGAATGCCAACAACGCGGAACCAGCAGTTATCAATCCAGAAATCAGGCCATCAGAAAAAACAGCGAACAGAACAATTGCCAAAATGAAAACAATTGTTAACCCCAGATTCTTGGCCAAAACTTTCAAGATTTTTTCAAATGTGTTCATTTTATTTCCCCTTTGTAGACAATATATTATATCACAAAAATTCGGCTAAATACACATAAATAAAAACGGCCCAAATACCATGGCCGTTTTCTAGGGGAGCTAACATGAAAACTTGTTTTATAAAATTACCTGACCGCCCAGATGCGCACTGCGTGGAATTGGTCCGAACGAAGAACGTGGGCTTACATAAATGTTGCCTGTGATTTCAAAATCGCCACAGAACTGTAACATATTGACATCACGAACGAACATATTGCCGGTAACCTTGATATCGCATGGCAAAACATATTTGCGCATATTTTGTAAATATAAATTGCCAGTAATTTCAGAACCGTTGTTTAACATTTTTGCTGCACCGCGGCTGTCAATAATAACATCGCCATACATTTTGTTGTTAATGCGTGCGGTTTGTTTTTCGGCAACGATATCCGGTGTTGTTTTGACAACGCGAATCGGTTCGGCTACCATGCGATTTGTTTTTTCACGTGCGATTGGCAAAGTGTTGGTCTTTGGCAAAGGACGACGAACAGACGACCGCGCAACATTTGCGGAAACAGGTTTTGTTGTTGGTTCTGCGATGACCGGCACATTGATTGTTTTGGAAATTGTGGATGTCGGCACCGGATCTGCAACAATAACGACCGGTTTGCGTGTGGCATTAACAATGTCGATAATCAACATAGAACATAAAACTATAATCGCGACCAATAATGCGATATTCAACAGGCCAATTACATTGATTCCGCAAATAACGCGCCACAACCAGCGGATAAAGCGACAAATCAAACGCCACAACCAGCAAATAAATTGCCAAATTTTACGGAAAGGCCAACAAATAACACTCCAAACACGCGCCCAGAAAGACGGACGGCGGTTGCGACGATTGCGGCGCGCGCGTTTGTTGCGTTCAACGCGACGTGCAGCCATTTTCATTTTTAATCTTTCGAACATGGACAAATCCCTTGTTTTGTATTTGTTTGATATAAATATAGTCAAAAATATTATTTTGTCAAGTATTTTTGTCAAAGTTTTTGACGATTTGCGCCAGGTAAATAAAAAACGGAGCTTTTGCCCCGTTTATTTAATTTCCGTTTGAACCGCGTCCAGACCAAACTTTTGCCAACATGTTGTTGTCAGGTTTCTTCTGTTCTGGTTGGGGTTTGGTGTCGGTTTTTATCCCCAGTTTTTGACGGACCGTATCGGTGTCAAAATTATAAAATGTTTCGAAAAATTTTATTGTTTTGCCAGAAATATAAGATGTGCATTGTATTTGGACGGTTTCGGCACCGGGTGCTGCATTTGCCAGTTGATCGGAAACCGTTCTGGCGGAACCATATTTTTGTTTGAAATCTTTTGCCATTTTACGCGGGTCCAAATCTTTTTGTTCGCCTTTATTACCCGCATCAAATATCATTAAAGCAGGATCAACCTGTCTTGACGCATAAAGGCGTAACCCACCGCGTCTGTGTTTCTTTATTTCCGCTATTTCTTCAACTATTTCAAATCTGTTAGTATCCTTAGGGACAGCACCAGGATTATTCAAAAACCAATCAAGTCTTTCCAATGCAATGTTTTTGTCATCAATTGCCCAGCTGTTTATTCTGTCGATAACTGACTGATTTAACCACAGCATGCGCTTTTCTGGTTTGCTATTGGCTGGTTTATCTTCTTTTGGTAATTGTTGGGGTGCAGTTGGTGTCGGGCTGTTGGTGGGTTGTGCATCAAGAGCCTGTTTGACAAGTATTTGGATTTCATCAAGTGGCTTGCCCATGGTATAAAACATTTTTACAATTGGGCGTACAACATTTGTAGCTGTTTTTAAGTTTGTTGCGATGGGTTCAACAAATTTTATTTCGCGCAAAATAATGTTTTTGATGTCGTTATAATCTTCGGCCAGCAACATGCGAACTTCGTCTGTTCGTATAACGTGTTGAACACTTGTGTCCAGAATCAGTTCAGGAATCGCAACGGCGCGGATATAATCGCGTAATTTGTTCACATCGTTAACAGGTATTTCTGGGTCTAAGGCCAGTTTTTTTGCATATTGACCTATTGTTTTGCGATTTTCTGGTAATTGGGTTTGAGCAATTACAATTTCTTCTCTTTGGTGGATGTATTCTGATTTTTGAGTATCAACAGTAATGATGTTTTCAGAAACAGTCGGTTTATAAATTAAAGGGTCTAAATCACCATCATTAATGTTTACATCTGGGTAGTATTCGACAAATTTTCGTGCGGATTCTAATTTTTTTGCATCATTGCCTATCGATTTTGTCAAAGATTGTTGGACAATCAATTTTTTCAAACCAACCGGCAATTTACCAATCAGTTCGTCCAAACTTTCTATTGCGTTCGTAAGGTTTATGGTTTCGGCAAAGGGCAGGTGATGCTTATTCCCCAGTTTTAAAAATAATTCGCGACAACCAGACATCTTGAATGTTCCGCCAACCGCCAACGGTAACATATTTGGGTCAGATACAGATTTGGTAAGTGTTACATCGCCATCAAAGAAAACAAAATTCAGGTTTGGTATACCGGTACTTTCTGCCGAGATAGTTGTTTTTTTAAATGGAACAAATAGCGCAGTATTTCTGCGTTTGAGCAGACCAAAAAAACTTGATTTTTCATTGGTTGTAATAGAAGAAATATCTGAAAAATAAGGCTGGTCAATAATTTCTGGTTCTTCGGTGCCCCAAAAAATCTTAGCAAAATGATCACGGCTGTGATAACGAAATAAAACCGAATGTCCTGGTATTATAAATTGCATTTCCTTGCAGCCTTTGTTGTTTGTTTCATGTTTATTATACACTAAAAAATGTAATTTGTATTTGTTTTTTACAAAAATGGGGCCGAACAAGCCGCCCCATTTTTTATAGTTCTTTATCGACCTTTGCGACCAATAAGTTTGCCGTCAATTGTCAAAATCCAATCGCATACACCTTTTTCAAGGGATTTGCGTGCGAATAAGTTGCCGGCACCTTCGACAGTGATGAATTTTTTTATCTCGTCCGGTGTCAGTTTCGTATATGCCTGATAAACTTTGCGAACCTGTTCGCGATTGATTTTTGAGTTTTGGGTCGCAATATCAAATTCATCTGCGCGTTCGACTGTTAATGTAGTTTTGCCGAAATGGATATAGTTACATGCGGTATCATACATTACGCGATAACCCGGGGTGCCCTGAATTGCCAGCATGCTGGCGCAACTGGCCGCCGAGCCAATATTCTGGGTGCGAACAATCGCGCCACGTGATTTTGCCAATGCAAACAATGACGAAATTGATTTATATACATTTACATCGCCACCACTAGAATTAATCATAACATCAAAAACGAATATATCTGGCGATATGTCGTATGGTGATACAATTTTTGCCGATGCTGTATAAATTGGTTTTGCGGGTAATTGCGCAATTATTTGTGCCAGGTTGCCCAACATTTCTGCGCATTTTTCCATGCTGATTTTATCAAAAATCTGGACATTACAAACATTCCCAACGGGTGCGAACACAAAGTTGCCTTGTTTAGATTCGTTCAGCCATTTTGATGGTTTAATATCGAAATTCGCCATTAAGGTATCCTTTTTTTTATTTAGAATTTTGTTTTGCTTGTGCCAACAATGCTGCTATCTCTGTGTTTAAAGATTGCAGTGTTGATTCTGCTGCATCTAATGCTTTTTGTGCATCATTTTTAGCATTTTTTGCGGCGGTTAGTTTGTCTGACAATTCTTTTGCAGGACGCAAATTTTCCATCGTAACAGCATGTTCTTTAATAGATGCGTTTTCGGTTTGTAATGCATCGGACAGTTGTTCGATTTTCTTATCATCATCGCTTTGTTCGCCAATTTGCATCATGATTGCCAAACGTCTTGTTTTGGCATTGGCCATGTCTTCTTCGGCATTTTTATATAATTCAACCAATGCAGCCAACTGCGCTTCTAATGCTTTGACGTCTAACATTGTTTTGGGTTGGGCAGTAACCACTTGTGGCTTTTTAACAGTTTTTGTTTTTCTAGGTGTTGGCTTGGCCAATTCTAGACCCATTTTTTCCAAAGAGTAAATAATATTCTGAATCGCTTTGGGACCCAAACCACGTATTTTACGCAGTTCTTGTTTGTTCTTTTTGATTAACTTATCAACAGTATCAATACCGCCGACAATCAAAGGATTCTTGGCGCAACCCAAAAAGCGCAAATCCGCGATGCGAATTTGTGATAAATCTGGTTTTGCAGTTATCGGCGTTGCTAATTTTAAATCCATTTTATTCAACATGTCTTCGATATCAACCATTGAGCGACGACCAAAGCCACGTATTTTATACAGTTCTTCTTTGGTCTTTTTGATTAATTCGCCAATAGTCTTAATACCAGCACCCAACAAGCAATTTTTTGTACGTTTTGACAAATTAGTTTCGCGGATATCCAAATCTAACTTGTCGGTATTGGCCAGATTAGATTTGAATTTTTTAATCGCCTGTAAAGATTCATCAGACAGCGTTATATCAGACCCTAAGCCAAGGTGTCGCGGCAACAGGTACGAAAAGATTTCGTGATATCCCTTTGGACCTAATCCGTGTATTTTTTTAACGTTAGATTTGCCATATTGAATCAAATCACATATATATTCAATGCCGGCTTCTTTAAGGCGATTTGCCGTACGAACAGACAAAAATTCGCCAACCCGCATAAACAATATTTCATCAGGAACGGTTTGGCCTTGTTTCTGATTATCAGATGGGTCTTTTCGCGCCCCAATTTGTTGCTGTTCAACAGTTTGTGAATCGCGTTTGAAAGTATCAACGGCAACAGACCATTTGTCCAACTCTGCTATTGCATCGTCCCATAAGTCTATAACGTTTGCTGTAACGGTGGCGGATTTTAATTTGCGTTCGTTATCCAGCATTTCGTTTTTTGTTAATGCGCGTGATTCTTTATATGTGTCACCATTGCTGTCTGTGTGCCATTCGTCAGTTCTTTTTGTTTTTCGTTTTTCTTTATACTCAGCAATAAGTTTGTTGATAGACGCTTTGTCCGGACAGGGTTGTGTTTTTGCAATGGCGATAGATTCTTTCAATGAATTAATCGCAGAATCTGACATTTCACTCAAGATATTGTTAATATCTTCGCCGGATGTTGATAATGCAACCACAATGGCATGCAATGCCAAAGGACATTTAAGAGAATTTTGTTTGTCTGCAGTATCCGATTGGCGCGATTGAATCAAATAGCGAAACGAGGTGTTTTTGATGATATCACGTGCTTTATTCGCATCAAGATCCAATAACATACTTAAAATATATTCTATTTTTTGCGCATCGTTTTCGTCCAGTTTCAATTGGTTTTTTAATGCGTTTTCTCTGGATTCTATAGCGTTTTGTTTAGCGCGTTGTTGTTTTCTTGTCGGATTTCTCATTTTTCACTCCGTTTGGTTGTGTTAAGGCCATCCTGCCCGACCCATACAAATAGATAATACAAAAAACTCTATTTGTCAAGTATTTTGTCAAGAATATTTCTTGCCTTTATTTTGGGGTTTTACTATGTTTTTTTGTGATATAAAAATATACCCAAAGGGACGGAAATTATGGCAAATTTAATTGTTGATGGAAATTGGGCGGCGGCGGATGTCGCGTATCGTTGTGTTGATTTTGCGGCAATTTATCCAATCACCCCCAGTTCGACAATGGGGGAATTGGCGGATGAATGGGCTTTTCAGCATAAAAAGAATATCTGGGGGGCAATTCCACAAATAATTGAAATGCAATCCGAAGGTGGTGCCGCCGGCGCGATGCATGGCGCATTACAGATGGGCGCATTGGCGACGACGTTTACCGCGTCCCAGGGATTGTTGCTTATGATTCCGAATATGTACAAAATCGCCGGGGAACAAACGCCGTTTGTTATGCACGTGGCGGCGCGCGCGCTGGCAACACATGCGCTATCAATATTTGGCGACCACAGTGATGTTATGTCGGTACGTGCGACGGGGTTTGCGATGCTGTCGTCCCATAATGTCCAGGCCGCACACGACTTGGCGGCAATTGCCCATGCGGCAACATTACGCGCGCGGGTGCCTTTTGTTCATTTCTTTGACGGTTTCAGAACCAGTCATGAAGAATCGCGCCTTAGCCGTATAGAAGATGATGTTTTGCGCAAATTATTGCCAGATGATTTGGTTGTCGCAAATCGCAATCGCGGTATGAAACCCGAAAAGCCAACAATTCGCGGAACCGCCCAGAACCCAGATGTATATTTCCAATCGCGCGAGGCCGCAAACCCACTTTACGAAAAAACACCCGAAATAGTCCAATCTGTGATGGATGAATTTGCAAGCCTTACTGGACGTAAGTATGGGGTTGTGGAATATGTCGGCGATAAACGCGCCAAACACGTGATTGTATCCATGGGGTCATCCTGTGAAACAATAGAAGAAACAATGGAACAGTTGCCGGCGGGGTTGGGGCTGATTCGTGTTCACTTGTTCCAGCCGTTCCCGGTGGATGCTTTCTTACAAATATTGCCGAAAACGGTGAAAAATATCGCGGTGTTGGATCGAACCAAGGAACCGGGTGCAATTGGTGAACCGCTTTACACAACAATCAAGACTATTGTTGGTAATGGGATAAATGTATTTGGGGGACGATATGGTCTGGGGTCCAAGGAATTTAAACCGCGTGATGTAAAGGCCATTTATGAAAATATGATGCGTGGCACATTACACCATAATTTTACCGTTGGAATTGATGATGATTTAACCGGACTGTCGCTTAAAACCGACCCGGCATTTGCCGTTCAAAATGACAACTTTAAAACCGCGGTGTTGTATGGTATTGGTTCGGACGGAACGGTTGGTGCGGTTAAAAATATCGTAAAAATTGTTGGCGAAAACAGCGACCTGTACCCACAATCATACGCGGTATATGATTCTAAAAAATCTGGGGGACTTACCCAATCGCACATTCGTTTTTCTGACAAGCCTATTCGCAGTCAGTATTTGGTAGAAGTTGCCGATTTTATCAGTATTTCTAATTTTATGATTGCCCAGCGGTTTGACACATTCCGCGGTCTGCGCGCCGGTGGAACGGTTATGATTAATACAGGGATGGCACCGGATGTGGCATTCGCAAACCTGCCACGCGAAGCCCAGGAACAACTTATAAGATTACGCGCAAATGTCTATTTCCTGGATGCGAATCGGGGGGCGGCGGAATTTGGTTTTGGTAACCGTATTAACACATTTATCATGTTAAACTTTTTCCGGTTAACAAATGTTATCGACCCCGCGATTGCGGCATCCGCGGCCAAGGTTGCTATTGAAAAATCGTACAAGAAAAAGGGTATGGATGTTGTTGCGGCGAACTGGGCGGCGGTTGATAATGCGGATAAATACCTGGTCAAATATGATTTGCCATCGTCGCCATCAAATTTTGCACCTGATTGGACACCGGCAATGACGGCGGATGCGCCAAGTGAAATTGCCGGAACGTTGGGTGAAATTGCGGCGGGGCGGGGCGATGCGATACCTGTATCGCGGTTCCGCGTTGATGGCGAATTTGGTGCGGGACAATATCCGGTTGGAACGGCAAAATATGAAAAGCGCGCAATTGCGCAAAATGTCGCGACGGTCGATTTGGAAAAATGTATTCAGTGCGGGAAATGTTCAATGCTTTGTCCGCACGCGGCAATTCGTATCAAGGCATTAACAGAAGACCAGGTTGCCGATGCGCGCGCCAATGGTATTATTGTGGTCCCGATGAAAACGCCGGAATTGGGACCGAATATGTATTATACATTAAGTATTTCGCCGGCGGATTGTACGGGCTGTAATGTGTGCGTGAAAAATTGTCCGGTTCATGCGCTGGCATTAAAACCAATGGCGGATGCGCGTGAAAATCAGGCTGCATTTGATGCGACCGTAAAATTGCCGGATATTTCGCGTGATAAATTAAATCTTAATATTCCAAAGCATGTTGAATTATTGCCACACTATTTTGAGTTTTCGGGCGCATGTGCGGGGTGTGGTGAAACACCGTATGTAAAACTTTTGGCGCATTTGTTTGGAAATCGTATGGTGGTCGCAAATGCAACGGGTTGTTCATCTATTTATGGTGGAAACCTGCCGACAACCCCATGGACAACGGACGATAACGGGTGTGGGCCGGCATGGTCTAATTCGCTGTTCGAAGATAATGCGGAATATGGCCTGGGGATGCGTTTGGCAATAAATCAAAAACGCGATGCGTTAAAGGGCCTTTTGTTTGAGTTAAATATACCAGATGTTGAAAAAATATTCGCCGAAACAGATGTTGTAAAACAGCGCGAACTTAAACATGTTGTTCAATTGCATCTGGCCGGTATCCAGGACCCACGCGCGCGGGCGGCGGAATCGTTGTTGGACACGATTGTTGATAAATCGGTTTGGATAATTGGTGGCGATGGTTGGGCATACGATATTGGATACGGTGGTGTTGACCATATTTTACACAGTGGTGAAAATGTGAATATATTGGTCTTGGATACCGAAGGTTATTCGAATACCGGGGGCCAGCAATCAAAATCTACACCGTTTGGTGCATCGATGAAATTTGCGATTGGTGGCAAGGAACACGCCAAGAAAGATTTGGGTATGATTGCCATGATGTCGGGCGCATATGTCGCGCAAATTGCCCTGGGGGCAAATCAGGCCCAGGCGATTCGTGCGTTCCGCGAAGCGGAATCGTTCAACGGCCCATCAATCATTTTGGCATATGCGCCATGTATCGCGCATGGTTTCGCATTACAAAATGGGGTTGAACATCAGCAAATGTTGGTAAATACGGGCGCATGGCCGTTGTATCGGTTTGATCCGCGCCTGGCACTTAGTGGAAAGTCGCCACTGGCCATGGATTCGTCGGTTGATAATCTGATGCCATTGGAAGATTTCCTTAAAACAGAATCGCGTTTTGGGGCGGCGCGTGCGGTGAATCCTAACTTTGACAAATTGGTTGCGCAAGCCCAGGCGAATAATCGTTACAAAGACGAATTGAAAAAATATATTGCGCAATTTGCGTTGAATGCGAATAATCCAGTTAAAGAAAATGGCGAGGGGTAAAAATGAAAAAAATATTAACAGTTTTAGTTTTGGTTGTGTTGTCTGCGTGTACCTTCCAGACCAAACATCGTGGTTATGTTTTCCCATCAACCATTGATACCGATATTACGGAAATAAAAACTACTGCGCAATTGCGTGATAAAATAGGCGACCCACAAACCAAGACTATGTACGGGGACGAGGTTTGGATATATTATGGTGCCGATGAAAACTACCGCGGACCGTTACCGCACACATTTACCGATAAAACGGTTGTGCTGGCATGGGTGCGTGGCAACAGTGTCCAAAAGATACAGGTTTTACAGGATGCGGACCTGCCAAATGTTCGGGCGGCGGCGGGTGAAACCAAAATACCGGCGGCAATTGAACTTAACGCGCTACAGGAATTGTTCAACAATGTTGGTCGATTTACACCGGCGGGATTGGGGCAATAATAAAAACATTTGGAATTTGCGTTAATTTCGTGTAAAATAAAAAGCAAGAGAGAAAGTTATGAAGAAAATATTTTGTTCCATAATCGGTTTGTGTCTGTTTGCGGGTGTAATGCCGGCGATGGCGGCCGCGTCATTTTCATGTGGGGCGGGGTATGTTTTGGCATCGCATAACAAGATTGATGGCATAAATGCACGTGAATGTGTGAAATTATGGTGTCGCGACCTGGAAACGAACAAGGCCATGGGTTCCGGGGTCAAGGTGGCATCTGGCTATGTTGATAAATTGTCCGAAGTAACCGATGGGCGCGAAACGGTTGAATGTTTTGGTGAGCGCAAATGGTGTGCGGGCGAACCTGCGGGCGAATGGAATGCGGACCTGGGGATTTATGTGCGTGGTTCCGATGATGGTTCAACATACAAGGCGTATCAAAAGGGGTCTTGTTTCGCATGGCGTCTGGAAAAACCAGAATGTGCAAGTGGCGAATCGGCTATTTTGCGTGATGGCGAATGGGTTTGTGTAACATCGTCTACGGGCGGGGCAAATACTGTAATGAAATCCAGTGTTCGTCGTACCGGCACTATGCGTCGTATCACGCGCTAGGGGGTGTTTTATTGAATAATAATGGGGCGGAAAATTGCCCCATTATTTTTTTGTGTCAAATATTTGTTTTTCGGGTTTTTTGTGATATAATGTATCCGACAGGGAGAATGGCAACATATAAAAGGGTGTTTATATGCCAAGTAAGAAGTTAGATTTTAAAACTGGACAATATGTTGTTTATCCAACCCAGGGTGTTGGAAAATTACTGCGTGTCGAAGAACAAACAATCGGTGATCAGAAAATCAAAATGTTGGTGATTGATTTTGAACGCAACCACATGACATTGCGTGTCCCGGTTGAACGTGCGGAAATTTCCGGTTTGCGTCCATTGACATCTGTGAAAAAAATGGATGAAGCAATTGCGTCTGCCAAGGGCAAGGCGGGTGCCAAGCGTATGATTTGGGCGCGTCGCGCACAGCAGTACGAAGAAAATATTAATTCGGGCGATCCCATGAAACTGGCCGAGGTTGTACGTGATTTACAACGTCGCAGTGCATCGGATACAATGACATTTTCCGCGCGTCAATTATATTTGCGTGCATTGGAACGCATGGCCCAGGAATTTGCCGTTTTACACAAAATTGATTTAGAAGCGGCATCCGACAAAATCGAAGATATTTTGGGTGTGCCAAAGGAAATAGACCTTAATGCCGTCGAAGAAGACGATGACGAAGATGAAGAACCGGATGACGACGACAATTCTTAAATCTGATTAATGATAATAATTTTTAAAAACACCGCCCAAACGGGCGGTGTTTTTTTATTGAATCTTTATTCCATTAAAACGGAATATCGTCATCAATTTGTGATGGGGTTACTTCTTCGCGTGGTTGTGCCGGCGCAGATTGTGCGGCATATTCGCCCGCGGTACCGTCCATAGCCTTGGCCCCACCAAGTATAATCATTTGACCCGCGTATGGATTCAAAACAACTTCTGTTGTGAATGTGTCAACACCTTGCTGATTTTGCCACTTGCGTGTACGCAGAGAGCCTTCCAAGTACAATTTGGTTCCTTTCTGTAACATGCGTTCGGCAACTTCGACCAAGTTTGGATTAAAGATAACAACACGATGCCATTCGGTCTGTTCTTTCTGTTCGCCGGATGTGCGGTCGCGCCAACGATCCGATGTCGCTAGTGAAAAACTGACTACTTTTTGGCCACTCTGCATAGAGCGAACCTGGGGGTCTTGACCCACGTTACCAACCAATATTACTTTGTTAATGCTGCCTGCCATAATTCTTTCCTTTCGGTTAGTTCTTGTTTATATTGATAATTCGAGCAAAAAAAAGCAATAAAAGCAAGAAAAAAACAGCGAGTTTTTCGCACCCCTTGACTTTTTTGTCAAATTGCCTTATAATAAAAAGGTCTTAGAAAACAGCGGGGTGCGTTCGCACAGGAAACCCGTATTCCAAAAGGAAAAATTATGCATATAAATGAATTAAAGGCGAAATCGCCACAGCAATTGCTGAAAATGGCCGAAGATATGGGTATTGAAAACCCGTCGCAATTAAATGTACAACAACTGCGTTTCGCGGTTATGCGTGTCTATGCGGCCGATAAAAAAATCACATTAATTGGTGATGGTGTTTTGGAACGCATGCAGGATGGTTTTGGTTTCCTGCGCGCGCCGGAATCAAACTATCTGGCGGGGCCGGACGATTTGTATGTGTCGCCGAATCTTATTAAAAAATATGGTTTGAAAACCGGCGATTATATCGAGGGGCAAATTCAGGCACCACAAAACGAATCTGAACGGTATTTCGCGTTGGAAACAATTGAACGCGTAAACGGTGGTGAACCGGAAAAACTGCGCCATCGTGTTTCTTTTGATGATATGACACCGTTGTATCCGGATGAAATGCTTAAAATGGAAGTTGCCGACGACAAGGACAAAGGCCGCAACCTTTCTGCGCGTGTTATTGATTTGATTTCCCCAACGGGCAAGGGGCAACGTTCACTTATCGTTGCGCCACCGCGTACAGGTAAAACTGTTATGTTACAGAATATCGCGCATTCAATCGCAACGAACTATCCAGATGTTAAATTAATCGTTTTGTTGATTGACGAACGTCCCGAAGAAGTTACCGATATGCAACGCAGTGTCAAAGGGGAAGTTATTTCGTCCACTTTTGATGAACCAGCAACGCGTCATATCCAGGTCGCTGAAATGGTAATTGAAAAGGCAAAACGTTTGGTCGAAGCCGGCCAAGATGTCGTGATTCTGTTAGATTCTATTACGCGTTTAGGTCGTGCGTACAATACATGTGTCCCGTCCAGCGGCAAGGTTTTAACCGGTGGTGTTGATGCGTACGCATTACAGCGTCCAAAACGATTCTTTGGTGCCGCACGTAATATCGAAGGGGGCGGTTCACTTACCATTATCGCAACTGCGTTGGTCGATACTGGTTCCAAAATGGACGAAGTTATTTTCGAAGAATTCAAAGGAACAGGTAACAGTGAAATTATTTTGGATAGAAAATTGTCTGATAAACGTGTTTACCCGGCAATTGATATTACCAAGTCTGGTACCCGCAAAGAAGATTTGTTGGTGGGCAAAGAAACATTGGCAAAAACATATGTTCTGCGCCGCATCATCAATCCAATGGGCACATTAGAAGCGATGGAATTCTTGCTGGATAAATTGCGTTTGACGAAAACAAACGACGATTTCTTTAATTCCATGAATCAATAATTTTTATATAAAAAGTTGTTTATTGCCATATTTGTGATACAATATCACATATATGGTGATAACAATGATTAAGAAAATTGTAATTGCTTTGATTGTTTTAGGGCTGATTGTTGTTGGGGCAATCGTGTTGTTTGGTCGTGGTGATTCCGTACCCGGTGTGAACCAAACAAGTAGACCCACAGATGAATCAAAATCAATAGATGTTGAATCAATTGGTGTGGACAGTGTAACAACCGATAAATCGGGTAATTTGGTGTATGTTTTGCCAAATAAAATGCCGCGTGATAATAACAGCGGTCAACCGATTATGTGGATAGAATAAGAAAGATTAAAATGAAATATATTTATTATGCGGTGTCGTTTGGTACCGCAATTTTTTTTGCCTTTGTCATTGGCAATTATGTTGGAAAATTAAAATGCAATTCGCGAATTGCGAATATGAATACCGTTGAAATTATATCAACTGCAAATATGGTGGAGAATGTAAATGAAAAAGTTTTTCATACCAATCTTGGCGATATTCGTCGCGTCCTGCGCGAAAAATACACAATCGCCGAATAGTATATGTGCGCCAATCACATGTCAAAAAATATATGGGCGCGAATCAGATTGGAATGTAATAAGTGATGATTTGGCGCGAAATATTTATCGGCACAATTTAATGTGCGAAGAACTGAAATAATTTTTACTGATTCATCGCAATTTGTATTAATTGTCGGGCGATATCCGCAGATTGCGGATCGCCATTTGGTGCATATTCAACGAATTCAATGCCGTATGCACCACGAAATGCGTTAACCATATATGTCGCGGCATCCATATCCAGACCGTTATTTTCAGGTACCCAAACATCGCGAAAATATTTTGGATCAATACCATCAAAATCAAATGATAAAACAAAGGGGCGACCCGCGATTTTATCAAGAACCGCGCGTACCGCATCGCGTACCGCGGACATGGTCTGTAATTGATCGGCCGGGTGCATAAAGATATTATTTTCATGAACATATTTTATTTCGGCTGGTTCAAAAGAACGGGTCCCCAAATAAAACATATTTTCGTGTTTTAATAAAGGTGTACGCTTTGGAATTGCCAACCATCGCGCATCGCCTTCGCCCATAAGGCCGCGTACATTACACCCATGTGGCGCGCCGGATGCTTCGGCCCGGGAAGATTCTGGCGAATGAATATCCAAATGCGCATCAACATACACCATACATAAATCGTCGGTTCCCAGTTGGTCGGCCAACGCGGCGAAATGCCCGAAATTAACGGAATGGTCGCCACCAATCATAATATGCCGTTCGTGTGGTGTATTATTGTAAATATCAATTTGAACCGGGGTGTTTTCGGCAAACCTGTCAGCAAGTGTCGTTTGAATATCAACGGGGGTGGGGCTTACCATTGTCCAGGTTGTGTTCGGAAACATTTGTTTTATTGTCGCGGGTGCCAATGCCGGCCCACCATCACGTGGGATGGCGCATGCGGCCCGTCCGTATTCAATACCCATAAAGCGTGTTATCATTCCTGGTAAGCCTCTATCACGCTTTCTGCGGCGTTTTTCAATTTTTGTAGTGAAGATTCATATGTGGCACAATCGGTGCTTATCCTGGACCGGTAGGCATCGCGCAGGTTAGATGCCATATAAAAACATCCCTGGATATGTTGAACACAATATTCATGCCCAGTTGCAAAGGCATTTTGCCCGCGGGTACGATTTTCCATTGTTGACCAATCTATGTTCAACAAATCGTCCAGTTTTTGCCATGAATTGTCGCCCGTATATTTACCAATAGTATTCATCCAATATTCATTCATTTCCGCATCCGACCAAGATGACGAGCCATATTTCAACGATACAATTTGATTAACCAACGATTCAATCGCCGGCTGATATGTCGCATCAATTTGCGCCAATTTCGCACTGCAAAAACAGCGATTGTATGCGGTATCTTCGCGGACACAATATGAATCCATACATTCGGTATAATCGGCCAGGCATCGCGCAGACGACACAACCCGGGTTTCAGGGTACGGGGTCAGTGCGGCGGCATTTCGTTGGGATTCGTTTAGCCTGCCGCGCGGTGCGTCGGTTGTAACCGCATCATCACGATATTGCGTATTGTCGCGAATATTTGTTGGGCGGTATACATCGTCATTATTTGTGGCAACCCGCGCCGTATTCGGACGCGCAACCACACGACGTGCGACCTGGGCCGGTGCGGTGGTATTTGTTGTGGTGCCTTTCTTGGCACTGCGTGCAACCACACGACGTGGCGATGACAATTGTTCGGTACGAACGACGGCGTTTATGGGGCTGGTCGATTGCGATGTTGTAACCCCGGGGTTAAGCGCGGTGCGCATCTGATTGTTCAAATAGGGGTACATGTAATTATATGTATAACCACTGGCCGGGTTGGCGGTCTGGGATGTGGCGGTTGCGCGCCCATTACGTGTGGCGGTTGATACGCCACGAACCGATGCAGCATCGGCACCAACGGTCGCCAAGACCAGCGCAATAAAAATGAATATTCCCCTTGCCATGTAATTCATATTAAAACTTTTGTGCATATTCATACAAGTAAAAAAACTTGATATAAGCCGCATAAATGTGGTAGTTATTAGAATATATAGAAACCAAGGGGATAAAATGTCAGATGTTCGTGAAATTTGCGGCGTTTTTTTAGATTTTGTTTATTCAAATAATATTTTACCAAGTGGTATTGTAAACATTCTGAAACAATATAATGCCGAACGTGATTTTAGGTTGGTTTGCAGATTATTGAAGTTCAAGGAAAACTATAAAAACCCAAATACGCAGCCACTGTATACAGAATTGGAAAATAATGTTCGCTTTTTACAGGCAGTTGATTATTGGCGTGATAATTCGGCCTGTCGAGATTTAGAATTATTGGTAGATGCGGCAAATGACTTTTTCCATAATGTGAACAGTTCGGATTCTGTGTTTCCTTTTGTTATCAAGGAACTGATAAAAATGACAAGGCTTGTTAACGCTCAAAAATTTATCACGAAAATAGAAAATATAGAACAACAAATGAATTGTCCCAATGATGATATATTATCTGTCCCAGAATATATCGGAACATATGAAGACTTTTTTACTTATATCAATGACTATGTAAAAAACAGAGTTCCTGTTTTGACTAAAAAACTAAAAATGGGTAATGTTTGTCAATATTGTGGCAAGACAGGTGTGGTGTTAGAAGCTGCACATCGCAGAAATGGGGAACGAACGGTTTTGATAGAACAAGTTTGGAAAGAACTTGCTGTAAAGACTAGTAAAGAGAGTATATTTCGTATAAATATAAAAGATTTTGCAAACAGGATAAATGCTTTGCATTCTGACCCGAGTACTTTTTATTTCTTGTGTCACGATTGTCATAGGAAATACGATGCATCGGCCAGTACAATGCCAGACGAATTTGAGCCTAAGGGACCAGAAGTTTTTGTCGAGCCATCTCGCATAACAATGGCAGACAGGGCTGATAAGTCCACAACACCAATTAGTAAATCTTTGGCGATAAAAATATTTAGATCCCAAGGACACAATGTTTTTGGGCATGTTACGTATGCCAGTTTGTCCAAAAACGAAAGTTTTTACTGGGCAAATCCGGATCCGAAGTTTTTAATGGGGGAATGGTGGTTTATTTTGAATGACACCAAAAAACACGAATGCCATTTGTTCCGTATCCCTGCGAACACTTTTACTGTTGGGAAACATAAGTGTATTCCAGACGGAAAAACAATAGGTGTACGGTCGGATAAAGATGTTTTGGATATTTATGTAGATTACAATAATCCAAGTTTTAAAATATTGAATTATAATGTGAAGTTGTCGCCATATAAAGTGTCCACTATTCCTTATTAAGTATGAAAAAGACCGCATAAAGCGGTCTTTTTATTTAATCTGGTCGGGGTGAGAGGGTTCGAACCTCCGACACCTTGGTCCCAAACCAAGTACTCTACCAGGCTGAGCTACACCCCGAATGACCGCCATTATAACACTATTTTTTCTAAATGCAAATATTTCGTTTGGCTTTTTATCCACTTGAACGGTTTGGGCAAAAATGGTAATATTTTATATGACAAGGAAAGGGGGGATTTTATGCCAAATGTAAAGAAACCAAGTAAAAAACCAGTACAGAAAAAGGCTGTTCGCGCAACGCGCGTAAAACGTGCACCACGTGCCAAGGCCACACCGCGCGATCCTGTGATGGCGGCGATTAATCGCATGTACAGTAAAAGCGCACCGTTGCTGGTGGGCGAGGCTTTGTTGTTTGTTGTCGCGGCCGCAATTTTATTCTTTAAGCCGGTGTTGGTGCTTACTATCTTTACATACATAATTGGTATTGCATTGTTGCTGTTCGGGCTTTATCGCATGATAAGTGGTTTTATTGTGTCGAACGATAACGGTGGCGGTGGCATCGATGTCGTGTTCGGGTTAATCAATATCGTGCTGGGGTTGTTGTTTGTGGTGTATCCGGCCGGTTCGTTGGTTAGTGTTGCGTATATCTTTGTTGTTCTGTTTTTCTTCAAGGCGTTGCGTGTTTTGGTGTTCGCAATCAATTTGGCGCGCGCACGTTTTGGACACTATATTTTAACACTGATTGGGGGAATAGTGTTATTCGCGTTGGCGATTGCGCTGTTTTTCTTTCCGCTGGGGACATTTATTGCGATGACTTATTATCTGGCGGTGTTGATGTTGATATATGCGGTGGCGGATATTTATATGTTTGTTGAATTAAGCCGCGTTAAAATGCTGGTTTCAGATTAAAATAAAAATCGATAAAAAACACGACCCCAAAAGGTCGTGTTTTTTAATTTTGGTTGCGATTTAAAAACGATACCCTAATGCAGTATTAAAAGACCAAGTAGTGTTTTCCAGTGTCGTTTTTATGTTGGATACATCTTCTGTAAATTTAGTATAACCATAAGCTATACCGCCACGTATATATACTTTGTTGGTCAAATTATACAATAGGCCTCCCTCTAACCCGAATCCAGTACCAGAAACGTTGTCTTCTATAGACTCGTTATCTAACATGCTATGCCATACACTTGCTTCTATATATGGTTGTAAAGAGCCTTTACTCATTGGTAATCTTAAACCAATACCTAGGTTTGTAGATTCGTTATCAGCCATTTCTGTGCGATTGGCAGTAAAACCTAGCTGAACATTTAGTTCGGAAAACTGGACCCCAACTAATAACATACCATTTTGGTTCATATAAGTTCCTTTGCTTTTTACGAACGATTTAAAGTAGTCGTTTGATATGGACAATGTAGATTTTGCAGATGAAAACAGATCAACCTGATATTCAACAACAAAGCGGACGTCGCTATCCGAACCTGTTTCTATATTGATTGTTTTTTTAGGAATTTCGTAAATATATGATGGTTTGTGTGGTGCGCGAGTTGCATTGCTGTTGATTTCTGCATCTTTATATACAGAACCTGGTGCTGCATAGCATGGCTGAAAAAGAATTATACAAGTGCACAAACAAAAAATATGAACTATGTTATTCATGTGGTAGCTCCTTTTATTAAAAAAACCGCCAAAGGAAAAGGCGGTCGGGTATTTTCAAGGTCATAATCTGAATGACTCTGTGGTTTTCGGCGAACCTATTGTATATCCACAGATACCCGACCATAAGGTCAGGCACAACAGCGCAAAAGCACCGTTCGTTAGGATTTCCGATGCTTTCGCACCGCAGATTATGGAGCTTGAAAACTCCGAACCCAATTCCCATTGGATTCGGAGTCTATTATATCATAAAAAAATGCTTTTTTAAATAATTTATGACAAGCTTGAATTTTTCGGTTTTTTATTATACAATATACGCGTTGCGCCCTTAGCCCAGCTGGATAGAGCATCGGATTTCTAATCCGCAGGTCGCAGGTTCGAATCCTGCAGGGCGCGCCAGAATTGTGTATTCAAGAGTTGGCTCTCTAGTTTTTTTTTAGTATGTGTTTTCGTTCCTGTATTAAAGATGAAACGGGGATGGTATAATAGCCTTGTCATAAAACCAAGGGGGGACAATTATGAAAAAGTTTTGGTCTTTTATTTTCGCGGTCGTCGTATCGTTCATTCCGGGCATAATCGGCGTGTTCTTTACACCGCATGGGGATTCACACATTTGGTATGAATCGTTGTCTAAATCGGTATTAACACCGGCGGGGTGGGTATTCAGTGTCGCATGGACAATACTGTATCTTTTATTAGGTATCGCGTTGTTCTTGATTATAAATAACAAGACAACCCGCATTGATAAATCAAAGTCTTATTGGTTGTTTTTCGGGCAAATGGTGTTGAATGCATTATGGTCAATAATATTCTTTGGTATGCACATGCCGGCATTGGGGTTGTTGGCATTGATAATGCTTATCGTGGTGTCAATATTTATGGAACGCGCGTTCCGCCCAATAAGCAAGGCCGCCGCATACCTGGTATGGCCATATATAATTTGGATGTGCTTTGCGACATACCTTAATGCGACAATAATGTTTTTGAACTAAAACAAAAAACCGGCAAATGCCGGTTTTTTTAAATCTTTAAAATCTTGTACTTTGCATCGCCGATATTAAGGTATTGTAACCCCAATTCTTCGATATAATCAGGACTATAATCGCGCAACAGTTGCAGGTGCAGGCGCAATTCGTTCAGTTTTGCCGTTTGGCTTTCTAGTTCCACACGTTCGTTATTCAAATACCAAATATTCATAACAAACCGCTGAATATTCGTGTATCCGATGAACATACGAATAAAAATAAATACAGCGAACAATGCGAACACAATGCCCAATTTACCGCGTGGACCACCCGTCCAGGCGCGACCAATAAACCCAAATAAATTTTTGATTTTTTTCCACATGCATGTCATTATATCATAAATGTTTAGTAATAATCAAATTTTTGCTGCACCTTTGGCGGGCGTTACGGACAAGCCGTTTCGCCGTATTGTGCGTACCTTTTCGCCGGAAAGCCCAATTGTTACGGAAATGATATCGTGTCATTCGTTGGTCGAAGCACACAAAAATTGTCCGCGCAATTTTGATCGCTATGACGACGAAGGCCCCATCGGTGCCCAAATTTTTGGCGCGGTGCCCGATTTAATGGCGGATGCCGCGCGTATTTTGGCGGATGCCGGCGCAAAATGGATTGATATAAATATGGGGTGCCCGGTGCCAAAGGTCGCGACACGTGCAAATGCCGGCGCATATTTGATGCGTGATCATAAATTGGCTGGCAAAATAATGGATGCGGTTGTGCGTGCGGTTGATATACCCGTATCAATCAAGACGCGGTTGGGATGGGACGCGGAACATAACGATTGGCGCGATTTAATCAATATCGCCGCGGATACGGGGGTGAAATTTGCAGCATTACATGGTCGTACGCGGGCGCAATTGTATTTGGGGCGTGCGGTATTGCCCGATGTACATGATGCACCGATACCGATTATTGCCAATGGTGATATTAAAACAACCGCGGATGCGGAACATGCGGAATCATTGGGCTTTTCGGGAGTTATGATTGGGCGCGGAATGTTGGGGCGGCCATGGGCTTTGTCTGAAATAGCGGGGGGCGGTGCACCAAAAAACATTGGGGAAACGGTGTTGCGCCACCTGGAATACACGATTGAATATTATGGTGCGCGTGCGGCAATACCAATGTTTCGCAAGCATGCCGCGTGGTACAGTGCGGGTATGGCAAATTCATCTGAATTTCGTATTCGGGTTAACCAGATTACCGATGCAACGGCGTTGCGGGATGAAATTTGTAAATTTTGGGGTTGCGAATTGAATATATAGATTCTATGATAATACCATAAATTTGGGGGCATATAAAATGGACGAAGTTATTACAGAAACAGAACACACAAAATCAACGGCTGAAATGACGGCGGGGGAAATGTTGCGTAATGCGCGTACAACTGGTCGTCGCAAACGCGAAATTCAGACGATTGCTAAATTGCTGTGTATCAAGGAAGAATTCTTACAGGCGTTGGAAGATGGCAATTATGCCGTTTTGCCCGAAGTTGTATATATTTTGGGCTTTGCGCGTAATTATGCGATGGAATTGGGGCTGGACCCGAACGAAGTTATTGCTAAAATCAAACATGAAATGGGTATTGTTGGCGAATGTCGCGTGAATTCGGACGATGGTGCGCGTGCGACTAAACGTGTTGCCGCGGCGGGTGCATCTTGTAAAATCAATCGCGATGCAAAACCGGAAAAGACAATTAAAATGCCTGATTTTGCCGCATTGTTCAAAGATTCATGGGACTATATTGTTCGTCATTGGAAATGGGCGGCGGGTATTGCCGGTGGGTTATTGTTATTGATAATCTTGTTATTGGTGTTCGCGCTTTCGGGTAATTCCAGCAAAACGGCGGAACCTGTTGCGGTCGAAGAAACACCAGTTGTCGCGCCGGCGGAACCGACCGAACCTGCGTATACAATGCCTGTGCGCGAACGTTTTGGTGTGGAAAATCGTGAAAAGGCGACAATTATATTACAGGCAAATAAAAATGCCGGTGATGTTGGTACATGGGTTCAAATAGAAGATGCGCGCGGTAAAAAAACATTCAGCAAAATTATGTTCCCAGGCGACATTTTATATATGCCAAATGGCAACGGGTACAAGGGAACATTTGGTAATGTTGCCGGTATTGATTTCTGGGTAGATGGCAAATTGGCCCCATCGGTCAAGGCCAGTCGTAATGCCAAAGTTGCAATTACGGCAGAAAACCTGATTAAGCCGGCGGCGACCGCACAACAATAAACAACAAACCGCCATTTTGGCGGTTTTTGTTGGCTTGAAAAAAATAATAAATTAATTATATATTTCGACATGAGTGGAACGATAAAAATTCGCGGTGCACGCGAAAATAATCTTAAAAATATTGATTTAGACATACCAAAAAACAAATTGGTGGTCTTTACTGGCGTATCCGGGTCGGGTAAATCGTCGCTGGCATTTAATACTATTTATGCCGAAGGCCAGCGCAGATATGTGGAAAGCCTGTCGTCGTACGCGCGTCAGTTCTTGGATATGCAGAAAAAGCCCGATGTTGATATGATAGAAGGCTTGTCGCCCGCAATTTCTATTGAACAGAAAACAACATCTAAAAACCCGCGTTCAACCGTCGGCACCGTAACCGAGATTTATGATTACCTGCGATTGTTGTGGGCGCGAATTGGGGTGCCACATTCGCCTGTAACGGGGTTGCCAATTAAATCGCAAACTATTGCTGAAATGGTCGATTGGACCATGAAGATTCCAGAAAAGACCAAGATTTATATAATGGCCCCATTGGTGCGGGACAGAAAGGGTGAATATAAAAAAGAAATAGCGTTTTTGATAAAGCAGGGGTATGTTCGCGCCATTATAGACGGCGAATTATATGATTTGTCATCTGTGCCCCCGTTGGACAAAAATAAAAAACATAATATCTTTGTTATCGTGGACCGTTTGGCGATGCCGGCGGCGGATACATCGGAATCTGATTTAGAAGAATTCCGTTCGCGTCTTTATTCTTCGTTCGAGGGGTCTTTGCGCCTTGTGCCTGGGTCGGTATTGGTGCGCCGTTTGGACACAAACGAAGATACACTATATTCACAAAACTATGCATGCCCGGTAAGTGGGTTTACCGTTCCTAAGATTGAACCGCGCCTGTTTTCATTTAATGCCCCAATGGGCGCATGCCAGGCTTGTGATGGTTTGGGGGTACAGTTAACTATGTCGCCCGATTTGGTAATACCAGACCCATCAAAATCTATTTTGGGTGGGGCGATTGCGCCATGGTCGCGCGGCGGTATGTTAAGCCAGTATGACCATTTACTTGAAGCGTTACATAAAAAATACAAGATTCCGTTGGGCAAGCCATGGCATACATTAACCGCGGAACAAAAGAATATTATTTTATATGGTACCGGGGACGAGGCGATTAAAATTAACTGGAATGGCTTTGTTTATGAAAAGCCATACGAAGGTGTGATACCGAACCTGGAACGTCGGTGGCGCGAATCTGATTCCGATGCAACACGTGCGGAAATCGCAAAATATCAATCTGGAAAACCATGCCCGGTGTGTCATGGCAAACGCCTTAATATCCAGGCCCTTTGTGTAAAAATTAATGGCGCAGATATTATGGACGTGTGCGATATGTCCGTTGATGATGCGTTGCGCTGGTTCATTGATTTGCCAAATCATTTGTCCCAGAAAGAAAACGATATCGCGCGTGTGATTTTGCGTGAAATTACAAGTCGCCTTACATTCCTGCAAAATGTGGGGTTGGGCTATCTTACAATGTCGCGTATGGCGGGGACACTTTCTGGGGGCGAAGCACAACGAATTCGCCTTGCATCGCAAATAGGTTCTGGGTTGTCTGGGGTTCTGTATGTGTTGGACGAACCGTCAATTGGTCTGCACCAAAGTGATAATGATAAATTGCTGGATACATTAAAAATGCTGCGCGACAAAGACAATACGGTTATCGTTGTTGAACACGACGAAGATGCGATGCGTGCGGCAGATTACCTGGTGGATATTGGACGCGGGGCGGGGGTAAATGGTGGAAACGTCGTTGTCGCCGGCACACCAGCCCAGGTCATAAAGTGTAAAGATTCGTTGACAGGGCAATATTTATCGGGCAAGCGCAAGATAGAAGTTCCCAAAAAGCGTCGCGATGGTAATGGTAAATCTATTGTGATACGGGGCGCGCGTGAAAACAACCTTAAAAACATAGATGTTGAATTTCCATTGGGCAAGTTTATTGCGTTGACCGGGGTATCGGGGTCCGGTAAATCGACATTGTTGTTGGATACATTGTATCCGGCGTTAATGCGTGCGATGTATAATTCAAAACTGGAAACCGGTGCGCACGATATTATACGCGGTATGGAAAACGTGGACAAGGTGGTTGATATTGACCAATCGCCAATCGGGCGCAGCCCGCGCAGTAATCCGGCAACATATACCGGTGTGTTTTCCGATATTCGTGATTTCTTTGCTGAATTGCCGGAATCCAAGGCGCGTGGTTATACAACGGGTCGTTTTTCATTTAATGTCAAGGGCGGTCGCTGTGAAGCATGCCAGGGTGATGGTCAAATAAAAATTGAAATGAATTTCCTGGCTGATGTGTATGTGGAATGCGACAAATGCCATGGCGCGCGCTATAACGAAGAAACATTGGCGGTAAAATATCGCGGCAAATCAATCGCAGATGTTTTAAATATGACGGTTGAAGAAGCGTACCGCTATTTTGTCAATGTGCCAAAAATTCGTCGGAAATTGGAATTGTTGCGCCGGGTGGGATTGGACTATATCAAATTGGGACAAAGTTCGTTAGACTTGTCCGGTGGCGAAGCCCAGCGTATAAAGTTATCGCGTGAATTGGCGGCGCGCAGTACCGGTCAAACAATCTATATCCTGGATGAACCAACGACGGGTTTACATTTTGAAGATATCAAACTGTTGTTGTCGGTATTACACGAATTGGTTGATGCGGGAAACACCGTTATCGTTATTGAACACAATTTAGAAGTAATTAAAACGGCGGACTGGATTGTGGACCTGGGCCCAGGTGGTGGAATTAATGGCGGAACCGTTGTGGCAACCGGCACACCGGAACAGGTTGCCGCAAATGACAAATCGCTTACCGGCAAATATTTAAAGAAGTATCTGGACAAATAGGGGTATGTAACCTAGAATAATTAATAACAAACACAACAAGGAGTATGAAATGTTTGGTTTCGGAAAAAAGAAAGCGCCAGCGCAAACGGTTGAAAACGAAAACACAAATGCGACAAATGTTGATACAGATTTAAACGATGTCAAAATGCCGTCTGGAATGAAGGAAACGGCGGAACGCATGATGTCGGGTCAATTTGATTTGAACGATATGTTGGCTCAGTTGAAACAGATTAAGAAAATGAGCAATTTTAGCGGTCTGTTGAAAATGGTGCCGGGTATGTCTGGTGCGGTAAGTGCCATGAAGGAAAAAATCAAAGATGGCAGTGTTGATGCCCAGATTAAGATTTTAGAGGCCATGACCGCCGTTGAACGCGCAGACCCAGAAAAGATTTTCGCCAATGCCAAGGCTCGCATTGCCGAAACCGCTGGTTGTACGGTGCGCGATGTTGAACATATTATCAAGCAATACACCAAAATGAAACAGCAAATGGCAATGATTCAACGTATGGGGGGAATGGAAGCGGTTATGCAACGCATGCAGGCGGCAGGCACAGTTCCAGGGGGAAATAAATAACGGGAACAGATGCATAATGACCATAAAAGAAAAAATAAATAATTTTATCGAACGCACATTTCATGATGAAATCATCGCGGTTGAACCCCCGCGTGAGTTTTGGATGGAATATAAAGACGTTGGCAGAAGGTTGGAAGGTTATATAACTACGGTTACATATAAATATCGTGGCAAACAAGATGTCTTATCAACGATAGACAATGACCATTTCCAATTGATATCGCCGGAAAAGGCCCTGAAAAACGCAATGAATTTTTACGAAAAAGTGACCAAGAAAATCAAAAACAGTAATGAAAATACTAAATAAAAAAATTGCGGCACATAAATCTTCGGTGGCCTGGATTCAACGCCAGGCGGCCGATCCGTATGTTGCGCGTGCGCATGCAGATGGATACCGGGCGCGCGCGGCATATAAATTGATTGAAATGGACGAACGGTTCCATTTTCTTAAAAATGGGCAAACGGTCGTTGATTTGGGGGCGGCACCAGGGTCGTGGTCGCAATATATTGCGCGAAAATATCCAAAGTCTAAAATTTTTGCGATGGATTTGTTGGAAATAAAACCAATTCCAAATGTTGTTTTTTATCAGGGCGATTTTACATCTGATGCGGCATTGATGTGGCTTAACGAGCAATTGGGGCTGAAACCTGATGAATTTGGGAATGGTACCGCCGATGTGGTTGTGTCGGATATGGCACCGAATACGGTTGGACACAAAAAAACAGACCACCTGCGTCAAATGGTGTTGTTGGAATATGCATTTGATTTTGCGTTGCGCGCATTAAAGCCGGGTGGGGTATTTGTGGCGAAATCTTTTACCGGTGGCACAACCGGTGATTTGATTAAGCAGTTGAAAACACATTTTGATTCGGTGCACCAGGTGAAACCACCTGCATCGCGCAAGGACAGTGTGGAAATGTTCATTGTCGCGATTGGGTTTAATGGATAAAAAAATGGCGATTTTTTATCGCCATTTTTTATTTCGTTTTAAAGAACTTATTATACAATTCTTGGTCTTTTTTTTCGCGTGCCGCAAGGTATTGTTTTGCGTTTTCAATTGAAAAACGGTAGTCTTTAATAATATCTAAACGGCGTGCGATTTTCTTTTGACGTTCCGCGACAGATAATGTTTTGTCATCTTGTAATTTTTTTATTTGCGCTTCTAATTTATCAATAGCCGCATAATATTTGTTGATAAGTTCGCGTTTGTTTGACGAGGGTATATCTGCCATAGGATACTCCTTTTGTTTTTTGTCTGGATAATATGTTAAATAATCAGACAGTGGTTTTGGTTGGGTAAAATAACTGTGAACGTGCCCCGCGTTCATTTGTTCAAGCAAACCACCACAAGTGCCACGACGTGCCTCACGTGCAGTTTTATAAAATTCTTTCAACTGTTCCGGTGTCATACCATCGGTGGTTGGTCGTTGACGGATTGAATCAGTATTAAATATTGTCATTTTTATTTTAATTCCTTTACTTGTAATTTAGCACAATGTGTTCCTTTGTCAATAAATATGATTTGTTTGTCATTGCGAGGGAGCATAGCGACCGTGGCAATCTAACGGGTTTGTAGATTGCTTCACTTCGTTCGCAATGACAAAGAAAAAACACAAAAAATTAAAAACAAAAAATCGGCAGATTATGCCGTAAATACAATGCGTTATGTAAAATAAAAGTGGCCGAATTTAAACGGTGGTTTTGATTCGGCTATTTTTGGTGTTGACAAAGTCCCGGAAAACCGAATAAAATAGGAACAATAAGTGGCCGAATTTAAACCACCGTTTTGATTCGACCACCGCGGAAATACTGGGCCGGCGGCCCAATGGAAAGGGGGAAAGGGGAATATGAAAAACAATAAGTTTTGGTTATATTATTCACTTGCAACAATTGGGTTGTTTTATACCTTTAACAGCGCACACGGTGGTGTTCGGGTGTTTCGTGGCAGTTACTGTGAAGAAGAAATAGGGGGCTATTATGATGGTGGCACTCCTACACCAACCCAGGTGTGTAATAGTGTGGTAAGAGACTTGGGTGATGGAGGCTGTAGTGCATATCAACCTTCGTCATCATACGAAACTTATATATTAGAGTGGTCGGGAACAAACTATTCTATGGGGGCCGGCGCATTGCATGCTATACAAGGGTGTACGGCATGTTATAGTGGAGATAGGTTATTGTCGTTGTCAACATTATGTACATTGAAAGAGAACGATGAAGACTCTTGGACGGATCGATATGGCGCAGCAGAAACAATAGTTGGTTGGATGTTGGATGGACAAAATTGTGCTGATGCTATTGTATATCAAGATGCAAAGTTTTGTGTAGAATGTAATACAACCAGCAGTTACGGATCGTGGACAACATATAACAGTACAAACAAATCTGTCCGCAGAAGTATTACCACAACGAATCTTTGTGATAATACACAGTCAACATCATATCAATATGGTTGTGCCGCGAACACATATAAATACAGTGGCAGCGGAACAGCAATAGTCTGCAAGGCATGTCCGTCAAACGCAACATGTAATAGTAATGTCGGCCATACGGATACATTTACCTGTAAAAGCGGATATACCAAAAGTGGCAACTCTTGTGAACCAAACAATTGTCCGGCGGGAAATTATTATGATCCGACCGATCCTGCCGCGGGGTGTCATGTTTGTGAACAAGGGTATTATCAGCCATATTCGAAACCACGTGGAACACCATGTAATCAGTGCCCCGACTATGAATATCAAAGTATTGAGGGGACACAAGTATATCCAGACACAGAGTATATGGGGGCAACGTCTATCACAGAATGTTATATACCATCAGTGGAGTTCAGTGGTCTGACATATCAGGATGACAAGGGTATATATGAAGTCAATGAAGATTGTTACTATGGCTCGTAATTGTGCGTGGTGGTCATCAAGTGATATTTTTATTTTAATTCCGTTGCGCAACCGCGTGCCAATTCATCGCATCGTTCGTTAAATTCTTCGCCATTGTGGCCGCGCACCCATACCCAGTGAATATCAATGTTCTGGGCCAGTTCGTCCAGTTTTTGCCAAAGGTCTTGATTTTTTACCGGCTTTTTATCGGCGGTGCGCCAATTGTTTTTCTTCCAATTCTTCATCCATGTTTGCATGCCGTTTTTGACATATTGACTGTCGGTGTGTATTTCAACCGCGCTGTGTCGGTGTGCAGCGGACAGTGCCCGAATAACAGCCATTAATTCCATACGATTGTTGGTCGTGTTAGCCTCGCCACCACAACGTTCCGCGGTATGTTCGCCGTCGGTCGCAACAAATGCCCAGCCCCCCGGACCAGGATTACCCAAACACGAACCATCTGTCCATATTTTTAGCATTTTATATACCCCACTTTTGTGATATAATATCATAAAATGGTCTATAATGCTATGGATTTGAAAAATATGGCTGGTGCGGTGCGCGCCGATGCCTTGCGTGCGATTTTGTCGGCGGGGTCGGGGCATGTTGGTATCGCATTGGGCGCGGCTGATATTATTACCGCGGTGTTTGCGGGATTTATGCGTCCGGGCATTGACCGATTCGTTTTGTCGGCGGGCCATGGTTCGGCCATGCTGTATGCGACATTGAAATTGGCGGGGTATAATATTGGCGCACTGTCATCTTTTCGTAAAATAGGTGGGTTACCGGGGCATCCCGAATACGGAATTGATGGCATCGATGCGACAACGGGTCCACTGGGCCAGGGAATTGGCAACGCGGTCGGTTTGGCGTTGGCGGAAAAAATAAAAAACACCGATGCGCGTGTCTATTGTATTTGTGGCGACGGCGATTTAAGCGAAGGTGTTTCAAGCGAGGCTATTGCCCTGGCTGGTCGGTACAAGGTTAATAATCTTGTTCTTTTGTGGGACGATAACGGAATTACTATTGATGGTGTCGCACTAACAGACATGGATATTCCGACACGTATGCGCGCGGCGGGGTGGAATGTGGTTTCTGTGGATGGTATGAATGGTGAAAAAATAAGTGCGGCAATTTCTGAATCGCGGCGGTTGGCGCGACCAACATTTATTCAATGTAAAACAAGAATTGGCGAATATTCATCGGTCGCGGGAACACCGGCGGCACATGGGCTGGCATTGTCGGCGAACGAACTAGAACGTTTGATTCAAAAACTTGATTCCGCATCGGGACGCGCGCTGTGGGCGGGTGTCGCAAACAGACCACATGGGAAACACACCAAAATAACACCGCCAGATTTGTCGCGGGTTAAAACACCAAACGCACCGGCGGATATGTCAACGCGTGAATTGTCGGGCATGTATATAAACGCACTTTTGTCGGCGGGGGTAAACATTGTTGGGGGCAGCGCGGACCTGGGGCACAGTACTAATGTTGATGTTGAAAAATCGGTGCATATTGCGCCTGGTAATTTCAATGGAAACTATATTGATTATGGTGTGCGCGAACACGCAATGGGCGCAATTATGAACGGTTTGGCGGCGGCGGGGGTGCGGCCGTTTGGTTCAACGTTCCTGGTCTTTTCCGATTATATGCGACCGGCGATTCGTATTGCTGCTATGTCGGGGTTGCCGGTAATCTATGTCTTTACGCACGACAGTATTGCCGTCGGCGCCGACGGTCCCACGCATCAGCCGGTTGAACAGTTGGCATCGCTGCGAATGATTCCAAATATAAATGTATTTCGTCCCTTTAACATGGCCGAGGTTGCGTATTCCTGGCGTGCGGCATTGGGGGATGTTTCGCGACCATCGTGTATAATTTTGTCGCGGCAAAAGTTTAAACAGGTTCCAACACCGGCTGGCGCGGAAATATCGCGCGGGGCATATATAATTCGGCCGGCAAAATCGGCGCGTGTGCGAATAACACTTTTGGCGACCGGTGCCGAAGTTGCCTTGGCATTAAAGGTGGCAGATTTGTTGGGTGATTCTGTCCAGGTGGTAAGTGTTCCGTCCGTTGACCATTTCCGCGGGCAATCAAATACATATAAAAAACAAATGCTGCGTGGGCATGTCGTTGCGATAGAGGCTTCATCGACAACACCATGGTTTGAATTTGCCGATGGTGTTATTGGGCTGACCCGGTTTGGAATGTCGGGGCCGGGTGGGGCGGTGTATTCAGCCATGGGGTTTGATGCCGGACAAATAGCCCGCGAAATAATTGCTATGGTAAAAAAATAAAATGTCCGACTATGTTTTTGTATCTTCAACCGGCGAAGAGATTCCAATTATAATTACAACGCGGCGTGGTGTGCGCAATATAACATTGCGGCCAAAAACCGCGCCACGACACGAAATACATATATCAAAACCATGGATTTCATCTGATAAATCGGCAATTCGTTTTGTTGAATCTAAACGCAAATGGATTGAAAATATTTTCGCACGCGCCCCGCAAAAGCATACTGTTGCGCCGGGGGATTCATTTGAGTTGTTTGGGCGGGTCGTAACATTACACCACGATGCATCGCGGCGCGCGAATCAGTTTATTATTCATGATGATATGCACGCAACATTGATTGTTGGGGGCGGGGATGACGTGTTTGAAAGTCGTGTGCGCAATTTCGTAAAGACCGAATTTCTTAAAACCGCGCGCGAAATGATTAAAACTGCACCGCGCGAATTGTGGCCCACCCGCGTTGTTGCGCATGATACAACAACTCGCTGGGGCAGTTGTTCAACCACCGGCACAATGTCGCTGTCGTGGCGGTTGGCGTTCGCGCCCGTTGATGTAATGCGCTATGTCGTAATGCACGAATTGGCGCACCGTCGGCACATGGATCATTCGCCGGCATTTTGGGCAACCGTTTCCGAACTGTACGGTTTTGGGGTGGAACGCGCTAAACGTTGGCTGAATCAACATGGCGGGGAATTACATAAATATTTTTAATCCTTGAAATCTGGGATTTTTAGGCTATTATTAAATGGCTATGAATAAAAATATGATTTCTTTTTCGTTTTTGCATCACGCCCGTGCGGGTGTGTGTTTCTAGCGTTCATATAAAAATTATGATATAATGCGTACGATATGTATGCGATTTTCCGTAAAATACAAATAAAAACAGGGAATAACGAAAATGGAATTAAAACCAACAAAACCTTTATCGGGATTTATAGAATTAACACCGTTGCAACAGCGGTGCTTTGATTGTTGCGCGGCGCGCATGCTGGATGTTTTGCGCGTGGCGGGCTTTTCATACCTTGATTTGCCGGCAATAGAACGTGCCGAGGTTTTAACGGACAAGGATAACTGGGACGAAATTGAAACCCAAATGTTTTTGTTCCAAAAGGGCGATACAAAAATGGGTTTGCGCTATGATGGGACGGTGGGGCTGTCGCGCTATGTGGCGGGCCACCTGAACGATTTGACATTTCCTTTCCGCGCCAGCCAGTTTTCCAAGCGTTATCGTGGTGAACGTGCACAACGTGGTCGCTATCGCGAATTTTACCAAATGGATATGGACATTATGGGAATTGAAAAAATGTCCATCAATTATGATGCGGAAATTATTTCTGTAATTCAACGCGCGTTGAATTCTGTATCAAACTTCATTGGTGAAAATTGTGTTCGTATTGGTTCGCGACCGTTTTGGGATGCGCTTTTTGATTATTTGGGGTTAAATGCAGAACAGAAAAAGCAAGTGTTCATTTTAATCGACAAACGCGATAAAATTGGCGACCAAGAATTCGCAAATTGGCTGAATGAAACCCTTAAAGACGAAAAATTGGAAAATGAAATAAAGTCTGTGTTTACAAAGGGTTGTGATAATTTTATGAACAAGAATAGCAACTTGGATGCGGCAATTCGCGAATTAAAAGAATTCATGGAATTATTGAAACAAATGGGGGTAAAAAATGCCGAAATTGACCTGTCGATAACACGTGGTTTGGCATATTACACCGGTATTGTTTTTGAATTCAAATTGTTATCGTATCCAGAATTTGGAACGGCGGCTGGGGGTGGACGATATGAAAACCTGGCATCTAAGTTTTCCAAGACAAAAATTGTTGGAACAGGGGCGGCAATAGGCTTTTCGCGTATATTTGTCGCATTGATGGATGCAGGCAAAATTGATTTGTCGCAATTTGAAAATCCAATTGTGGCGGCGGTGTTACCAATGGGGGATTCGTCGGTACCGTTTGCTGCATCGGTTGTGAACACTTTGCGCGATGAAAATATTACCACAGTTGCGTATTTAGATGCCGAAAAGAAGTTCAAAAACCAAATTGAATATGCCGACAAAATTATGGCAAAATTCAGTATAATAATCGGCGAAGATGAAGTAAAATCAAAACTTTTAACCGTCAAAAATATGGCGACCGGTGAACAGCAAAAATTAACGGTTGCGGATGCGGTAAAATTACTAAAAACGGCATAATAAAATGATAGTTGAACAGAAATTAAAAGACATTCAAACGCGTGCGGCAGAGATTGAAGCGCAAATGAACAGCGGAACACTTTCGGGTGATGAATTGACGAAAGTATCCAAAGAGTATTCGCGTCTTAATGAAATATTGCCGTTGATAAATGAATATTTCCAAACGGTCCGGGGTATTGCCGATGCACAAGAGATGGAACATGACCCAGACCTGCATGCGATTGCGGCGGAACAGTTGGTCGAATTAAATCATGCTTTGCCGGAAATCGAGAAAAAATTACAAATCGCGTTATTGCCACGCGATGCGGCGGATGATAACAGTGTGATTATGGAAATTCGTGCGGGTGTTGGTGGCGAAGAATCTGCGTTGTTTGCGGGTGATTTGTTTAATCAGTATAAATCGTATGCGTTGCGCCAGGGGTGGAAGGTTGAAATCATTGAAGAAAATCCGACATCGTTACATGGTTACAAGGAAGTTGTGTTCAAAATTGATGGTGTTGGTGCCTATGCGCGTATGAAGTTTGAATCGGGGATTCATCGTGTCCAGCGCGTACCTGAAACCGAGGCTGGTGGCCGTATTCATACATCTGCAGCATCGGTTGCCGTTATGCCCGAAGCAAAAGATATCGACGTTGTTATCGAGGATAAAGATATTCGTATCGATGTTTATCGTGCGTCCGGTGCGGGTGGCCAGCATGTTAATAAAACCGATTCCGCTATTCGTATTACGCACTTTCCATCGGGTATAGTTGTTACATGCCAAAACGAACGTTCGCAGTTTCAGAACAAGGCAACGGCCATGGCGGTTCTGCGTTCAAAACTTTATGAAAAGCAGCGTATGGAACAAATGAACGCATCAAACGCATCGCGTCGTTCTATGGTTGGTTCTGGCGACAGAAGTGAAAAAATTCGCACCTATAATTTCCCGGAACAGCGCGTAACCGACCATCGTATCAAATTAACATTGTATAAATTGGATGATATTTTGGCGGGTGGGGCGGCATTAGACGAAATGATAGATGCATTAATAGCCGCAGACCAATTGGAACAATTGGCGAATTTGGAATAATAAAAAAAGAAACAAAAAAACACCGCCCAATTGGGCGGTGTTTTTTATTTCGTTTAGAATATATATTTCAATATGACACCGCCGTTCCAACCGGTGCGTGCGCCATCGCGACGATTGATTGAAACCCCAATGTTGAATCGGTCTATATTCTTTTCAATCATAATGCCGTATTCCCAATAATTATCCAGTTCCAATTCCGGCAGTGCGGCACCTGCGACGGTGATGTTCGCATCGTTCGCCATATTCATAACATAACGACCGGACAATATACCGTACCAATTATTACCAATATGCGTAATCGCGCGCAGGGCATAGGACATTTCAAACATTTTAAGGTTATCGTTTTCAATTTTATCGCCGGTTACGGATGTGTAATTTGCAGACTTTATCCATGTATATCCAGCATAAGCACCGGGTTGAAGCGAAAATGAATCCGTCAGCGCGATGTTGTATGTTATGTTCAACGCGGCACCCAACCATTTGTTGTTGAATTTATCAGTGCCGGCGGGCATTTCGCCCTTGTTACGTAATATACCGCCATTGACACCCATTGATAAACCAACACCATGTAACGAATACCCCTTGTATAAACCGATGTACCCGCCGTTTTCGGCCGTGGTTAACGAATCTGCTTCTTCGTCAGAATTGATGAAACCACCAAAAAGTCCCCATTCAGATACACCGCCGCTTAATTGATTGCGACCACCAACCAGGTTCAATGAAATTAAATCGTATTTAGAATCTGTTTTTGCCACGTTGTCAAATTCCACCTGGTCATCAAAATGTTGCCATCCAACAGTAAGGTTGCCAACAAAACGACGTTCCGTTTCCGCGGGTGCTGATTCTTCTTCGTCGCCACCGCTGCGCCCAGATTTGCGTTTTAACGAACCATCGTCGCCATATTCGCCATAGTATTTCATTTCGCCATAAATTGGCATTTTCCCGTACAGCGATGGATCCACAACCGTCTTGTCGTTTTCAGCCGTTTTTTCGTCATGTGTATGGCGAACAAAATGACCCGCACATTGTGTCGATGGGGTGCCGGCCGGCGCAATATCCAACGGATTAAAAGTTGTCATCATAATAGAATGTTGAATAACCGCGATATTGTGTGTTGCGATACCGTTTGCGTATGCACCCATTGGCGCGGTGTGTGCCGATGTTGCCACGCCCGCCGCGGCGACAAATACAGATAACAATGATATATGTTTCATGTGAATCTCTCTCTTTTTTATGTTTTTATTATATCATATTTAAGGGGTGTTTTAAAACGATAAAAACGCATTACAAAAGAAAAATATAAATTTTTATTGTTCAATTTTGTTTTTTTCATTATCATAGTTTTCAGCATGGATAAGGAAACATTATCTTTATCAGATCGTCCGATTGTAATGGTCGGGCTGATGGGGGCGGGCAAGACCAGTATTGGTCGCGCGTTGGCTCGTCGACTTAAAATTCCGTTCGTTGATTCAGACAAAGAAATAGAAGCGGCCGCCGGGTGCAGTGTCGTTGATATTTTTTCCATTTATGGCGAGGCAGAATTTCGTCGCGTAGAACTTCGCGTTATGGAACGGTTACTGGATACGCCACCTGCGTGTAAAGTAATTTCTACGGGCGAGGGTGCGTTTATAACACCGGCTGTGCGTGAAATGGTTTTGAAACGGGCAATTTCAGTTTGGTTGCGTGCCGACCTGGAATTGCTGGTCAAGCGAACCAATTTTCGCGATACGCGGCCCCAGTTGTTACACACCGACAGTCGAAAAATACTGGCGCAGTTGATAAAAGAACGTTATGATATCTATGCGTTGGCCGACATTACCGTCGAAACCAAAGATGAAAGTCTGCGAAAAACACTTAACAAAGTGGTGGACGCAATCAAAACATACACAAACGAAAGGAAAACAAATGGCAAAAAGTAACTTTATCAAAGATTTCGCCGCATTTATCAATCGGGGAAATGCAATCGACATGGCTGTCGGTATCATCGTTGGGTCTGTTATGACCAGCGTTGTTAATTCGTTGGTAAAAGATGTTATTATGCCACCAATAGGTGCGGTCGTTGGCGGTGTTGATTTTTCAGACTGGAAAATTGCACTGGGGTTTGGTACGGATGCAACAATTAACATCGGTGTATTTTTGAACACAGTTATCAGTTTCTTGATTACTATGTTTGCAATATTCCTTATTGTGCGTTTGGCGGCCAAGGCCAAGGCGAAAAAACCAGCGACAACACACGCATGTCCATATTGTCAATCGACAATCAGCAACGCGGCAACAAAATGCCCATATTGCTGCAGTGATGTTGAACCTGTGGAAACGGGTAGCATTGAAGAAAGCGATTTAGCCAAGAAATTACACAGTGTAACCAAATTGGCAGCTAAAATCAAAAAACCGGCAAAATCAAAGAAATAATTTGTTTTTATAATAAAGCGAATTAATTTTAACACCCCGATGTTTCGGGGTGTTTTTATTGGTTGGTTTTGTGTGATAATTGTGGTGGTTTTTGATAAAAATGGCGGTTTTGTGGTTGTTTGGATGGTTTGGTGGTATGTGTTTATTGGTATAAAAAGTCGTAAAACGCGCGGATTTCTGCGGGTCGGGGCGGTTCTTGGCATGGTCAAAATTCGTGGTGTTTTTTCGAAAAGTGGCGGAAAACCGGGCGTTGCAGGCATAGTGGGGTGTGGCAGCCAAAAGATTAAAATAATTTATAAAAATATTCGTAAAACAATATGATTTTACGAAAAAATCTATAAAATGTGGTTACTTGTGTTGCCTATGGGGGATAAAATTATAATAATTTTATATGAATCGCGCGAAACCCGCAGAAATCTGCGGGGGAATCTATATACAAAAGGCGCATAATGTATATTATGTATAGTTTAGGGTTGAAAGGTGGGCGAAAAGAGTGCTTTTGTGTATAATTGTGCGAAATTGTTTGTGATATCAAAATGTTATCATTTCTATGATTGTATTTTTAATTTTGTTTCAAAATGTTTTTCAGATTTGTTCACGATGGTTTTATTTGTTACAAATCTTGATATGCTTTTCATATGTTTGTTTTGTTATGCTTGGCCCCGTGTTAATTAACCAGATACCCGCTGTTTTACTTATTTGTGTTGTTTTGCACAGGTTTTTTGCGATTTGCGCCCTTTCCCGCCCCGAATTTTGAAAAAAACCACCAAAAAATGGCGGATTTTCGGGCTTTTGGACCATGATTTTGACCTAAAAAACGCAATAAGACCCTTAAAAAACCGCAGAAAACCGCCGTTTTTGGCGGTTTTTGTGGATACGGGGCCCGTTTTAACAATATCTGTCTAAAACTACATCTGTAATTTCTGCAATTGTTCGTTTGTTGACAAAGTCTGACTCGTTAATATCTATGCCAAATTCGTCTTCTACATCCAACATCATCTCCACGAACCCCAAAGAGTCCATCCCGTAATCGGTCATAAGGTTGGCGTATATATTAATTTCGTCCGCGTCCATCCCACTCAGTTGCTCAGCAGCCAGGCTTTTTAACTTTTGTTGGACCTGGGTTTGTGTGCAATATTGATATGGTATGCTGCCCTGGGTTGCACCTGAATCTTCTTCTTCTTCATCGTCCTCAACGGGTTCTTGTTCGTTGTCTGTGCTGTAGAAACACGCACTGTTCAGGCTGAATTGCCCGGTATTGTCATAATAGGAAGAATTGTTTGTAACGAAACATCCCCCGATGCCGGTAATGGCGTTGTTGGATGATACGTTGCCACTAATGACACTGGCTGTTTGCGACAATGCGGCATCTGTATAAAAACTTGCGTTTGGACATTGCTGACACGATGCCAGACTACCCGTGCCTGAAAGATAAAAACCTTGCTCACAATCGCCATCATCTATTTCTTTTTCGGCACTACCGCAATCATAGTAACCGCAACCACTACCGGATATGTTGCAACAACTGCATGTGCCCATACTTATCGGACAAGAAAACACATTCTGCCCACTAATCCATGTGTACGATCGGCATGTTCCGCTCCCACAATTTGGTGCGGCATACGATTGCGAAATTGTGCATAATATGCTGAAAAATATAAATGATGAATAATAGTGTTTCATTTTTGTCCCCTTTCCCTTTGGCCCGGCGGGCCAATGTTTCTGCGGGTGGCCGAAACAAAACGGCCGTTTTGATTCGGCCATTTTTGTGATTGACAAAGTCCCGGAAAACCGGGTAAAATGAGATTGTCGGATGGCCGAAACAAAACGGCCGTTTAAATTAGGCCACTTTTATTTTGCATAACATATTGATTTCACGGCACAAAACGCCGATTTTTTTAATTTAAAAATTTGTGGTTTTATTCCCCGCTCGTGGATTGTGGCGGGGCTTTGGATGTTTTTTTCAGATGAGAACAAAAAAACCGCCCAAACGGGCGGTTTTAAAACGATTGTAACTGCCGCTAATTACGAAATCTTTTGAATTCTGCGAATGCGGCGTTCGCAATTGTCAAATGGGCTTTCCAGGAAAGTCTGGACACAAACAAACGCCATTTCAATATCAATATCATCGGCCGCCAATGCTAAAACATTGATGTCATCGTGGAAACGATCATCGCGTGCCTGGTCTGGACGGTCGCAACGCGATGCACGAATGTGGCGATACCGATTCGCTGCAATCATAACACCCGCGCCGGTGCCACAAATAATAATGCCACGTGATTTTGCATCGTCCGCCATTGCATCCGCTAATTTTTCCGCTACATCCGGAAAATCAACCGGTGTGTTAATGTCGTCTGTGCCCAGGTTCACAACCATATAACCCGCCGCGTTCAACATTTCAATAAGGTATAATTTCAACCCCACCCCACGATGATCGGCCGCGATATAAACTTTTGAAACGGTTTTGTTCATGTTTTTACCCTATTTTTTATCTTTGTCTTTGCGTTTGGTTAATTTGCATTCCAGTGCGGTGTTTGCGGTAATGTTAAGCGTGCGATATGACAATTCGCCATGCATTTGGGCCGCACTGAACATATTGGCATTGTTCACGGTTGCCGGCCCGTTTAATGTGCCGTGCAAAAACAGGTTATCCGCAACAATCGCCCCATCAACAACGCCACCCCGCCCGATTACGACTGTTGTGGCGGTAATGTCGCCAACAATAGAACCATGAATTTGAACGGTGTGATCGGTTTTGATATCACCCGTTACTTTGCATCCCGCGCCAATTACGGTCGGCGATTGCTTCTCTTCTGAATTAGTAAATGCCAACATCTCCTATTCCTTTACAAATTTGCTGGGGTCAAATGGGTCGCCCTTGTACCGAATTTCATAGTGCAAGTGTGGCCCCGTTGAACGTCCAGACGAGCCCCCCAATCCAACAACGGTTCCCGGACGAACCCAATCGCCGCGGGCAACAGTTGCCCTGGATAAATGTGCGTATAATGTTGTGAACCCAAGTCCATGGTCTATTTCAACCGTCAAACCGTACCCAACGCGTTCGCCAGCCGATATAACACGTCCCGGCGCAACCGCCATAAGTTCGGTTCCGATTTTGCCCGCAAAGTCAATTCCACGATGCTTCTTGGGCTTGCCGGTAAACGGGTCCTTGCGCGTGCCATAATTAGATGTTACACGCATTTCCTTTAATGGTGCGCCCAACGGCAAAACACGCGACATTTTTGACAGGCCGTTCCATAATTCCAATCCGTCCGCCAATTTCTGATATTTTGGGTCCATGTCTTTATCCATTTCCAATGGGTTGAATGCCGCCCCAACCAATGAATTCGCGTATTTGTTTGCACGTTCCACAAGTTCTTTTTCATTAAGGCCCAATGCCGCAATTGTGCCGTTTATGCGTTTAAGATTCTTGCGCAATTCTTCGACGTTTTCATTTGTCATTTTTGATACCGTATCAACAATTTTCGTGTCGGCATCGGCAATTTGCTGGACATTTTCAGCAATTTGGTCGCTTTGTTTGCGCAACACTTCGTTTTCGGCGCGTGTTATTTCATATTCCGCCGACAATTCCGCCAATTTTGTGTATTCCGGCGCATAGTCTGCGTTTGTGAACATTTCTGTTAAACGAGTCCGTAAAAAGTCCAGTTCCCCCCAGTTTTTAAGGCGGGCATTTAACAATTCTTCCTTTTGTGCGTCGGTCAATTTATCCGCATGTAAAATCTTGTCGTCGGTTACATTAAGGTTTCGGGTCAATTCGTTAAATTTAGTCAGGTACGTCTGTAAATCGGCCATATGGCGATCGTGGGTTGCGCGCATTTCTTCCAGTTGGGCGGTGCGTTTCTGTAACATTGGGCGGTGGTATATAAATACATATGTTGACCATGATGCCCAAATAATAAGTCCTATTTTGCCAACGAATTTAGTAAAACGCCAAAAACTGCTTTGCTGATATGTATAAACATTACCGCGCGGTGTGTCCATAACCGTAAATTCACGTGGTGGAAAAATGCGTGATATAACGCGCCACAACGCCCGAAAAGGCGATGTTATCAGCGACCATAACGACGAAAAATAACGTGCAATAAAACTTAACATTGTGTGTCCAGTTTAGCCAAAGTATCATAAATAGTCAAGCCATCACGTAAAACCATTTCACAATTCATGGAAAGCCCATCATATACGGCTGTGCCGCCGCGGGTTCCAACGCGGGCGCGGATAATCACGCGTTCTGCGGTATGTTTTTTGCTGAACAGCGGGAATATTGCCACGTCGCCACAGACGGCATTTAATACCGAAATAACCCCAGATGCCGCGGCCGCATCAACAATAGTACAAAATGTGCCATGGGGACGCACCCGCGCCACAGATTTTTTGGTCCATTTGATTAAATCGGCATTGTGGTGTGCGTTGTGCGCTGCTGGTGTTCCCTTGAAATACGGTGGATTGGTTATAACCAGGTCAAATGTACGTGTGGTGCGCCAATTCATTATGTCGGCATTTATCAATTCAATGTTGCGGCCGTTAAGTTCGGCATTTTTCGCGCACGCCTTTAACATAGTGTCAGATATATCAATGCCGGTTACATTTTCGGGTGTTGTGTTTGCCAATAAACATAATACCGCCCCGCCCGTTCCGACACCAACATCAAGAACAGACTTGTATTTGCCATGCGCAACGAACGCGGCCAACCATGCCGCATCGGATGTTGGATTATATGGGCCGCGGTAAAAGCGTACGCGCCCACCCAGCATGGTAAAAATGTCTTGTTTTTCAGGCATGCCTGTATAATAATCCAACAAAAGAAAAAGGCAAGTTATGTTTGATGATGCAATAATAGTTCAAAGTGCAATAAGTGCGTTTAATAATGCCGCATTGGTGGCCCCTGCTTTTTTGTGGTCGGCGTTGCTTACATTACCTTTGTATTGGTTAGTGTGGGCATTCGGTGGAAAAATTGCGGACTATTTGCGCTGGTCGCGTGGAAATATATTAATGCGTGCTTCATTATGGACAGTGATAATCACATTTGGTTGGATAGTATTGTTTGGTGGTAATTATGGTGTGTTGCGTGATGATACGTCAACACTGCCATTTATGATTGCGGCAATAGTATTTGTTTCGTCATTATTTATTGGGTCCTATACCCGCGACATTAAATATGCCCGTCGTGAAAACCTGGTATATATAATATTGGTGCTTATGGCACTGGGCCTGTCTGATATGCATGCGTGGTGGGGCCCGTTGTTACAGATTGGTTCCGCAATGGCTGGTTTCGTCCTGGGGCGACGCGCCGGAATGGAAATGCCTGCGGTACCGGGGGTGTTGTTAATATCTGGGGCGACAATAACTGCTATGCTGATGCAGCCGGAATATTTTCGATTCGGTCAATTGGGCAATCTTACATGGGTACATTTATTGTTTGTTATGGCATTTGGTATATTTGCAGTGTCAACAATAGCATTGCGTAATATAAAGCCATGTGGGCGCATACATGACAGTGCATATATAAAAATAAAGTGGATGATACGTTTTGTCGTTGCGCTTGGTGTGGCATTGTTCGTTATGACGGAATCTGTACCGGTGTTTTTAGGGACAGCGGCGGCGGCATTTGTTTTGGTTGCGTTGTCCGTTTGGCACGCAACGGAATTGCCAGATGCGCTGGATGAATGGGCTTTTGCGCTATCAATAATATTGTTTGGGGTCCTGACAACAATGCCGGCAATAACAGCAATAGGTATAATATATTTTGCTAATTTGCCGCGTTCTGATTTTGGACGGGATTTTCTGCGTTTGTTATAATTCGTTATATTTATTTAATACCATTTTTATGCCTGTTTATGTATCATTTTACGTGATAAAGGTATAAAAAAGAGTAATAAAATGAGTGTGATACATCCAACTGCTATTATTCACGATGGTGCCGTTTTGGGCGCAGATTGTAAAATCGGACCAAATTGTATTGTTGGGCCAAATGTCGTATTGGGCGATCGTGTAGAATTAATGTCTAATGTTATCGTGGACGGGAAAACATCAATTGGTGATGATACTATCGTTTATCCATTCGCCGTACTTGGTGTAATGAGCCAGGATTTAAAATGGCAAGATGAGGCCGCGATGACAGGTCTTCGCATTGGTAAACGTTGTCGTATTCGCGAATATGTAACAATTCATTCTGGGACACCGGCATCAAACGGAACAGAAATTGGCGATGATTGTCAGATTATGGTTAATGCCCATGTGGGCCATGATTGCAAGGTGGGAAACAGTGTGGTTATGTCTAACCTGGTACAGGTTGCCGGACATGTAGAGATTGAAGACTTCGTTATTTTGTCTGGTGGGGTTATGGTTTTACAGTTTTCACGCATTGGTCGTAACGCATTTATTGCGGGTATGACCGGGGTTACAAATGACATTTTGCCGTATGCCATATACGAAGGTTCGCCGCGTGCTGTTTATCGTACAATCAATCGTGTCGGGTTGATGCGTCATGGGTTTACTAATGAAGATATGCATGCTATACATGCGGTGTATTCGGCGGTTTTCCATGGAACCGAAGGTACTGTTTCGGAACGTTTGGCCAAGGTTCGCAAGGAAGTCAAAAATAATAAATATGCCATGGACGCAATAGACTTTATTGAAAATCGTTCTAAACGCGGAATTGGCACATCGCAAAATGCAGAATAAAAACCTTAAAATATTTATTATTGCCGGCGAAGTATCAGGCGACGTTTTGGGGGCGCGCATTATGCGTGAATTGCCAAATGCGACGTTCGTTGGTATCGGCGGCGAAAATATGACGCATGCCGGGTTAAAGTCGCTGTTTCCGATGTCTGATTTGGCGGTTATGGGCGCGATAGAGGTTGTGGCCCATGCACGTACATTGACCCGTCGTATAAAGCAAACCGTAAATGCTATTATAGATGCCAGACCCGATTTTGTTTTAACAATAGATTCCCCTGGTTTCGCACGCAGTGTAATTGGTAAATTACGCAAATCATCGGATGGGAAAAAATTGATTGCGGCCGGTATGCGTTTTCATCATGTTGTCGCCCCTCAGGTTTGGGCATGGCGACCCGGACGCGCAAAAAAATACGCAGAAATATTTGATAAATTATATGCCTTTTTTGATTTCGAGGTGCCCTATTTTACCAAATACGGCCTTGATACATTGGCGGTTGGTCATCCGATTTCAGATGGGATGGTTGGTATGAAATATAATGGCGAAAAGTCAGGAACAATCGCAATTATTCCAGGCAGTCGTATGTCCGAGGTTAAAAAGTTAATGCCGGTTTTTCGGGATGTTGTTGAATCGATACATAAAAAATCGCCAAGGTACCAGTTTGTTATTCCAACCGTTGAAACAACGCGCGAATATATTGAAAATACGATAAAAAATTGGTCTGTGCCGATTAAACTTGTCGAATCGGACAAGCGGTATGATGTATATAAAAACGCATTTATCGCAATTGCCGCCAGTGGCACTGTATCTGCGGAAATGGCAATGATTCATACACCTGCGATAATAGTTTACCGTATGAACCCGGTAACTGTGTGGTTGGCCCGTTGTGTTATTCGTATTCGCTGGGTATCGTTGGTTAATATTTTGCTAAATCGTGGGGTTTATCCAGAATTGTTGGGTCCGGACGCAACCGTAAAAAACATATTGGCGGAATTTGATAAACTGACACATGCATCTGTTCGTAAAAAAATGATACAAGATTTGTCAATGGCGGATGGACTTTGGCAAAAGGCAGATGGTGCACCCGCAAAAATTATTGCAAACGATTTAAAATCTTTCAGATAAATATAAAAATGGGCATTTTGTGATGCCCTTTTTTATTTAAGTGGTTCTGGCAACAATTTATACGCTTCATAGTATTGATTTTCTTTTGATTCAAACGCTTTACCATCGGCATCAACACATATTATTGATTGTTTATCAGGGCTATCCCCCGCCGTATAGCCATATGGACAAACCTGATCTGCGGAATTGATAGATTGCTGTTGGCACCAATCATAGAAATTCGATGTTGAATTTGTACTGCTGGCAAGTGGATACAGCCATTCAAGTGTTTCTTCGTTGGTTGTTTCGTCCTTGGTTATATTGTAACATACCCCATCGTTTGCGTGTGTTGTTGTCGTTTCGCCTGTGGTGTCATCGGTCGTTTCTTTTGGTAATACAGGCAATTCTGCAACACAGGTTGCATTTCGCCCATTTTTACTGCGGCGGGCACCATTTTCCCAACATAAACATGCCCCCCAGAAAGCAGTATCAACATTAATGTTATAATCGCGTGGGCACATATTTTCGCCGATAAAATCGTCTGGAATACTTATGGTTGATTGTTGGGGGTCATTTGTAAATATGCCGTACAATGTTGCCAATATTTTATAATTCTTGAACAATGAAGATTCGTTTTGGCCTTCTGAATTATCTTCGCTACCCTGGGGGTACCAAAGACAGATGTTGTCTTTGTTTTTACCACCGTATATATTTTCTTTGATAAATTGGCGTTCAACAAACCGTCCTTTGATATTGGTGCACTGTGTGGTAAGTGTATCGATAATTTGATTGTAAACCTCGGTGGCAACACCCGTTGGACGTAAAACACGATTGCGCATTTTGTTTTCTGTTTGGGCGATACCATAACGTGGTGTTCCACTTGATGACAAAATTTCAAAAGACAATTGGTCTGTTTCGTCCGTACCCTTTTGTGTGTACATTAAATCAAATCCACCAAATGCTTCTTCTACGATGCCTTTACATGCGTCAATAGTTGCCAACTGTTTTGCACAGGGTGATTTATATGCCGTTAGCGTGCGCCCTGTTTTGTCATAAAGTGTGAACCAATCACCCGCCCGAACAATGTTGGGGTCGGATGTTTCGCCTGCTTGAAACAAGCCACTGTATGGATAGTAGAAGTTTTCATACCCTGTGCCACCGTATTTATCAAAACATTGTTTTACAACGGCACGACATGCACTAAGTGTATCTGTGTCTTGACGGGTATTAACATATTCGGCAACAATATTACCATCAAACATGTTGTTACAAGAATCAACATAATCGACACACATTTGTGTGGTAAGTGCGATTTTGTCTGGTTCCAAAATTGTTAGACCAGAACCGACCAATTCCGACATCGCCGCGGTAATAGATGTGTCGCTGTCGGTGTAACATTTTGACACTAAATCGAAACAGGCCTGTTTAATATCAGAAACCTTGGTTTGCTGGGCATAATAAATTGTCAACATCGCTTTGTCCAGGTATTCGGACCATACTTCGTCCGCGATATCGGTACACTTGTCCAATGCCGGTTCTGCGAATTTCTTTGTGCGTTTTTCAAAGTTTAAAACAAATGTACGATTATTTGGCCGCTTTGACAATTGTTGGTTGGCGGCATCAACACCCGGGGCAAAAGTTAATAATTTACCCAACTCGTAAAACTTTACAACACCTGTGATGGGTGCGCCTGTCGATATATCGATAAATTCACCGTTGTCCAAGCATTTATGATAATTTGCGCCACAAACTTCTTCGCTTAAAATTGCGGCCTCTACATTGTTTATACATGTGGTAATATCGTCAGAATTATGTTTACGACGATTTTCAACGCGTGCCAGATCCAACATGGCGCTACCTTCGCGGATGGCGGATTTCATTTGTGATTGTTTCTCAATAATTGCGGTTTGTACGGTATTACAGTCTTGTTCAATAGCCATAAGGTATGCGTTTACTGCGCGTTGTAACGATGCTGTATTACAATCATCGGCAACGGCATGACGACATTGTGGATATACCGCCGAATACAATTCCTGGCCGTTATAGGAAGCGACGATTTGGTTTGCATCGGATCCAAATGCCGTTGTCAAATCGTACGACATATTTATTGTGTTTAGGTCAGAATATTTGCCACTAACAGATGTGTCGCCCCCCGAAATAGAATTCATTATGGCTTGTAATAATGCCTTGGATGCAGATGTGTCTGATGCCAGCGCGTTTTCCCCTTCGGATGCGGTACGCATTGCTGTTGCCTGGGCCGCGGTTAAGCCAACAACATCAAGATTTTCCGTAAACACAGTAAGTTTTTCGCCCGCATCTGTCAAAGTGTTGCGTTGCTTTTCCAGGTTTGATACACGTTTGCTGCACGAACAACGGCGGTAATCATCATTTTTTAGTGCGCAAAATTGGTCCATACATGTAAAAAATGCCGATTTACAGGTTTCATAGGCCGCGCCAGTGCGGGTTTCGGTTACAAGTGATTGGTTCTGTGTGGTGGCGCGTGCCGTAACATTTTGGGTGGTTGCGGTCCGGCTGACGATATTTGCCTGATTGTTGCCGCGTTGTGTAACATTTGAAACGCCCCGATTTGTCGTGCTTTTTGTCGGTTTCAAGACGGTTGTTCGTGCGGTTGTTGTGCGTTCAACAGCCGGTGTGGTCGTAATCCGTTTTTGTGTGCCGCGCGACAATGTGTTGCCATCACGCACAGCACCGTTTGCGTGCGACAAAGACATTGCAATCGCAATAATAAAAATCAGGATATTCTTCATCTCTGTTAAAAGTTTAGCAAAATTCGCAAAATCAGGGCAAGCAAAATATGGTAAAAAAAACGAAAATATTAAACTTTTTTATGTCCCTAAACAGATTTTCTTGTTGCAAAAAGATTTGTGTTGCGTTATTATGTGGAACGCTTTACAATTGTCGGGCATATGGCGGAATTGGTAGACGCGCTAGTTTCAGGTACTAGTGGTAGCAATACCTTGGAAGTTCGAGTCTTCTTATGCCCACCATATGAATGAAAGTTTTGGGGTTGTAGCTCAGTTGATAGAGCGCTACGTTCGCATCGTAGAGGTCGTGGGTTTGAGTCCCATCAGCTCCACCAAGTTTCCGCGCGCAAAGCGCGCGTTTTAAAAGTTAAGTCCGGGGATATGGCGGAATGGTAGACGCTGAGGACTTAAAATCCTTTGGTCATTGCGACCGTGTGGGTTCAAGTCCCACTATCCCCACCACACTTTGTCAAGGCTTTGTGTGGCAGACCACCGATTTAGGATGTGTGGCTCAGTTGGTTAGAGCACTACGTTCACATCGTAGGGGTCGGCGGTTCGAGTCCGCCCACATCCACCACAAAAATTAAATCGGCAAAATGCCGATTTTATTTTTGTTTTTTATCAGGCAATTCTGGATACATCGCGATAAAAAGTTTTTCTAGCAATTTCCGATTTTCAATATCGGTTACCATAAGCATTGGCTTGCCACCCGAATATGGTATTTCCATCGGAGCGTTTGGTATAATCTTTTTGGCATTTGCAGTTGGTTTAACAAGAAAACGATTGTCGTATATGCCGCCAATAATCCGCCCACGAAAGTAAATTATATATTCACCCATCATTGCACGACAATCAATGTCAGGCAATGCCGACAATTGTTCTAAAACAAAATCTAGAAAATCTTTACTGGATGCCATATATGTTTACCGCAAGCCCATCGCACGACAACATGCAGATGCGGCGGTTTTCCAATCAGAATATTGTTTGCCCGGTGTTCGCAGGTCGGTCCACGGTTGCCAGCCGGAACATTTTTTTGTACTGCCCGCGCCGGAACATTTTGCATAGCGGCGCAGTGAACATGTTTGATTCGATACCTTGCCGGTGTCGGTTGTGCATTTTACAACAACATTTTGATTTTTTGCATCCAGTTGCCCCAATTCCTTGGATGATAAAACCTGATATGCGTTTGCCGACAATGTCGTTAAAAATACAATCAGTGCAGAAAGTAATAATTTTTTCATTTTTGTCCCCTTGCCTTCCCTGTAATTATACAGTTTTTGTATCCTAAAAACAATGAGATTTTTATCGGTAAATCGGGTTTGTTGGTACGACATGGCAACCAGACGGTTGTAACAATTGTAATCCGTTCAGCCAGCCGTTAAGAAACACGCGTTGTGTTGAATCGCGGGCAACAATATTTCGATAAAATTGTTCTCTGTTTTTAGTGTATGCGGCGGCAAAATCGCCAGTATAATTTTCGGCGGCGGCAATGGTTGCGGCATCTATTTTGCCAGTCAATGGCACACCAAGTGTTCCCTGAAATTGCTTTATTCCGGTTACAGAGCCCGAACCCGACATCCCCCACAGCAAATATCCGCGGAATGCATCGGGTAATTTGGCAACATTGTATTTTGTGTACACCTTTTGATAATACAAATCTTCGACCAGGGGGCGTGTAACCTGGCTCATATCTATCCCGGAACAAAGGCCCTTTGATGCGCACCCATAACAAGTATAGCCACCATGGTCGTTCGGATGATTTCCACAACTGCCTTCCTTGCGGAAAGATGTAATCATAAATTTTTCAAATGCGGGGTGCGAATACTGGTACCGTCCAGATGTTAAAATGGTGTTTCGCCAATGATTGCTGCGTTCCGGCGGCGTACACCCACCATTGTATGCGCGCAAGTTGTATTTTGCGATGTTTTCCGGGGTTAACGCCGCGTTCATATAACGCCCGGCGGGATAAGCCGACACAATCTGGATTGATGGGCTGATTGGGTATATAGAATCGGGTTGTACTGTTGTCTGTGCCTGTGGTATTACCGGTTCCGTTGGGTGTGTGCCACACCTGCCAGAATCATCTGGATAAAACGAACAATATTTTGATGGGTTGTTTTTAAGTGTTTCCCGTCGTTCCACATCGGCGCGAGATGCCATTTGTTCCAATTCGTCTTGTTCGTCCAATGACAAATCGGCAAATGCAGAACGGTTAAAATATGGTAAATATCCTTCGCGCTTGTTTTCCATTCTGGCGACAAAAGACACATCGGATATGGTCGTTGGAAATGAAGTTGCTGTTAAAAAAGATTTTTTTGGCAAATTCTGTCCAATCGTAGTCGCATAGGGAGACACCGCGAACACATTGCCGCATATAGCAAGTATTATTCCGAACAAAAAAATATGTTTTTTTATGTTCATTCGGCGGTCGTCCATGGTTGGTCGTTCATAACAAGATAATATAATTCCGGGTTGTCGCCGCTGGGGTTTCGCAATACGGGGCGCACGACATAAATATCAACATTACATGCAGTGCTGTTTTTGTCGTCCATTGTTTCAAGCAGGTCCATATGGAACTTGTCTGCAAAATCAAAGGCCTGTAAATATGCGGCATCATCATCGGCGGCGGTCGTTGCATCGCCCGCCCACATAAGCCACATGCCGTAATTTACGACATTTTCCTGGCCTTCTAAATCGTCGGCGGACAACAATAACAGTGGCTTAAATTCAATTCCGCTTGTAAAATCGCCAGTGCTGGTTTCGGTCCAATCATACATATCGCCGGCAAATTTTAACGCACCATAGAGCACCCCGCCCGCCGATTCCAATTTACCCAGTTTGCCCAGATTGCGCATTGTTGATTGAAACAACCAATCGCGCACACGCCCCGATTTCATAGATTGCCTGGCAACACGCGCGCCGCGATTTAATGTTTTGCCGCCGGTACGCGATGCCTTGAACGCGCGCCATGCGCGTGTGGCAATATTACCTGCTTTTTGGGTCTTTAATGTACGGTATGCCTGGGCATACTTTTCAACATTTTTAAGTTCTTCGGTTGATTTTGCATATTGGGCAACATTTTTATCGGCCCGTATCATTCGTTCAGATTCCTGTTTCATTTCGGAAATGTTTTTTTCCATTGCCGTGATTTCAGTTTTGCCATATTTGGATGCATCGGTTATTTTATCCACTTCGCGCAGGCGGGTGGTTGCGTGTTCCAGTTCCTTGGCCTTTTCGGCATATTTTTTTGCATTTTTTACCCGGTCCAATTTGGCCAGTTCGCTTTCCAGTCGTTGCACTTCGCGGATGCGTGATAATTTCCCTTCGGCGCGGGCCAATTTAGATGTGTGAACAATGTAATCTTTGACAGTATCAATTTTTGATAGTTCCTTGATACCGCGGGACAGGTTTTTAACCGTTTTTGATGCACGGGCGGCCTTGGTCGCGCCACTAACGGCTGCCCCACCCCCAAATGTTACAACCGTGATTACAACATCCAGTGCAATTTCGGCGTATGAAATCCATTGCAAATTAACATCGCCCGCCACATAGTAATCATTGGAATCATCGTCAATGCCAACCGTGTTATGTGTGGCAATGTTTATTATGTCATTATCGTTGGCCAGTGCGCTTTTACTGGTACACATTGCCCCGTGCGGATACAGTGTGTCAATATTGTCATTTATGTATTTTAAAGATATTGTGTTGTTTTTATCGGGGCCGACAAAGTTATCCAGTGTTCCGTGTTGCACAACCATAATCGCATACCATGCCGGGTCAGTATTAGTCCAAACCGCTTCATCGTCAATCGCGCCTATACGTGGGTTCGGGTCGTTTAATTCGGCCACATTGCGTTTAGATGCCAGGTTTATACGTTGTTTCAGAATCTTTGGTTGGGTTTCATAATTTACAACGATTTGTCGGCCACCGGGAAAATTATATTCTATTGGTAAAAAACGCACACTGTCGTCATCGGCAATGTTTTGAAATTCGGGACACCGTAAGACCGCATTTAATACATCTGGGACTGAAAATGTCTGATATATCCATTGCTGAATTGTTTGTTCATCGTCATCTTCGGATACAGCGTTTGCCGTTGTCGCCAATGCATTTGCAAAAACCGCGGTCGCGCACCTTGTATCATCGGGGTTGGCATATAATATTTCATCGGCCGTGCGAAAACCGGGGGTGTCAATATTTTGCGTTGGAACAAGTTGTTCCGCAGAATATGCGGAACCAATAAAAATCACAGAAAATAAAACCGCAACAATTTCATACATACTATTTTACTATATATGGCCCTTTAAGAACGACCACCTGTTGAATATCGGCCAGGTCTTTGTAAAACAACGAAGATACCCCGGCAATAATTCCGCCAACCGCCAAACCAACGGCACCAACAACCCACCCAACCGGATTAGATGCCAAAACAGCGGTTAATGTTGCAGCCGCCGCCCCACCACCAACACCTGCGCCGATAACTATGCCCGTTGTGCCATCCTTTTGTGCCGGCATTGATTCCAGTGATACCAAATATACGGCCAGGTTTTGATTCGCGCATGATGTGTTTTGTAATGCCTTGGCAAAAGATTCAGCGGCCCCCTGGGCATCCAGATAATTTGTGTATGCAATGATTTTTTCAGGGGCACCCCATCCGCCAAAGTCCCCCAATACCAAACCGGGGAATGCACGGCAATTTTTTTCAACCGGAAAATCCAGGAAATATTCGTTTTCTTTGCCACCATATGCGGCAAATGCCGATTGACCCGCCACGTTCACCCCAGCGTCATCTGACAAATTAAGGCGAACATAGTGATCTGAACAATCGCTGCTAAAGAAATAATCGGTTGGCATATCAGATTTTTTTATAACATCGCCTGGAATATATGTGCGTTTGTTGACAACTAAAAAACCGGTTGGCAAATTGACATAGTCAAACAATTTTGCCGTGTCAACCTGCAACTTATATTTAACTTTATCTTTATAAGTGAACGGAATAATGAATTCTTTGCTGTCTGCGACGGTTTGGAAATCATTTCTGTCCGGGCCGTTAAGGCATTGTAATATAACATTTGCCGCAACCAGACCGAACATTTTTGGTTTATTTGCATCAATGTTTTCCTGGGTCGGTGCTTGTCCCGCCAACACATCGTTATACATCGGGGTTATAAATGTCGCATCGTTCGCGCCAATGTCTGCCAAACATTGCAGATTCGCGGCGGTCGCATTTGAAACAATGCCTAAAAATGCGAATAAAAAAGCAAGACAAAATCTGTTCATAACGTTATCTTAGATAAACAAGTTTTGCGCCGTCATATCCCGGAACATTTGGATAAACAACAGTTGATTGGCCGGGTTTTGTTGGTGCGTTTGGTGTTGATGCATCTGAAACCGTGGTTGTGCCACCGTTGCGGCGATTATAATAATCTTCTTCGCGTTCAATCTTTATCTGCTGATATGGTGTGGCATCTTTCCATGGTTCGTATCCAGCAGCCTGCAATTCCATACGTTCATCAAATGACAAATCGTCAATAGTGGTTGGAAAATCAGCGCGCGCTAATTTAATATCGTTTGCGCCGTTCTGTGCCTGTAATTCATCAAGTTCGCGAATGCGTTCCTTTTTTTCTTTTTCCCATTCCTCGCCGTTCCAAGTACGGTTTTTTATTTGATATGGGTTTTGTATTTCATATTCTGTTTCATAAATTGCCGGATTAGGTGTGGTCGCATTTGGAAAAGCAACATAAGAATTGGACGGCCCCGCATTTGAATATTTTGAAACATAACTTTCAAATTCAGAATCAATGAACCCCGCACAAGACGTCGCATAATTATGTCCCGGCAACCGCGCCAGTTGTAACATCATCGCCGGGCGAATATCACTTATCCGCATGCCGACACAGTTATTATTATCAACACAATATGATGCGACAAGTGTACCAACGGTACGTTGGCAATCGGCGGTATTTAAATCGGCACCCTGGACATATACCGGTTGGGGCATACGCTGATTATATGGGCCATTGGGATTCCAAAACGGATTAGACGAATAATTTTGTACATTCTGTATAAGGCCGTATTGCGATATCGGCTGCACAGATGTAGGGTTTTGCGCAATCGGTGCCGCGTTTGTCGCCGATACAAATGTACCAACGCATAGTGTGAAAAATATGCTGTGTTTTATTCTCATCTTTATCCCTACTGTTTTCTTATTATAACAAAAATGCGGTTGTAATTAAAGACAAAATTGCACCCGCAATAAAGAATGGTGCGAATGGGATAAATTGTTGCTTTTTAACATATGCCCATACGCCACCGAAAAGGCACGATAATACCAACGCAATTGCCAGACCATTTGGACCCAACCATAAACCGCCGGTCGCTAATAATTTTATGTCGCCCATGCCAATCGGCGCATCGGAACGTGGATTTTTTCGTTGCCGTATAATATCAAAAACAAAGCCTACCCCCGCCCCCAGTACATAACCCAATACGGCCCCGACAACCGCTGTGCGTGGACCACATATCCAGTTTGGTACAAAATTAACAACCATCAACCCAATCAAAAATAACGGTATTAAATACGCATCTGGTATTATGCGACGGCGAAAATCTGCCACAGAAATCGCCACCGCGCACCCAATGGCACCGGCAAATAATAATGCTAAAAATAAATAAAAAATCATATTTTTCTCCCTTGCGTTTCGAATCGGAACTATGATACACTTATTATATGATAAATGATAACAAGGAATTTGTAAAATGAGTAAAGGTTGGGATAACGCAACATTAAAAAAACTGAAAGCCCTTATGGGCAAGGGTTTGTCCACGTCCGAAATTGGTAAACGTTTGGGTCTGTCCAAGAATGCGGTTGTTGGTAAATTAAATCGTATGGGCTGGAATGCCAAGGCGGGCGCATCAACAAATGCCAAAACGGCCAAGCCTGCCAAGAAGGATGTTGCACCATCGGTAACTATCAAGAAGACAACCGCAACAAAAACAACTAAAACGGTGGCAAAAAAGGCACCGGCCAAGAAGCCTGTTGCGACCGTAAAAACCAAATCTGAAAAGAAGGCAACGACCGCCCCGGCACAAAAGAAAAAGGCACCGACCAAGGTGGAATCTAAAAAGCCGGCGGCAAAGGTAAAAACAGAAGCACCCAAGGAAACAGCGACAAAATCGACTAAAAGTTCGTCAAAAACATTGGCGATGCATCAACGCATAATTCAACATTCGTTGGAATTGGCGAATCTTAAACCGAATCAGTGCCGTTGGCCGATTGGTGATCCAGATTCTGAAAATTTCCACTTCTGTGGAAAACAGGTGTTTACCGGCAAACCATATTGCTATGAACATTGCAGATTGGCGTATCAGTTTACACCACCGAAAAAGAAATAATACTTGAAACCCCAGGATACACACATGCCACGCGAGAGAGAAAACCGTTCAAAAAAAATAAAAGTTGTCGAATATAATATCAAAGGCAACGATTTTCGGGCGTATTATGATGGTGCGCACGAATTGATTTTTGTGCTTGACGAGACGATTAATGCAGACAAACCAAATGTCCTGCTGGTTATTGATTCTTTTGACGATCGTAAATGGGACGATATTTTGTCCAATGATTACGGTATTGATTTAGAAACTGTGCGTCCAAAGCGGGATAATAAATATCAAAAACTGGATATTGAATATAGTGGACTGGATGTGTATTCCGAACTTTTTGATGCATATGATGCCGAAGAAAGTTTGAAAGAGCCACTTGAAAACCTGAAACGTTTTCGCATTATGTCGGTGCGTCGCGCGGCACGCGAACGCCTTGATGCCGCAGAAGATGCCGCGGCCAAGGCCCGCGAAACGATTGAACGTACCAACGAAACCATTTCAGAATTGCGCGATCGTATTAAAACCTTGCGTTCAAAATTGTCTGAACAAAGACGTGGAATTGGGCGCGAACCGACTAAATCATCTGCGGCTAAAATCTTAAAGACCGAGGCTCAAATAGATGCAACCAATGAAAAGTTGGCACGCGCAAAAAAACGTTTGGACAGTGCACAGCGTCGCCTTGTCGTTGCCGAAGATGATGCAGAAATTGCGCGCGCAATTTTGGCGCGCCATACGGATTTTGATGCGCCACGTCGCACGACAACGAAAACATCGCACGCGACAACACATCGCCCTGTCGTTACTCAGCCTGTTGTGGAAGATGAAGAAGAAACGGACGATTACACCGATGACGAAGAAAATGATTCAAATTATGCCGATGATTATATAGAAGACACATATGAAGAAGACGATTCGGCGGCGGACGAAGAAATGCCATATAACGATGCCGTAAAACCATTGTTTGATCGCGACCCTGAAATACTGGACGATAATATTGCGTTCAAGCCTATTGATTTTGATGCGCCGGTAAACAGTGCGCCACGTAGTGAACCATCGCCGGCTTATTCGGAACCTGTGGCACCTGCACCGCTGTTATTTACCCCACCAACATCAAGTGCGCCTGTGTCTGAAAACGATACAGAAGAAACATCTGTACCAATGTTGGACAGTTTGACACCTGTGGAACAACCGGCCGAATTGGAAAATACGTTTGTTGTGGAACCGGCTGTGGAACCTGCCCCGGCGGATGTTAATAATGAACCGGTTGGGACCGCAGCACAAATGCCGGAACCGGTTGCCGAAATAGAAACGATAGAGCCCGTTGCGCCGGTTGAACCGATTGCGCCTGTGCGTCCGGTGTCGCCTATAACCGGAAACACAATTACGCAAACGGATGTACATTATGCCAAGAAGCCGACGTTTATATATTACATTATGTTGATACTGTTGATTGCGCTGTCGATATTTACATTGTGGCTGTATCAAACAAAGAATGGTGCGGTGTTGCCAGATTTGGCGGCGACCACAACAACGACAGTATCGGAAACAGCGGAACCGGCAACTGATACCAAGAAGAATAACGAAACAAATATCCCAAGTCCGTTTGTTAATCCGACTGTGGACCAGGCGGAACCTGCGACGGTATCTGAACCAGAACCGGTTGTGGAACCAATAGCCCAGGAAGAGCCAGCACCGGTTGTCGAACCTGAACCTGTTGCGGTTGCGGTGTCTGAAATCGAATCGGAACCGATTGCGGCGGAACCGGAACCAGAACCAGTTGCGGTTGTCGCAACACCGGAACCGGATAATATTTCGGTGGAAAGTCCGTTTGTTGATTTGCGTACGGTCGCGAATTATGAACCTGAAAAGAAACCGATTCCAACCGAAGAAGAAATATTGGCACGCAAACCGGGATACAGTGTTTCGCAAAACGAAAAGATGTTTGTTGCGGCCCCTGAATATGATTCGGAAACCGTTGTCGAATCGAATTATTCGCCGGATACAGATGTCCAGCCGATGCCGGTGGCAACACTGGGTGGTGCGCCTGAAATAGTCGCGTCCGAGGTTCTGGAATCTGATGTTGTATCGGGTGAAGTGGAAACTTGTTCGGACGGTGCGGCACCGGATGCAAATGGGTGTTGTGCGGGTGAAACATATATGTACACATCTGGTTAATATATGTGTTGTGTTGATGGCGATTGTTTCCCGCCGTTACAGTAAAACGGTATAAAATAAAAACCGCCAATGTGGCGGTTTTTTTAATTGCGTTTTTTATTTATTTTTCATCGCCTTCGATTACAACCATTGCGGCGGAATAATCGCCCTGGTCTGTGATAGACAGATGAACGCGCGCGGATGTGCCCGCCAATTCTTTTAATGCGGCGCGTGCCCCGCCGGCGATTAATAATTCTGGACATCCCGAATCGTTATGAACAACCGATACATCAGAAAAAGCGATATCATCACCAAAGCCGGTGCCCAATGCCTTTAAACATGCTTCGCGTGCGGCCCAGAAATTTGCCAAATGCTTTTCTGCATTTGCGTTGTCGTTGTCGGCATATTCAAGTTCTTTTTTTGTAAATATGCGTTGCTTTTTGAAAGCAGACCAATCAAGAAAACGGCCACTTTCCACCAAATCTATTCCAATACCAATAATCATAGTATGTCCTTCCTTGGTTTTACATCTATGCGAATACTAGTAACTTTTTTCCGATTCGTGCAAGTATAAAATTAAGCATGAAAAAAACATAATAAAAACACCGGCTTGTTTGCCGGTGTTGGTTAATTTACTTGTCGCATTTTTCTGGTTTACCTGGGTGTTTTCTGTCGTGTTCATGATTTGCGACGATGCTGGTACATTCTTTACACTTACAGTTTTTTCCATGTTCTGTTTTAGACATAATAGTTCTCCCTTGTTTAAATATTGGTTGTTATTTTATTTGTCCGGACAAAAATATTTTACATTACCCGCCCCGCCCCAACAATATGTATGAATACCTTAAAAAATATTTGTAATTTGCGTGTGGGTGGGCTAGTATAGAACGCATGTCGGGGTGTAGCTCAGCCTGGTAGAGTACTTGCATGGGGTGCAAGGGGTCGCAGGTTCGATTCCTGTCACCCCGACCAAAAAATTAAACCGCCGTTTCCGGCGGTGTTTTTATTGTTTAATTGTTTATTGTGCGGCTGCCGCGAATATCGCAAACGCAATCAGCGCATCGCCCAGCAGATTCAAATTATCGTGGCTGTGGTGATGGCGACGTGGCGCGCTGTACGCGACATGATGCGACGGACGATGATGCGATGCGTAATGCGAACGTCCGCCATGGTGCGAAGATGTGTTAATTACCTGAACTGTTGTGTGTCCCCCGTTGTGATGCGGTGTGTGGTGGTTTGATGGTTTTGCCATCGCGCCAGTTGTTAAAAATGCCACGCAGAGCCCGGCGATTAATGCTTTTTTCATGTGTTACTCCTTTGTCTGTAATCACATTATTTCAGAAAAATAATTATTAAGCAAGTAAATAATTAAGTGTTTTAATAAAGTGTGGTTTGTTTGATTTTTTTTACCTAAAACATTTGCTTTTTCTAAAATTGTCGGTTAAAATCGACGGCGTTAAAAATTGTTCAGAACCAAAGGAGAGTGGCGATGTTTGACACTGAAAAATTAAAAACATTCTCTTGGGTAAATGTTGGTAATCCCGATCACGAAGATTTCGAAAGATTACAGAACGAATATAAAATTGATGAAGATACAATATCCGACATTTTGGACCCCGACGAACAGCCACGTTTCGAGGTTGAAGATGATTACAAGGTTATAATTGTGCGATTCCCAATCGTGAACCGCGAAATAGAAACGACATGGCATACCGAACCATTGTCTATTATTTATTCGCGTGATAATGTTATTACTGTATGCCGTAAACGCTGTGATTTGTTGGATAAAATCAAACGCGATGAAAAAGCCACCCGCGAAGAGTTCATTTTGAACATAATTTACTATATTGCGGAATCTTATTTGCGCAGCCTGAAAGAACTTAACAAGCGCGTTATGCGTGCGAAAAATGCCCTGTCCCAGCGGATACGCAAACCGGAATTGCTGTCGTTGCTGGATGTGGAAAACAGTTATACACTCTATATGGCTGGAATTAAGGGCAACATTGCGGTGATGGATAAATTGGACAAGTTGCGTGGCTTTGTTAAAACAGATGAAGCCGAAGAATTAGCCGAAGATGCCCGCATTGAATTGGCCCAGGCGACCGAGGTTGTTACATCGTACAGTAAAATGTTAAAGGCAATCAAAGAAACATTTGAAAGTGTTATTAATATGGATTCGAACACTTACATTAATCGCTTGACTATGTGGAACATTATTTTGATTGCCCCAACCATTGTGGTTGGATATTACGGTATGAATATGAAATTGCCTGGGGCGGAATATGATTGGACCGCGATAGTTATTTTGATAATGATATTTACCCTGCTGATTGGATATGCGGCATTGGGTATTATTCAACGCAGGAAAAGATAAAAAACGCCCAACCGGGCGTTTTTTATTGTGTGATTGTGCGGCAATATGTTACCGGGCAAGTGCGGCGCGTATCTGTTCCATGTTACCATCCAGTGTTTGTGATGCGTCAATATCACTGAATTTAATACCATCGGCGGTGCGCAACCATTCAATTGCCGGAACTGTTATTTTCCAGAATGTATCCAGGCGACGACGCACAGCGGCAGTGTCAGCATCATCGGCACGACCGCCCCCTTCTTTAATGCGTTTATTAATGCGGAACATCATAATTTCTTCGGACAGGTTAAGGTACAGAACATGAATATCGAATTTGTCGGCATATTCGGCGACCAACCATTGTGCCTGGGGTAATGTGCGGGGGAATCCGTCCAAAATAATGTCCGAATCGTTCGTAATTTGTGATTGCATTAATTTAAACAATTCGGAATCAGGTACCAATTCGCCACGCGCGATGATTTTTGCGATTTCAGAATCCGCCGGCAATGCGCGAAAAAGCGCACCACTTTCAATATGTTTATATTCGTGTTCAGATTTCATTATGGTTGCCAAACTGCCCTTGCCTGCGCCCTGGCCCCCCATCATAACAATCATTGTGTGTTTCATAATTTTTATCTCCTGTTAATTCGGTTCGCACACCACGTAACCGCCCCATTCTGTTTCATATTGGGTTGAAACTGGTGTTGTGTTATATGGACATACTGTTTTAATCAACTGTGTAGAATCAAATGTGCCCTTCCACATTTTATCTGCGATTGGTGAATCAGCGTCAATAAGGCCCTTGAATGCACTATACGGTATATATCCAGATAGGTTGCTGCAACGGGCAAATGTGTCAGAGAACATGTAGTTGCCTGCAACGGTAATATTTTGGAATAATCCAGCTGGTATCTTTGTTATTGGTGTGCCATAGAATGTATTAGCAAACATAGTGCGTGCATTATCTTCGGGGTCTGTTACAGATGATGTATTAATTGTGTCGAATAATCCAACGGGTATTTCTGTTATTTTTGTACTTTGGAACGTTGAAAAAAACATTTGGTACAGTTGTATTGCTGAAGATGTATTGATTGTTCCGAACAACCCAGTTGGAATTGATGTTATGTTTGTATTGTTGAAAGTAGAATTAAACATATGAGATGTATTGGTCGCAGATGATGTGTCAATTGTGCTGAACAAGTTGGCTGGTATTTCTGTTATGTTTGTATATCCAAAAGTGCCCAAAAACATACTGTCCGTATTTGTTGCTGAAGATGTATTAATTGTGCTGAATAAGTCAGATGGAATTGATGTTATGTTTGTATTGTTGAAAGTATAACTAAACATATCAGATGTATTTGTTGCTGATGACGTGTCAATGCCACTGAACAAGTTGGCTGGTATCGATGTTATCCTTGTGCTATAAAATGTGTAGCTAAATTTAGGTACCACACCACCAACCACTGGGAATATTGCCCCCAATGACCCACTGATAGATTTGATTTTATCTTGGGTGCCGTTAGATTGCTGATAAAATGATATTGTACTATTATCCCCATATCCAGTTGCTTCGCCGCCAAACCGTATCGTATGCTCGCCCGCGGACGACCATGTGCATGTATATGTTGTTTCAGAGGTAAGACTGCGAGTAATCTGCTTGCCGGAAATTGTGCCATGCGAATTGGCGGCTTGCGTCAATGTGCCACCGTCGCCACAATCAACAAAGAATGTTCCTTGGGCGCCCAAACTGAATATCAAACTGTTTGTGTTATTTGTGGTGATGACACTGAATTTAGAATCAACGCAGCTTCCATTTGTGGCGAACTGATTTTCAGCACATGTTATTGAATTAAATGTCAAATAGTATTCTGTTGGATAATATCCATCGTCGCTGGCAAACGCAGGTTCGGCACGAACATTGTCTGGGAAATACAATTCGCCAGTGTTGTACCCTTGTTCGCCATTGGTGTTACCATTGGATTTGATACGGGATTCCATGATGTAATTGCTGAACAGTGTCGCGTTTGCCGGATCGGCCTTTATCACGCGTAACAAATCATTTACATCTTCGTTCGGGTAACGCCAACGATGTGTATAGCCTGGTATGACGGATGAATAATCAATGTTTGGATTAATGATAATGTGATCAACCGGCTCATCAAACAATCCGTTGATATGAACACTGATTGGGGCGCCGTTTTGGTCCTGGAATTTAATCTTGAACAAATAGTCATTAGAATTGCCACAATATTTTGTCCGTCCGTAATTATTTTTGTTCCAATCGTACGCGTCATATCCAGCATCAACAAGTTGCTTGTCGGAACCAGTGCCAACATATGCGATACACCGGCCAACTTGGGTACCATTATTTTTCATCGCCGCCATTTGATGTCCAACAAGCCGCGTATAATCATAATCTGAATTTGACAGCAAGCTTACGTTCCCAAGACTATTTATGTTGTAACACACATATTGTTTTTCTTTGGTACATAATGCCATTCCATATGAATCATATGGAACACACTCTGGGGTACCTTCGTTTGATGTTCCACGATTCGGTATGTATTCATAATATCCAACATCACACATACATTTATTGAAGAATCCATTGAAATATTTGTGTTCAGATGCTGAACAATTTATCGGGGATGCCGATATATATCCATTCCATGTGCCACTGCTGTAGGTGCTGCCGCACATAATGTGATTACTCCATTGCGATTCGAATCCACTGATATATTGTGCGTATCCATCTGCGCCACAGCCAGTGGTTTCGGTTGCAAGATTGTCGCAATTCCCGAATGTGTTTTCAAATATATCTGCATTTGACGGTATGGTGCTGATGTTACCAAACATATTTTGTGGTATAAACCCAACAAGTTTCTTGCAGTTATAAAATGTACCGGTAAACATACCCGATCGTGGCGATGAGTTCAAACTGCCTGCGAACAAGTCGTATGGAATAACACTTTCGATGTTTTTGCATCCACTGAATGTTCCATAAAATGATGGTATGTGTGTGCTGCCTGGGCCAACCGCTGGGAATATTGCGCCCAACGAACCACCAATTCCGGTTATCTTGTCATATGCAGAATTGTTAATGGCATTAAAAGATATCGCAGCTGTGGAATAGACACTGTTATATCCGTTTGCAATACCACCAAATTTTATCACGCGTTCCTGTTCGCTGGCGTATGTATGCGATATGTCGGCTGGTGTAACGTTGTTTTCGCGATTAATGGTCTGAACGTTGCCGTCACCCCAATCGACATAGAATATACCAGCGGCACTGATATTGAAATCAAACGAACTGGTTGGGCTTGTTGTTATATAAAAACTATTTTTAACACATTGGGTGTCATTTATTTTTATTTCATCTTCGGCTCCGGCGGTGCATGTTTTCGGGGTGCCGTTTGTGGATTCTACGCATTCTGACCCATTCCACACATAGCCCAAATCACACGAAGAATCACGTTCGCATGCGACACGATATGTCTGGGGGTACACGCCGGCACTGGTCCAACCCCAGTGCTTTTCAAAATTTGTTACAAATTGCTTGTATCCGGTTGGACACTTGCCAGTTAATTTCGTATCAGTAAACACGTTAGAAAACATACCATCGGCAGCACTAAATTTGTCTGTGTTCCAATACCAAAACATTTGGGCTGGGATAAAGCCGGCAAGTGATGTGCACCCACGGAATGTGTTCGCAAACATATATGCGGCGGTTGGGGTTGTGCCCGTGCCATCTTGGGTGTGTGGGCCGATGATTCCGAATAATGGTGCGTCCGGTAATGATGTCAGGCCTGTGCATCCCATAAATGTGTTTTGGAACATATATTCTGCGGGTGCCCCCGATATGTTGCCGAACAGCATTGTTGCAGGTAATGTGGTCAGTCCGGTGCATCCCTGGAACGTGCCGGAATACATATATTTTGCAGGCGCACCCGATATGCCGGCGAACAGCGTGGCCGGTATGCTGGCCAGGTTCGTACAACCCGCAAATGTTTCTTTGAACATTCTTTCTGTTGTCGCGCCCGATATACCAGTTCCCGTCGTGGCATCATAGAATAAATCTGCGGGAATTGACGTAATACCAGTATTAGCAAATGTGCCCCAGAACATTCCAGCAACGGTCCCAGATATGCCGGCAAACAATTTGTTTGGCAAAGATGTGAGACCCGTACACCCTTTGAATGTCTCTTCGAATATATCACCAATGGAATATTCATTTCGTTTCCCATTGTGGTATGTAACATTGGCATCGGTTGCAGATTTTCCATTCAAACTGGCAAACAGGTTCGCCGGTATTTCAGTCAACCCAGTACAATCTTCAAATGTATTGTTTAACATATTTGTTGTTATTTTATTCAGACCACTGAACAAATTTCGGTGAATGGCTGTTATTCCAGTGCCGCGGAACGTGTATGTAAACGACATATGTATATCACCAGTGATACCACTGAACAGATGTTCGGGAACCGTACCAGTTAAGCCGCTGCATCCATAGAATGTGCTGTTAAACGCCCATGGTTGTGCATCACCGGACAATTGTCCCAACAGGTAATCTGGGATTTCGCCGGTCAGCCCAGAACAGCTCTCAAAAGTACTGCTAAATACCCCTTCTTGTGCAGCGCCGGTCAGGTTGTGCCCACCGAACAGATTCTGCGGAATCGCACCAGTCATTTTATGACAGTTGTTAAATGTCCCCGCAAACATATCAACAGTGGCATCCCCGCGTATATCGCCAAAGAAGTTGTCGGCGACAAAGTGTCCGCCTGTTTCGGTTGGTGTTGTTGTCATAAGGCATGTACCACCCTCATATGGCGATGTTCCATCAAACGTATGTGCGAACATTTTTGTCGCCGGTGCGCCGGATATACGGCGGAACAAGCGCGGTGGTAATTTGTTCAATGTTGTGTGTTCAAATGTGCTTTCAAACATGCTTGTCGCGGGTGCGCCAGATATTCCGCTGAATAAATCGTCATCAATTGAAAAAGACCGTTTATAAAAATTATCATAACAATTTTGGAACGTGGATTTGAACATATACGGTGCTGGTTCGCCACGGATTCCCGCGAATAAATCAGAGCTTATGGTGCCACTTAACAGTGTCATGCCACTGAATGTGCCTTCAAACAGGTGGGGTGTGGGCGTGCCGTTTATACCACTGAATAATCCGGCTGGAATAGACGTTGCCTTTGCGCCGCTAAATGTTCCCATGAACATATATGATACTGGTTGTCCATTTACGCCACTGAACAGGTTTTCGGGAATGGAGTCAAGCCCACAATACTTGAATGTGTTAGTGAAACGCGGAGTCTTGCCATTAGTGCCAGTGGAATCAATGCTTGGAAATACGGAACCCAACGAGCCTGTGATTGATGTGATGTCGCACTTTGACGAATCTGATTCGTTATAATTGAAGCTTATTGCGGCGGTCTGTTCGTCGGTTGAATAACCAGTTGCAGTGCCGGCAAATCGGACAGTGTATTTGCCGGTGGTGTCATAGTTGCAATAATATGTACGCGGTGTTGTGTCATCGGTACGGTTGATTACATGCCCCCCTTTGCCATCGCCACAATCGTAATAGAATATACCGGCGGCACTGATTGAAAATACCACTTTACTTACAGATTTTGTTTCGACAATGAATTTTGATGTAACACATTTGCCATCGCCAACGACAATTTCATTTTCTGCGTCGGTGCACGTGCCCAGCGCCGGGTCAGCAGGAATCGCATCATCGGCTTCGCATGCAATATGGCCATCCCAATATGTTGCAAATCGGTTGTTATAGGTGGGATATGGATGAAAATTACTGGGGCATATATTTTCCAACAAGCCAGTTCCAGTGAATGTGTCGCTAAATGTTCCATCGCCGGCATTGCCCGTGACGGTGCCAAATAATGTTGATGGTATATATCCGGTTAGTTTAGAACACCCCTTGAATGTTTCATAAAACGCCCAGCGAACATCAATTGAACCAGTCAAATCGCCAAACAAATGATCCGGAATTTGTCCCGTTAGCCCCGTGTCGTTGACAAATGTTTGCATGAACATCGCATATTGTGGCGCACCATTCAAATTGCCAAACAGATAATCAGGCAATTCGCCACTTAATTTTGTGCTACCAAATGTGCGTTCGTACATTTGTTCCGCCGGTGCGCCGCGAATGCCGGCGAATAAATCCGATGGAATCTCGCCAGCCAGATTTTCCGCCATATAAAACGTTTCTTCAAACATACTGTTGGCCGGTGCGCCCCCAATTTCGGCAAACAGACCCGTCGGTATTTCGGTCAGACCGGAGTGTTTAAACGTTCCTTCGAACATACTTGATATCGGCGCAACGGTTCCCGAACCGTTGCTTATCCCGCTGAATAAAGTGTTCGGAATTGTGTACATATTAGTCGCATACAGAAATGTGTTGCGAAATCGTGGTGTTTGCCCAACGGCAGTGCCATAACTGGGGAACAATTCGCCCAACGAACCGGAAACACTGTGTATGTAATTGGGGTGTGAAATGTTGTTATAGAAAAATGATATGGCGGGGTTGATATTCAATGGTGGGTATTCCGTTGCCAAACCGCCAATGCGAATCGTTCGCGATTGCACCGTTGTATATTTATGGGAATACGGTACCGCAATTGGTGTCGCATGTGTAATTACACTTGGTGCGGAACCATCATCCCAATCGATATAGAATGTTCCCGCGGCACCGATATAGATTAAAAACTCGTCGGCATCAGACGTTGTGTTAATTCTGAACTTGGTTCGTGCGCATTGGGTTTCGTTGATACGAATTTCATCGGCATTACCGGTACATGTTGCCACAACATTGTCGCTGGTCGATTTCATTTCGGGAATGTCGCCCGTTAATGTGATGTTATATACACTGTTGCCGGTATACGTATGTGATGGCAGTGCATCACCTGCGGTGATTGTAGCAACACTGGTGCCGTCGCCCCAGTCAACAGTAACCGTACCAGTTGCATTGTTTAGTACGGATGCCAAGTTAATTGTGCGTGAACTTGTGGTAAATACTTCATCTGCGGTGGTGTCATTGCCCAGTTCATAATCGGCCGTTGAAAATGGTATTGTCATGGTTTGTTGCGCGGCCGGCGGTGTGGGACTGCTGCTGCCATCTGGGATACAGGCGACATGATTGCTCCAATATTGCTCATAGTTTGCGGCGGCGGGATCTTTTATATAACCATTTTCGCAAGATGTTGCCATTCCTGTGCAACCATAAAATGTATCGCCATTTGTACCAAAAGTGCTATTGACCGATTTCCCGTCCAACCCTTTATACATGCTGGATGGAACATAGCCGGTTAAGCCGCTGCAGCGGTCAAATGTCATGCTAAATGTTTGTGCTGTATAGGCGAGTGGATCATTGATAGTCAAATTACCAAACAAACCATCTGGAATATTGCCAGTAAGGCCACTGCAATAAGCAAATGTGTTAATGAACATACGTTGCTTGTATGGGCCGGTCAGACCGTCAAACAGGTTTGCGGGAATTAAACCTGTTAGCCCAGAGCAATTATAAAATGTCGACGCGAATAAGCTATCTGCCGTTCCGGTCAGGCCGGCAAATAATCTGTCCGGAATTGAACCGGTTAAACCGGTGCAGCCAGAAAACACACCAGAAAACATATCCGCAACCGGTTGGCCATGGATGCCGTCAAATAACCCAGACGGTATAGAACGCAGATTAACCGCGTTAGAAAACAACCCCTTGAAACGTGGTTGTTTTGTGTAATCGACACTGGTCGCATCGCCAATTGTGGGGAATATCGCACCAATCGAGCCGGACACTTCATAGATATATGGTCTGTAATCAATATATGTCCCTGTGGTATTTTGAAATTCAATCACTGGGGTATCGTTATTCGGATATTCGGTCGCCATGCCACCAAAATACAGCGTTGTGTATTCGTCTGAATCAGTAATGGTGGCGGATAACGTTCCTGTGCCAGCCGTTGTTGGGCGTTCTAATTTTATAATATTAGACGTACAAGTCGTAGTACCATTACTAGATATAACCCCACCGTGCGGAGCAAAAAGAAAGAATGTTCCTGCGGCGCGAATATTTACATTAAAAACCGATGTTCCTTTTACAGTGATGGCGAATACGGGTTGGATTGTTTCTTCGTTACACTTAAAGCTGCTGGGGTCATCCTTAACACACACGCCGTAATTACATTGGCCACTGGCACATTCCGAATTGGTGTTGCATGTTGTAAATGTTAAATTATTCGTATCAGTGCCCGATGTGTCCGCAACGCATGCGCCACCAGACTGGTAATATCCTGAATTACATGTGCATTTGCCATTGGCCCCCTTGGATGCGTTATCAAAGCACTGGCAGATACCACTGGCATTACATGTTCCGTCGCCACAATCGGAATTACTTGCACATGCGCCACCACCGCCACCTGTTTGTTGTTTCAGTAAATAAACTTCGCGATCAGAAGTCGTTGTCGGGGTCCCGTTTGTTGCCACAATCTGGGTGCTGGTGGTATTGTTTTCGGCAAAGACCCCCATGTTTCCGCCCAGATTTTGGAACAGTGTCGATAAATTGGGTAATTTGTTTTTGAATAATTTAAATACAATATAATCATCCCCACCCGACATAGTTATATATGCTTGAATGTTTGGGCTTGAACGTAAATCGGCAGGAATGTGCATTTTTACCAACGTAGAGTCATTAGTTGGAGGTGTGGTTCTGTTTTGTATTGTGGCTGTGCGCGATTGTGTGCGTGATTGAGTGTTTGCTTGATAACGGCGGGTCGTGCTTCTAGAAGATTTTTGTACAATCGTACGAGTTTGTGTTGCAGATTCGACAGCTGGTTTTTGTGTTTTTGTTGCGTTTATCGGATTTCGGGATGCTTTTTGGCTGGTTGATATCGCAGCGCGTTTCACAGGTGTCTGTGATGAGGTTGATTGGTTTATTGTAGCCCTGGATACCGTTGTGCGCGCCGGTACTGTTTTAGGGGATGTTCTGTTAACAACCGTACGCGTATTTGTTGGTTGCGGAACATTGCGCTGAATCGCAGACACCGGAGTATTCGGGCAAATAAAGACCCCCACGACAAACAAAGTCGCCACAAACATTCGTTTAAGAATTGTGTGTCGTTGAATGATAGTACCCTTCCTCTTTCTTTGAATGTTAGAAAAAAACAACCGAGTCTGTCAATAACAGACTCGGTATGTTTGTACGATTTTTAGCAAAAATTATTTTTTGCTGTTTTCGATTGCGGCACCCAAAATATCGCCCAAAACGGAACCGGAATCGGCTTCGTTGGCATATTCTTTGACTGCCTGTTTTTCCAAAGTTACCTGTAATGCGCGGATTGACAGTTTAACTGTGTTGTTTTCAACGGAAACAACAGATGCTTCAACTGTATCACCGACATTGAACTTGGATGTGTCTTGTTCTGATTTTTCACGCGACAAATCTGTGCGGCGGATGATACCCTTGGCATCGCCAGCCAACGCAACAATCAATTCGTCTGGTGTGATTTCAGAAACGGTACCGGAAACAACTGCACCTTTCTTGATAGAAACAGCATTGTTTTCCGCGCTTTCGGTCAATTGTTTGATACCCAATGTAACGCGTTCTTTTTCCGGATTGATATCCAAAATCTTGGCGGTAACTTCCTGGCCGCGAACGAATTTCTTCAATTCTTCTTCGTCCAGTTTGTTCCAAGACAGGTCGGAAATATGAACCATACCGTCCAGTTCAGGTGTCAACGCAACGAATAAACCGAATTCAGTTGTGTTTTTGATTGGGCCCGTTACAACGTCGCCAACATTGTGTGTTTCAGCAAATTCTTTCCATGGATTTGGTTGTAATTGCTTGTAACCCAACGAAATACGGCGTTTGTCTTGGTCAATGCCCAGGACGACAACATTAACATCTTGGCCGACTTGTAAAACTTTGCCCGGGTGAATGTTTTTGTTTGTCCATGACAATTCAGACATGTGGACCAAACCTTCGATATTGTTGCCCAAATCGATGAATGCGCCGTAATCGGTAATAGAAGAAACCTTGCCGGATACTGTGTCGCCGACATTGAATGCGCGGGATGCTGTTTCCCATGGGTCTTCTTCCAATTGTTTTGCACCCAACGAAATGCGGTGAGATTCAGGATCAAATTGAATAACTTTAACCTTAATCTTTTCGCCAACATGGACCAATTCGCGTGGATGATTAACGCGTTTCCAGGACAAGTCTGTTACATGTAACAAACCATCGATTCCGCCCAAATCAACAAACACACCATAATCTGTGATGTTTTTGACTGTACCTTCGATAACTGCGCCCAATTCGATGTTTTTCATCGCTTCTTTCTGTTGTTCAGCGATAGCATCAGATTGAATCGCACGACGGGAAACAATTGCGTTTGTGCGCAATGCATCCATTTTCAATACGCGGAATTTGTCTTTTAAACCAATCAGCGATTTTGCATCGCGAACAGGTTTGTGATCAACCTGGGACGATGGCATAAACGCGAACACACCATTGATATCGACGGTATAACCACCGCGAACGACATCGATAATGGTGCCTTCTGGATCGATACCTTCGGCAACAGTCTTTTCCAAATCTTTCCATGCTTTTTCAGCACGCGCCTTGGTATAAGACAGAACCGCTGTTCCTTCGCGTGATTCATAACGTTCAACGAAAACGTCAATGATATCGCCAACGGATGGAACCGATGCGCCAAATTCTTTTAATGGAATGCGACCTTCGGATTTAAGGCCAACATCAACCATAACAAAGTCGCCACGAATATCTTTAACAGTACCCTTGGTTGCGAAACCCTGTAAGGTTTCCTGGGTGCCATAATTTTTGTCGAACAGTTCGACGAAATTTTCGTCTGCGACTGGATTAAATAAACCTTTGGATAAATCTTTCATATGAAAATTCAAACAAAGTTTGCCGTTTGCCATACTTCTAGAAAAAAGCAAAGGACTTGTGGGGTTAATCGGACGATTTTCGTGCCCACCCGCGAAAATCAGCACAATATTAAATGAAAATAAACGAAAAATCAAGAAAATAACAACAAAAAAACGCGCGTTATGCGCGTTTTTTATTACCTGTACAGATATCGGACTGCGTCCATAAATACCGAATATATTTTTTGTTTACATTCCGCAAGTTTAGTTTCTGTTGGGGCCAATGCTGCTTTTTTGCGATTTGCGTGTTTGGTTTCCAATTCTTTCTTTTCGCTAATGTGTTTTTGTTGAATGTGTTGTGGAACAGGTATTCTGCGCGAAAGATATGTTTGGTTTTCAGATTCTTGTTTCTTGGCCAGTTTTTCGGTTTCGTAATCATAAATACGCTTTAATGGGCGTAAATCACGCGCCATGACATCCGAATGGGCTTGTTCTAGTTGGTGGCTTTGAATTTCCAGTGTTTCCAATTTGTTAATCGCGTCAATTATTGTTTTATCTGACTGTGTGCGTTTGGCCTCGTCCGATAACAATACGGACGGTATCGTTTCAATATCATGAAATTTTAAAGACAAACGTTCAATGCGTGATAATTTTTCGGCCTTGGTCATATCTTTTATTTGTTTTTTCATTATTTTACCTTTTGTTCCATTATTATATAACACAAAATAATATATTTGTCAATATTTGTTTTCATAATAATGCCCCACCGGTTTGGGTGGGGTGTTGGCCTAGCGCGCGACCGCGCCACGTAATTTTTCGTGGCAGATATAGTCTTTTAACTTAAATCCATTGGCGGCCGACCACTTTAACATCCCCCGCCAATTTTCGTCTGGTATTTCGACCGTTGGTAATTTGTACGGTGTGCGGGTCAGTTGATTGCGGACCTGGTCAATATGATTTTCATAGATATGAACATCGTGTAATTCACCCTTTAATATGCCGGGTTTAAGGCCTGCTTCCTTGGCATAGAGCAACAATAACAACGCATATGATGCGATATTATATGGAATATCCAAGAACATATCACATGAACGTTGTGTCCATATAAGGTTCAATTTGCCGTCGTGAACAAGCACCTGGTGCATAACATGGCATGGGGGCAATGCCATTTTTCCCATATCAACGGGATTCCATGCGTTTACAATGATGCGACGATTTGTCGGGTTGTGCTTGATTTCATAAATTGCGGTGGCAACCTGGTCAATTCCGGGGCGGCGCTTGTCAAAATTGTTTGTTGGGTCCTTGTCGATTTGTTTTTCATCAAATTTATATTTCCCGCCAAAGTGCCGCCATTGCCAACCATAGATGGGACCTAAATCGCGTCCATCCGCCATAAGTTGATTTTTTATACTGGTTTTTTCTTCATCGGTCAGTTTGAACAAATATTGGTCATATGTGGCGACCCGTTCTTCATACAACGGTTGCCATTTTTCTGGGTTTGACCATTCGTCCCAAATATGACAGTTCCTGTCAGTCAACCATTTTTTGTCGGTAATTCCCCGAATAAAAAATTCCAGTTCGGTTGCGATATTTTTTAATCCCATTTTCTTGGTTGTAACCAATGGGAAGCCTGTTGCCATATCGTGTTCAAATGTTGCGCCCGATGGTACGCGCAATGTCTTTATGCCGGTACGATTGTCGGACCATGTACCGTTTGTCATAACATTATCTAAAATATCAAGATATTGTTTCATAGACGTGCCTTCCTTTCTTTTATGAACTATCCCTGCCCCCGCCTACAATTTTGATTCTAGAATATTGGCTTATAAAAAATCAAGATAAAAACCCGCCGGTATGGCGGGTTTTTATTAATGTGCGTCAACTGGTGTAAACAATTCTTCTGGCTTTACGGCCTTTTCTTTTGTTTTCACATGTGTCAACATCGCATCCAATGCCTTGCGTTCAAAAATCATACCGCGCAGCATGGCCAATGCGTTCTGATTCTTGTTATAGAATTCGAACACTTGTTGTGGGTTTGGATAACGGGATGCTTCGGCCCAGACGGCTTGCTGTAAATCGTCGCGGGTAACATCAACCTTGTTATTTGTCCCCCATTCCGCCAAAATCAGACCTAGTTTAACGCGACGTTCGGCTTCCTTGCGTTCTGCCTTTTCGTCCCATTTGTGTTCGTGGCCATGTTCGGCATTGTGGTGTTCGTGTTCAGATTTTGCCATGTTTAATTCTTGTTCAACCAAGCCTTCTGGCAAATCTAATTTCACCTTGTCTGCCAATACGTCCAACAATTCGTTGCGCATTTCGCGTTGTGCGGCCTCTTCATATTGTTCATTCAACAATTTACGGATATGTTCGCGTAATTTGTCCATCGATTCATGACCGACAGATTTTGCCAATTCGTCATTGATTTCCGGCAAAATGTGTTTGCGAACTTCGTGAACCAAAACTTCAAAACGCGCATCTTTCCCTGCCAGGTTTTCTGCGTGATAATCGGCTGGGAACTTTACATTAACATCGAATTTGTCGCCTGCTTTGTGGCCAATGATTTGATCTTCAAAGCCTGGAATAAACGCGCCAGAACCCAAAACCAAGTGATGTTTTTCTGCTGCGCCACCTTCAAAGGCATCTTTGCCGATAAAGCCCTTGAAATCAATAACAGCGGTGTCGCCGTCTTTGGCTTTATATTTTTCGTCTTGTTTTTCAGCGGTGCTGCGATTTTTGCGGATGTTTTCAATAGATTTTTCAACCTCGGCTTCGTCCAACTTGGTTGTTTTCTTGGTAACAGTGATTTTTTCTAAATCAATTTCCGGTAATGTTGGCAAAATATCAAATTCCAACGAATATTCGGCATCTTTGCCGATTTCCCAACCAGACAAGTCCGCCTTTGGTGCGCCGGCAAGACGCAATTTCTTATCTGCAACATAATCATTAAGGTCGCGGTTCATCAATTTATCGATTGCTTCGCCATATGCAGATGCGTTGAATTTTTGGCGCAAAACACTTAATGGAATGTGCCCTGGACGGAAACCCGGCATTTTGGCCTTTTTGCCATATTCAGTCAGGATTTCATCGGCTGCGGCCTGTAATTCATCAGCGGAAAGCAGACCCGTTACAGAATAATGTAAATCTTTGATTTTTTCTTTTTTAAACATATGTGGTACCCTTTTTATACAATTGCCCCGCAACTATACACGCGTTTTTTAGAAAATTCAACATAAACTTGAATAAAATTAAATAAAAAACCGCCCAAATGGGCGGTCTGATTGTTTCCAAACGCATTAACGTTTCGAGAACTGTGTAGAACGACGTGCCTTGCGAACACCATAGTGTTTACGTTCAACGACACGACTGTCGCGGGTAAGAAAGCCTGCAGCTTTCAAAACCTTGCGCAAATCTGGTTCTGCTTTTTCCAATGCCTTGGAAATACCATGTTTAACGGCACCTGCCTGACCAGATAAACCACCACCCAAAACCATACAAACGGCATCGTATGCGGTTTCGCGTTTTGTGATGTTAAATGGTTGCGCAATAATCATCTGCAACACAGGACGACGGAAGTATTTTTCCACCGGTGTATCGTTAACGATGATTTTGCCGGTACCTGGGACCAAATAAACACGTGCAACGGAATCTTTACGTTTACCGGTTGCGTATGTTGCGCCCGTCAATTTAGCGGTGGCTGTTGATGCCTTGGCTGCGGCGGTTTTCTTCGCAGGGGCTTCTTTCTTAACAGTCTTGGTTGCGGCCGGTTTAGCAGCAGCCTTGGTCGTGGTTGCTTTCTTTGCTGTGGCCGTTGTTTTCTTAACTTCTGCCATTATTCACCCCTTTTGTTTTTACGATTCAGTGATGCAAAATCAATAACAACTGGATTTTGCGCGGCGTGTTTGTGTTCTGCACCCGCATATACGTGCAATTTAGTCAAGCGTTGGTTCGCCAATGCGACTGTTGTGCGACGGCCCATCATACGCTTTACCGCGTTGGTGATTAATTTTTCAGGCTTTTCATCGCGCATTTGACCCAATGTACGTTCCTTGGTCGAACCGGTCCACAAAGAGTGCCAGAAAAACTTGGTCTTTTCAGCCTTGTGTCCAGACATCGCAACCTTGGATGCGTTAATGATGATAACATGGTCGCCACAATCCATATTTGGTGTCCATGTTGGCTTGTTCTTGCCACGCAGGATGTTCGCGGTAAATGCCGCCAAACGACCCAGTGTGCAATCAGTTGCGTCAATCAGATACCATTTAGCATCTAATTCGCACTTTTTTAACGATTTTGTCGTTGCCATTGTTGTTTTACCTTTGTTTTATAAATTAAAGCGGACATATTATGTATGAAGTCCGCAGAAAAGTCAAGAAAAATCAATACGGTATTATTATACCATACAACGAGCAAACAAAAACACCGTCGTTTGACGGTGTCTTTGTGCTGATTACATTTCGCGTGGAATCTGCAACCCCATTAAATCAATCGCCGTTGCCAATGTGTCGCGGGCAATTTGTACAATGTGGATACGCGCGCCCCGCGTTGCGTCATCAATATCGTCGCGCATAATTGGACAATTGTGATAGAATGTGTTGATAAGTTGGCACAAATCATATGTATAGTTCGCAATCATATCGGTTGCGCGTTTATCAAATGCCGCCAAAACAGTGCGTTCAAAATCCATAATTTGAATTAACAAATTGCGTTCGTCCGCGTTTAATTTGTAATCTTTTGGTGCGGCTTTTTCACCATGCACTTTGTTTAATATGCTGTTCAAGCGGACGGCGGTATATAAAATATATGGTCCAGTGCGCCCTTCAAAACTGGTTACCGCCGACGGGTCAAAAATATAGTCCGAACGCAAATCGTGCATCAAATCGTTGAACTTTAACGCAGCCAATGCGATTTGGTCAATCGTTTCGTCGTCCAGGTTTTTACCCGATTCCGCAACGCGCGCACGCGCCGCATCGCGCACCATTTGCATAATATCAGACAGCCCAGCCGCATTACCGTCGCGGGTTTTGAACGGCTTGCCGTCGGTGCCGTTTATTGTTCCATATCCGATATGTTCCAGATTTTCCGCCGGAAACAGTCCTGTTAATTCGGCAACGCGGAACAACTGTTCGAAATGCAGTTTTTGGCGGCTGTCGGTTAAATATATAATCTTGTCTGGGTTGTCGGTAATTTTGCGATAATACAATGCCATAATGTCGGTTGCATCATATGTCGTTGCCCCACGCGAATTATGGAACATAATTGGTGGCATTGGTGCGGTATCGGTATCGCGTTTTACAACAACGATTTCGGCACCATCACTTTGTTCCAACAAATGTTTATCGCGTAAAATATTTTCAACCGGTTCTTCGTACAGCGCGGCGTTCTTTTCGCCCAGGTTTCTGTCAAATGGTAACATATTCAATTGTTGAATAATCTTGTCCATTGCGGCAAGCGATACCGGTATAAACACATTGTACAAGGCATTGTATCCAGGATGCCCCTTTTGTAAATCGGCGGTTATGTTTTGCGCCAATTCCATAAATTCAGGATCTGTTTTTGCCAATGCGGCCGCGGCGGGATAATATGTGTCCAGTTCTGCAACCGGCATCGCGTACGAAGAATAGTCCGCAGACGCATCGAAATTATCCTGGAAAAACGGCCAGTCTGGGTGAATGCGTTTTATCCATGCGATAACCATTCCCATTGAACGTCCCCAGTCGCCCAAGTGATTATATGAAATCGTTTTATGCCCAACGAAACGTGCGATGCGATTTAATGTGTCGCCAACGATGGATGTACGCAAATGCCCAATATGTAATGACTTTGCGACATTATATGCGCCATAGTCCATATCAATAACCATTGGTTTTGCGGCGGCAATCTGTTCCGGTGCGGCAACATTTTTCCATATAAAATCATCGCGTAATTTAATGTTAATAAAGCCCGGACCCGCAATCGATGCGTTTTCCACAAAATCTAATTCCGCCAGTTTTGCAACATAATCGCCCGCCAATTCACGTGGGTTTTTGCCGGCGGTACGCGCCATAACCATCGCAACATTGGTTGAAAAATCGCCAAATTCGCGGTTGCGCGGTGTTTCCAAGTTTACCGTCGCCCCCAGTTTTTCATTTATTTTATCAGATACATATTTATAAAGATTCATTTCCGATACCCCACAAATTATATTGGTAATACAACGCGTACGCGCAGACCGCCCAAATCACTGTTTTCCAAGAATATTTGTCCGCCATGGTTTTCAATGGCCGTTTGCGCAATAGACAACCCCAGTCCTGTTCCGCCGGTTTTTGTACCGCGGGCATTGTCAAGGCGCACAAATGGGCGCAGTGCGTCCGCCTTTTTGTCATCTGGTATGCCTGGACCATCGTCTTCGATAATGATTTCAACCATATCCGCGGAATCACGTTCTGTTATTTTTATGGTCTTTTTAGCATAACGTGCCGCATTTTCAATAATGTTGGCGAACGCGCGTGCCAGTGCCATCGGGCGCGCATAGAATTGCGCCGGCGCATCTGGAAAATCGGTAATGATTTTCTTTTTGGGTGCGGCATCGCGTGCGGTACGAATTAACATAGATGGCAATTCGGTTGCCTGTTCTATTTCCGGCATTTCGCCACGCGCAAATGCCAGATAGCCGTTAACCATTTCTGCCATGCGGTCAATATCGCGCAAAAGATCTTCTTTTGATGCGGCATCGGTTTCAACCGCCAAACGCATGCGGGTCAGTGGCGATTTTAAATCATGGCTTACCGCGTTAAGCATGTCTGTTCGTGTGCGATTATATCTATTAAGGCGTTCCTTCATTGTAATCATGGCTGATGCCGCTTCGCGAATTTCGCGGGAACCCGATGGTTCAAAACACGGCGCATCCAGCCCGCGACCGAAACGATTTGCGGCCTTGGCAATGCGGCGGATACTGCGTGTATGGGCAATTATGAACGGTGCAACCAATGCGCCCACAATCAAAATAGACCCAATTAACCAAATAAGGAAAACTTCGGCACTGGTGGAATAAATACGGTACATAGACAGACCAAATGCCGCCACACGACCGTCGTTTGTTGGAACTTCTATGCGAACCTGGCGTTTGCCGCGGTTGATATAGATGCTTGCCCGTTGGTTAAGGCGTTGCTTCAACTGGCGCGACAATGGTCCTGCCTCCATCGCGTGATTATCGTCGTGTTTGCGTTTTGTTGCAGTATCATTTATAGACACAGAAATACCAATATTGTTTGCCATTGTGTTCATGGCATCGGTGTTGCCTTCGTTTAAAAATTTCATCAAGGTTGATATTTCGCCGGCAACTGTGTTTGCCATTGTGGCATGGACGCGTTCCCAGTGGTTTCCAAAAAACGCATTTGCGACAATGGCCAGTGCGATAATCAACGGCAACAAAACCATCAATATTGTTCGGGCAAGAAAACTTCTGGGCATTAATCTCATCTTTTTCACCATTTTGTTAGTTGTTGTTTGTGGTTTGGTCTATAATTTTATAGCCCTGGCCACGAATTGTTATAATATCCAGGTTTGATAATACACCATTTAATTTTGCGCGCAAGCGTTTTGCGACCATTGGCGATGCCGGTGCGATATTCCCCATCGGCGTAACAAGGTGGGTTAATAACTTCTTTTCTTCGCCGGATAATGCGAAAAGTTTTGTGCCCTTTGGTGTATCAACAAAAAATTCATCATCTGCAAATGTAAGTCCCGCCGGCATTTTCGTGGGGGCATCATTTGTTTTGATAATATTATTAAGGCGCAATATCAGTTCGCGTAATTGAAATGGTTTGGCAAGATAATCGTTCGCCCCGCCCGAAAGGCCCGCAATTGCGTTTTCTGCCCCACCCATCGCGGTCAGCATTATAACCGGGGTTGTATCGCCACCGGCGCGCAAATCTTGAAGGAAACTAAGCCCGTCAATTCCAGTCATCATACGGTCTAAAACAATGGCATCAACCCGAATGCGTGCCAGGACAGATGCGCCATCTTCTGCACTTAATGCCGAAATAACATCAAACCCATCGGTGCGCAGACCGCGCGCCAGTGTTTTGTTTAATGCTTCGTCATCGTCAATAACAAGAATAGTTTTGTTCATCTTCTATATGGTCCAATGTGCTGTGGTAATGCGTCGTGTGCGTAAAAATCGCCACCATTGCCCCGACACGACCACAGATTATTTTGCCAACGGCCCAACGGCATATTCACCCGGTTGGATAGTCAACATATTACCGCCATTTGCGCCCATCATATCGTCATCAGTGGCCGCGCGGAATTGTAAACCACGTGTCGTGAATTCTGTTTTGAATAACGCGTATCCTGTGCCACCACCGGTGGTTGGACCCTGCATCCCAAGTGAATAATAACCACCCAAAATGCCATAGTCTAAATCGATATAATCAATATTAACCAACAAGGACACATTGCTTAAACCGTCGCTGGTCATGTTACATGTAAATTCGCGGTTTGATAATGTTGCCTGGGAATTAACAGGAATAACAATGTCCATAACGGTTGGTTCGCACACGCGGGAAACACCGTTAACCAACAATTCATAGGTCATACCAACGGTTGCCTTGGAAAGACCGGTGGAAAGAGTAACCTGGGATATGGTGGCCTTGGGAATCTTGACCAGGGCATTGGCAACACCGCTGCGCACAGGGAATGAAATGCCAGATTGCAGGCAGTCGCGTGAAAACGGGTCCGCTTCACAAATATATACGCGGGAATGGCTGTTCATCATGAACATATTTGCCAAACTGTTAAATAAAAATGTACGCGTGATACGGTCGTTTAACTTTGTACAACCAAAATTACGACAAATTATCATTGGGCGGTCGGCAAACATAACCCCCGGGTGTGCCGCAGATTCCGCTTCGCGCGCATTTATAATGTTTTGGTCATAGTCCAAACTGTCTGCGCGTTGCATAAATTCAGTTTCCGGAATGAAATTCGGATCATCTGGGTACGCGTAATATGATTGTACCGGTGTTTCGGTGTAAATAGTCTGAAAGTTTTCGTATTCAACGAAGTCTTCTGCAAACGCATTAAATGCGCTAAAAACCGCGAAAACAGCCAAAAATCCTAGTTTAGACATAGCAAAACCTTTTATCTCTCGAATAAATCTTAAAACAAATGGGGTATTCATGTCAAAACAAAAATATTTTTATTGAAAATTGTATTCTGTTTGTTCTATAAATTAGTCAAGATTGATTATTCCAAGGAAGGTGTATAAATAATGGTAGACATAATTATCACAGGTGAAGCAGGCAAATTACATGCCGTATATCATAAATCTGAAACACCGGCGGCACCGTTGGCGGTTGTACTGTCGGGGAATCCTCGAAACAAGCATCATATGAACGATCGTGTGTCCTATGCGATGTTTCGTGCGTTTATGGATATTGGTTTTTCGGTTGTGCGCTTTAATTATCGCGGTGTCAATGATTCCGAGGGCGCAATTGGTACAACATCGGAAAACATGCTGGATATCGCGACAGTGATTGATTGGATACAAAATAAAAACGAAGACAGTGATAAAATATGGCTGGCGGGGCACGAATTGGGGGCGTGGTATGTTTTACAGGCCATGATGCGCCGACCGGAAGTGTCTGGTTTTGCGTTGGTGTCCCCTGACCCATCTATTTCAGACTATGCGTTTTTGTCGCCGCGTCCAAATCGTGGGCTGTTGTTACAAGGGGCGGCGGAATCAGAGGATGCCAAGGCTTTTTCAACGCACCTTACCCAATTGTTGAAAAAACAGGCGCAAATCTCACTTGAAACAATCCGTATTAAAAATGCTGATTCTGAATATTCACAACCGGCCGACCTGCGCCAGATGTATAATGATTTAAAGGCCTATGTTGGTCGTGAAAATGCCGAAGACAAGTTGTTGTAAAAATGCCAATGAACCAAAATGAAAGATTTTTAGATCCAACAATCCCAGATGAAATGGCGGCGACCATTCGCCCCAAAACATTGGCGGACTTTATCGGGCACGAAAGTTTGAAACAGAACCTGTCTGTGTTTATCGCGGGCGCGAAATCGCGTGGCGAGGCCATGGACCATGTTTTATTATATGGTCCCCCGGGATTGGGGAAAACCACATTGGCACACATTGTGGCAAATGAACTAGGAACGAATTTTCGCACAACCGCGGCACCTATGCTTACCAAGCAAGGCGATTTGGCGGCAATTTTGACCGCATTGGAACCAATGGATGTTCTTTTCATTGATGAAATACACCGTTTGCCAACCGCAATAGAAGAAGTCCTTTATTCCGCCATGGAAGATTTCAAGTTGGACATCATGCTGGGCGAAGGTCCATCGGCCAAAAGTGTTCGAATTGATTTGCCGCCGTTTACATTGGTTGGTGCGACAACGCGTACCGGGTTATTGTCGAATCCATTACGGGACAGATTTGGTATTGATTTGCGCCTGTCGTTTTATTCACCGGCGGATTTGGCAAAAATTATTAAACGCAGTGCGAATATTTTGGGAACAAATATTGATGATGATGCCGCGTTGGCATTGGCGTACAGTTCGCGTGGCACGCCGCGTATTGCGAACAGACTTTTGAAACGTGCACGCGATTTTGCGGCGGCAACAAACACCAAAACAATAACGGCGGACACCGTAAAAACCGCCCTGTTCCAGTTACATATTGACGCATCGGGATTGGATGAAATCGACCGCGAATATATGACAACGATTGTTCGGCACTATGCCGGTGGGCCGGTTGGAATTGATAATTTGGCGGCGGCATTGTCGGAACCCGCGGACACAATCGAAGATGTGATAGAACCTTATTTGATGCAATTAGGCTTTATCCAACGCACCCCGCGTGGTCGTATTGTAACCGAAAGCGGTTATGAACATTTGGGTCTTAAAAAATGACCGACATAAAGAAATTAACAGATTTTCTTAGCATTGCCGAAAAATTGGAATGTGAATATCGCCTAACCCGTATGTCCGACGGCAAAAAACAGGCAGTTGCATCACATTCGTGGAATATGGCAATGATGGCGATTGTTTTTCACCCCTATTTAATACATTCGGTCAATCTGGAACGCGTTTTGGAATTGTGTGTTTTACATGATTTACCAGAAGCCATTGCGCACGATGTGCCATTGCACGAACAGACGGACGAGATTAAACGACAAAAACACACCAAGGAACAATCTGCGATAGGTACGATAAACGCCCTGTTGCAAAATGAAGTGGTAGCAAAAGGTTTTGATGAATACGAATTGCGACAATCGCCCGAATCCAAGTTGGTTAAATTGTTGGATATATTGGACACACTGGTACAACATATGTGCGCCCAAGATTTGTCGTATGTCGGAACATACAAAGACAATTTTTATTGGCGGGCTTTTTTCTCGGAATCGTTTGCAGCAAAGTTTGACTATGAACCGGTGTTGCGCGACATATACAATGAAATCCGTGGGCGTGTTGCCGAACGATTAAAACAGGAACTTAACCTGGATTCCACGCAATTTACAAAGGAAGGATATAATGAAAACATATAAATACAATTTTTCAATCGCGTATTCCGATACGGATGCGGGCGGCATTGTTTATCATGGTCGTTATATTGAAATTGCGGAACGTGCCCGCATGGAAATGATGCGCGGAATTGAATTGCCGGCGGATGACAATGGTTTTGTCGTGCGCGAAATATCAATAAAATATATGCACCCGTTGCGCTTGGCCGACGATATAGTTGTTGAAACAGAAATTATCAATATAGGCGGTGCATCTATGGATTTACAACAAAAGTTCGTGCATGATGGCACAATTTGTGCTATAATGAATATTACAGTGGTCTATATTGGTGCGGATATGCGGGCAAAACGCATTCCGGCAACTATAACAGAACACCTTGATTCAGCAAAGGAAGGATAAAATGAACAGTTTTTCATTATGGACATTGTTTACCAGTGATTTTGTAACGGCAATTGCGTCAATAGTATTGGTAATTTTCAGTATTTTATCGTGGGCGGTTATTGTTGAAAAAATTCGTCTTTTCCGCGGTGCACGCCGTAACAAGCCGGCTGGTAAACCGGACGATGCAATTGCACCGTTTGATAAAAACCTGTGGTTTTTGGCGATGGTTGCGGGTGTGTCGCCATTTATTGGGTTGTTCGGAACCGTATGGGGTGTTATGGATTCTTTCGCATCAATCGGGCTTAATCAATCGGTCAGTATTGGTGTTATTGCACCGGGGTTGGCAACCGCACTGGGGACGACTGCACTGGGACTTATTGCCGCAATACCTGCCGCGATTGCGTATCAAGTGTTTACCAAAAAATCAGATGATTTATACGAAAAATTGGGTGGAAAATAATCATGTCCAGATTAAGACGCAGACAAAATGCCGATGCACTTATTCAATTAACACCTATGATTGATGTTATGACGGTGTTGCTGGCGGTGTTTATGGTAACAACACCAATGATGACAAATGGTATCGATTTAGATTTGCCAAATACGGGGCATTCCGCATTAAATGGGAACGATCATGCTATTCAAATAAGCGTTGATTCCAATGGTCGCTATTATTTGAACGAGACGGAATTGGCGGTTGATGATGTTGTTAAGCGCGCGATTGCGATGCGTGGTGAAAACCCCCAGTTATCAATAGTTATAAATGGCGACCGGCATGCCGATTATGGTGCGGTTATGTCCGTTATGGGTAAATTGAAAGATTCCGGATTTCAGCGCGTTGGCCTGCGCACAAAAGCAGAAAAATGAACCCAGATAAACAATTTTCGTTGGAAAATATACTGATGTCTTTGATTGGACATCTGATTGTTATATCTGTTATGGTAACGTCATTTGCGGTGTTGGTTAATCGTGCGTTGTTAATTGCGCCGGACAGAATTGAAATTACAGAAATTGATTTAGATTCTGTTACGATATCGGGCGAAGAAACAAAACTTTATAATACAAACCCAATCGAAGATACAAAACCGGATGTAAAACCAGAAAAGACGGAATCGCCGGAACCTGCCCCCGCCCCCGATGCGCCCGATAAAAATATAGAATCGCCATCGCTGGCCGAACCCGAACCGGAAACCAAACCGGATGCAAAGCCGGAACCCACACCCGAAGAAATCAAGGTTGATCCGGTCCCAGCCGCACCAAAGAAGAAAATGGTAATTCGTGTTAACCGCGAAAGTGTTTCATTGAATCGCACACTTAATGTGTCGGTGGTTGATGCGTTGCGTGTGGCGATGACGCGTTGTTGGGTAATTGATAAAAACAGAAATGATATTTCGGATATTCGTGCGGTGGCACACCTTACTATGCGTAAAAATGGAACGGTGCGCGATGTGTGGTTTGAATCGGCGGCGCGCGCGGAAACTGATGCGGCATTTGCTTATGTTTTGGATACAATACGTGCGGCAATAAATACCTGTCAACCGTTGAAAATGTTGCCTGAAAATGAGTTTTCCAAGTGGGAAAAAATACAATTAACATTTTACCCCACCAGTGGTAAAGTTATGTAAAATAAAAACGCGCCGATGGCGCGATTTTTATTATCAGATACACGATAAGCCGGATTCTGTACATGCCCCGCCGCAGTCGTTTCCAACAACAACGGGGTAGCGGACATAATCAATCTGTACCCAATGTTACCACTGGGCATCAAGCCCTCTACCCGCCACCTGACAGGGACCGGTCAATGGGTGGCCTATTTGAAGTTGCTGCGCATAGAGATTGGCCGTTTCAAACGGTTAAAAACCGCATACGTTACTGTTCCTCTAATCGTCGGGTCGCCCCGCCAGGCCGTTAGCCTGTATGCTGTCCCACGCAGTCCGGACTTTCCTCCGCCGGGGATCCCGACGGCTATGTCCTGTGCATCTGATGCGTAAAGTTTAGTGGAAAAATAAGGTTTTTCAAGTGTTTTATTTTTCGCCCATGTGGCGCGCAGCATGTAATGCGTTGTGTAAAGACTGAATCGCAATTTCCCGAATACGTGGTGCAAATGTGCGCATGTTCATAGCGTCGGCAACACCATCACTAAAAATGCGGGCAATATATTCAATTTGTGTTGGGGAAATAGTGTAAACTTCACTGGTAATATTTGATGGACTTAATTGTTGTACTGGTGCGCGCATGAATATCCCCCCTGCTTTGTTTTCAAAAGTAATATATCATATTTTTGCCTGTTTTTCATATAAATATTTTAATTTTTTTATTTTTTATCGTTTTTTTGACAAAAAACGCACTTGCACAGATAAGATTTTTTAACTATATGCATAAAGTATCTTGACGGAAAGGCGCAAAATTGCTATACATTTTGTGATAAAAAGACAAGGAAAACCGAAATGTTAAACATATTGACTAAAATATTAGGGTCTGCAAACGACCGATTGGTAAAATCATACGATAAAACTGTTTCTATTATAAACGATTTGGAACCTAAATATCACGCAATGAGTGATGACGAATTACGCGCACAAACGGTTGCGTTGCGCGAACGGTTACAGAACGGTGAAAAAGAAAAAAATATATTGCCAGATGCATTCGCGTTGGTGCGAGAGGCCGCAATCCGCAGTGTCGGTATGCGCCATTTTAATGTACAATTGATTGGTGGTATGGTTTTGAACGACGGTCAAATTGCCGAAATGAAAACCGGTGAAGGTAAAACATTGGTTGCGACATTGGCCATGTTCTTAAAGGCGCTGTATGGTCGTGGCGCGCATCTGATTACGGTTAACGATTACCTGGCATCACGCGATGCGAATTGGATGGGTAAAATATATCGTTTCTTGGGGTTAACCGTTGGTGTGATTCAGCATGATATGACCGATGAAGAACGTCGTGCCGCGTATAATTGCGATATTACATATGTTACTAATTCTGAATTGGGGTTCGATTACCTGCGTGATAATATGAAGTTTTCCAAGGAACAGCAGGTTTTGCGTCCTTTGTTCTTTGGCATCGTTGACGAAGTGGACAGTATTTTGATTGACGAAGCGCGTACGCCGCTTATTATTTCCGGCCCCGCCGAAGATGTTAGTCAACTTTACGCCAGTGTTGATGATGTTGTTGTAAAATTGGGTCCAGACGATTTCAAGAAAGATGAAAAAGACCGTCATGTTACCCTTACAGAATCAGGTGTTGATAATGCAACGCGTCTGTTAAAGGAAGCCGGCTTGTTGGTGGGCGATAATTTATATGCGTCTGAAAATGCCGCATTGGTGATGCATATACAACAATCGCTGTTGGCGCACCATTTGTACCAGAAAAATGTGAATTATGTTGTTAGAAACGGCGAAATCTTAATTGTTGACGAATTTACCGGGCGTGTTATGACCGGTCGTCGTTTTGGCAAGGGGTTGCACCAGGCAATCGAGGCCAAGGAACACGTAACGGTTCAGCCTGAAAACCAAACCGTTTCCAGTATTTCATATCAAAACCTGTTCCGTCTTTATAAGACATTGGCCGGTATGACCGGTACCGCCATGACCGAAGCGGCCGAATTTGAAGAAATATATAAGTTGCGCGTTGTATCAATTCCAACGAATCGCCCAGTTGCGCGTGTGGATCATCACGACGAAATCTATCGTAACAAAGATGAAAAATATGCGGCCATCTTGGCGCAAATCAAAGACTGCATGTCGCGCAAACAGCCTGTTTTGGTGGGCACCGTTTCAATTGAAAAGTCCGAAGAATTGGCGGCATTGGTGCGTTCTGAATTGGGAATTAACCCGGCTGTTTTGAACGCAAAACATCACGAATCCGAAGCAAAAATTGTTGCCCAGGCTGGTGCGCCAGGTGCGGTTACAATTGCGACAAACATGGCGGGTCGTGGAACCGATATTAAATTGGGTGGTAATGCCGAAGAATTGATTGCGGCATTGGACAAAGATGCACCTGATTTTGAGGCGAAAAAGAAAGAAATATACGACACCATAGAAGCAAACAAGAAATTAGTTTTGGATGCTGGTGGTTTGTATGTTATTGGCACCGAACGTCATGAATCACGCCGCATTGATAACCAATTGCGCGGTCGTTCCGGACGGCAAGGCGACCCGGGTGATTCCAAGTTCTTCTTGGCATTGGACGACGATTTGATGCGTATATTTGGTGCGGCACGCCTTAACGGAATGTTAACGACACTGGGTCTTAAACCAGGTGAAGCAATTACACACCCATGGATAACCAAGGCATTGGAAAAGGCACAAAAACGTGTCGAGGCGCGCTATTTTGAAATGCGTAAAGAATTGCTTAAATACGACGATGTTATGAATGAACAACGCGGTGTTGTCTATAAACAACGCGATGATTTGATGACTTCAAATGATTTAAGTGGTTTGGCGCGCGAAATGATTGGCGATGTCGTTGAAATGATTTGTGAAAACAATATTCCAGAAAAAACGATGCCGGCCGATTGGAATATTTCCGGTATTCACGATGCAATGTTGCGCACATTTGCACTTGATATCACAGATATTGAAAACTGGAAAACGGACGAAGAAATCACAGAACGCAAGGCCTATGATGTCCTTAACAATCTGGCGTTGCGCAGATATGAACAACAAACCGAAAAATACGGCACCGAATTGATGCAAATGGCATCGCGTCAAATGATGTTAAGCGCGTTGGATGGTGTTTGGAAACGGCACTTGCAACAGATGGACTATTTACAGACGGCAATTGGTCTGCGCGGCTATGCCCAGAAAAACCCATTGTATGAATATAAACGCGAAGCATTGGGACTGTTCAAAAACACTATTAACAATTTCAAGTTAATGTCCGTGTCGTATATCTGTCGCATGGAATTGACACGCGAAAATGTTGATGCGCGTGCCGCAGAACACGCGAAACACGATGCCGACATGAACCAATCAACCGAGGCGCGTCGTAATGCCCCATGCCCATGTGGTTCGGGCCTTAAATACAAGCACTGTCATGGTAAATTGGTCTAGTGAAAATATTTAAGTCTTGTTTTTATATCAAGATTTGGGTATTATTTCTTAGTAAGCAAATGTAGGATTGGTAATGAGCAAAATACCATTTTATATAGGTAACTTTGTTACAATGTTTGTGCCGGATGGCGCGCGTCGCGCGCGTGTTCGGGGCAATATAAATCGCGTGTTATACACACCGCGTATAAAACGCTTTATACGGCGTACATATCATGTACGTGTAAAAACAATTAGATTTGTTCGTCAAATCAACCTTAATCGTGTGTGTCTGGTTGTTAACGACAAATATTATGTTAAATTGTTTAGAAACATTACCCCAGAACGCGTTAAAAATTATAAAAAACTGACAGATTTTGTGGCCAAGCACATAAGTGTTCGCATCCCGGTTGTTCATGCCGATAACAAGATGGCGATGTATGTTACAGAAAAGATTCCAGGGCGCGGAATTAATGATTTTGATGCTGCGACAATTTTGAAAAACGAGCCTAAAATCAAAAAACAAGTTGCCAATATTATCAAAGAAATTCAAGCGATAAAAATTGAATCTATACCACACCACGAAAACTATATGCACAGTTTACAACCAGAACGCGCGACCGAGCCAAAGACGGATACACCACATCCGGTTTTGGCGCACTTTGATTTGAATGAAACAAATTTCTTGTTTGACGATGATATGAACATAATTGGCATCATTGATTGGGACATGTGTTCCGTTGCGATGAACCCTGAAACCGATATGTTCGTATTCAATCGTTTTTGGAATCGGTATAAAAATTCGCCGAAATTCAAATAAACTAATTTTTAGGAATATTGTGGTTGCCCAACCGCAGTATTTTTTGTATGGTATCGCACATGGCAGGACAGTTCGTTCATCTTCACACACATACCCGATTATCAATCGGCGCATCGACATTGGTTATCAATGCCGGGAAAAAGGCACCACCAGAAGTTGTGGCAAAAACAATACCTGCGTTGTGTATAGCGGATGGTATGACCGCATGTGCGTTGACGGATACTAATTTGATGTCGGGTTGTGCCGAATTTTCTGATGTTTTGCCGGCAAAGCATCTTCAGCCTATTATTGGTGTGGAAATATCGCTTAATCATCATACCGCAGATCCCAAGATTTTACGGGAATCAAGTTTAAGTAAAATTGTATTATTGGCACAAAATCATGATGGGTATTTGAACCTGTGCGAATTATCGCGAATTATGTATATGCGTGGCGAAAATCACCATTTGGGACCGTATATAACATTTGATGAATTACAATCGCACAGTGATGGTGTTATATGTCTTTCGGGCGCACACAATGGGCCATTGGGTATGGCGATTTTGAACAAGCAAGATTCGTTGGTTCGTACATACGCAACGCGATTCCTTGATATATTTGGCGACCGTTTTTACATAGAAATTCAACGGCATGGTTTAGAAAGCGAAATCAAGACCGAACCTTTGTTTTTGTCGGTTGCGCGCGATTTAAATATACCAATTGTTGCCACAAATGATGTCTGCTTTGCCACCAAGGATGATTACGAGGCCACAGATGCCCTGTCCTGTATTTTGGGACAAACCAAGGTTATTGATCCAAACCGGCCACGCAAATCTTCGGAACAATATTTTAAAACAACCGCCGAAATGACTGAATTGTTTTCAGATTTGCCAGAAGCAATAGAAAACACTGTTGTGATTGCGGAACGTTGTGGCTTTATGGTTAATGTAAAGGAAAAACCATTGTTGCCACGTTTTGGGCGCGACTTTAAAACCGAATGTCAAATGTTGCGCGATAATACAATGGCGGGCTTGGCCAAACGGTTAAAAGAACACAAGATTAAGGATACCAAGCCCTATTATGACCAGGCGGAATTTGAACTTGATGTTGTGATAGGTATGGGATTCCCGGGGTATTTCCTTATCGTTGCGGAATATATTAATTGGTGTCGAAACAATGATATTCTAACGGGTCCTGGGCGTGGCTCGGGTGCGGGTTCTATTATTGCGTGGGCACTGGGTATCACGCATGTTAACCCACTAAAATATGGGTTGCTGTTTGAACGTTTCTTGAATCCGGATCGTATTTCTATGCCTGATTTTGACGTTGATTTTGAACCAGAAGGCATAGAAACCGTATTGAAGCACGTGTGCGATAAGTATGGGGCTGAATCTGTTTGTCGTATTATTACATTTGGTGGTCTAAAGGCCAAGGGGGCCGTCCGCGATGTTGGTCGTGTATATGGGTTGCCCTATTCTAAAACAGACCGCTTCACAAAACTTATACCGGACGATGCGAAAACATTGGCCGGCGCGGTTAATGAATCCAAGGAAATTCAAGATGTTTTGGCAAATGATTCCGACATGAACAAGGTTGTGGAAATCGCCGAACAGTTAGAGGGATGTTTCAGAAACCTTGGGCAGCACGCGTGCGGGGTTGTTATTGGCGATCGTCCAACAACAAAAATCGCACCGGTGTATCGCGACCCATCAAACCAGTTACCGTCCAGCCAATATGACGGCCATTATTTGGAGGCAACAGGCTTAATCAAGTTTGACTTCTTGGGCTTGGAAACATTGGTTGTGTTGAAAAATGCCGTTAAACTTATACAGCAAACACGCGGCATCAATGTTAACCTGGACACAATACCGACCGATGATAAAAAGACAATTGAATTATGGCAAAACGGTTTTACCGAAGGCATATTCCAATTCGATGCCCCGTTTGTAAAGCAAACCCTGCGCAAAATGCGGCCGACTAATTTCCTGGAAATATCCGCGTTAAACGCGTTGAACCGACCGGGACCAATTCAATATATTCCGCAATTTATTGCGCGTATGCATGGCGAAGAACAAATTGAATATGTGCACCCCCTGGCCGAACCTATATTAAAGGAAACCTATGGCATTATCGTGTACCAGGAACAGGTTATGTTACTGACGCGTGCGTTGGCGGATTTTACCCGCGGTCAATCGGATACTGTGCGTAAGGCCATGGGTAAAAAGAAACTGGAATTATTGGCGGAATTAGAGGTTTTGTTCCTTAAAGGTTGCGAAAAGAAAGGAACACTTAATAATGAACAAGCCAAAGATTTGTGGGAAAAGTTTAAAAAATTCGCGGAATATGCTTTTAATAAATCGCATGCAATCGCCTATTCCATTGTTGCGAATCAATGTGCGTATTTAAAGGCGAACTATACACCTGAATTTTTGGCGGCGGCCATGTCCAGTGAATTGAACGCAACCGAAAAACTGGTGCTGTTAATAGATGATGCGAAAACTAATTTCGGTATCCAGATTGTTCCTCCGGATATTAATACAAGTGAATCTTTGTTCACCGTCAAAGATGGCAAGATTATATATGGTCTTGCCGCGATTAAGGGGGTTGGGGTTGCCGCAACGGATGTTATTGTGCGCGAACGTGCGGAACATGGCAAGTTTAAGAATTTGACTGATTTTGCGAAACGATGTGCCCCATTTATGAACAAACGAATACTGGAAGCATTCGCGCGAACCGGTGTTTTAGATTCGTTGGAACCAAACCGCGCATTGATATTTATGAATGCTGATGCGATTTTGTTGTATGCATCTAAGTCCAAGGAAGGTGCAAATTCGTTATCGCTTTTTGCGAATACGGTTGAAGACGATGTGTCCGAAGACAGATTACACAAAAATCTTACTAAAACGACACCATGGACTTTTTCACAGCGTTTGGAAAATGAATTGGCGGCATTGGGATTCTATATATCGGCGCATCCGTTGGATCAATATAAACATCTGATAACGCGCGCCGGATTGGCAACAAGTGCTACGTTAGACAGACTGGGCGACAGAAAACAGGTCCAAATTGCCGCAAACGTAGGTTCTTTTTCGCGTCGTCGTACCAAGACCGGCAAAGAAATGATAACTATAAACGCATCGGACAGTACCGGTAATATTGATGCGGTTGCATTTGGTGATTCAGCGATTGAATTTGCCCGAATACTAGAAGGCGAAAGTGTTGTTTTAATATCTGGTAAAACATCAAATCGCGATGATCGTGTGTCGATTTTTGTTGATTCTATTATGCCACTTACCCAATGGGTCGCACAAATAGCACGCAAAATGACACTTGATATATCTAATGCCAGGGTTTTGGCGGATGTGAAAAAATCATTGTCTGGATTGAAACGCGGTGCGACACGCGTGGAATTAAATCTGCATTCTGGTGGTGCGACAACCAAGATTCGTCTTAATGGTGGGGTTGAATTGGGGCCGACAACGGCAACAGATATGGTTGCGTTGGGAATAAAGGTGGAAATAGAATAATGAAACATATACCTGTATTATTAGATGCGGTTATAAATGCCCTGGGCGATATTCGTGGAAAGCGCATCGTTGATTGCACATTTGGCGCAGGTGGATATACGCGGGCTTTTTTGGATGCGGGGGCGCATGTCGTTGCGTTTGATCGCGACCCTAATGTTGCCGCCGATGCCGAAAGCATAAAAAAAGAATACGGCAATATGTTCCGGTTTATATCTGAAACATTTTCGCATTTAATTGATTTAGATGAAACATTTGATGCGATTGTGTTTGACCTGGGGATTTCGTCAATGCAGATTGATGTTGCATCGCGTGGGTTTTCATTTCGCTTTGATGCGCCATTGGATATGCGCATGTCGGAAACTGGTATGACCGCCGCCGAATTGATTGAAACAAAGTCGCCCGATGAATTGGCACGAATATTGCGCGACTATGGCGATGTTAAAAAGGCAAATGTTTTGGCGCGTGCGTTCAAGGATGCCACCCCAAAAACCACATTTGAATTACGCGATTTGATATTTAACCCAAATGATATCGCGCCGGTATTTCAGGCATTACGCATCGCGGTTAATGACGAAATGGGCGAACTGGAACGCGCATTGGCGGGCGTGCCGGCACGATTAAATATTGGTGGAAAATGTATCTGTGTAACATTTCATTCAATCGAGGACAGAATTGTAAAAAACACTTTTCGGGCATGGACAACCGCACCGGGCGATGCGCGTTTGCCGGCAATCCGCCCCGCCCCATTTGAATTAATACGGGCGCAAACACCAACCGAGACGGAATTGAATACGAATCCACGTGCGCGCAGTGCGCATATGCGCGGTGTCGTAAAATCATATTGACCCAAAAGGCCAAAATAATGTAGTATAAAGAAATCAAAGGAAAGGAATATCAATGAAAAAGGGTTTGTCTTGCTTGTTTGGTTTTTTGTCAGCCGTATTTATGGCTGGCGCGGCGCATGCGTTTTGCCCGGTGTGTACGGTTGCGGTTGGTGCCGGATTAGAAGGTGCACGTGTTTTGGGGGTTGACGATGTTATAACCGGGCTTTGGGCCGGTGGTTTGATGTTGTCGCTTTCTGCGTGGACGGCGAATTATATGGCGACACATGGAATTAAAAACAGATTTTTATATTTGTTGAACTATGTTGTTTATTATGGTCTGCTGGCACTGATATATGTTTTGCCGGTGGGTAATCCGACCCTGCGATTCAACGCAACAACACTTTGGGGCGTGGACAGTTTCTTGCTGGGGGTTATTGTTGGTTCAATCGTTTTCTGGTTGGCGGGCAAATGGTATCAGAATATCAAGGCAAAAAACGGCGGCCACGCATGGTTCCCATTTCAAAAGGTTGTTTGGCCATTGGGCGCATTGTTGATTGTTACACTGATTTTTTGGTTCATTATAAAATAGGCTTGATAAGGGTACCCCAAAAATGATAAAATACATAACACAGAGAGATGTATTTTAATGTTTAACCGGATAAATCTTTTACGTTCTTTGATTGCGGCTGCGACCGTATTTGTGGGCTTTGATGCGATGTCGGTCCAGGCCCCCAACCCACGTGGTTCGTCAATGACGGCGACCAATACACGTGGTACCGATTCGGCAACTGTTTCGCGTGCGACAACAAATCGTACGGTTTCGCGTGCGGCTGATGCGCGGGCATCGGCGCGTGGTGCGGTTGTGTCTAATGCTATGCGTGGCGCGGCAACCGTTGGGCGCAGTGCGACCACCGTTCGCGCAACCAATGCGCGCAGTGCAACCGGTGGTGCAACGGCACGTTCCGCGGTAAAACCAAATGTGTCGCGTGCATCTGTTGCGCGTGCAACCGCGGTATTTAACGATATTTCTAAAATTGGTGGTGGCTATGCCAATTGCCGCGAAGCATATGCGACATGTATGGATCAATTCTGTGCAAACGCAAACGATACATATCGTCGTTGCTATTGCAGTTCGCGCTTTGCCGAATTCCGCAATACAGAAGATGCTTTGGACCAGGCAAAAACATTATTAATGCGGTTCGAAGATAATAATTTAAATGCGGTTGATAAAACCGCAGCCGAGGTTAACGCCATGTATTCCGCCACAGTTGGCGAAGCGGCAATTAAAAACGATACCAGTGGCGCGGCCAAGATGCTGGATGAAATTGGTGATTTGTTGTCCGGTAAAAAGAAGACATATACCGCGAACACCAGTTCGACATCGTTGGGTGTCCTGTCGCTTGATTTTTCTGGGGACATTGACGACATTTGGTCCGACGGTGGTTCTTCAATCTTTGGTGGTAATGGTGGTGGGCAAAACCTGTCGGAATTAGAAGGTGTTAATTTATATAATGCCGCGAATAAACAGTGTATGAATCTTGTTTCTTCTTCGTGCGAAAGTGCCGCTGTGTCGAACATGGCGCGTTCTTCGTACAGTATTCTGATTACACAAGATTGTAACGCATATCAAAAGAATATCGATAAAAAGGTCGAGGCTGTAAAACAAACCGTTCGTACTGCGGAAAAGTATTTACGCGAGGCACGTTTGGACGAATATCGTTCCCACAACAGTGCCGATGTTAATGAATGTATATCCAAGGTTCGTGCGGCAATTACCGCCGACACAGCGTGTGGGGCAAACTATAAACGTTGCCTGGACTATACGGGTGCATATGTTAATCAGTCGACCGGCGAACCAATTTATTCGCCACGTTTATTCCAATTAACAGATATTATTACATTACCGGGTTATACGGGTTCCGACACCAGTATGGATGTTTTGGGCGTAAACCCAGAATTCAACAGATTCTTGGAATCGCGCAAAATGTTCGCAACAACCGCGTTGGACACTTGTCGTGATATACAAAAAATAGTATGGGAAGAATTCAAACGCACAGCGTTAATTGAAATTGCCCAGGCACAAGATGAAAAGATAGAAGAAGTCAAAATGAGTTGCGTAAGCACCATGGCTGAATGCTATGACACACAATCGTCCGCATTGAAAGATTTTGATACCACAACCGCACAAATGACCGGTGCCCTTTCCGCCTATGCGGCAAAGCAAATGTGCATGGACAAGGTTTCGGCATGCGCCGCGTTATATGGGAATGGCGAATCTTGTAACTTTGGTAATGATGGAAAATTGCAAAATGCAACTGCCTGTGGTTTAACCGCGTTGACCAAGTTTGTGGACAGTGTTGACACTGTTCGTATTAACGAAGGTTGCGAAGTTGCCATGGAAAACTATGCCAAGGAATTATGTACACCAACATCAGGTACGATTGGCTATCCATGGAATTGCCGTTTGATGAGTGAAGCAGAACTTAGAACAAATCTTAACAAGATGTCCGAAACATATTGTAATTCAACCATGACCGGTGCAGAAACAACAACAGTTATAAACAGATTGGTTGATGATATTCAAATCGATTTGGCGCAAAAACTTGCAACACAGTGTGAGTTGCTTGATGGGGTGTGGTTGGAAAAAGTTGACGAGGCAAAAACTATGGCACAGGATGTTACCCATAGCACTAATATTCCATATGTATCCAGCTTTTATAGAAACGTATATGGTGGCAACACAGACAAAGCCGAAAATTGGGGAATCTGTATTCAAAATACAGTTGAAATGCAATGCCAGGCACAAGATGTTGCAACTGGTGGTAAAGGTTATGCCAAATATGACGAAAAAACCGAAAAATGTAATTTTACAACTGAATGGTATGAAAACAGATGTAACTTCATTGGTGGATATTGGGAGAACGGCACATGTTATTTAAATCAAAAAGCCGATTGATACGGGGCGGCTTTTCTTTCGCCTTTGTGTACACATTCATATTGAATGTCGCTTTCGGTGCAATAACAAATAATCAAATTAGTGAAGAAATTCGCGATTTTTTTGGTGTTAAGAATTATACTATTACTGCTATTGAACATTCTAATAGTGATGTGGCTTGTATAGGGGACAGTTTCAGTGATTGTGGTGTATGGACAAATAACAAGATTGGTGATTTGTCAAAAAAGCATGGTACAAAAACAGATGCAGGTGCAATTTTAGTTTTAATGGCTCGTAAGGTGAATGCGAATGGGGCTGAATTCTGCGTAACACAACTAGAGGCCAGTAATGATGATTATAAACAACATTGGGCTTGGTTCAATTGTCATAAGGATGTTGATGAAAAAGCCCGTACTGAATATTTTGAATCGGCTTCTGGTTCAAAGTGTTTTTGGTTGTGTCGTGATGGCTTTTCTGGGACAGAGTGTCGCAATAGTACACAAGCATCTAGTTGTAACACAACAACTATGAACAAAAATCAATTCAGTGGTTTTAAAATGGTAACAAAAGCCGCACAAAACATAGAAGATTTGTTGCCTATGTTTCATATGAACCAAGAAAAAAACAAAGAAGAATACGATATGATTTTGGCAGTAACAAAATGGGCTCCTGGTGGACATGGGGCATTTGTTTCTCCTGTTGTTGTTCGGGCAAAGTTGGCATATACAAGTACAGAAACTGGGTGTTCGTGTTGTAATAAATATTATAATTCTGCTCCACACTTAAAAAAAGTTGGTAAAGAACATTTGTTGTGTTTGGATGGGTATTCGCCTAATTCAAATGGTACGGATTGTGTTGTTTTAAGTAAAGGTTGTGCGGTGCAAAACGCATGTTCTGGATATTCTGATTATGTTCAAACACAACACACAAAGGTTATTAATGGTAATTGTTACGAGTTTCGTTGTGTCGGCGACAAGGGTTTTGCCAGCAGCACAAGTCATTCCTGTGTAGAATGTACCGGTGAAACAGGACGCTTTGGAATCGCGAATAACGGTGTTTGTATAAAGTGCCCCGCTGGCACAGTGTTTGATGGGGAAGATGCTGCGTCTGGTTATTGCCCGCGCGCGGTTGCGTATTCGCCCAATGTTTTGGAATTTGGTATAAATGGCAGCGCCGGCGATTCAATATCTGATCAGTGTTGGACGTTTACCGATTTAGACCTTTATAAAGAATGTGTTCAAAATGGCTCTGCCGCGGCGAAAAAGAAATTAGAAGAAAAGCGGGCAAACTAAAAAGTAAGATTATCAATAACAAAAACCGCCGAAATGGCGGTTTTTTGCTAAACACTTCTTTCACATTGGGTCAAAACGTCCTAAAAAATCTCCTATTCTGTACCGGTCAAAGATTTTAACATCTTCATTACCATCTTTCGTTGGTCGTCATTTGGTAATTTCCAATACAGTTTGATTATTTCCAAAGATTCATTTTTGCCCAATGGGTCGTTCGCGCCACCGTCGGACACATGTGTTGGGCGGCGGCCACTGCGGGTTTCTTCGGGTACATTACCAGGTAACCCCAAAAAGAAAAACGATACCGGGGTATCCAATGCCGTACTTAATTCAAAAAGGCGCGAAGCAGATATGCGATTGCCCGCGGTTTCGTATTTCTGAATCTGTTGGAATGTAACGCCACATACGCGCGCCAAATCCTTTTGCGACAGGCCCATCATAACGCGGCGCAACTGGACACGTTGTCCAATATGTTCATCAATCGCAGATATAGATGATTTCCCAGCCATTTTGCCCCTTTCCTTTTATATATGTATTTTATACAATTTTTCTTTTTATTTTGCAATCAAAAAACAGATGTGGTACCATTTTGAACGATAAATAAGGAAAGGAAGTTTATATGTCAAAACCACTGGTTTTATGTATTATGGATGGGGTTGGTATTTCACGTGCCCGCCGGCACAATGCGGTTGCGTTGGCGGATATGCCGTTCTTTGATTCTTTGTTGGCGAAATACCCACATTCCAGGTTAAAAGCCAGCGGAACGGCGGTCGGATTACCCGCAGGCATTATGGGCAATTCCGAGGTTGGACACATAACCATTGGCGCCGGGCGTGTTGTAAATCAGTTCTTGCGTCGTTTTGAACTTGAAGACTTTGACAACAATAAAAACCTTAATCATTTTATATCTGTGGTAAAAAAGAAAGATGGAATTGTACATGTCGCGGGGTTAATGTCTGATGGCGATGTACATTCCGATTTGATGGAAATTATTACAATTGTGCGACGAATAATTGATGCGGGCCTGCGTGTGTGTATCCACTTTATTGCCGATGGTCGCGACACACCGCCGAAAAGCGCGCAACAATATGTCAGGGTAATTAAAACCACACTATCACGCGAATTCAAGTGCGGCAACGTGTTCTGGGGTACGGTGTCTGGTCGCTATTATACAATGGATCGTAACAAGAATATGGACCGCACCGAATTGGCATATAATGCCATTGCGCGTGCGCGTGCCAAATATCACGCAACAACGATAGATGCCGCCATCAAAGATGCCTATGGGCGTGGCGAAACGGACGAATTTATAAAACCAACAATTATAGATGGTGATGTCGCAATACGGAAAAAGGACGGTTTTATATTTGGAAATTATCGTTCGGACCGCGCACGTCAAATTGTGCGCGCGATGCTGGATACAGGTTGCGAAATGTTGTGTTTTTCCCAATATGGCGAAGGGCTAAATGAACATTGTCCCGCACTGATAGAAGATATGGCGGTTCCGAACACATTGGGTGATGTGTTGGCACAAAACGGGCTGTCGCAGTTGCGTATCGCAGAAACAGAAAAGTATAACCATGTTACCTATTTTATGGATGCGGAACGCAATATTGATTTCCCGCATGGAAAAAAGATTCTGGTTCCATCCCCGGATGTCGCTACTTTTGATTTAAAACCGGAAATGAGTGCGCCACAAATAACAGACAAACTTATTCCTGAATTATCAAAATACGATGTTGTGATTTTGAATTACGCAAATGGCGATATGGTTGGGCATACCGGGGTTGAAAGCGCGACGGTTCGTGCGATGGAATGTCTGGATGCGCAATTGGCACGATTGGTGCCGGCGGTCCTGAAATTGGGGGGCGAATTGTTAATAACCGCCGACCATGGTAATGCCGAACAAATGTGGGATACGGCACACAATGTACCATGTACATCGCACACAACGAATCCGGTAAACCTTATTTATGTGTCAAAGAACGCAAAGCCGTTGCGCGATGGCGGGCTAAAAGATATTGCCCCAACGATGCTAAAGATTTTGGGAATATCACAACCGTCCGATATGAAGGGAAAAGCATTATTCTGATTTTTTACGGCGCAACGCAAAGAATTCGCGCAGTAATTTCGCACTTTCGTCTGCATATTCCGGTATCTGTGTTATTTCCGGGTGCCAAAGGTGTTTGTCTGTATCAAAAATACGAGCATTTGCGGTTATACCACCGCCCTTTTCGTCCGATGCGGCAAAATAGATATGGCGAATGCGCGCAAAAGAAATTGCGGTCGCGCACATGGCGCATGGTTCCAGCGATACATAAATATCGCAATCATCCAGAAATTTAGTACCAAGTTTTTTACACGCATTATTTATTGCAACGATTTCCGCATGTAACATCGGGTTGTGATTTTTTTGAACCCTGTTTTCGCCACGCGCAATAATTTTCCCATCACGAACAATTACTGCGCCGATTGGCACATCGTCATGCGCAAAAGCGCGGGTTGCTAAAATTAATGCTTGCTTCATAAAGTTCATGTTATACACTTTAACGCATGGAATCTAAATTGCAAATCATTTCAGGCAAACACCGCGGTCGCAAGTTAATATTGCCACCCGATGCCCGACCAACACAAAACCGCGCACGAATTGCGTTGTTTAATATGCTGGAATCAGGCATCATTGATAAAAACACAACTATCAATGTATGGGATGTCTTCGCGGGTTCGGGCGCGTTTGGCATTGAATGTATTTCACGATATGATGCGGATGTTGTTTTTACAGATGTTTCCCCGACATCTGTCGCCACAATTCGTAAAAACATTGCATCGATTGGTACAGAAAACCGCGTTAAAATAATTCAAACGGATGCCATTGCCGCGATATCACAATTTGCCAAACAATCTGATTTAGTATTCGTTGATTGCCCGTATGATGCGGCGGAATTGGGGCGCGCATTTGTGAATAAATTGGGACGCGTGGCAAAGGTTGACACCATTTTAATCTGGGAACAAGAAGCATCTTGTTCAGTTGAACCCAATACGGACACCTGGGAAATATTGCGGGACAAGGTTTATGGTCGGGCGCGTTTCCATATTTTGCGAAAAATATAGCTAAAAATCCCTTGATTTTTCAATAATTTTAGTTAATAATATGCCCCGCACAGCACCCTTGGAGGCTGTGTTAATTTAACCAAAGTCGTATAAAAGGATATAAAATGGCTATTGAAATAAACGCAGAAATTCGCAATGTTGCTGGCAAGGGGGCCGCACGTAGCATCCGCAAAAGCAACAACATTCCTGCCGTCATCTATGGCGAAAAGAAAGCACCGGTCGCAATTGAATTGAACGGTCGCGCATTTGAAATGTTGTTAAAAACACCTGCATTGCGGACCAAATTGTTTAACATTAAAACACCAAACGGTGTCGAAGATGCGATGTTGATGGATATTCAATATCACCCGGTGTCCGACGCTGTTATTCACGCAGACTTTAAACGCATCAATGTCAAAGAACCAGTTAACGTGGTTGTTCCAGTTGAAGTTATCAATGTTGAAACTTCGCGCGGGATCAAGGTTGGTGGTGTTTTGAACTTCGCAGTACGTAAAGTTACATTGCGTGGTTTGGTTCAGAATATTCCAGAAAAAATCACAATTGATTTGACTAATTTGGGCATTGGCGAAACAGTCCATGGTTCCGATTTGGTATTACCAGACGGTATTGAATTGGGCTTGCACCAGGCTGAATTAGCATTTGCTACTATTGGTGGTAAAATGGCCGAAGAAGCAGATAATAAACAGGCTGCGCCGGCCGCTGCTGCGGCTGCTGCGCCGGCTGCGGCGCCTGCCAAGAAATAATGGAATATTGTTTCTATGTACCCCGCCCGTTTGGGCGGGTTTTTTATTGTATTTTGTTACAGCGATATGTTAAAATATTCCTGTACCAAAGAAAAAGGAATGTGTATGTCAATCAGAAGATTAGTAAAACACATTATTTCAACGGTCGTTCCAGACAAAGTGTATGCGCACCATTTTAATCGTATTCTGGCATACGGTATATCAAAGTGGTGGCGCGATTGTAAATCACTTAAATCACGATATGACAACACCAATCAAGTATTTCCCAATAAACTGGCAATATGTGCTATCATGAAGGACGAAGGTCCGTATCTTCGGGAATGGATTGAATACCATCGTACTGTCGGTATAGGGAAATTTTATTTATATGACAACGACAGCACCGATGATACAAAAAAGATTCTTGCACCATACATAAAGTCGGGCTTGGTTGAATATACGTTTTTCCCCGGCGAAAAACGCCAATTGCCCGCATACAATGACTGTATTGCGCGCTTTAAAAATGATGCGAAATGGATTGCGTTTATTGATTTGGACGAATTTATTGTCCCCAAGGAATATGAAACCGTACCAGAATTATTAGATCATGTGCCTAAACGGGCAAGCCAGGTCGTAATTGATTGGGAAATATTTGGCTCTTGTGGGCACAAGAAAAAGCCCCAGGGTTTGGTTATCGAAAACTATACTATGCGTGCACGAAAATCATGGCTTTATAAATCAATAGTAAATCCTCGTATGGTTTTTTCAATGGGGTGCCACGAACATAACGTTGCGTTTTGGACATATCATGTACCACGTAAAATTGCGCAAATAAATCACTATTATTGTAAATCATGGGAAGAATATGAACGGCGCAAAACACGTGGTGATGCCTGGGAAGGCAAGGCAAAAGCACTTGTAATGTTTGACCGGGATAATTTCATCTTGCATGATAAAAATGAAGTATATGATGACGCTATTTTGCGTTTTTTGCCGGCTGTGCATACGGCGTTACAAAAATAGATGTGGTTGTACACATTTCTATTGGCTTATTTTAATATATTATTTTTTACCTATGGACTTGAAATTGGTATTTGCATAACTATATACCTGGTAAGCAAAATTCGTAAGGAGTATAAAATATGTCAAAAGTATTAGGTATTGATTTGGGAACAACCAATTCCGCCATGGCTTTCATGGATGGGAATGACCCTAAAATTATCGAAAACAGCGAAGGTCAACGCACAACACCGTCCGTTGTTGCTATTACATCAAACGGCGAACAATTGGTCGGCATTACTGCGAAAAACCAGGCCGTTACAAACCCGACAAACACTATTTATGAAATCAAACGTTTGATGGGTCTGCGCTTTGACAGCCCGGCTGTTCGTGAAATTGCGGCGCGTGTACCATATAAAATTGTCGCCGGCGACAATGGCGATGCATGGGTTGAAATAGAAGGTAAAAAGTACGCCCCATCGCAAATATCTGCTATGATTTTGGCAAAGTTAAAGAAAGATGCTGAAAATTATTTAGGCGAAACAATTACAGATGCGGTTATTACCGTTCCTGCGTATTTCAATGATTCTCAACGTCAGGCAACCAAGGACGCAGGTCGTATTGCGGGGTTAAATGTATTGCGTATTGTTAATGAACCAACCGCGGCGGCATTGGCCTATGGTTTGGATAAAAACAAAGACGGTATTATCGCCGTATATGACTTGGGTGGTGGTACATTTGATGTTTCCATTTTGGAAATTGTTGATGGTGTATTTGAAGTAAAATCTACTAATGGCGATACCGCGTTGGGTGGTTCCGATTTTGATGCGCGTATTTTGAAACACTTAATCGAAGAATTCCGCGCACAAAGTGGTATTGATTTGTCTGGCGACAAGTTGGCCTTACAACGTTTGAAAGAAGCCGCCGAAAAAGCAAAAATCGAATTGTCGTCCAAGACATCAACGGATATCAACCTGCCTTATTTGACGGCGGACGCAACGGGTCCAAAGCACTTTAATACAACATTGACACGTGCTAAATTGGAATCGTTGGTTGATGATTTGATTCAAAAGACAATCGAACCTTGCCGCAAGGCACTGGCGGATGCAGGCATTGATAAATCACAAATAAGTGAAGTTATCTTGGTCGGTGGTCAAACCCGTATGCCAAAGGTTGTTGAAACTGTTAAAGAATTCTTTGGCCGCGAACCGCACAAGGGTGTAAACCCGGACGAAGTTGTCGGTATGGGTGCCGCGATTCAGGGTGGTGTTTTAAAGGGCGATGTCAAAGACGTTCTGTTGTTGGATGTTACACCATTGTCGTTGGGTATTGAAACATTGGGTGGTGTGTTCACGCGTTTAATTGATCGTAACACAACAATCCCAACCAAGAAATCGCAGATATTTAGTACCGCCGAAGACAACCAATCGGCCGTTACAATTCGCGTATTCCAGGGTGAACGTGATATGGCGGCGGACAATAAATTGCTGGGTCAGTTTAATTTAGAGGGAATCGCCCCTGCTCCGCGTGGTATGCCACAAATCGAAGTATCGTTTGATATCGACGCGAACGGTATTGTTCATGTGTCGGCCAAGGATAAAGGCACCGGCAAAGAACAGGCGATTTCTATTAAATCAGACGGTGGTTTGTCCGAAGATGAAATCAAACGTATGGTTGACGAAGCCGCTGCGAACGCAGATGCCGATAAAAAGAAACGCGAATTAGCCGAAGCGCGCAATAACGCCGAAGCCGCCGTATTCAGCATTGAAAAATCGTTAAAGGAACATGGCGATAAAATTAGCGAAGCGGACAGAAAGGCAATCGAAGATGCCAAGAAGGCGTTGTCTGATGAATTGGCAAAATCGGACGCAACCGCGGAATCTTTGAAAGAAAAGACGGATAGCCTAACCGAAAAAGCCATGAAATTGGGCGAAGCGGTTTATAAAGCACAACAGGAAGCGCAAAATGCCGCACAATCCGGCGCATCGGGAAACAAGTCCGACAATGGCGCAACCGATGCTGATTTTTCTGAAAAGAAATAATCGTAACAAACCAAAACAAAACCGCCCGTTTGGGCGGTTTTTATTTTATTTCACCAATATAGATTCCCATATCATGCGCGATGTCCAGCAACGGATCGTCCGGCGCAACATACGCATTTGATGTACACAGGTCTGATATATTCGGGTCCACAACCGATTCACCGGCCGCAACAAAGTCCGCCAACCCTATTGTTTTAACGGTTCCGTTTTGTAGTGCGGTCATAACATAGGTTTCATTGTTATCAATCGCGTTTAATGCGGCATCCGCCATGGCCGTTGCCAGTAATCTGTCCGATGCGGTTGTGTCGCCGGCGCGCTGGGTATGTTCCGGGAATGCGGTACGGTTTGTTATTCCCGCCGCGGTCAGCTGGCGCGAAATCATATCCGCCGGTCGTCCCGAATGGCCCCGCAGGGATATTCCTTCGGATACAACGATAATGCCATAATCTGTTGGCGCGTTCATGATATGATTTATCAACGCATTAACATTAAACTTTATTTCCGGAATCAAAATCGCGGTTGCGCCCGCCGCAACACCGGCATTAAGTGCCAATTGCCCACAATCGCGCCCCATTGATTGAACAACGAACCAGCGATGGTGGCTGCGCGCGGTAAGCATTAACTGATCACAGAATTGTGTTAATTGTTCCACCGCCGTATCAAAGCCAATCGTCCGGTCGGTAAGCGGAATATCCATATCTATTGTTTTCGGAATACATATTAACTGAACATCACGATATATTTCACGATGCGCCCATGCCAACGACAGCGAGCCATTGCCACCAATCAAAATTACCGCGTCCAATTTCAATTCGCGAATAGAACGGTATAATTTCTTGTTAAAATCGTCCAATGACCCCTCGGCTGCGGCGGTTTCAAAGTTTAATGCCCCGGGCTGTCCATTGTGCAGGAAACTGCCCGACAAACGTGCGTTTTCAATCGGTAATAAATTGTCAGTTAATTCAACGACATTTGGTGGTGTGGTACAAAGCCCGTCCGTCCCATCCAAAATACCAAATACGCGCCATCCGCGCAGGTGCGCGCCACGCATTACCCGCTGAATTGCGGTGTTAAGGCCGCTGCAATCGCCGCCCGTTGTCATAATCCCTATTTTTTTCATATTTTCCCCACTTTTCCGCCATATTATATCATAAAATATATTGACAAAGAACAACTTTTTGTAGTATTTTGTCCAATGTTCAGTATCAGGAGTTTTTTATGTCAAACAAAAACACAATGGGTAAAACAAAACGTTCCACAGACGACATGATTGATAACGCAATTGCCCAACAAAACGATTGGTTGGAAAACCGCCGTTCATACGCGCGCCGATTTTTGAAAACACTTAATATATTTGCGCGCCCATCCGAAAAAAAGCAAGAAACAAAAACGGTTGTTGCACAAAAGAAACAAGAAAAAAAATCGCATGGCATATTACGTGCGTTTTGGTTCCCTATTCTGTGCGCAATAATCGTCCTTTTGATTGCAATATGGGTAATGTTTCTACGCACCAGCACACCACAACGCATAGTGATTGTTCCGGTTGTGCCAGATTCGGTTACGCGGGTTATGTCCGAAAAGGATGCGCCATCATTTGATGTCGTGCGGATTCAGCCTGATGGAAATATAGTTGTCGCGGGACGATGGGCACCAAACCAAAAAATATCCATCGCAATAAATGGCAAGGTTGTTGCGACAGAACAAACAAACGGCGATGGTGAATTTGTGTATGCCCCAACGAAACCATTACCCGCCGGTAATTATACTTTGTCTTTGATTGGCGTGGACACATCCACAAAATCATCAGACAAAGTTTTTTTATATATTTCTGAACATGGACACGAAAACAGCATATCACTGTTAATGACTAAAAAAGGCAGCACATTATTACAGGCCCCAACCACATTACGCGAAGGCGATTTAAATGTGTCAAAAATAGATTACCTGGACAATGGGCGCATCGTTGTAACTGGTGATGCGATGCCACGTTTGCGTGTATCGTTATGGTTAAACGATACATATATGGGTTATGCACATGTTTCAGATTATCGCCATTTTGGTTTGGGTGCGGATATTGGTAAACTAGAAAGTGGCAAAGAATATAAATTATCTGTTCGCCTGCACGACGGCGATGGCACAACCGTTTCGTCCATAGATCACACATTTACAATGCCTGAAATGACCGGGGACGAAGATACATTTTATACGGTGCGTCGTGGCGATTGTTTGTGGATTATTGCGCGAAACTTTATGCGTCGCGGTATATTGTTCAGCATTATCGCCGATAAAAACAATATCGAAAATCCAGATTTAATTTTCCCGAAACAGAAATTACAGATTCCTGTAAACAGTAAATAACACAAATGTCCGGTACGAAAACAAATCTTGCGTTTAAAATCACTAATTGGTGTAATCTACAATGTCGGCATTGTTGTGAAAATTCTGGACCAAGCCAGTCGCCACGATTGATGAGTTTAGACAAGATGAAAAAGTATCTGGATGAATTTAATGCGTTGCCGATTGAAAAATATGATTCGCTTGTGTTTACTGGTGGCGAAGTGATGGCCCCCTATTACCATGGCGAACAAAAATATATTCCAGAATGTCTTAAAATGGCCATTGATGCAAATATGTTGCCGATATTAAAAACCAACGGCATATGGGGCAACGACAAGGCATTAAAGGACAAGATTTTTTATGATATAGAATCTGTTGCGTATAATACCGGCAAATTAATCGCGATGGATATTTCGGTTGACCGTTTCCATAATAATTTAGGCGCAGTTGCAAATATCATTAATGATGTTGTTCGCGATTCAGAATTGGGTTTTTGTCTTGCTTTGACAATCCAGGGTATTCATAAAAACTCAACACATGCGGTTTATGATTTATACAGCGCATTATTAACCCATGGTATTCGTCCGTATTCGCGCACAAGACAAGATGATTCTATTTTGTTAACCGACGGACAATCTTTGTACCCACTGTATTATAACTTTAAACAAAGCGTGGCAAATACGGGACGTGCGCGCGCCAACAAACTGGGGATGTTTGAATTAACCGGCAAAGCAGATGTTTATGGCGATTGTGTTATGATTGACAGTAATGATGTTTTGCGCCTTAATAACGTTCGCGGGTCGGCAATACACAACCGCCCCATAGGCGAAGTAATACAACAATTAAAAAACAAAGAGAAACAACACTAGGTATAAAAACGGGAGATAATAATATGGATGACAAAGGAGTAAAGCATATTATCAGATTTTTACAACGCAATTGTCAGTGTGTGTTGAGTAAATCGCAATACGAACAACTGACATATCTAAAAAAAGTCGAATATTATGGCGTTCAAACATTAAGAAAAGTCTTTAGTATCGCGATATCGGCCGGTGCTTATCCAGAATGTCCATTTTGTAAAAAACCTATTTATACCGTGGATGAATTAACTATCGATCATACCATTCCGCGTTCCAAGGGCGGCACAGACGACATCAAAAATCTGCAACCAATGCATGGGAAATGTAATTTTGAAAAAGGTTGTACAATGCCAAATCAACCGGATTCAGAAACACAATTGTTGCCCAAAAAGAATCAAAAGAAACGACGCGCGTACAAAAGACCGTTGCGCGACGAAAGTGTCAATGGGCACGACGTTGATGATTTGAACCGCAAATGTAAACGCATTGATGAATTTCATGGGTGTCGCTATTCCATTGTTCGTCAGGGCAAGGCAAGATAAAATCTTTGTACTGGACATTTATTGCGGTCTGATATAGAATCGTAAGGTTTTGCGGGCGTGGTATAATGGTAGCACGTCAGCTTCCCAAGCTGAAGACGAGGGTTCGATTCCCTTCGCCCGCACCAAGATTGAAGACGATGGCAGAGAGTAATTTAATTTCATCAACATTTGATTGGTATTTAATGGATATAATGCCAATTGTTTCACAAAACGCAATTCAACAAAAATATGGTTATCATGGGCTTTATACGCATACCGCTGCGGTGGTGTTTCGTGGAATTGATTACGCATTAAACCTTGGTAAATCACCAAAAAATGTTGTTTTGGCATGTGCATTTCATGATATGGCGCGTGTAACCGATGGCGATGATACACAACATGGCGCAAACGCGGTTCCAATGGCTTTGCGCGTTATGGACGAAATAGGCAATATTGATATAAAAAGCCGTGATTCAATCGCGTATGCAATCAAAAACCATTCGTTTAATTTAGTCGCGCCCGATTATGTATCGGCATGTCTGTGGGACGCAGACCGCACAAGACTTGCATGGGAATTGGGGTATAATTCGCGTTTTTTCGCAACACAACGCGCAAAAACCGTTGCCGCGGGTAATGCCAACCAATATTTACAGTTTATGAATCAAAATATGTCTGATTATGCGCGAAACATAATAACCAAACTGGATAAACAATACTGATTCAATATAAAACACTATTGACACAGATACGTGTTTTTTGCTCTAATTGGTTTTGTGAAGTTGTTGTCAATTTAACTTGGGGGAGAAATTCATAATGACGAAATTAGAAATTCGGCAAACATTACACAACCTATCTAAACTGATTAACAAAATGGACAAGTTACATCTTAAAGAACTGCTGGGGATACTAACTAACAACGCACAGTCAAAAAACGACTGTGCGTTGTTTCTTTATATAGACATAAAAAAGACTGTTAAACGATTAGTAAATGAACTAATCAAGGCCAATAATGTAGATGAAAAATTGTCTACTAAACAAGTAAAACAAATATTCGCGCTTATGGGGGACTATGAAGTTTACCCATGTTGTAAATTGTGTGGTCAACCGATACAAATTAATTCTCAAATATTGAAAGACAATGCCCAGACCAAACATATGTTTACCTGGGACCACCAATTTCCTAAATCATTGGGCGGACAAAGCACACTGGATAATATGCAACCGGCACACAAAATTTGTAATAACAAGAAAGCCGATAAAATCCTTTATAGTGTGAATTACAACTTTAACATCAGTGTAAATTTGAATCTGTGCTGTCCGTACCAAGACGGGCAAAAGAGATATCGGCCACGACACTTCAATTTCTTTAATCCGAACCCATGGCTTTATAAAAACCGTCAGCATCACAGATAAATAGTAATAATTATTTGACTTTCGGCATTTTTTAATACATAATTACCCAGCAAATCCCAAAGATTGCCATTTAAATCAACCCAGTACGCAGTATGCGTGTGGAACATCAACCGGCGAGTTTTCGCTCTTGATGGCGGTTTTCTTTTGGGGCAAAGGTTTTTTATAAACACAAAAAACAAAAAGGATAAAAATATGGCTACTGTTATTCGTTTGGCACGTTTTGGCGCAAAAAAACGTCCGTATTATCATGTTGTTGTTACCGATTCACGCAACGCGCGTAATTCTGGTAATATTTTGGAAGTCGTTGGTAAATACGACCCAATGCAACCAAAAGACAGCGACAAACGCGTTATCTTGAAAATTGATGAATTAAAGGCTTGGTTGGCCAAGGGCGCACAGCCATCAGATCGCGTTTATAAATTTATGGTCAAGGCAGGCTTGGCAACTGCGAAGCCAATTCCAAATCAGACCAAGAAAAATCAGCCGTCTGAAAAAACACAACAGAAAATCAAAGACAAAGAAGCAAAATTAGCCAAGATTGCTGAAGAAAAAGCAGCTGCAGAAGCAGCCGCCAAGGCCGCAGCCGAAGCACCAGCAGAAGAACCTGTCGCCGAAGCACCAGCAGAAGCGGTTGCAGAATAATGTTTATTGAAAGTAACAGAGTCAAACACACCAGACAATATTGCGTTCGTCTCTTGAATCGTGAAGTTTTTGCACATTTACGATTTTTAACAAAAGAGCAACGCGATATTGTCTATGACAGTTATGTTCAAAACATTGACACACTGATTGAATATGCGGTTGAAAACAATTTAAACGTCGACAATTACATAAAAGAAATCAAAACTATTCTGTTAAAAGCAAAAAATGTCCGTGAATACATGCGATAAAATTTTGGTTGGTAAAATTGTCGCGCCCCAGGGAATCCGGGGCGATGTTCGCGTTCAGACATTTAGCGAAAACCCGGCGGATTTTCGAGATTTCAAAGTTCAAAGTTCAAAGTTCAAAGAAACGGATTTTAAGTTTGTTCGTGTGGTGCCGAATTCAACTGTAATTATCGCACACATTGCCGGCTTCGATAATCGTAATGCCGCGGAAACATTACGTGGAACCGAACTTTATATTGACCGCGACACCCTGCCCGAACTTTCGTCAGACGAATATTACCAGGCAGATTTAATTGGATTTACCGTCCTGCGTGATGGTAAAAAAATTGGTGTTGTTGCGGGCTTTCAGAACTTTGGTGCCGGTGATATTATTGAATTGGATAACGGTGATTATGTTTCATTCATTGGCGCGTCCGTTGATATGGTAAAAAAGGAAATTAATTTATGACAGACAATTTGTATAAACAAAAACAATCTGAAACGATAAATAATCTGTTGGCACATCGCATGTTGCCACAAAGCAGCGTTATTATCGTACACCAAGATCAAAATATTATAGCAAAAATTGCTAAATGCCTGGGAAAGACGAAATAAAATGCACTTTAACATACTGACCATCTTTCCAGAAATGTTTCCGGGCACCCTGGGCGGTGGCGTGGTTGGTCGCGCCCTTGAACATGGTGTTTGGTCGTATGATGTTGTCAATATTCGTGATTTTGCGATAAATAATTATGGGTCGGTTGACGATGAACAATTCGGCGGTGGCGCGGGAATGGTTATGCGCCCAGACGCGTTGGGCGATGCAATTGATTCCGTTAAAACCCCCGGAAAAATCATATATTTTTCGCCCCGCGGACCAACATTAACGCAAAAAATGGTGCGCGAATTTGCCGCAGATGCCGATGCGACATACACCCTGCTTTGCGGTCGATACGAAGGAATTGACCAACGCGTTATTGATATGTATAATATAACGGAATTGTCCATCGGTGATTATATTTTATCTGGTGGCGAAATCGCAGCCCAGGTTTTTGTTGACAGTTGCGTTCGCGTGATGGATAATGTGCTGCATGGTGGTGCTGAATCCACCGCAAATGAAAGTTTTGAAATCGGCGGGCTTGAATGGCCATTATATACCCGTCCGTCAGTATGGCGTGGACAAAGTGTCCCAGAAGTCCTGCTGTCCGGCCACCATGGCAATATCGAACGGTGGCGGAAACAACAATCGGACGAAATAACGAAACAACGTCGTCCGGACTTAATAAAGGAAAAGTAAAATGAGTATCTTGAAAAAAATCGAAGCCGCAAACATCGCAAAGGTTGCAGGCGACAAGAAAATCCCAGATTTCAAGGCTGGGGATACAGTAAAAGTTCATGTAAAAATTAAAGATGGCGACAAGTTCCGCATTCAGATGTTCGAAGGTGTCGTTATCGCACGTGATGGCGGCAATACTAACAACGCATCTTTCACTGTACGTCGTGAATCATACGGTGTTGGTGTAGAACGCAAGTTCCCATTGTACAGCCCAGCCATCGAAAAAATTGAAAAAGTTCGTATTGGCCGTGTTCGTCGCGCAAAATTATTCTTCTTGCGTGGGTTGTCTGGCAAAAAGGCACGTATTGTCGAAGACTTGTCTGCGACATCTGCTGAAAAAGCCGCGAACAAAGACTAATTCTTTTTTCGGATATAAAGGTCCCGCAACTGCGGGACTTTTTTGTTTTATAATTTATGCGTTTGACATCGGGCGATGCTGAATGTAAAATAACAATCATGAAAAAAATTACAGCACTTTTAAGTTTATTATTGTTTTTTGTTGGCATAATGCCGGCGGCGAACGCATATGTTGACCGCCCAAATGCCGTTATAACTATATTGGATAAAACATCGGGCAAGACCCACACAACCACCATTCCTGTTGGGTACGATGCAAAATACGAAAAACTTAATTTCATTGTTCGCACATGTAAACAGACCGACCCGTTTATGGCAGAAAATGCTTTTATGTTTATTGAAATCTCGACCGCAAGCGAAGGGAAAATATTTGGTGGGTGGATGAACAAAAACGAACCTGGTGAAAATCCACTGCAAAACGCAGATTATGATTTGTGGTTGGTAAATTGCGAATAATTTGGGGGCAGATATGAAGTTTGTACTAAAGTTTTTATTAGGTATTGCTGTATTATTAACGGCGTTTTTTATATTTTTTAACACACAACATTCAAATGATCTGGCGGCCGGGAATCTGAAAAATTGGTTGTCGGCATCAACGGAACAACGCACAACAACCGCACGTGTTATTGTGGCCAGCGATGATGCAGATATTAATTTAATTGTGGCATGTGTGAATAAAATGGCAACCCTGCCTGATGCACACGAAATGGTTGTTCGTGATGCGATTTCGTTGTGCCATACCGGCATAATATTGAAAGAAAACATTTAACGTATGAAATTATATTGCGCCCTGCTTTTTGTTCTTGTTTGTACCGCATGTGCGCGCAACACAACAATCGGCGAACAGTACATCGGGGCGAAATATGTGCGCGACCCCCTTGGCGAAGAAGTTGCACCCGATACAGACCCCCTTATCCGATTTGATGCATTTGACTGTACAACATTTGTTGAAACCGCATTGGCAAATGGTGATAAGGAAAAATTAAATCACATACGATATAAAAATGGTGTCATAGGTTTTGTAAACCGCAATCATTTTATTGAAACAGATTGGGTGCCGAACAATGCGAACTTGGTTGAAAATGTAAGCGATAAATATGGTAAAACAACCACAAGAACCGTAACAATAAATCGTTCCGCGTGGATGAAAAAGGTTCATAATATATCCGACACAACACCAACAAAAACTGTAAAACTTAAATATATTCCTTATGCTAGTTTGGGCGAAATAAAGAACGATGAACCTTTGATTGTTTTGTTCGTTTTATCTGCCAATCCATATTTTATCAACAAAACAGGCACAGAACTAGCCGTACATCACATGGGCTTTCTTTTGCCGGGTGGAAAAATATTACGGCATGCTTCGTCGGGCCTGGGGGCCGTTGTTGAGGTTAATTTTAATGAATATGTTGCAAAACGGCAAAAAACGGCTAATAATTTAGGCATTATGTTATTGGAAATAAAAAAATGAGCAACGAAGAAAACTTGATGCGTATGGATATGGGTAAACTGGACAGTTTTGCGCCGGTTGCCAAAAACGAACGTCCAATACTATGTTTGGGCATAGAATCATCTTGTGATGAAACATCGGCCGCAATTGTTGATTCAAACCGTAATATTTTATCGCACATTATTTATTCGCAAATACCAGAACACCAAAAATACGGTGGTGTGGTACCCGAACTGGCGGCGCGTGCGCATATTCTTGCCATTGACGAAGTTATAAAACAAACCCTTAACAGTGCGGGCAAAAACATTTCAGACATTGATGTTATTGCCGCAACCGCGGGTCCTGGCCTTATTGGTGGGGTCTTGGTTGGTTGGATGGCGGCCACAGGTATCGCCCAGTCCACAGGCAAACCGTTGGTCGCGGTGAATCATTTAGAAGGACACGCATTGGTTCCGCGCTTGCACGCGGCAAATGCCACCGGCGCAGACGGCAATACATCGGTTGATTTCCCCTATTTATTAATGTTGGCATCGGGTGGTCATTGTCAGATTTTATTGGTGCGCGGTGTCGGCAAATATGAATTGATTGGACAAACATTGGACGACAGTGCCGGCGAAGCCTTTGACAAGGTTGCGAAAATGTTGGGTCTTGGGTATCCTGGCGGTCCAATAGTTGATAATCGTGCAAAATTGGGTAATCCACATGCGTTTGATTTCCCGCGTCCATTGTGCGACAAGCCGGGCTGTGATTTTAGTTTTAGTGGTATAAAAACCGCGGCGCGTGTGTTCCTGGACAGAACAGATGAAACCGCACGCGATGAAGCATTTATCAATGATTTTTGCGCATCATTCCAGGCGGCCGTTGTGGACTGTATAATCAATCGCCTTAATCACGCATTTTCTGATTCACGCGTTGTGGACGCATCACCTAAAACACTGGTTGTTGCCGGCGGTGTTGCGAAAAACAGCGCAATTCGCGCCGCCATGGAAGCCCTGGCCAAGAAGCACAATATTGTTTTTGCCGCACCACCTATGAATCTTTGTACCGACAATGGCGCAATGATTGCGTGGGCTGGTTTAGAAAATTATAAAATCGGAAAAGTGGTAACAGAACCCGTTGCCCCCCGCCCCCGCTGGCCGTTGACGGAACTGTAAACCTTGAATTTTTGTGCGTTTATGATATAATTATCATTATGACTGATTATATTGCTTCTTATGACAAGGCGACACGCAACATACTGGAATTGGCGGCACAAATCGATCGTGATTTTATGCCTCTTTATGATATGCAGTATTCTTTGACCAGTATTGTAACTGTATTACGTGATAAATATAAACAACCATCTTTTCGCAAAAAATATGTAGGCAACATGCCGTTTAATGGCTTTGTCCCATATACCAAGGGTTTTTGCGCACTGTCGGCAATATGTATTTATACTCTTTATGGTGGTGATGCTGTATGGGAACCATCGGCGATAAAACTTGGAACTTGGGAACACGCGCCTGTGGTGTTTCTGCGGGATCGTATGCACAACCGCGCATTTGATCCAACGGGCGACCAGTTCAACCCGTTGGTTGTTCCCTATGATATTGGAACACCGATAAACAAACGTGTCCAGGATATGAAAACCCCGAATAAAAATATGTTCATCAGGGAAATAATGACAGAATTGGAAAAACGATAAGATGCAAAGACCAGAACCGGCCGTTAATGCCGATACAATTTTTAGTGTATCTGACGCGTCCGCCTTGTTAAAAGGCGTGGTTGAAACCGCATTTCCGCGCATAAAAATTCGTGGCGAACTGTCGCAAATAACACGCGCGACATCGGGTCATATCTATATGACAATAAAAGATTCCGGTGCCGCAATTTCCGTTATAATTTGGCGCAGTACACCCGTTCCGTTCAAACTTGAAGACGGTATGGAGGTTGTTATTACCGGCCGTTTTACGACATACCCCGCCCGCAGTAATTATCAAATTGTGGTAAGTGAAATTGAAATGGCGGGTGTCGGTGCAATTCTTAAAATGCTGGAAGAACGCAAACAAAAACTTGCCGCCGAAGGATTGTTTGACACATCGCGCAAGAAACCTTTGCCGCGCCTGCCACAAACAATTGGGGTTGTAACCAGCCCGACCGGTGCCGCATTCCAGGACATTCAAAATCGTTTGCGGGAACGTTTCCCGGTGCGCGTATTGCTTTATCCCGCAACGGTCCAGGGAACAACCGCCGCGGCCGAGGTTGCCGCCGGCATTGAATATTTTAACCGCATGAATAATGTGGATGTAATCATTGTTGCGCGTGGTGGCGGCGCACTGGAAGATTTACTACCGTTTTCCGAAGAAATTGTTGTTCGTGCCGCCGCGGCCAGCCATATACCACTTATTTCCGGTGTCGGACACGAACCAGACTGGATGTTGATTGACTTTGCCGCCGATGTGCGCGCCCCAACCCCCACCGGTGCGGCGGAAATGGTTGTACCCACCAAACTGGCACTAGGACAGGAAATTGATAATTTTTGGCATAGAATATCAGGGGCTTTTGTAACGCGACTTGAACACGCCAAACAACGCATTGAATCGATAAATATTAAAAGTCCGCGCCAGGTCGTTATGGAGCATCAGCAACGAATTGATGATATATCGCACACAATGGATATTATTATCAATTCTAAAATTCAAAACGCACATCAAAAAATGATGATGACAGACGGTTTTATAAACACTTTAACGACACGCCTGGCGACCTTGAATCAATCTGTAAATCATATCGGCCAGATGTTGAACAGTTTAAGTTACAAAAACGTCTTGGCGCGCGGATATGCGATTGTTCGCGACAGCAAAGATAAAATCATAACCCGCGTTGATGCCGGAAAACCAGCGACAATTGAATTTGCCGACGGTGTATTAAAAATATAAATGTCCCGTTCGGGACATTTTTACTTTATCAGAGTTTTAGCGGTTGCAATTGATTCAGGTGTAATTTCCGCGCCACTTATTATTCGGGCAACCTCGTTTACCCGTTCATCGCCCACTATTTCGCGAACCGTTGTTGTCGTTTTATCATTCGCAACACTTTTTTCAATTTTGAAATGATGATCGGCAAACCCGGCCACCTGGGCGGAATGGGTAACAACAAGTGTTTGCGACGTTGTTGCCAGTCGATTCAATCGGGCACCAACCGCCGATGCTGTGGCACCACTGATTCCCGTATCGATTTCATCAAACACAAATATATGTGAATCGCTATCGTTTATCAGCACAACCCGCATTGCCAGCATTAAACGCGCCAATTCCCCACCCGATGCAGATTTGTGTAATGGCGCAAACGGTGATCCCGGATTGGTTTTAATCATAAATGTTATATCGTCAACACCCGTCGCCGACGGCGATGTTTCCACCCGTTCTGCAACAAAATCTGCATTAGCCAGTTTTAAATCAGGCAATTCTGCCCGCAGGCGCGTTCTTAACACATCGGCTGCATCAATGCGCGCCGCTGTTAACTTTGTCGCACACGCGTCAAAATTTTTGCGTAAATTGGCCTGCTCTTGTGTAAGTTTGCTTAACAACGCATCCGAATTATCAATCGTATCCAATTGGGCCGCCATTTGTTCCAGCTTTTGCGGCAATTCGTCCGCAGGCACACGATGCTTGCGCGCGGCGGCACGTATCGCAAAAAGCCGTTCTTCTATTTCATCAATGCTTGATATATCTGTATCATCGGGATTCAATTGCGCCGATACAGTCGCCAGACTGTCTGCCACTTCGTATAACCGTTCAATTTGCGTGGCATATGGGTTAGGTTCCGTCTTGATGCGTTCCAGAATATGCGCGACATCAAACACAAATGCATCCAATGATTTCCCATTCGGTGCCATGGCGGTCGCCGCATCAGATACAATTGCCGCGTTCTTTTCCGCGTTCATCATTGTTGCACGTTTGTCGGCCAATTCAGCCTCTTCCCCGGGCTGTACATCAAGTGCGCGCAATTCCGCGACATTATGCGCTAAAAAATCCCGTTCGTCAGCCGCACGCGCAACCGTTTCACGCAAATCGCGCAATTTTAAATCAACGGCGTGGTATTCATTATATGCGTTGCGTGTGGCGGAAAGTAATTCTGAAAAACCATCAATATGAACCATGGCAAATTCGTCCAATGCCGCGCGATGCGTCGCCTGGTTCAACAAACGGTGATTCGCAAACTGTCCATGAATTTCAACCAATGCATCCCCAACATCGTGTAACACGCGTACAGAAACCGGAATATCGTTTATCCATGCACGACTTTTGCCATCGGCGGACAATGTGCGGCGCAAAATCAATTCATCGCCCGTATCAATACCATTTTCAACCAAAATAGATTGAACAGCGCTTGGTGTGGAATCAAATTCCGCCACCACAGAAGCCATTTCACACCCAGACCGCACCAACCCCACATCCGACCGCGCCCCCAGGGCCAACGATAGCGCATCCAACAAAATACTTTTCCCCGCGCCCGTTTCCCCTGTTAAAATATTAAGCCCCGCGCCGAATTCAAGATTCAGTTTTTCAATCAATACAATATTAGATATATTTAACGCACGTAACATGCCGAAATTATACTCAAACAGACGCACACAATTCAAGGGTTTTTATAGTTTTTCCAGCACCCAATCGTGTAGCCATAAAATACTGCTTTCAATGCGATAGTCTGGATATATTTGTCGTATTAATTTGACATATTCAGACAATTGATAATTGTATTTATCGCGATAAACAGTTTTATCAACGTCGGTTTTATAGTCCAATATTCGAACAATCTTGTGTTCGTCATCAACTATTAACCTGTCGATTCTGCGACTAACAAAGGCACCGTTTACAATTCCCGCAATTGGTACTTCCGTTCGGGCAGACTCTGTAAAGAATACATCTAGTCCCGGTACAGATTTTAAGTGCGATTTTAATTCAGAATCAACTTTATCACAATCATCCAGTGTGCGAATACGACGCAACATTTCGTGCATTTGTGTACCAACATCAGTTGCATGTTTTTGCGCATCGTATTCACTTAAAAATTCGCGTAATTTATTTGTCATGTATTATCCTGATTGTATCATCATCCACGACGGTTGCGCCGTCAACTGTTATTAATTTATCCCACAATAACGAATACCACGATTTTTCATTTGCTGCGTTATATCTGCTGTATCCATAAATATATAATTCATCACGTGCGCGTGTCATCGCAACATATAACAGCCGGTAATACTCTTCAAATTTATCATTCATAAGCAAATCGCTGGCAACACCGACCTGTTCGCTGGTTGTTTTGTGCGCCTGCCAAATCCAGGGACTTGGGACACTTTCGTCAACGGCCACATTTTTCGGCATAATTGACGGCGTTATTGGGAAAACAGATTCTGGTTTTGGCAGTGTTGTTGTATCAATAAGGAACACAACTGGTGCTTCAAGCCCCTTGCTTCCATGGGCGGTAACAACTCTTACCCCGGATGCCGCATCAACATCGCGCTTTATTTCGGCACCACCCGTAACAAACCATTTAAGAAAATGGCGCATGGTACCAGGTTGGGTTCTTTCGTAAGAAAGACACATTGTCATAAACTCTTCCAACGGATCAATTGCCTGGGGCCCCAGGGCCGATATAAAATCATGCCGCACACCCGAATCAAGTATCCTTGAAAAGAAAGTATAAGGACCATCTAACAACGACATTTCAGTTATTGATTTTAAACGATTATAGATATCCGGATGGGTGTTCCCCAAGACCTCAAAAACCGTTATTTGTGGACCGTCTTTATTGGCATTATTTGTATCGTTTTTTATTTTACACAAATTAAAAATATCGGCTTCGGACAAACGGAAAATCGGACTTTTTAACACACAACACAAACTATAATCGTCGGCGGTATTTATACAAAATCGCACCAGGTTCATCAGATCGCGTATCGCAGGAAACATTGGTAAATATATACGATCGCTGCCTGCTACATCTATGTCCCTTTTCTTTAACGCGGTAACCAATAAATTAGCCAATGGTTTTCTTCGTTGGACCAGCACCATAATATCACTTGGCTTGCGTTCGCCAGAATCTATCATTGATTTTATTTTATCGGCTATCATATCTATATAGCCATCAACGGTCGCCCCAGTTCTGGCATTTGATACCAACCTGTGTAATTCAACAAGTCCCATACCATCTTTTTTACGATGGCAAAAATGGGAATTGTTATGGAAACCTGTTTTTTGTTTAACAACATCGTCATTAAAGAATTCATCAACCACATATAATATTGACGACAACGAACGAAAACTTTGTTCCAATGGGATTTCTTGAATCGTGCGTAAATTATTTTGTATATGTCGTGTAATTTCAGAAAAACTGTTGGAAAACGCATGGAAATCGGCACCTTGGAACCCAAAGATAGCTTGTTTCGGATCACCAACAATAAACAAAGAATGCTTATCAGATTTGGTATCGCCGTTCACAAAGAAATCCCCCAGCATCATCGTTAAAACGTCCCAATGCAGTGGCGATGTGTCCTGGGCTTCATCAACCAAGATATGCGACAACGATACATCCAATTGCGACAGCACCCACCCCATAACATCGGGCCTGGAAAATAATTTGCGTGTGTATAAAACCAAGTCTTCAAAATCAAGCAAGTTTCGCTGTTGTTTTATACCACGATACATGGTCGCAAATGCCGCCGACAAATCAAACAATGCCATTGTATCATTAAACAACTCCATATTTTGATTGTATTGGTCAACAGCAAACACACGTTCCATTTCATCAATTAAAAAATCGTGTTTTTTCAACTTGCCATTTGGCATTCCTGATGTTTTTAATAAATAGGCATATTTATATTCATCAAAATCAATAGTTTTATCAATATACTGTTTGGTTAATGTTATTATATCAGACAAGTACACTGCCGGTGTTTTTCTGCTATTTTGTTCGATTTCTGTATTTTTAATAATTTCTTCAAGTTCAGATGCCGGTTTTTCTAATTGCGGAACCGTATTTAAATTTAGAAAATATTTAATCGTATCAACAAAGTATTTGCGATAACGTTCCACATCTTCAACCAAGAAAAAATGTTCGTATTGTCCACCCAAAGCACGTACAAAATCGGACAAACGATACTCGCTTAATACATTTACAAGGCGCGCAAACGCACCTTCTACGCGACCGTATTTTTCTGGCTCTAACACCCCGGCCCTTAACAACCGTTCAAAAGCTTCTAACTGTAATACACGCTGGTTTTCGTCCAAAACCATTGTCCATGCCGGTGAAATGCCAGCCTCGATTGGAAATCGGTGTAAGATTTCTTCACAAAAACTGTGAATGGTTTTTATTTTAAGTGTTTCGGGATTATCAATATACCAAAAGAAAACCTCGCGTGCATGGGCAATATCTGCGGCAGTTGCGGGTTTATGCAACGCAACATCACGCAATAATTTTACCAATTCTTCGTCTGATGCCAGCGCCCATTCACGCAGCCATTTCAAAATACGATTACGCATTTCACCGGCACCCGCCTTGGTATAGGTAAGGCACAAAATACCATTATGCGCAATATCATCGGTTCGAAACAAAATACGCAACAACCGTTCAACCAAAACGCTGGTTTTACCGGTGCCTGCGTTTGCCTGGACCCAAATGTTATTGGCCGGATTTGCCGCACGATCTTGTTCTGGTGAAAGTGGTGGTTTTTCTTTCATTTATGCCCTTGCTTTATTGTAAATATTCTAGTATAAATCATTACGAACTGCAAGAACGATATTGGCAATCGTTTATATTTTGGGGGGATTTGAAAGATGGAAGGACAAGGAACAGTATTATTAGCAAGTAATTTTTGGTTATATTTTACAGGGGCCGTTGGCATACTGTTGATACTAGCACTTGGGGTTCTGTTTTTTGTTTCACGCAAATCTCAACGCGTTATGCAATCAATGTTGGATATCATGCTGCGTCCCGAAAGCGCACATGTAAGTGATGCAGTGCGCGTACTTAATAAAATAATGGCCGATGAAATTACAAAAATTGAACACAATTTCAAAATAATGTGCGATACGTTAAACGGTCAAATCGCCCAGGCAAACGAATTAAAAAATCAATTAACAGACCAAAATGAAAAACTGTTATCTACCGCAGATGATGCGACAAAAAAATTGGTTCAAATGTCCGGTCGGCTTGATAACACATTGGACGGACTGAATGCCGTTGTAAGTTCAAAATCATGGGAAGATACAACAACAGCATCCGAAAAATTTTCCGCATCCGTCAATGAATTATTATCAAGAATTGATAAAACAAATCAAGATACAACAACCGCCGTTTCCCAGATACAAAATCAAATAGAATCATGGGTTGCAACGGGTAACGAATTAAGTCAAAAGTTACACGAAGAGTTTGATTCAAATTCAAATCAGATGTCGGACATCACTGAAAAAACAAATACCCTGCAACAATCATTAACCAGCCTGGCACAATCGACCGCAGATGGTTTTACAAATGTCCAAAATACATCGGCAGAATATTCCGACATTATGGCCAAGAATAATGAAATGTTGGACAACCACCTTGCTAAAATGGATGCCTTTACCAGACAATCAAAAAAACAACTGGCCAGCCAAACAAATACTATCACAAATACCGCCAATGTTGTCGCAGGTCAGGTTCGCCTTACGGAAACATCAATAGAAAAACAAATACGCAAATTGTCTGATGCGATTGATGCGCTTACTGCATCTGCAACCACGACAGAATCATCTGTACGTAATGTATCCGAAGAGTTATCCCACCTTACCAACAGATTCCAGCACGAAATATCAGATTTCGCGACAGGTGTTGTTTCTGAATTAAAAACGGTTTCCGGTGTTGCAAACATAACATTGGAAAACACAAAAACGGCCGCAACCGCGTTTTCTGAATCAGTAAAGACAATGGGTACGGGCGTACGCGAAACACTTATAGAAATGAACACCGCACACACACAGTTGTCCGGCCAATCTGAAAACCTTATCAAAATGTCGCGCGAAACAACCGAACAATTACAGCCATTGTCAGAACTTATTGAAAAGTATTATACGGCTCTGCCCGGATTATCACGCGATTCAATGGCGGCCGGTGACACATTGGGTAAGATTGTTGCCGAATTAAATGCAACCATAGAAAAGATGCAATCGACCGTTAACGAATCAACCGAGGCTATTTCCAAATCTGCAACCCAGTTAGACGAATTGGCCGGCGATTCACGTCAGCAAATGATTGATTTAATGTCCGACTATGCCAAGGCTGTTGATACCATGCAGACACTTAATAAACAAATGATGGTGGCACGCGCATCGGCCCCAATGGACGCTATCAAGGCTGCCCCCGCCACACACTATGGCCGCGTAAGCACATCTGATTTTGTTGCACAGAGTGAAAAACTGTTTGAAAAACTACACGAACAGTCCATAGATTTAACACGCGCAACCGGTGTAGATATCCCCGATTCTGTTTGGAAAAAATATCACGACGGGGACAAGGCGATATTTTCCAAATGGCTGGCCAAGATGTTGACGGCCGCAGACAAGAAGCAAATTCGCGAAATGTTAAAGAAAGATACTGTTTTCCGGTCGCAATCATCACAATTCGTACGCAGTTTTGATAAAATTATGACAGCAGCAGAATCGGCCGACAATCCAGAAAAATTGGCCGCTGCCCTGGTCAAGACAGATTTAGGAAAGATATATTCAGTCCTGAAAGAACAAATTAATTGACAAAATATGCTTTTTGTGTATGATTAATAAAAAGGCATAAGCAAATGTCGACACAAAAAGCATCAAAACTGATGACTATTATTATTCCATGCTATAACATAGAACCGTATATACGGCCCTGTTTACATGCGATAATGGAACAAAATATTATCGACAGATGCCAGGTTTTATGTATTGATGATGGCTGTACCGACGGAACGACAAAACATCTGGAACGCTATGCCAAAAAGAATCCTAATGTTATAACGATACTGGACAAACGCAACAAATACGGCGTTAAAAACAGTGGTGTATCATTAGCACGTAATTATGGCCTGGACAACGCAACCGGTCAAACAGTGATGTTCGTTGATGGCGACGATTTAATCGGGGGCCGACCAGAAGCCCTGCATCTGACCGACAGGTATTATTTAGAAAACTTTTATGATTCACTTATGACCAATCCTGATACTGCCATGGTTGTGGGCTCTATGGACTATGTAACCCGCAATGGCAAAGAACTTATACCGACACGTCGGTTTGATAATTTGAACTCTCAATTAAAACAAATACAAAAGCAAGGCGATCCAAAATACGACAAAAGTTTGGACTTTCTAGACTATCGCATAAGCAGTTGCAATACCCTTTATCGCACAGACATTATAAACAAAACAAATCCCACTTTGAACCTGCGTTTTGTGCCTAATATGATGTACTTTGAAGACGCGAACTTTGTTATGCAATATGCCTTTCGTGCCATAGAAGAAAAATACCCATATATTTTAAGACCAACCGATACACCAGCATGGTATTTGTATCGAAGCCGCCCGCATTCCGCCATGCACAAGTTGTCTAACCATTCCGAAAGCGACATGCGCCGGCTGGAACGCACAAAAAAACGGTTGGAATACTATGCTTATTTATTACAGGAATGTGAAACACATTTTGGCATAAGTTCCCGCATATATAATATTGCCGCGCACAGATACGCAAACAAAACCGCCGCGGATATTGAAAAATATTCACGCGAGGCATACGAATCTGAATACGATACAATGCTGGACACATTTATTCCAACAGAATGCCGCCACGGATGTAACCACCACGATTGCAACCAATGCGGATATCAATATAAGTTAAAATATATGTGCAGCAAATTATTAGCACGCACAAAATAAAATAACCCGCGTGTTGCGGGTTTTATTTTTGTTTGGAACCAATTATCATTTTATCAATAATTGGCCGCAGGGACGCAAAAACCTCGTCTGGATTCATTCGTGTACCATCCAACTTCATTTCGTCCACCACCGTCCAATTTTTTGTATCGCGCGCAGCAATTGTTTTATAGACATTTGACACATCGGTTAACAATTTTAAATCGCTTTCGTGAATATCGGGCTTGCCATTTTGATATGCCTTTAACCCCTGGTTTCGCATTGAATACGATATTTGCGCCGGCAAATACAGATATATATTATGATTTGGACGAATTATACCCATCTGGTTAAATTCCATATCTTCCAGGTGAGATATTTTCGCATTCCATTGTTCGCGTGGCAATTTGGCAATTGAAAATGCGTTACTGTATGTGTATCTATCAAAAACAACCCATTTTCCCATATCAACCCATTGTTTGATTTGTGGTATATGTGCCAATCTGTCCAGGGCATACGGCAACATAGTGTATTCAGCGGGCAAATTACGCGTTTCGCCAAATTCGCCATTTAAATAACGTTTAATAAATTGCCCCCAATATGAATTATATCGCGGAAAATCGAGTGTTTCGGTTGCGATGCCCCGCCCGTTCAAATATTCAACCAGTTTCATAACCTGGGTGTGTTTGCCGGCCTTATCTGCGCCTTCTACTGCTATTATCATAAATAACTTCCTTTCACTAAAAAAGGCCCGCAACACCCGCGGGCCAATTGTTAATCTTCCAAGAAACTGCGCAGTTTACGCGCACGCGTTGGGTGTTTTAGTTTATTCAACGCCTTTTGTTCAATCTGGCGGATACGTTCACGGGTAACACCGATGTATTCACCGACCTCTTCCAGGGTGCTGGTTTTATTGGTGCTCATACCAAAACGTTGACGCAAAACAGTTTCTTCCTTGGGATCCAATTCAGACAAGATTTGTGTAACAATCTTGCGCAAATTCTTTTGCGCCGCCGATGTAAATGGATTTTTCGCGGTTTCGTCGGCAATAATTTCAATACGGCTGCTGTCGTCTTCGGTGCCAACTGGTGCCTCTAATGAAATCGGTTTCAGATTGACCTTCATGGCCTTGTGTATCTTGTCCACAGGCAAGTATATAATCTTGGACAATTCTTCGGCGGTCGGGTTGCGGCCATATTTGTGCATAAACTGACGCGATGCACGTTGAATCTTGTGTATATTGTCAATCATATGCACAGGGATACGAATTGTGCGCGCCTGATCCGCGATACTGCGGGAAATGCCCTGCTGAATCCAGTTTGTCGCATATGTTGAAAACTTGTTCCCCAAACGGTAATCAAATTTATCAACAGCCTTCATCAAACCGATATTGCCGTCCTGGACCAAATCAGAAAAATCTAGTCCCAAACCACGATTGCTGGACTTTTTAGCAAACTTAATAACCAGACGCAAGTTCGCTTCTATCATTTCGCGTTTTGCGTTGGCGGCTTCTTTTTGACCATGGCTTACCAATTCAACAACCTTTTTATATTCGGCGGTTGGCTGGCCTGTTTCCATCGCAATTGCGGTAATATCTTCCTGAATCTTTAAAATATCTTTTTCGTGTTTCTTGACAAAGTTAACCCACGTTTGATTCTTGGACTTTGCCATTTTCTTGACCCAGTTGCGATTTATTTCATTGCCAACATATTCAGCCAAGAAGTCGTCGCGTTTAATTTTATTAGCCATCGCCAAACGCAACAATTTACCTTCAAGCCCCTGTAAAAGTTTATTGCGCTTGGTTAATTGTTCCATAATTTCGGCATTACGGTCATCGTTAAGACGAATCTTGCTTACATTTTCAAATAATTCCAGGCGCATTTTGGCATATTTCTTTTCCAACGCATCGTCTGGCTTTGACGAAGTAAGCAGGTTTTCCAAACGTTTGGCCTGTAATTTCTGCATGCTATTAAACGTGCGTTTAATTTTGGCAAAAAGTTCCAAAACCATCGGCATTAACGATTCTTCCATCACAGGAATTGGAACACCCGATGTTCCTCGTGGTGTATCATCTTTCTTGATTCCGTCTTCTTCTTCATCTTCTTCGTCTTCGTCATCTTCTTCATCGGATGCAGTCGATTCTTCCAAATCGTCTAAATCATCATCGTCCAGGTTATCGACATCGTCAACCCCCTTGGATTTCAATGCTTCGGACAAAGCGGCCAAAGATTTCTGTTCGGAATCAGATGAATACATAACTTCCAAATTAACGATATAGCGCAAACGAATATCTTCGTTCAATAATTGTTGGTACCAGTCCAACATCGCACGAATAGTCATCGGGCTTTCGCATAAACCATACACCATAAGGCGCGATGCGGCCTCGATACGCTGGGCAATTGCGACTTCGCCGGCGGCGGTCAACAATTGAACCGTACCGATTTGTTTAAGGTATGACTGTACAGAATCTTGGACACCCAAAACCAATGAACCGGTTTGGCTGCGTTCCAACTGTTTGGCGAAATGTTCATAGTCTTCGTCATTAACATCAACCTGTTCCGCGTCTGCATTCAACAAATTGCGGGTTTTATCGCGATCTTCTTCGCTATCTTCGTCGTCGTAATATTTTTCAATGTTTTTGGAATAGGAATCAGATTCCAACATTTCCAATTCCAAGTCCTGCTTAAAGAAATCAAGGACTTCTTCCTGTTCGTCTGATGGAACTTCGTCTGCTTCGGTTGCGGCATTAAAATCCATTTGGGAAAAATACCCAACTTCGACCGCAGATGTTGCTAACTTCTGCAGATTTTCCGGCAACGAGTCAATCAATAACTTGGTTGCGTCATCCAGCTTTTTTGCCATATGCCACCCTTCCGTTTTATTGGTTTGTTTGATTATTTGAAATTATTTGCTTTTCTTTTGCGCCTTGGCAACCGCATCATGTAACGCAGATTCAGACACCAACCCCAATACAATTGGGCTTTGAATCTGAATAATGCTGTACGATTTGTGTGTTTTGTTGCGAATAGATGCGACCGTTGGGTTTGTACTGCGCATAAGGCGTGCAACCTGGCCATCAGATAATTCTGGATAATTTTTCAAAATCCACAAAATGCCACCCAAACGGTTCTGACGGTGTAATTTTGGCGTATAACCAACACCTTTCTTGTTCTGGGCCTTCTGCGCGGCGACAATTTCTTCACGCAAAGTCAGGCGCGCTTCCGGGTCTGCTTCGCATTTTTCAATATCTTCGCGGGTAAGTTGACCGTTCAAAATCGGATTTAAACCCTGAATTTTATATGTTTCCGCATCCGCGATATTTTTAACCTCAAGTTCATGAAGACCGCAGAATTCAGCGATTTGTTCAAAAGTCAATGCTGTGTTTTCAATCAACCACAGCGCCGTAGATTTTGGCATATATGGATAGTTCATGGAAATTCCCTTGTGTTATAACGCGCTTAATATATATCACAAAACGCAAAAATTCAAGTGATTTTTATATTTTTTTATTAAAAAGCAAAACCGCCGAAACGGCGGTTTTCCTTTACACCTTTTTGGTTAATTTTGGACCGGCCGACGTATCGGTAAGTACCCACCCCGCCGCATCTATTTCCGCGCGCAGCGCATCCGCCGTTGCCCAGTCTTTTGCCGCCTTGGCTGCACTGCGTTTGTCCGCCAGTGCAACAATTTCCGCCGGGGCCACGACCGATTCCGCTGCAATCAATTTTTCCGCACGGTCAATGAATTGCAGGCCCAGTAACCTGTCCATAAATTCAACCAGCGCATATTTGGTTGCGTTATTCACAGAAGTATCTTTCAACAATTCCTGGAATATAACCAGCGTTTCTGCGGTTTTAAGGTTATCACTTGTCGGAGCCAGCAATTTATCATGCCACGCATCATAAACAGCACTGTCAACATCGCCCGATTTGTTAGCAATTATATCCGCCACACGACGAACAATGTTTTTATACCCATTTGCCGCCGCGTCTAAACTTTCAAACGAAAATTCAACTGGCTGACGATAATGCCCCAATGTTACCAGATAACGATACGCCATCGGGTCATAGCCCTTTTCTATCAATGTGCGTACCGTCCAGAATGAACCCGATGATTTAGACATTTTGCCATCTTTTAACACCAGCCATGCCCAATGCACCCAATAAGACACCCATGGCTTGCCCACAATCGGTTCGCTTTGCGCGATTTCGTTTGTATGGTGTACCTTGATATGTTCCTGGCCGCCGGTATGAATATCAAAATGATCGCCCAGGTATTTCATACTCATCGCGCTGCACTCTAAATGCCAGCCTGGGAACCCAACACCCCACGGGCTATCCCATTCCATCGCGCGTTTGGTATCAGTTGGCGAAAACTTCCATAACGCAAAGTCGGTTATATTGCGTTTATTGTTGTTTTCAATACGCGCCCCGCCACGCAATTCGGAAAGGTTTTGCCCCCCCAGTTCGCCATAGGTTGGTAATTTCGCCGTATCGTAATAAATACCATCACCAGGTATCTCATAGGTGTAACCCAATTTTTCCAGTTTTTGAATCAACCCGATTTGTTCTTGGATATGATCTGTGGCACGCGGTGTTACGGTTGGCGGAATTAAATTTAATTCGTTCATATCGGCAACGCAGTTGTTAATATATTTCTTGGCAACATCCCACACCGACATGTTTTCGCGTGCCGCCCCCTTTTCCATCTTGTCGTCGCCAGTATCTTCGTCGCTGGTAAGATGACCAACATCGGTAAAATTCATTACGTGTGTAACATCATACCCATTTGCCAAAAACATACGCTTTAATATATCGTTGTTGATGAATGTGCGCATATTTCCCAAATGCTGATCCCAATAGACCGTTGGCCCACACGAATAGAACCCCATTTTGCCTGGAACCAATGGTTTAAAGTCTTCTACCTTACGCGTCATTGTATTAAATAATCTTATTTGCATGGTGCTTCCCCTGTTATTTTCCATACGATGATAAACAATTGATTGGTTTATTGCAAACAAAACCGTATTTGCGGCGGTAAAAGGCAAATATTAGCGACAACAGTAAAAATTTATAAAACGAATTGTCATAATTCTATGATGGCAGATATTAAACGATATGTCAAATATGCTTTTTTATTTTTTCGTACTTGCATTTGAAAAATGCTTTCTATATAATACCAACCACCCGGAGCGTTGGCAGAGGGGTAAATGCAGCGGATTGCTAATCCGTGACCGTAGTAATGCGGTCCGTAGGTTCAAATCCTACACGCTCCGCCATAAAAATTGAATCGGCCTTGTGCCGATTTTATTTTTTCCCTAAATATCAAGATGTTAATAAACATCCACTAAAACACCTTGAAAACCGATAAAAATATTCTATATTTATTTCTGCTATGAAAGAATACATTCTACCTTTTCGTGATTTGGTCGTAAATCCGGGCCTTACTGTGCCAATTTATATTGATAACCCACTGTCGGTTGCATGTATCGAGGCCGCCGCCAAGGCCGGCAAACAGGTCGTCCTTACTGCCCAGCATACATGGGGCTATCCGTCCGCGGTTGATGACATTTACAATGTCGGCACAATTGGTGAAATCGCCCAGGTTTTACGCATGCCGGACGGTTCCCTGCACGCGATTGTGCGCACAGTAAGTGCCGTTCGAATTTCCGATATTACAATAGAAAACGGCATATTTATGGGCGAAACCACGCCTATTGAAATTTTGGACGACAGCGAATTTGACCAAACAATTGCCCTGCGCGACAAAATCGCGAACAATATTCAGTCTATGTCATCGTCCCGCAAAATCAAAATGGATAAATTGCGTACTGTGGTTCAAAACTATCCATTACCCGCTTTTGTTGATGCGGTTATTCAAATGTTGGATATAGAAACAGATGTTGCTATTAACATTTTATGCGCAACCACGTGGCGTGAAAAGTTAATCATTTTGTTGGAACAGGTCAATTTGATGGCAGAAACGATGAAAATCGAAGATTCTATCAATCGCCGTATAAATCAACAGATGGAAAAAGGCCGGCGCGAAGCGATTTTACAGGAAAAAATGCGCGCAATTCAGCATGAAATGGGTGAAACCGACGAAGAAATGGATGCCGAAAATATGCGCAGTCGCATTGAAAAATCGCCCATGTCCGCCGAAGCCAAAGAAAAAGCAATGTCTGAATGGCGGCGCATGCGCACATTATCGCCAATGTCCAACGAAGGTGGTTTATTAAAGGCCTATCTGGACGAAATGTTATCTATGCCATGGGGCAAATCAGACAAACAGCAAATTGATTTAAAAACCGCGCGTACCGTTCTGGACAGTGAACATTCCGGCATGGATGCGGTCAAAGAACGCATTTTGGAACACATCGCCGTTATGAAGAAAACTGGCACCAACCAGGGCAGCATTTTATGTTTTGTTGGCGCACCTGGTGTTGGTAAAACATCGCTGGGTAAATCTATTGCGGCGGCATTGGGGCGCAAATATCAACGCATATCGTTGGGCGGCATTTCTGACGAAGCGCATTTCCGCGGTCATCGCAAGACCTATATTGGTGCACAAACCGGACGTATTATGGATGCGTTGAAACGTTGTAAATCAAACAACCCTGTTATTGTCTTGGACGAAATTGATAAAATGGGGCGCGATTGGCGTGGCGATCCGGAATCTGCCCTGCTGGAAATATTGGACCCGGAACAAAACAAGAACTTCCGCGACCATTATTTAGAGGTTGATTTTGACCTTTCTAATGTGTTGTTTATCGCAACGGCAAACAGTTTGAACTTTTCAAACGCGCTAAAAGACCGTATGGAAATTATTGAAATACCGGGCTATACCATGGACGAAAAGGTCCGTATCGCGCGCGACCACCTTATTCAGCGCGCCGCGCATGATACAGGTTGGGCATTGGAAAATATTAATATTTCCGATGACGCGATACGACACATTATTCAAAACTACACCACCGAAGAAGGTGTGCGTCAATTACAACGCGAATTAACCGCAATATTACGTCGTGAATTATTGAAAAACGATGGCGAAGACAAACCAACAGATTTTACATCGGAAAAAATTGATGATTTGTTGTCATTACAGAAATCTGCCGGTTTTAGTAAAAAAATTGGATTTGGGGTAAGATTATGAGCAGACAAGCAACCCGAGAAGTCGAGTTTTATACCGAAGGTAAATTGGTAAAAACAGTAACCGATGCCGAAACAGCACGCGCAATCGGTTGCTATAAGGATGTGTATAACAAAATAACAAGTTTTGATATTACGGCATGTCCTATGCCGGCGAAACGCGATGGTTTTACCCGCATTGTTATCCAGGCACAATCACATGGTCTGCGCATATTATGCAGCAAAGAATATATACCAAATGTACCGGAAATCTTGGACGGTGCACAGTATGAATGCGTTATTTTGAACAGAAAAAATAACACAGTAGATACCGTACCAAACAATGTAATTGAACGTCATTATGGTGGCGTTCCAATGTTGTATTATAAATTATTCAGTGGGCGTATAAGATGATTTTAGTAATTAACACATCGGGAAATGCACTGGAATTCGTTTTGGACGACAAATACAAAACGGTTGCTGTTGACAAGCAGTCTGTCGCGTTACCAGCCGAGACGGAAAAGTTTATCACTGAATGCGGCGCATCATGGTCAGATATAAGCGCGATTGGTGTTGTAACCGGTCCAGGCAGTTTTACTGGCATTCGCCTTGGTATCGCCTATGCCAAGGGGTTGGCAATTGGATTAAATATCCCTATTGTTCCGATAAATGCATTTGAATTATATATGGCCGCAACACCCGATGCATTTGTAGCGATTGATTCTGGACGTGGCGATTTCTTTGTCGCGGCAAATGGGTTAAATCCATGTATAATGACTATTGATGAAATTGAAACCAAACAGATGGAATGGCCACGCACAGTTGGGCACAAACCGTTTGATTTAAAACTTGGCATCAAAATTATTCAAGATAAGTTGAGAGAATGTACAAATGAACCGGTGGTGCCGATGTACCTGCGCCCAAGTTATGTTGAAACAAACAAAAAAGGCAAATAAAATGGCAAATATCTTTCAAAAAATATTCTTATCTCCACTTGAAGTAAAAGTTATTGATTCTATCAAAAAATCAGGTGTTTTACATTGTATCATGCGCGATGATAAATATATGTTTTCTGTTGAAAACTATGAATTAGATGCACCAGATATGCAAATGGTTTCTAAACACGAATGGCATCATTCCCAGGGCGATAATTATACCATTACACTTAACAACAAAGCATATACAAATTCACAAAAAATTGCAAAACGTATATTTGAACGTATGCAGAATAAATATTATCAACAACAAATGTAAAACTATCGTAAAAGGAATATCAATTATGGCAACTTTGTTTCAGAAAATATTTTTATCAAAAAAGAAACAGGCGATAATAGAACGTAACGCGGAAATTATGAAATTAATCTCTAATGGCCGCATTATAAACGAACCATTTGTGCGCAATGATTTGATTGTACGGCGTTTTAGATTGGACAGCCAGGAATATGATATTTATGCCGAATATTCATATGATTATAAATCGCAGGCAGACGAAAAAGATAAAACACTATACCTTTTGCACGTTCGTGTTCCAGGTGGCATATCGGTTGTAACCAACAGCCATTGTGAAAAAATAGCAGAACACGCGTACAATAAAATGAAAAAGGCATGGGAAAAATCCAGACAGAATGTTAAATAAACTGGCCGAACTTCATAAATTATGTTTCCCCGATCGTCCATGGTCGGCATCTGATTTTGCCGATTTAAAAAAATCCGGATGCGAAATTGTCGCATCCGACAATGGTTTTATTGTGTGGCGCGCGGTCGCCGACGAAGCAGAAATTATTTCTATCGGTGTTGCCCCAGATGCGCGCCGAAATGGCATCGCCGGGGCATTAATTTTAATCATGGAACAAGAATTAAAAAAACAAAGTGTTCACAATGTGTTTTTAGAAGTTTCTGAAGTAAATATTCCGGCAAAAAAACTATATGAAAAATATGGTTTCAAACCGACTGGAACCCGTCCAAAATACTATAATGGTATTGATGCAATCATAATGAGAAAGGATATATCATGACAGCAAACCATGCCTTTGATAATCAGATTGTTAAACGCGTTGCCAAAGACCAGACTAATCCGTATGGTATTGTGGATGCGAAAAACATTCCTGTTGATAAACCATGTCTTGTTGTAATTGGTGGCGAAAGAACAATTACACGCAAAGATGCTAATTATTATGCTTCTATGATGAATCAATTACTGGGCGCATATGGAATTGATGATGTCGGCATATATTCAGCATACTATGATTATACAAATACTAACCGAAACACTGAACGCAGCCACCTGTTTCGTATCGCCCAGGCGCGTATAAAAGACCAACATAAAGATATAACAAGCGCACACGATTACGATTATATATACGATTTATACAAATCTATCGTATTACCACGAATTGTTAAGCCAAATGGCGAACGATTTTCCACTGACAAGGCAATAAAGAATATGCAAAATGCGATTCTTTTTACACATTGTCATGGCGCGATGGTTGTACGCACATTCCAATCCTTTGCGGTGATGGACCTGGAAAAATATGGTTACGACAAATTGGAAATTAATCAAATTATGAAATCGTTGTTGGTTATTCAACATGCACCTGTCGCGCCATTACACCATTCGCTTTTTAACACAATATCATTTATGTCGGCCAGTGATACACGCATGAATTTTCACAACAAGATGTCCGAATACATAATTGAACACAGTGAAGATTTGCCACCATCCTATTTTACGGCTGGTAACTTTTTTGTGGCATATTACCTAACCTATCAAATGATAGAAGAACATAATATTATTGGCATTGTTCCAAACAAAGAACAAGATATGTTAACACCTGATGGCGCAATCATTATGGCGGCGGAACGCAATACTATTATAAATGCGATTAATTCTGTACGAAATGGCAACCTTGCACCATTAACCCCAAAAGAACTTATTAAACCAGCCAACAAAACAGATGCCGTAAAACCAGATTTTGAAGAATTGAAACGTAATGGTGATTTCTTTATGTATATAATGCGAAACGATTTACGTGTGCAAAACCCGCAACAATCAAGGTAAATAAAAAACCCCATAATTATGGGGTTTTTATTTATAAACATCACGTTATTAACGAACTTTCTGTTGTGTCATATATTGTTCCAACGAGAATGTTTTTGTGCTGTCTTCCACTAATTTTGCCAAATAAGGCATAAATTGCGGATTCTGTTGTGCATGTTCATTTAACATATCAACAACACTTTGAAGGTGTTTGTTTTTCAGTTTTAATTCACCAACAGACCCATTATCCACACGTTCATCGTCGTAACGGTACATATCCCATGTGGAACCAGCCGCCATCAATTCTTCTAATGACAATTTATTAGCGATGCCAGCCGCAATATTTTGTAATGCCTTTTCATTGCGCAATACACCAGCATATTTCTTCAGTTCTGGTTTTTCTTTCATTACCTGTGTAATGTAACGACGTGCCACACGTACAACGGCATCATCATTGTATTTTTTTGAACGTTTCAATGTCGCACACATTACATAGATAACCGCCAAAGATGCAACCAAAAGCAAAGCATCCTTGGTAACGTCTTTTGCTACATCTTTCTTGTCTTGTTTAGACATTGCACTGCCATAAGTTTCTTTGCCCATTTTGATTTCATCAACACCTTCTTTGACCGCCCCAGCAGCAAGCATTGTTGCGACAAATGCGACAAAGCCCAACAACATATTACGTGTCTGAAATGCCACCGTAGAGTTTAAACTAAACTTGTTTGCTTTCTTCATTTTTTATCTCCTGTTAAACAAGGTTGTTTTTGTTACACACATAACATATAGTACAAAATAATATTATTGTCAAGTTTTTTATAAAAATTTATTTTCCTTCGACAAAATCAAGAACACGACTGTCAAATATCACATCGCGTGGGCGTAATGGTGTCGCCACGTGCATATCGGCGGCACTGCGTGTCCGGGAAAGCGCGACATAAGTTTGCCCATGCGCAAATGCCCCGCGCGAAATATCGACCACAACCGCGTCCAGTGTTTTACCCTGGGCCTTGTGTATGGTCATGGCATACCCAAGATTAAGCGGAAATTGTTTATATGAGCCAACTTCGTTTTCCTGGATTCTGTCATTTTCATCACGTGAATATTCTATTTTCTGCCATTTTTCTTGTTTAACCACAACAATATCGCGCGATTTATTCAACAGCTGGACTATTATTTCGCGGGGGCCCAAACGTTCAATAATTCCCATTGATCCATTGTGCCACTTGTCGCCGTTCTTAACAAAAACGACCAATGCCCCCTGCTTTAATTCCAATTTCATCGGTGCCGGCACATCACGTTCAGAAAAGGTGCCGGTAATTTCACCATTGTAAGTAACCGCGGGCATCGTTAGTTGATTAAGGCGGTCCGCATTGATTTTTTCCGCAACCGCGCGAAATGGGGTTATTATCACAGCGTTGGCACGACGCGATATATCTTCTATGCGGCAATTATTGAAAAAATCTAGTGCCCCAACATCATTATGACGCAACTGCATAAGGTGTTTCAGCAAATCCCCGTCATTTTGCCGATATACTGTTTCGAAATTAAACGGGATAAAATCCGCCCTTTTGTACACATGCGAATCAAAGAAATACGCATTTTCGTGTTCATATTCCGCCAAATAATATTGTTCCGCATCACGCGTTATAACCGGTGGCAACTGGAACAAATCACCAATCGCAACAATCTGGATGCCGCCAAACGGTTCATTATTATGCCGCGCCGCCCGCGCAAGATAGTCCATCGCATCCAGTAAATCTGGCGCAACCATTGATATTTCATCTATTATCAAGACATCGGTTGCGGCCAATATATTGCGCGGCTTTGCCTTTAATTTAAGCAATTCCATCATAATAAAATCGCGTGGTTGAATCTGAAACAATGAATGAATGGTTTGCCCCCCAACATTAAGTGCCGATACCGCCGTTGGACATGCGCATACAACGCGTTTTTTGGACGCGGATTTCAAATAATTAACAAAAGTAGATTTTCCCGTACCCGCCGGCCCCAATATCAACAGATTGGAATGTGTGTTTTCCAATGTGTTAAACGCCATCTGTTGCGCTGGGTTTAAAATAGATACGATTTCAGGCATAATCTTATTGTGCCACAATAAAAAATCTCTTGCAAGAAAATCAAAAACATATATAATTGGCGGCGTGGGTTATTAGCTCAGTTGGTTAGAGCGGAGCGCTCATAACGCTTTGGTCGTGGGTTCGAGTCCTACATAACCCACCAAAAAAGATATTAAACTATTTCGCACGCCATCGGCGTGTTTTTTATTTTCATTTTGTTCTTGCGCTGCCTGCCCTGTTTTTTCTACCATAAGATATAAAAGAGAGGAAGTTATGGGGAAAAAGCGCTGTTTTCTCGGGTTTTTCGTTGGTTTGTTTCTGTTCGCATTTTCGGCGAATTCTTTTGCCGCGGGCTATTCATGCGAAAAAACATACACCAGTTGTAATGCCGGTTATTACCTTGACGGGTCCAGCCAGTGCGTAAAATGTCCAACAAACTATCCAAACAGCGCATCCGGTAATACCACAGGTGGTATAAACAACTGTTATTTAACAACAACGTACGGTAAGTATGTAGCAACCGCTGGTGCGGGCGAAACAACCTGTGCCGCCGGCGGATATTGCCCGGGCCTAGTTACAGTATATTATGATGGCGTTGGTGGTCGCACAGAGTGCCCCGCTGGCACATTTAATAACACCACAGGAAGCGTTATCTCTGGTGCGTGTGTTGAGTGTTTCACGGGTTCATACAATACCGGTACCGGCAACACATCATGTACCGCGTGTACAAACGGCAAAACCACCAGTGGTACTGGCAAAACAAGTTGTGATGCAAACTGCCCCAATGCGTCTAATGTTTCCGGGTGGGCAAATGCCAGTTGGTCTGCAAACACAAACAGTGTATCGAACCTTTGTTCAATTACCGCATGTGCCACTGGATACACGCGCAGTGGTTCCACCGGAGCAACCAGTTCTTATGTTTGTATCCCAAATATCGTAGCCAGTGCATCAACCAAGTCATTAACATATAACGGTAATGCACAAAGTTGTGCCAATGTAACCGTTTCCAATCCAACCAGTGGCGCGACCATTACATACAGCACAACCGAAAACGGCACATACAACGCGACCGCGCCAACAATGACAAATGTTAGTGAATCGCCCAAAACTGTATATTATAAGGTAACAGCCCCGAACTATGCCGAAGCATCTGGTAGTTATACCTGTACCATGGCCAAGGCAAATTGTTCTGTATCTTTGGGTGCGGACAGTGGCACAATCACATATCCAAACACCGGAACATTTACGGCCAGTACAAACAGCGGCGGCGCATTATCGGTTTCGTCTGGGACAACATCTGTCGCAACAGCAACCATAACAAATGGCACCGTAACCGTTACCCCGGTAAAATATGGGACTGCAACTATAACTGTAACCAGTGATGCCACCGCAAATTATAACGCGTGTTCCGCGACATATGATTTAACAGTTAATCGCGGGACATGCAGCATTAGTGTTACACCGACCAGTGGAACTATTACCTATCCGACAACGACAAGCACATTTACAATAAACAAAGGCTCTTGTGATGGCACAATAACAGCAACCAGTGCCGCGACCAGCAAAGCAACAGTTGTATTAAACTCTGCTAAGACCCAGGGTACAGTTACATATGTAGATGCCGCCGATGCTACGGTAATTACTGTAACAAGTGAACAATCTGATAAATATAATGCTGCGACTGCTACATATACTGTAAAAACCGTCAAGGGCACAATTACCGCCAATGTTGAAGGAAACAGTAAAACATTTGACGGCGACCCACTGTCTTGTGATGGTAACATAACAAACAAAGTGCCAAGCAACGCAACCGTAACATACGCAACGAAATCCGGCAGCACATGTGGTTCATTCAGCAGCACCATTCCAAGCCGCACAAATGCCGGCACAACAACGGTGTGCTATAAAATATCTGCGACAAATTATACCGACAAAACAGGTGAGTTTGCCTGTACAGTTGCCGAAGCGGGAACTATCGCGGTAAATGCTGGTAAAAAGAGCAAGGTATATGATGGCACTGCCCTTACCTGTAACATTACGGTTACAACACCATCCAGTGGCGCAACCGTTAAATACGGCACAAGCAGCGGAACATATAATTTAAATGATGCCCCAACCGTTACCAATGTCGCAGACAGCAAAACAATATATTACCAGGTAACCGCGGCAAATTATACCGCCAAGACCGGCAGTTTTGAATGTGAAATCACCAATGCCACTATAACAGCGAATGTGTCCGACAAGACATTGACATATAACGGCACAACCACATCAAACGGAACGGCACAAAGTTGCGCCAATGTTTCCAACATAGTACCAAGTGATGCGGCATTAACATTCGCCACCCAGACGGGCGGTTCATGTGGATCATACGGCACATCGGCACCGACAATTACCAATGCCGATGAAATAACCGTATGTTATAAACTGGAAAAAACTAATTATAACACGCTGACGGGTACATATAAATGTACAATGAATGCCAAAAATATGACAGTAAATGCGTCTACCAAGAAACTGTCGTATAACGGCAATGCGCAGAGTTGTGCAAACGTAACCGTTTCCGCCCCAACCAGTGGCGCGACCATTACATACAGCACAACCGAAAACGGCACATATGGTACGGCCCCGACCCTTACCACCGGCGGCAGCCAGACAATATATTACAAGGTAACTGGCAATAACTTTAATACCAAAACCGGCAGTTATCTTTGCACGATGAATCAGGTTGTATTAAGTGGTAATGGCACAGAAGTAACATACCCAACGACCGCTGGTTCGTTTACGGTTACAACCAATACCAGTGGTGGCACATTAAGTGCGACATCTTCTGATGAATCTGTGGTAACCGCCACAATAAGTGGAACGACGGTAAATCTTACCTTTAAAAAGGCTGGAACTGCAACCATAACGGTTACCAGTGCCGCCAAGGGCGACTATGCCGCCGCAAGTGCAACATATTCTGTCAAGGTGAACAATAAAACCATAACCATCAACAAAAACACCGGAACAGGTACGTGCGCCGGTGCAAGTGGCACAAATGCGGGCAGTATAACATGTACATACGGCGGGACATGTACCGCACCAAGTTGGAACAGCACTTCTTGTAATATCACAAAAGACAGTAATTACCTTGCCAGTTGGTACAGCAACGCGAATGGTACCAGTGGAACAAATTACGCATTTGGTGCAGATTTAAGTAATGCCCCAACCACAATATATGCAAAATGGACTGCGTGCGCGACGGCATCAAAGGGAACCAATGTCGCCTCTGCAACATTCAATGCGGTGGAAAGTAACCAATGTAAATATACCCATGTATGTAATACGGGCTATTACCACGAATCACACAACACAAAAACAACCGCAGCCAGCATTGATTGTAGTGCATGTACCAACAAGCCCGCATCAAATTCATCTTATACCGGCGCGGCATCATCAAATGCTTGTGAATGGCAGTGTTCCGGCGGGTATTATAAGAATGGGAACGCGTGTACTGCGTGCGCGAATGGTTCGTTTAGTGCGGCCGGTGCAACATCATGTACGGCATGTGATGGTGGTAAAACAAATACCGGCACCGCTAACACGACATGTTCAAACAATTGCGATGGGTTTGGTACAACTGTTGCGACATGGAACACACCAACCTGGAACGCATCAACAAATACTGTAAGTAATTTGTGTTCACCGAAAACATATTCCGGCTATACCATCACATATAAAGCGGGCATTGGTGGTTCTGGGACCGACCAAACACAATCTGTTACATATAACGCAAACTTTACAACCAAGGCGGCGAATACATTTACCAAGGCAAACGCAACTTTTGCCGGTTGGAGTGCCGCCAGTGGCAGTTATCCAAATGCCAACACAACATATAAATATACGACCCAGGGCGATAATACACTTACGGCAACATGGACCTGTAATGCCGGGTATTACAAGGCAGCAAATGGGTCTTGTGCCAATGTTGAACCCGGCACATACAGTCCAGATGGCGACGACAATGTGTATAACTGCCCCGCCAATACTACAACAATCACAGCAACACCTGCATCCATAGACGACTGTGTATGTGCGGCGGGTTACAGTGGCACATCGTATTCGTCCTGTACTGCATGTACCAAGGGTTATTACAAAGCAACCGCAGGCAACACATCTTGTACAATTGCAGATACCGGATATTATGTTGATACAACCGCCGCAACGAAACAGACAAAATGTCCAGACGATACACAAAACGGCTCTGTTACAACCACAGGGAAAGGCACCCAAACCAACACATTATGCTATACCACCCGCGAAAATGTTGATTTGGACGAAACCCCTGTAACCGGTGCCGGCGATCAAACCTGCTTCTTTGGTGGAACATCTTATAACAAAGATTGCACCATCAAGATTAAAAGTTGTATTGGTGGACATTATTTGGTGTCGGAATCGTCAACAACATGTGCCGTTGTTGGCAAAGGCGCATACAGTCCAGCAGGCGACACAGATAGATTTTTATGCAGCAACCTGAGTGGCGCAAATTCAACGGTTACAACAACAGATGTAGACAGTGATTCTGCAACAGATTGTTATAATACATGTTCAACGATAAATATAGACCATGGTTCGCGCGTTCCAACATCAGACAAGTCTTCTTATAATGGGACAACCATACCTGCCTGTACGTATACAACGACATGTGTCAATGGATATGAAGCAAACGGCGAAACATGCAAGGCCACTTCTTATACCATATCATATACACTTAACGGCGGGACACACGGCGCATCGCACCCAACAAGTGCAACATTCGACACAGAAATAACTATAAGCAATCCGACCAAAACAGGCTATACATTTACTGGTTGGAACATCGCCGGCATGGATAACAAGGTTGCCCACTATTACGGTGATAATTCAACAACGGACACATCGCTTGCTGGTGTCAAGGCAACCAAATTCAAAAACCTGCACTATAACAAGGGTACTGTAACATTTACAGCCACCTGGACCGCAAACACATTTAATGTTTCCTATAATGCGGGAACTGGTGCATCTGGCACCGCCCCATCAAGTCCAACATGGTGCGCATATGATGACACCAACTGCAAGGCCCCATCGAACACATATACTAAACCAGGATATACATTTGCCGGATGGGCATGTTCCGCCAGCAGTGGCAGTTGCGCAAGTGCAACATATGCCGCGGGTGCAGCAATCAATACGGCCACAACTGTGGCGGGCGCAACAATCACTTTGACGGCAACTTGGACCGCGAACACATTTAATGTTGCATATAATGCCGGTACAGGCGGTTTTGGCAACGCACCAACAAGTCCAACATCGTGTACATATAATGGCACATGCAAGGCCCCAGCAAACACCTATACTAGAACGGGTTATTCGTTTGCGGGTTGGGCATGTTCCGCCAGCACTGGTAATTGCACAAGCCCAACATATGCCGCCGATGCGTCAATCAGCACCGCGACAACGGTTGCGGGTGCAACGATAACACTTACGGCAACATGGACCCCAAACAATTACAGTATCAGCCTGGACGACAGCACCAACGGTGGCGCGAACGGTTCCGGCACGATTTACACCACTTATGCCACTAATGTTTACAAAGACAGTGCGCGTTCCAAGGCGATGACAGCAAGCGCAAACAACGTTACCATACCAACAAAAACCAATGCCGTATTCTTGGGTTATTTCAGCGCATCAAGCAACGGAACCAAATATATTGATGCCAGTGGTTATATAACAAGTGATGGTATTACCGCCGCCAAGGTCGTCGCAAACAACACAACCAAATGGTATGCTCAATTTGCGGGCTGCACATGTACACCTGGCGATAAAGTCGATTCATGTACTGTAACCGGTGTATCAAACAATGTTTGCAAGTATACCTATACATGCGAATACGGATATAATAATGCCGGCAATGCCAGTGGCACATTCAGCGGTTCCGCCGGTGTTGCAAACAAAACAAGTCCAAACTGTGGTGATGCAACACCATTCCAATGCGAAGCCGGCAAAAAATCAGACAAAACAACCGCCTGTCCGATTGGCTATTATTGTCCGGGTGAAATCGTTTCAGAATTAGACAAAGATGATGAAGAAATCGGGTGCGCCCGCAAGTGTCCAACCGACATTAAAAACGGCGATGTCGCCACAGCCGACACCGGTAGTACACGCATCAATCAATGCCAAACAACACGCGCAAATGTTGAATTGGACGAAACACCTGTAACCGGCGCGGGCGATCAAACCTGCTTCTTTGGTGGAACATCTTATGATAAAGATTGTACAATCAAGATTACAAGTTGTGTTGGCGGACACTATCGTGTATCAACCGCATCAACAACATGTGCTGTCGTTGGCAAGGGCGCATACAGTCCAGCGGGCGATACAGATAGATTTTTATGTAGCAATCTGAGTGGCGCGAATTCAACGGTTACAACAACAGATTCAGACAGCGATTCCGCAAGTGATTGCTATAATACGTGTTCAACGATAAATATTGACCATGGTTCACGTGTTCCAACATCAGATACAGTTTCCTTTAACGGAACAACGATACCGGCCTGTACTTATAAAACCCCAGATTGCGATACTGGATATATACCATCTGGCGAAACCTGCGAACCAAATGTATACAAGATAACATTAAATCATAACGGTGGCAGTGTTAATGGCAATACCGCTACATACGATATTTATTTGAAATATAATACAGGCTGGTATTCAAATTATAATTCCACAACCAAGGCGGTTTCTGGACCTATTACAAGTGTTACAAAACCTGTATCCATTGGAAATACATTCGGTGGGTATTTTGCGGCCGGCCAACAAATAATTGATGGGACAGGTAAATTAACGACCAACTATACTGTATTTACGGCACCAACCCTTATCACTGCAAATTGGGACGAAATACCAATCGTAAATTGCGCCGCGGGAACATATTACACAGGGTATGGCACAACATGTACTGAATGTCCCGCTGGGTCATATTGTACCGGCACGACACCATACCAGGACAACGGCAGTGTGTCCGGACTTGACACATGCCCGGCAGACGCCAGCACATATACCGCCGCGACCAATGCCAACAACCAAACATTGACGGTATCGGTTTCGTCGGCCAAGGGTTCGACCAAAAAGTCAGACTGTTTTGCATCAAATGTGAAATATTCCGCAACCCAGGGCGCAGGAAGCCAAACATGCTATTTCAATACCGCAACGAACAAGTATGTTGATAATTGTAAAGACGAACAGATTTTGACCTGTACAATTGGACACTGGTTGGATACAACAAAAACGACAAAAGACTGTTCTAATGTTGGTTATCAGTATTACAGTCCGAATCTTGTTACAACAAGGACAAAGTGTCCAAATACAGACCAAGACCCAACTATTACAACCGAAACCGATGTTTCTGAAAAGGTATCACAATGTTATCGTGGTAATATCTGGTATGAACCAACGGGCGGACACAGTGGCCACAGACGTAATTGCTATCACAAATCTGATGAATCTGACACGAATATATCAACCGGGTATTCATACAACTGTAATGTATCTGTGATTGTAACTTGTGATGCGGGTTATTATGACGATGGTTCGTATACTAATTCTGATGGCGACCGCGATTGTGTACCTGTTGGCAAAGGACGTTACAGCCCTGCACAGTCAGCATTCTCGGGCGAAGAATTACAACCAAGCATGCAAAACCCGGGCTCTTCGACACAACGTTATGATTGTCCGGTTGGCACAGGCGCGGTTGATGTGGTAAGCACAACCCCAGACACAGCGACCACAACATCTGGTTCTATTTCGGACTGCTATTTGACATGTAATCCAACCAAGAATCTGAATGGTACAACCGTCGAAGTAAAAACACCGACTGTGTCTTATGGTACGAATAAATATAACACTTGTGTTTATGATTCCAATGTTTGCCCAGAAGATATGTGGTGCGACACAGATGGATTCCACGACTGTCCGACCGACAAAGATGGCACACCAGGTAAAGCAACATTGGTTGAAGGTCAAAAATATCGTGGTATTGATACATGTTATGTAAAATATGATCCATATACCGCAACAACCGGCTATCCAAATCACAATTGGGAAAATGGTACTGGTTGGGCAAAGTGTTTCTATACCAATTCAACAAACGATTATTCTAACTGTATGGATGTTGATGCAAAAACATGTAATGCTGGATACTATTATAAAATTGCTGGTTCGTTCGCGTGTTCCGGCACAGAAACCGGTTATTACAGCGGAAACGGTGCAACAGCCCAGACAGAGTGTCCGGCCGGCTGGGCGGGTTCAACAGAATTCGCCGGCAGTTACACCGCATGCTATACCGAATGTAACAAGACCCCCGCAAGCATCAGCAATTCCAAGACTGTATCCGCCGCGGAAAACTTTGTGTATGGTAACAGCGCGACAACATATAATGCTTGTTCATATAATGTTGTGTGCAAAACCGGTTATGATGTCAAAAACAACAACACCGCCGCACCAACATGCGATGCACATGAATACACCATTACCCTTAACAAAAATGGTGGTACGGGTTCAACCGCACCAAGTGTAAAGTGTACATTTGACAGTGGTGTGTGCGCATTACCGGCGATTGTTGATACACGCACCGGGTACAGCACCGCGAACAAATGGTGCACCGCGGCGAATGGTGGTGGCACATGCTATAATGCGGGTACTACGGTTACGACAAATATATCGTCTGATGCATCAAATATAGAATTGTTTGCCCAATGGACACCAAATGTGTATGAAATCACATTGAATCACAACGGTGCGACAACCGCTGGTTCACCGGCCAAGGTGTATTTGAAGTATGCGACCGGCTGGTATTCAAACGCGACCGCCACAACGGCGATTACCACACTTGTCACCAAACCCCAGAAAACAGGTTATGAATTTGCGGGCTATTATGATACGAACGACAACGAAATCATTGGCACAAATGGCAAGTTTAGCACATCTGCGGTGGCACTGACATTTACATCAACAAATACGGAAATTACGGCAAAATGGCCGGCCGGGAACACAACATGCGCGGCAAAAACATATTACAGTGGTTCTGGTTCAACATGCTTGCCATGTACCGAAAACCATTATTGCCCGGGCGGCTCGTTTGCGACCGATGACGGTGTACGTGGATTAAACGCATGTCCGGACGGTGGAAAATCGCCGGCCAATTCGGAAAGCAGTGCCGCATGTTACAAGGAACTGTTGCCAACCTATGTTGCGACACATGGACGCGGTACACAAACATGTTATTACAATGAAAATGCCCTGACCTATTCTGCGAACTGTAAAGATTTTGTTATGACATCTTGCGATGCAGGTTATTATCTGAAAAATACAAACGATACAGATTGTTCGGCGGTGGGTGTCGGGTATTACAGTGCGAACAATATATTAACACGTGATGCGTGCCCGAATGGCGGTACAACAAAGTCTGATAATACAACCGCGGAAACAGTCCAGGAATGTTTCAAGATAAATCTGGATTACGCGGCATCTAATGGGTCGGGTACTGGGACACAAAGTTGCTGGTATTCAAGTGGTACCGGGAATAATGCGGTTTATGGACGCAATTGCTTTGATGAAGTCATTACAAAATGTCGTGGCGGATATTATTTGAAAAATGCTTCCGACAAGACTTGTTCTGTGGCCGACTATAATTATTACAGTGCGGAAGACGAACTGGAACGCCACGTGTGTCCGAACGAAGGTAAAACCACGTACGACAACACCAGTACAATATCAGAGTGCTGGAAGAACGGTCAACCATATGTTGCGGAACATGGTGGTGGCGAACGCACATGCAAATGGAGTGTTGCAGATAATGCGTACCTGGCCGGGTGCGGAACACCAACCATGTTATACTGCGATGCTGGTTATTGGTTGGCAAATGCGACCGATATAGAATGTTCTGTGGCGGGTAATGCATATTACAGTCCAGATGCTGCACTTGTTCGTTACGCATGTCCAGCCGGCACAGGCGCGACAGATGTAACAAGCACTAACCCCGGTACACCAACGGAAACAGCAGAATTTATCACAGACTGTCGGTTGAAATGTAACCCAACCAAGAATCTTAATGGAACAATAGCCGAAGTTGTTAATGAATATGTTTCTTACAACACTAGCAAGTCCGCATATAACACATGTATGTATGATTCAGATACATGCCCAGAAGATATGTGGTGCGACACAAATGGATTCCATGATTGTCCAGTCGACGAATATGGCACAACCGGCAAGGCTGTCTTGGTTGACAACATGAAGTATCGCGATATTGATACATGTTACATTCTGTACAATCCGTTCAAATCTATAGATAACAATTTGTGGACCAAGGGTACAGGTTGGGTAAAGGCATTCTATAAAAAATCAACCAATACATACTCTAATTATACAGATATGGGCGCATTGACGTGCGATGCTGGTTATTACTACAAGACCGGCATGGAATGTTCGTCTGTTGATACTTGTTATTACAGCCCTGAACAATCCTATTTTGCGGGCGAAACCAAACCGACCGTCGCGCAGGCAGGCTCTTCTACTTATCAAATTGCCTGTCCGGCCGGTTGCGCTGGTTCAACGGCTAACGCCGGCAGTTACACCGCATGCTATACCGAATGCGACAAAACAACCGCGGATTTCGCGAATTCCAAGACTGTATCCGCCGCAGAAAACATCGTATATGGTAACAGTGCAACAACATATAACGCATGTTCGTACAATGTTGTGTGCAAGACCGGTTATGATGTCAAAAACAACAACACCGCCGCACCAACATGCGATGCACATGAATACACCATTACCCTTAACAAAAATGGTGGTACGGGTTCAACCGCATCAAGTGTAAAATGTACATTCGACAGTGGCGCATGCGCATTACCTGCGATTGTTGATACACGCACCGGGTACAGCACCGCGAACAAATGGTGCACCGCGGCGAATGGTGGTGGTACATGTTATAACGCGGGTACTACGGTTACGACGAATATTTCGTCTGATGCATCTGATATTGAATTGTTTGCCCAGTGGACACCGAATGTGTATGAAATCACATTGAATCACAATGGTGCGACAACCGCTGGTTCACCGGCCAAGGTGTATTTGAAGTATGCGACCGGCTGGTATTCTAATGCAGCCGCCACAACGGCAATTACAGCACTTGCCACAAAACCGGTCAAGGGTGTATTAAAATTTGACGGATACAAGAATACAAGCAATGTTTTTGTAATCGATTCTGATGGTAAATTCGCCACAACATCCGCGATATTAACATTTACGACGGCCGATGCCACATTGACGGCACAATGGTCCGATGCGCCTATTACATGTCCGGCGGGTAAATATTATCGTGGCACCGGTGAAATGCCCGAAACGGACTGCCTGCCATGTACGGAAAACAACTATTGTTCTGGTGTAACCGTAATGACTAACTCTGGTCAGGCAGGTATCGATGAATGCCCAGACAACGGTAAGTCTTTGGTTGGTACCGCAAGTGCGACAATGTGTTTCCAAGAATTGTTGCCAACATATGTTGCGACACATGGTCGTGGTACACAAACATGCTATTACAATGAAAATGCCCTGACCTATTCCGACAGATGTAAAGACTTTGTAATAACATCCTGTGATGCGGGTCATTGGTTGGCAACCACAACAGACACCGATTGTTCGGAGGCCGGTGTCGGGTATTACAGCGCGAATAACATATTAACACGTGATGCGTGCCCGAATGGCGGTACAACAAAGTCTGATAACACAACCGCGGAAACCGTTGACGAATGCTTTAAGACAAACCTTGATTATACCGCAACAGATTCTTCGGGTACCGGGACACAAAGTTGCTGGTATTCAAGTGGTACCGGAAACGATGCCGTCTATAAACACGAATGCTTTGACAAGGTTATTACGAAGTGTCGTGGTGGGTATTATTTAGCGGCACAAACAGATATCGCGTGTACTGTCGTAGACTTCAACTATTACAGCATTGAAGACGAACTTGAACGTCATGCGTGTCCGAACGAAGGTAAGACATCATACAATAACACAAGTACGATATCTGAATGCTGGAAGAACGGTCAGCCGTATGTTGCGGAACATGGTGGTGGTGAACGCACATGTAAGTGGAGTGTTGCGGATAATGCCTATCTGGCCGGTTGCGGTGTTCCGACAATGACATATTGTAACGGCGGTTATTGGTTGGCGAACGGAACAGATACAGAATGTTCTGTGGCGGACTATGCGTATTACAGTCCAGATCGCGATTTGGCGCGGTATGCGTGTCCGGCGGGTTCTACAACACGCACACAAACCAGTGAAAATGAACGCGCATGCTTTATTTGCCCAGAAAACAGTGTATGTGAACCAGGATTAGAGGTGGCAACGTGTGATAGTCTAACCGGTGGACAATTTACAAAATCAGATGCCGGAACAACTGATGCCGCATATTGCTATCGCGACTGTACAATGGGCGAAAACGCAAACACCATGTCTGGACGCGATTTCTATACCGCCGCGGACACATGCCAAATTGCATCGTGCGCACCGGGTTACAGTTTATCCAACGGTCAATGTGTAACCTGTCCCGCGGGCAGTTTCTGTGATGGAACACCGGGTGGCGATGGTGGCAACGGCGCAAAATCTTGCGCGGACCTGGGTGATGGCAGTTGGATGTATTCAGCCCCAGGTGCTAATAAGGCAAGCGATTGTTACCGTATGTGTACAGAATATATTGAAGACACATGTACATTAACACCGGTTGAAAATACTGCTTATTGGCCGAACAATTGTCAGTACACTGGTGCATCTGCAACCGGTAACCCAGCGGAAGTTGTTGACGGACGTTGCGTTGAAACATCATGTAACAGCCATTATGAAATGATTAATGGGTCGTGTAAGCCATGTAATCGTGAAAATGCCCTGTCCTATAAATCAGACGGAAATTGCGTGATTGAAAGTTGTACAATCGGATATCACCCATACAACAACACTTGTGAACAAGATGTCAAAGGCTGCGCCGCACCACACGCAACCGCGGCGACTCAGAAATGGGATGCGACCCATGGCGCATTCGGCATCTGTACGATAAAATCGTGTGAAGATGGGTTCCACCTGGCGTCAAACGCATGTGTTGAAAACGAACAAGCATGCGACATTGAACATGGTGTTGGTACAAAGACATGGAATGCCACAACAAATTCATGGAACGAATGCGTCGCGACATCGTGCGTGCCGGGCTATACGAACGACCCGTATGAAAAGAACAACGCATCCGAACAGTGCAGCGCATGCCGCAACAAGTTCAGTGTTCTGGGCGAAGTTGCCGCGGCCAGTTACAGCACCGGTTGCGAAATAGCATCATGTCTGTATCAAGGCGAAAAGTACAATTTGGAAAATAATGAATGTGTCCCAATTTGTGCCAAACCATATTCAGACGAAACAGGTTCGCTGCGGTGGAACAATGCCACCAAAAAGTGTGAACGGACATGTAATCCAGGATATATATCGTGGTAATAAAATATTCCCCGCCTTTACCGCGGGGAGTATTGTTAATCTTTATATTTTGTTAATTTTATTCTTGCACTACCCCATATATTTTTTCTACCATGAAATATAAAAGAGAGGAAGTTATGGGAAGAAAGCGCTGTTTTCTCGGGTTTTTCGTTGGTTTGTTTCTGTTCGCATTTTCGGCGAATTCTTTTGCCGAGGGCTATTCATGCGAAAAAACATACATCAGCTGTAATGCCGGTTATTACCTTGATGGGTCCAGTCAGTGCGCAAAATGCCCAACAAACTATCCAAACAGTGCATCTGATAATACCACAGGTGGCATAAACAACTGTTATTTAACAACAACGGCCGGTAAGTATGTAGCAACCGCTGGTGCGGGCGAAACGACCTGTACCGCCGGCGGATATTGTCCGGGCGGAGTTACTGTACATTATGATGATGTTGGTGGTCGCACAGCATGTTCCGCCGGAACATACAATGCCAGCACCGGCAGCAGTGCCGAAAGTGCGTGTATTGCGTGTGCCACAGGTTCATACAATACCGGTACCGGCAACACATCCTGTACCGCGTGTGCCGCAGGCAAAACCACCAGTGGTACCGGCAAGACCAGTTGCGATGCAAACTGCGCCAATGCGTCTAATGTCGCAAACTGGGAAACAACGGCCTGGAACAACAATATTATAACTAACCTTTGTACGATTAAAACATGTAGTTCAAAATATGTTCGCACAGGGTCTGCACCGTATGCATGTAGTGCGTGTCTTGCCACCAAGGGTACGGGGGTAAAGACCTGTACCGCATCCACAACTTCAAACGACAACAAGTGTGTGTATAGTGTAGAAGCCGACCAAGGCTATACCACAAATACCACACAAACCAATTCAACCGCAGGTGCGACATCATATACATGTACCGCGACACCAAACACGATTAACTTTGTTTGGGCACCAACAAAAGGTACTGCACCAACAACCCCTGCGTCATGTACATATGGCGAAACATTTAATGCGGCAACCGCACCAACTGTTGACAATTGGTCATTTGGATCATGGGTTCCAAGTACTTTGGTTACTAAATCATTCGGCAGTGGACAAACCGGTATTGCGTGTACCTATGAAAACCTTGGGGTGTATTCCGGCACAGTTACATTTACCGGCAATTATTCCCAAGATACGTTCACTGTAACATATAACCTGAATGGTGGTGATGGGACAAAACCAGCAAACAAACAATGTGCATCCGGGGTTGAATGTACACTGGCCAGTGGTGATACAAACTCGTTCTATCGTGCGGGCTATGTATTTGGTGGCTGGGCAACATCTGCATCTGCGACGACTGGTTCGTATACAATAACAATAACAACTGACAAAACGGTTTATGCGGTGTGGACTGCATGCGGATACAACAAGTACAAGGCATCATCCGCCAAGGCGAATGCGGCATGCGAAACATGCCCTACGGCATACCCACACACAGAAAGCACGACATCGACCGCCATCACCCAATGTTTCAGCGAGACCAAACAGCGTACATCAAGTGGCGCACATATTGAAACATTACCAAACGGTTGCGTTTCTGCCACATTCCAAGATTGTACACCGGCGACATGCGATTATGTCGCATATTCGAACGCGACAGGTACCGCCGATGGCACCATAAAGAGCGGCTGTGAAACAAACACAAACACATGTAACAAAACGGTTGTTGCGCCGGTTGTGGCTGCCGCTAATTACTTTGCATCTACGACCGCGACAAATTGTACATTATGTTCGGCATCTAATTCGACATTCCCTTATTCAGTCCAGGGAACAACCGATTCGAATTATTGTTATCGTGAATGTAAGGTATCCGATGTTGCGGGTTCAAAGACGGTATCTGGCATTTATCATAAAAATGGGGAAAACAATTGCGCGGCAACTGCGTGTGCTGAAAATTATTATCTGTCCGGCAACGGTTGTAACGCATGCGTTCCACATGCCACCTGTCCGGGCGATGACGAACCATTCTCTTGTACAGAAGGATATAAAGTAAGTGATGATGGCACATATTGCGAACCATTAGAATATCAAGTTACACTGAACGCAAATGAAGGCACGTGTGGAACGGGCTGTAAATCATCAGTTACGGCGACATACGATGCGCATCTGCCGGCCTTGTCTGCTTCTGAATTGCCGACACGCGCCACATGGTCTTTTGCCGGGTATTTTGATGCACAAACAGGCGGAACACAATATTATTCCGCAAGTGGTGTTTCTTTGCGTCTTTGGGATAAGACCACCAATACAACACTATATGCACATTGGTCTCAAAATACCGTTCAATGTCAGGCTGGTAAATACTACGATGGCGAACAACACGTAGATTGCCCAACCGACGGTAAATACTGTCCGGGCACCGGAACTGCTATTGAAGGTAGCGCGGGATGCTTTGTTGCCTGTACAACATTGGGATCGGAATATACCAAGTCTGATGCGGCATCGACAACATCTGCGGGCTGCTATAAAACATGTAACACCGCAACTTGTGTTGAACCAAGCACATGCCCAACAAACTCAACAAATTGTTCTTATGATACAGAAAACAAGGTTGCTGGTATTTCAGATTATGGAAGTTCTGCATGTACTAATGTAAACAATACTGCATGCCAACTTAAACAAGTTTGGTGTAAGAACAGATATTTCGAAAATACAGAAACAAGAACATGCGAATCTTGTAGTACAACCGGCTACAATCAGTCGATACTTGGCAACACAGGTGGTGCGTGTGGAACATGCTATACAACATGCTCTTTGTATTGTACACCGCAAGTATGCCCAGCCAACAATAAGACATGCACCCAAAATGAAAACGCAAAAACAAGTGGTGCAGACTATTATTGCGATGGCACTTGTAATAATATAGACGGTGTGTTATGCGGATGTACCGCGATGCCGTCAAGTTGTGCCATGACATATACCTGCATGGGCAATTATGATAAAAACGCAACAGCGGGTACATGTGATCCCAAGGTGTACACAATAACACTTGACCTTAACGGTGCGCCGGGCACAAACAAGACCATATATGAAAAATATTCAATTGGGTGGTCTTTGACTAACTTTGGCACAACGGTAACCAAGATTACACCGCCGACATGGGAAAATCACACATTTATGGGCTACTATACCGTATCTGAAAAAACAGGTGGGGTTCAAGTAATCGATGCCTCTGGTAATCTGTCGGTAGCAACAACCATTGGTATTGCCGACACAGCCGAAGGCGGCACCGCATCAACCGCGGGTGTATTTGACACGTTGTATGCCCGTTGGTCAACAAACTTGTTCACATGTACCGCTGGGTTAACTGGTTCTGACGCAGAATGCCCTGCTGGCTTCTATTGCCCAGGTGGCCAGGTTGACTACGAAGACAAAGACAAGGCAGATGACGGGTGCCATAAGACTTGCCCAACAGACACATCTGGCGGGGCCGTAACATCACCGGCGGGCAGTTCTGCTGTTACCGCATGTAAAACGACAAGAACAGGTGTGGCCTTGGCCAATGGAACCGGTGGTGGCGACCAGGTTTGCAATTATGTTGATGATTCAAGTGCCGGGTATAAGAACTGTGAATCTATAAAAATTAAATACTGCAGTGGTGGTTATTATCGCGTTGCAGAAGATTCTTCTACCTGTGAACCAGCGGGTAAAGGCAATTGGAGCCCCGCCCCGACAAATAACACAGAAGACGCTGTAAGTATGGCGCGCTATCCATGTAGTGCTTTGCCTGGACACATCAATTCCACAACAGAAGGCGAAAAGAGTGCTTTGCCGACAGCATGTTATAACTCTTGTTCATCGGTGAATGTTACCGACAATGGCGAAGTAATTGGTACACGTGCGCCGGTTGCGGAAACGGTCAGTTTTGCCGGGACCATAACGGCATACAACCCAACGAACAAAACCGTTACAACAAGTGGTACATTTGGAACATGCACCTGGCAAAACCCAGTATGCGTTGCCGGCTATCATACATCTGGTACAACATGTGAACCAAACATCTATACATTCATATTAGCAAAAGATGGTGGTACCGGTGGTACAGATGGTCCAATCTATATGAAATATGGCAAAGGCTGGTATTCAAATGCCGCCGCGACAAACGCGATAACAAGCATCGTGCTGCCAACCAAGGGCTCACAGAATTGTTCTGGCTATGATGCAACGATTGGCGGAACCCAGGTTGCTGTGATAAATGGCACCGGTCAAATCGTGGCGACCAATAAACTGGTAAATTATACCGATACCACAACTACAACAACCCTGACAGCAAGTTGGGTTGCTAAAAAGACCAAGACATGTAATGCGGGACAATATTTTGATGATGCAGACAACGCATGTAAGTCTTGTCCGAATGGGTCATGGTGTCCGGGTGGTGTCGCATACAGCGACGAAGACCGCGATGGCCAGAATCACTTTATAAACGCCTGTCCAACTGCGGTTGCGGGGACAACATATACCCCGGCACAAACCTGGAACGGCACCGCGCTTTCCAATGTTGCCCCAAGTGTTGGTTCTGACAATGGCAGAGACGAAGAATCAGACTGCTTTGCCACAGTACAATACAGCGCAGATCATGGTAAGGGTAAGCAGGTTTGCCATTACAGTGCGGGCAAGTATAATTCCGACTGTAATACAATTGAAATATTGACATGTAACAGTGGTTGGTGGTTGGATACAACCAAAACAACAACTGACTGTTCTTTGGTTGGTTATCAATATTACAGTGCGACCAACTTTACCGCACGCACACGCTGTCCAGAAGCTGTGTACGATGTTGATGATTCCCGTAATACGATATCCACAGATGGTGATGAAAGTGGCTCGATAGAAGGTTGTGTCCGCGAAGGCATTTGGGAAAAGACAACTCATGGTGGTCGCACAAAACGTTGCCATTGGAGCACTGTTAACAACACCTATTCAATCAATTGCGGCAACAGTTATACAATGCGCAAGTGTGATGCTGGATACTATGATGAATTAGACGGCGCAACAAGTACAAATGAAAATCTGGACTGTGTTGCGGTTGGCGATGGCAATTGGAGTCCTGCCCCGACTAATTGGAACGAAACAAATATAACAGATACCACATCTACTAAATTAAATGTGTGCCCCGCGGGTACAGATACATCTGGCGATGTGGTCAGCAACACACCAAATACTGGCAGTGCGACAAATGGTAAAGCGATTACAGATTGTTATTTGACATGTAAAGCAACCAAGAATCTGAACGGAACTACCGTTAATGTGGTAAGCCAACATGTTTCCTATAACACAACGACAAATGCTTATAACAAATGTATCTATAGTTCCAATGTTTGCCCAGAAGATATGTGGTGCGATACAGATGGATTCCACGACTGTCCGACCGACAAAGATGGCACCCCGGGCAAGGCCGCCCTGGTTGAAGGTCAAAAATATCGTGGTATTGAGACTTGTTATGTAACATATAATCCATATACCGCAACAACCGGCTATCCAAATCACAATTGGGCAAATGGTACAGGTTTCGCCACATGCTATTACAACGGCACAGAAGTTAGTGGTGATTATAATAACTGTATGGATGCCGATGCTTTGACCTGTAACGCGGGATACTTTTACAGGGTCGCCGGTTCGTTCGCGTGTTCCGGCACAACAAGCGGTTATTACAGTGGTGATGGTGCAACAACCCAAACGGAATGTCCGGCGGGCTGGGCGGGTTCAACAGAATTCGCGGCAAGTTACACCGCATGCTATACCGAATGCGATAAAACACCTGCGGATTTCGCAAATTCCAAGACTGTATCCGCCGCGGAAAATATCGTGTATGGTAACAGCGCGACAACATATAATGCTTGTTCATACAATGTAGTGTGCAAGACCGGTTATGATGTCAAAAACAACAACACCGCCGCACCAACATGCGATGCACACGAATACACCATTACCCTTAACAAAAATGGTGGTACGGGTTCAACCGCACCAAGTGTAAAGTGCACATTCGACAGTGGCGCATGCGCATTACCGGCGATTGTGGATACACGCACCGGGTACAGCACCGCGAACAAATGGTGCACCGCGGCGAATGGTGGTGGCACATGCTATAACGCGGGTACTACGGTTACGACAAATATATCGTCTGATGCATCTGATATTGAATTGTTTGCCCAGTGGACACCGAATGTGTATGAAATCACATTGAATCACAATGGTGCGACAACCGCTGGTTCACCGGCCAAGGTGTATTTGAAGTATGCGACCGGCTGGTATTCAAATGCAGCCGCCACAACGGCAATTACCACACTGACCACAAAACCGGTCAAGGGTGTGTTGACATTCGCTGGATACACAGGGAATAATGTATCTGTTGTTGATGCGGACGGCAAATTTGTAACAACAACGGCCGCACTGACATTTACAACATCCAATGCTACGGTTTCTGCACAATGGACCGATGCACCTATTACATGTCCAGTGGGTAAATATTATCGCGGTGCCGGCGAAAATCCGACAACAGACTGTTTACCATGTACGGCAAACAACTATTGCCCTGGTGTAACCGTCGTTACAAATTCTGGCCAGGCAGGTATTGAACCCTGTCCGGACGATGGTAAATCGCCTGCCAATTCGGAAAGCAGTGCGGCATGTTATAAAGAATTGTTGCCAACATATGTTGCAACACATGGACGCGGTACACAAACATGTTATTACAACGAAACAGCCCTGGCCTATTCCGACAGATGTAAAGACTTTGTAATAACATCCTGTGATGCGGGTCATTGGTTGGCAACCACAACAGGCACCGATTGTTCAGCGGCCGGTGTCGGGTATTACAGTGCGAACAATATATTAACACGTGATGCGTGCCCGAATGGCGGTACAACGAAGTCTGATAACACAACCGCGGAAACGGTCCAGGAATGCTTCAAGGCGAATTTGGCCTATGCGGCGACCGATGGGTCGGGTACTGGGACACAAAGTTGCTGGTATTCAAATGGCACAGGAAATAGTGCGGTTTATGGACGCGATTGCTTTGACAAGGTTATTACAAAGTGTCGTGGTGGGTATTATTTGGCGGCACAAACAGATATCGCATGTACTGTCGTAGACTTCAACTATTACAGCATTGAAGACGAACTGGAACGTCATGCGTGTCCGAACGAAGGTAAGACATCATACAACAACACCAGTACGATATCTGAATGCTGGAAGAATGGACAACCGTATGTTGCGGAACATGGTGGTGGCGAACGCACATGTAAATGGAGTGTTGCGGATGATGCGTACCTGGCCGGTTGCGGAACCCCAACTATGCTGTACTGCGATGCGGGTTATTGGTTGGCAAATGCGACCGATATAGAATGTTCTGTGGCGGACTATGCGTATTACAGCCCAGATCGCGATTTGGCGCGGTATGCGTGTCCGGCGGGGACAACAACACGTACAGCAACCAGCGAAAGCGAACGTGCCTGCTTCGTATGTCCAGAAAACAGTGTATGTGAACCTGGACAGGAAGTAGAAACCTGCGAATATCTGACTGGTGGGTTGTATCCAAAGTCAGAAGCAGGAACAATAGATAAGGCATATTGCTATCGCGACTGTACAATGGGCGAAAACGCAAATGCGATGTCGGGCCATGATTATTATACTGCCACAGACACATGTGCGATTACATCTTGTGCATCAGGTTATACACTGTCCAATGGCCAATGTGTAACTTGTCCAGCGGGCAGTTTCTGTGATGGAACACCGGGCGGCGAAGGTGGCAACGGCGCGAAATCTTGCGCGGACCTGGGTGATGGCAGTTGGATGTATTCAGCCCCTGGGGCCACCAAGGCAAGCGATTGTTACCGCAAGTGTACTGGATATGTTGAGGATAATTGTACCCTTAGCCCAGTTGAAACCACCGCCTATTGGCCAAACAATTGTCAGTACACTGGTACATCTGCGACTGGTAACCCGGCAGAAGTTGTTGACGGGCATTGTATAGAAACAGCGTGTATCAGTAACTACGAAATGGTCAATGGGTCATGTAAGCCATGCAATCGTGAAAACGCATTGTCCTATAAACCTGATGGAAACTGTATAATTGAAAGCTGCGTGATTGGTTACCATCCATACAACAGTGTTTGTGAGGAAGATGTCAAAGATTGTACAGACGTGGCACCAAACGCAACAGTTGCCACACAGAAGTGGGATGCAGCACATGGCGCATTCGGCATCTGTACGATAAAATCGTGTGAAGATGGGTTCCACCTGGCATCAAACGCGTGTGTTGAAAATGAACAGGTGTGTAACGTCCCGAACGGTGTTGGTACAAAGACATGGAACACCGCAACGGGTTCATGGAACGAATGTATTGCGACATCGTGCGTACCGGGCTATACGAACGACCCATACGAAAAGAATAACGCATCCGAACAGTGCAGCGCATGTCGCAACAAGTTCAGTGTTCTGGGCGAAGTTGCCGCGGCCAGTTACAGCACCGGTTGCGAAATAGCATCATGTCTGTATCAAGGCGAAAAGTACAATTTGGACAACAACGAATGTGTCCCAATTTGTGATCGCCCATATTCAGACGAAACAGGTTCGCTGCGGTGGAACAATGCCACCAAAAAGTGCGAACGGACGTGTAATCCAGGATATATATCGTGGTAGCACTAACCGCCTGCCCCATCGCAAGATGGGGCTTTTTATTGAAATAAACAAATCGTTGTATTATAAATATAACCATGAAAACTTATGATGTGATTATATTAGGCTGTGGTGCGTCTGGATTGTTTGCGGCGGCAAATGCGCTGAAAAACAATCGGTCTGTCGCCATTATTGACATGGGGAATGCCCCGGCACGCAAGGTCGCCGTATCTGGCGGTGGACGTTGTAATTTCACAAACCTGTCCGCCGATGCAACACATTACTTTGGTAAAAATCCCAACTTCATTCGTGGAGCACTGGCACGATTTTCCCCAACCGATATGTTGACCTGGGCAAAAGACCACAAAATAAAGATAACAGAAAAAGCGGCTGGACAATACTTCTGTGCGGACGGCGCAAAAGCAGTCGTTATGGCATTGGTTTCCGATGCACATGATGCCGATATTTTTTATGACACCGCGGTTATTGGTGCAACAAAACAGAATAATATTTTCAACATACAAACAACGAACGGCAATTTTACCGCACACAATCTTATTGTTGCAACCGGCGGCACATCATTTGATTCGATGGGGGTATCGGATATAGGGCACAAAATCGCAAAAAGTTTTGGGCATAAAATCGTACCAATACGCCCCGCCCTGTGTGCAATTGCGACAAAGGTTTTCCCATCAGATTTTATGGGGATATCATTACCCGTATCAATAACTATCGGACGGCAAACCATTTATGACGATATGCTGTTCACGCATTTTGGAATTGGAGGGCCGGCGGCATATCGCGCATCTGTTCGTGATATAGAAGATAACATAATAATAAACCTGTGCCCGGGTATTGATATTTACGAATATTTACGCATGGCAAAACATAATGATGGGAAAAAAACTCTTTCGTCCGTATTGGCGCAAAAATTGCCCACACGCGTTGCTAAATGGTTTTGTGGCGGCATTGACACCAGAATTGCCGATTTACGCGACACAGACCTAAAAAACATCGCAAAATCTATATCACACACAGAAATACCAGCCACCGATATTAAATATCATTCGCTTTCGTCTGCCGAGGTTGTTCGTGGTGGCGTTGATACCGCGGATGTTTCATCAAAAACAATGGAATCAAAATTATGTTCGGGCCTGTATTTCATTGGCGAAGTATTGGACATAGCGGGCGATTTGGGCGGTTTTAATTTACAATGGGCATGGTCCAGCGGTTTTGTTGCCGGAAACGCGATATAATCGGAAAATGAACCTATCGCATAAGATTTGATATACATATATCATTGTCCATGTGTATATGAAAAATAAAATTTTTACAACATCTGATAATGCACGCCTTATGTGTGCGACCTGGGATAATGTTTCAAATCCGATTGGTGTTATTCAAATTGTTCATGGTGTCTTTGATTGCGCCGCGACATATGATAAATTTGCGCACTTTTTGAATCAAAATGGTTATATCGTTTTCAGCACAGATATATCGTTGTCAAAAAAGCCACGCACATTTGAATCCGCAGTTAATCAAGAGATTGACATTATGCGCCACCTTAATATCAAATACGATTTACCATTGTTTTTAATTGGATACGGGTATGGTGGTTTTATTGTTCAGTCTATGTTACAAAATATTGATACAGAATCTGCGGGTGTATGCCTTATAAAATCAGGACGGCATGCGCGGTGGAAACTAAAAATGGCCCAATTAATCGCGCATATTGGTATGCGTATTTATGGGGCCGATGCAACGGCACGAATAGTAAACTTTTTTACCCGCCGCCATTGTGGACACACCCAAAAGGCCCCCATCGGAACCTATGGTTTTTATGCTTCTTTGTTGGACGGACTAATAAAATTAGATAAAAAAAGTAACTATGAAAACCCTATTTTAATTATATGCGGTCCGAACGATTATGGCACCCCCAGTGTGCGTTTAAGTCGCGCATTGTATAATTCTTATGCCAACAACGATTTAACACACACAATGTTACTTATGTATCCTGATGTCCGGGACAGAATGCTTATGGAAATAAATTGCGGGGCGATTGGCGATGATATTTTATCTTTCTTTAACGATACAAATACAATGTATCATTCCAATATTTCCGCAAATGACAACGGTATGATTTTCTGAATATCCGACAATGCGATTTGTATTTGATGACCGGGGCGACCGGCACTTACTATTATTTCAGATAACCGTTTAGCACACGCATCAATAACCGTTGGGAATTGTTTTTTCATACCAATCGGACTGCATCCACCATGAACATAGCCACATATACCCAACAAATCGCGCTGATGAACCATATTCAAGGACTTTTCATTTACGGCAACCGCTGCACGTTTAAGGTCCAATTCATGCGCCACAGGAACCAAAAACACATAATAACGCCCCGGACGTGCCATTGTTAACAATGTTTTGAATACCATATCTGGATTTTGATTTTGCGCGTGCGCAATATCAACCCCATTCATTGTGGGGTTAACAACATATTCAAAATGTTGATAAAATATTTTATGCGCGTCCAAAACGCGCATAACATTTGTTTTATATTCCATTATTCAGACACCAGAACCGCAGCCGTCCCTTCGTTCACAATGATATCAGGATCGTCCGCATAATCTTTGTTACCGGTCCAAACATAATAATCGTATGTTTTGCCAGGTACGGCATCAATCTGAATCACATGGTGCGCGGTTTCCAGTTTTAAATCATTGCCATGTGGCATCGAATATTCAACCATATTCACCGTTCCACAGTCAATACAATCAACATAATCGCCATTGTCAACCGGCGCATCATCTGAACGACAGCCCGCGAAAGCGACCGCCGCAATTAATAAAAATAAAATATTCTTTTTCATAGTGTACATTATACCATAAAAAACACTATAAACAAATCATTTTTGATTAAACATGCACTGCATGCTTTCGCATATATTCAATTGTTTTGTAAAGTGTTTCCATTTCAAAAAGTTTATTCAAATTACCAGCAAAGTCCAAATTATATTTATTCCCCAGCATAGTTAACAAATCGTGCAATTCAGTTTCAGAAGCGTTTGGTTTTAACATTTCACCTAATGACAATTGCGCAACACCGGTATGCGTCAAGTTATATACCCCAACACCAATCAATCGCACAGGCCGCCGTTCAATATTCCCCAGCAAACGCACCGTTGTATTATATATATCAACGGCATTGGCACATGAACACAACTCGCTGCGCGTGATTTTGCGCATATTGGAATATGTAATTTTTAAAGTAACCCCACCGCCCACCAATCCAACACGATTCACCCGATGTTCCACACAAAGCGACAACAACAACAGGATATCACGCAATAAATCAGTGTTATTTACATCTTGTTGAAATGTAATTTCGCGTCCGATTGTTTTCGCATTATGCGGGTCATATGGTGTTACACTCCGATTATCCACCCCAAACGCAATATTTGTTAACCAGCGACCATGTTTGCCCAACAATTCAATTACGCGCGCGCTGTTATCGCGTATATCACGCACCGTTTTTATACCGACAGACGACAATTTTTGTGCGGTTCGCGCACCAACAGTATAAAGCACCCCGACATCACGATCTATTATAAGGTTTACAAAATCGTCGGGGGTTTCTATTTCAAAATAGCCATCTGGTTTTTTCTCTTCGCTGGCGATTTTCGCCGCGGTTTTAGAATACGCAACACCAACCGAGCAACTTAATTGCAATTCATCGCGGACACGCTGCTTGATTTCATGTGCGATTTTACGCGCACCGGCAAAATCGCCGGCCTGTTTTGTTACGTCTAAATAAGCCTCGTCAAAGGCAACCGATTCTGATGCCGTTGCATACCCATCCCATATTTCATGTAACTGGTGCGACACAGATTTATATTTATCAAAATTTGGGTGCATATATACCCCATTTGGGCACAGTCTGTACGCATCCTTGATATTCATACCAGAATGCACACCATATTTGCGTGCGGCATAGTTACAGGTTGACACAACCCCGCGTTCGTGTGGCAAAGAACCTATTATCAGGGGTTTCCCACGCAACGACGGATTGTCGCGCATTTCAACCGCGGCATAAAAGGCATCCATATCAACATGTATTATTATTTGACCCATGGGCAAATTATGTCATATTACCCCAATATTGCCAATTAAAAACGCTAAAAAACAGCAGAACCTTACTGTTATTATCTAAATTAAATATATACCACGATTATACATAACCCATTCGTTTTGTCTGCGGTTTACAAGACCCTTTAATACGTTGCCCTGGGAACGATTCCATGTCTTCCATGCAGATTCCAGATTTGGATACACAGAACTATGAAAATTCGGATTGTTTACATATTTAACAACGGTTGAATTTGCGAAATTTTTTGAGCCGATATTATAAGCCAAAGAAGTCAGAGCATCAAATTGATTCTGTGATAATGGTACAGTTATGTTATCTCGTACGGCACGTTCTGCAGTTGCAATGTCGGCGCGTAATAATTCGGTGGCTTTAGATTCTGAAATTCCGTTTCTAAAATCTTCGTTCGGTTTGATTAAATGACCATAACCGATAGTTGCACCACTTGGTAAAGGTTTGTTCACATCCACGGGTTTCCCGGTTTTATCATCATATATAATGTGTTTATCGCCTTTTGTTACAGAACCTTCAAATTTTTTTAACATATTTATGCCATTGTCACTCATTTTCATATCTTTCATCTCTTTTTTTATAAAAAAACCTGCACCAAATGATGCAGGACAAAGTATTTCTTTATATTGATAATTAGATCATGTTCATTGTTTTCAAATCATACAAAAAACAAATATACTGTCAATAAATGTAACATCATCAACAATAACCATGCAAGGCAAGATAATAAAGGGACAAATAAAAATTTCCATTTGTATAGTTTTATTGCCTGTATAGAAAAAAATACAAACATCGTACTAAATAATACTAGGGCTATTTTATCAACAAGCATAAGGCAATCATGTTCGCATATAAAATGCAGTAAGCCGTCCCATTTACCGTTACTTAAAAGCCCCGACAAATCATTCAGAAAGAATAATGCAAGGGTCATAGATAAAAAACTGCCTATAAAACTCATCATTTGTATTTTACATTAACAATTAAATCATGTCCATTATTTTCAAATGTCAACAAGTTAAGCACAATAATATAAAATACGTTCTAAAAATTCACTACTCCAAGATATTATGATTGGGGCTAAAGCAGTCCAAAATGCATATTTATAATTTTGATTGTACAAATGATATATTGCCAATGGAATAAACAATAATAAAACAGCACCAGATGATGCTATGCCATTCAAATATACATCGGCATTTCTCCATCCCCAACCCATACTTTCGCCACCCCATGGACAATAATGGAATGGAAACGCATCACGACAATCCTTGATAAAAAATTCATAATATTCATCAATCAACGCAAAAAGTAGAAAAAAATCAATTCCAACAAAAATTATTGCTGCGCGTTTCCAATATTTCATAAAATGTCCTTTGACTTATTTATATTTTACATATATCAGTAAATCTTTTCCAGTACTTTCCAACCAAGATGTAAAAGAGTTTATTTGGTCCGTCAAATCTATACAACCTGCAGAACCAGGAAACAAGCCTCCGTGAATACTGAATTTGTCACGTCCAAAAGTGTTTGTTTCTTTTGAAGGTTCCAGCCATACGCGAGAATTTCCCCAAGAAACAGATGAACCCGGCCATTTCCCACCAAATTTATTTCCCAGAACTCTGGACCATCCAATTGCCCAATCTGCTGGTGACATATGTTGTAATTTTTCTTGTCTTGCTACATATGCACCTTCTGGAATTGGACCTGTGGATTTTAGATTTTGATATTCTGGACTTTGATACTCTGGACGACCTGATACCGCATTCCACGAAGCAACAACTTTGCCGTCTTGAAATATAGTCAGATTTTTCCCGTCAAATGTGGCATATTGACCTTCTTTTATATCAACAGGTTTATCAAAAGTTGGCGTTTTTTCTGACTGAGGTTCTTTGTCATTTTTCGGTATTTCTGGCTTTTGCCCTTTGTATGCTTTACTTGAAATAGGTTTACCGTTGTCATCTAACTTTACTTCTTCAACCCAACAACGACAGTTAGGATGCACGGGAATTTCTGGAATATCGTCTTTGTCTTCGAATACTTCGTCATCGTGTGATACACAATCATCGCAAACATTTTCGTCTTCTTCGCTGTGCCATATCCAAATCCTTTGTGTTTTATCTGGTTCCAGTTCCACATCAGTGTCATCATCAGGCAAATTCAACATATATACGACAAGTTGCATATATTCTATATTTCCACCTGGCATCAAAACACGAACATCTATCGTTTCTTCAATATCTACATATTGGTCATAGTCAATTGGCTCTGCTGTTCCATTTGCATCATCTACTGAATCTTCTGCTTCATGAATCGCATCTTCCAAATCTTTGTCGAATTGCCGTTGTGCGCTTTCAAATTGTTCCAGGGTCATATCGTATGGCGGTTCAACAAATCTTCCTGATAAATCAGCGGACAGTTGCACTGGATATAACTTTTCCAGATATTCATTTGCTTTTGCGAATTCAGTACTATTTTTATTCCAATAGTTATTAGATTGTAATAAATTGCGTAAAAATTTTGGTGTTTGCATTATAACTCCTTTTGTTAAATAAAAAACCCGCACGTAGCGGTGGAAATAAAAAAAGACGGCAAATGCCGTCCGTTTAGTTGCACATATTATATCACAAAACCATAAAAAAATCAATCAATTCCTCCCCCTCCTAAATAAAAAACACCCCGAACGGGTGTTTTAAGATTTTAATTTTCTGGCGGAGACGATACCCCCCCCTTGATAAACAAAAACAAAACCTAAACGCAAAAACTCTATTAAAAATATCCGTTTTTGCAGGTTTTGTAATTGTTCATCTGCGTATTGGTCATGCGCTTCGCTCTGACCCATCCCTTCGTCCACGCCAGTTAAAATCAAAAACACCCCGAACGGGGCGTTTTAAGATTTTAATTTTCTGGCGGAGACGAAGGGATTCCCTCGGCACAATGTGCCTGCGGGCAAACCGTAACGATTTCGCCACGCTGCGCTTGCAAAATCTACTTGTTTTCGAACCCAGCAACATTCGTTGCTAATGGTTCAAATCTGCCTCACATATCCGCCAAAAATTAACCCCGCAAATGCGGGGTAATTTTCTGGCGGAGACGAAGGGATTCGAACCCTTGATACCCTTGCGAGTATACCACATTTCCAATGTGGCGCACTAGACCAACTATGCGACGTCTCCGGATATCAATATGCTGAATTATTCGGCATCTGGTGAATCAACCGCGACATCGTCGGCAACATCTTCGCCGGCATCCGTGGTCGTATCAACCAATGTGTTTTCCAATTCCGCATCAATTTCACGCAACATTGGATCTTCACTGCCAACTTCCAGGGTTTCTTCGGCTGTTTCGGAAATCGGTGCTTCCTTGTAAGACTGGATAAATTCATGGCGAACATTTTGAACGTCTAATTTACCACTGGCGATTTCGCGCAACGCAACAACCGTCAATTTATCATCGTTTTTATCAACAACCGCCTCTGCCCCACCGTTAAGGTCGCGAACACGTTGAGATGCCAGCATTCCCAGTTCATAGCGGCTTTCTACATATGGCAAAGTATCTGAATTTGTTGTACGGGCCATTTTAAATCCTTTGTTGAAATCATTTTAAGTCAGGTTATAATGCCCCAAGGACAGTAAAAATGCAAGCAGAAAATAATAAAAATTATATAAGGACAGTTACTTTCGGTTGCCGGCTTAATGCGGTGGAATCTGAAAAGATTGCGGAAATGCTGCGTGGGGCACTGCCGCGGGCGATTGTCGTTAACACCTGTGCGGTAACCGGCGAAGCCGAACGTCAATCTGCGCAATATGTACGACGCGTCGCACGCGAAAACCCCACAACCCCTATTTTCATAACTGGTTGTGCCGCCACACATGACACACGCGCCTATGACAAAATACCAAATGCCCGCGTTGTTCATAATTCTGAAAAATTAAATCAAGATGCCTATGTGCGCGCGGCGGCGGACTTTGATTTTGCCACCCAGCCGGACGAAATACATGTTTCAAACCCCGACACACCAATGTCCAAGCAGTTTATCCAGATTCAAAACGGCTGTAATCACGAATGCACGTATTGTATAACGCGCCTTTTGCGTGGGCCGTCAATATCACTGGAATACGCCGATATTCTGGCAGATGTTCGCCTTGCCGTTCAAAACGGATATGCGGAAATCGTCCTTACCGGAGTGGACAGCGCATCTTATCACCGAATTTACGATGGCAAGCCGTTCCTTATATCCGACTTGTGCCGTAAATTGTTGGCTGATGTCCCGGAAATACGGCGACTGCGCCTTTCATCAACGGACCCGGCATCGCCCGAAATTTATAAAATAATAGACCTTATACACGAAAACGAACGCATGATGCCACACATGCACCTTTCTATGCAGTCAGGGTCGGACGAAATATTGCGCACAATGCGTCGTCGGCACACAGCGCAAATGGTGCGCGACATTGTGGCATATGCCGATGGCATCACATTCAGTTGGGATATTATTTGTGGCTTTCCCGGTGAAACAGACGAATTATTCGCCGAAACACTTAATCTGGTCGCCGATACAAAACCAATTAAGATTCACGCATTTCCATATTCGCCACGTCCGGGGACACCGGCCGCCACCATGCCGAACCAGGTGCCTAAAAACACATCAAAACAACGTGTAAAAGCCATTACAAACGCGGCAACCTGTAATCGTAAAGACTTTATGAACGCACATTTGGGACAATTTGTAACTGTTTTGGTCGAAAATGACAACCTTGGGCGCACTGCGCACGATATTTCCGTTCGAATTATGGGGGAATCGATACCAAATCGCACGATTTGTGATTGTAAAATTATTGGTATAGATGGGGAAAATTTCGTTGTTACAATGAAATAAAAAATTGTAAAAAATCGTTGCCATTTTGCCATCAATATTGCTATGATTTGGGCATGAAGACAAAGATATTTATTACCACTTTATTGTTATTGATTTCCGTAACCGCAAATGCCGCAAAACAGGCGGAAACAGATTTTACGACCAAGGCACGTTCCGCATTTTTATTAGACTACGATTCAGGTACTGAAATATATGCCAAAAACGCGGATGTTTTAATGCCGCCATCATCAATGATTAAATTGATGACCCTGGCGGTACTTTTTGATGAAATCAAGGCCGGCCGTCTTAACATGGACAGCAAACTGCCCGTATCAGACAACGCAGATTACAAAAACCCACTGTGGTACCCGGCAAGTAAGATTTGCCTTGTTTCCGGCCAGGAAATAACCGTTCGTGATGCGATTTTGGGACTTATTGTCCTGTCGGGCGGTGATGCATCGGTTGTTGTGGCGGAAAAACTGGCTGGGTCTGAAAACGCATTTACCGCACAAATGACCGCCAAGGCGCGTGCAATCGGCATGGAACAATCAACGTTTGGCAACGCAAGTGGCCTGCCGGATCCGAATAATTTGATGACAAGTCGCGAATTAGCAATATTGGCGACACACATTATTCGTGATTATCCGGATATTTACCCGTTGTTCGCGACAAAACGTTTTGAATTTAATGATTATAAGTCAGATTGGTGTCGCGACTGGGGGCGTACACATACCGTAAATTACAACAAATTATTGTTCACTATGCCGGGGGCGGATGGTCTTAAAACCGGCCACACCGACAGCGGTGGTTATGGAATGGTCGCATCTGCGCGCGTGGGGGGCCGTCGTTTAATTGGCATTATAAACGGATTCAACGGTCGTGGACACGATGCGTTGGCGGCGGAAATGAAGAAATTATTAAACTATGGTTTTACCACCACCACACACAAGGTTTATTATCAGCCTGGTGATACAGTCGTTGAAATACCGGTATGGTACGGTCGCGCCGATAAGGTCAACGCAACGGTCGCGCAACCGTTCGCAATCACGTTGACAAAACCGACACCCGTATCTTCTGTGCGCGTGTTGGCACGATTTAATGATCCCGCGCCGGCACCAATTGCGGCGGGCGACACACTGGGCGAAATTATTGCGGAATTGGACGGTCGTATAATTGCGCGTGCACCACTGGTTGCCGCCGACAATGTTAAAAAGGTGCGCTTCCTGGGCCGCATAATGCGCAATATTTCCGTAATGATAAAGGGCAAATAAATGAATCCGATTAAAAATCTTGCCCGCGAAATAAAAACAGAACGTCTGGTATTGCGCCAAATGGACGCAACGGAACCTAATGCTAAACTGTTTTTTGATGCGATAAAAAATGAACAAAAATCCGATTTCCCATATACGCCCATTGCCATGGACGAGAAAGACATACTACCCGCAAACGCAGACGAAGTTTTACAGATAATGCGCCGTAGCGAAAAATGGACCGCGAATATCGGTGTAACATATTATATATTCCATAATAATCAAATTATTGGCTTTACACGCGCATATTATCACCCCGATAACGAAACATTACAAATCGGCGAAATGTGGTTTGTGCGTTCGGCATGGGGCAACGGTTTTGCCCGCGAAATATACCGTAAATACGATCAAATAGCATTTGATATATTACACGCAAACCGAATAACAGTTCAGTGCGCAACAGAAAACACGCGTTCTGAAAAATCTATACGCAAGGCGGGGTTCTTTTTGGATGGAATATCCAGATGCGCATATAAATTTTCCGATGGCAGATATGCGAACAATATGGGTTGGTCAAAATTAAAATCAGAATACGAGAAATAACATGGCACCACGAAAATCGGCAAAATCGCCCTATTCTTTTCCGAACCCGATTGACAACGATGAACTGGTCGGGCATGGCGATGTTTGGCGCGCGTTTATGGATGCGTGGAATGCGCGCGATGTTCACCCGATTCACCCGGTATGGATGTTAACCGGGCCGCGGGGCATCGGCAAAGCAACACTGGCATATAAAATAGCAAAAACTGTTTATGGTAATGTTGGCGACTTTTTCATAATTGACATGGCACACAATATTGACGACAAAGGCAAACCAAAAACCGATGCCAAACTTATTTCGGTACATACGGTGCGTGGTGTTATTGAACGAATGCAGTTATCGTCTATGTCGGGGCGGTGGCGCGTGATTGTGATTGATTCTGTGGACGAATTATCAACCGCGGCATCAAATGCCCTGCTTAAATTGTTGGAAGAACCACCGGCGCAAACACTGTTTTTATTGATTGTACACCAGTTGGCCAATGTTTTACCCACCGTACGTTCGCGCGCCCGCGTGGAAAAGATGCGCCCACTGACCATTTCCGAATTGCGTGAATTGTGCGCACGATTTATGGGCGATGCAGAAATAAGTAACGAGACACTAAAACTGGCAAACGGCAGTTTTGGTCGCGTTGCGAACCTGAAAAGCCTGGGTGGCGATGAAATATATGAAGAACTGATTGCGACACTTGAAAATCCGAACGCAAGTGCGTCTGACCTGTTGGCAATCGCACGCAAGATTGCGCCGGACAATGCCCTTTATGGTATTTTATTGGATGTGATTGCGCGGTATGGGTTGGCGGAACTGTACCCAACGGCAACACAACAAATTGCGAACATTACCCGCATCAATTTGGAACCTGAAACCGCCATATTTTCTATTATAAGTGATATAAAAAAATGCTTACAGACACACACTGCCATTTAACAGACGATTATTGTGCGGGTGAAAACCTGGATGATGTTATCACGCGTGCGGCGGCGGCTGGTGTTGGCCGATTGATATGCGCAACCGCCGAACCGCATGATATTTTGCCCGCAATAAAAATCGCAGAAACCCATGACAATATTTTTGTAACAACGGGCATACACCCTGAATACGCCGGAACAGACCCACATAATTTTTTAACACCAGATGTTTTGTCGCACCCATGCGTTATCGGAATTGGCGAAATTGGTTTGGACTATCATGGGGGCGACAACGACCGAAAAGCGCAAATAAAACTGTTTGAAGAACAGTTGGAAATTGCGCGCAACGCCGATTTACCTGTGGCAATACATACACGTGATGCCGTATCTGATACGGCGGACATATTGAAAAACATACGCGGTGTTATGCATTGTTTTACGTCCGGTTGGGAATTGGCACATGTGATGCTGGATCGGGGTTTTTACTTTTCCGCATCGGGCATTTTGACATTTAAGAACGCGGCTGATATTCGTGAAACATTTGAAAAAATACCAATTGACCACATTGTTATTGAAACAGATTCCCCCTATTGTGCACCGGTGCCATATCGTGGAAAAACATGTGAACCATTCATGGTGCGTGAAACGGCAAAAGTTTTGGCGGAAATTAAACATTTGCAAATGGATGAATTGGAATCTATACTGGAACAAAATACATTGAACCTGTATCAAAAAATACGGCAATAAAATGACACGCAGTTTGATAAAGTTTGGCCAAGTTTCCGAAAACCGCAAGGCGCGGTTTAATTACTCTATTGAAGACACGATAGAGGCTGGCCTTGCCATGACCGGGGCGGAAATCAAATCTGTGCGTTATGGGCTGGTAACGATTGTTGATGGTTTTGTTCAACGTCGTGGCGATAATCTTTTTATGGCGGGTGTTGAAATCCAGAAATTACCAACCGCCGCACGTATTGTGAACTTTGATGAACGTCGCCCGCGCCAGTTATTATTACACCGCAGTCAAATAAACCGCATGATTGGGCAATTACAGGAAAAAGGCGCGACAATTGTTCCGTTAAAGTTATACTTTAATAATCGCGGAAAATTAAAGGTTTTGCTGGGTATCGGTCATGGTAAGCAACGCGCCGACAAACGCGAAACAATTAAACAGCGCGAATGGGAACGCAATAAATCACGCATATTAAAGGGAAAATAAATATTTTCCATTGTAAACAAAAAATCACCGCAAATGCGGTGATTTTTCTGTTCTTCTCCCGTTCTATTAACGAGAATAGAATTCGACGACCAGTTCTGGAAACATTTGTACAGGATATGGAACATCTGCAAATGCCGGAACACGAACGTATGTCGCAGTGAAATTCGCACTGTCAACATTGATGTATTCTGGGAATTCGCGATCCCCTGCTTCCAATGCCAAAACGACCAACGGCATCTGTTTTGCTTTTTCACTTACTGTGATAACATCGCCTGGTTTTACCTGATATGAAGCGATTTTAACGCGTTTGCCATTGACATAAATATGACCATGGCTGACCAATTGACGTGCCGAGAAAACAGTTGGTGCCAATTTCGCACGATATACAACTGCGTCCAAACGGCGTTCCAGCAAGCCAATCAAATTATCCGGTGTGTCGCCGCGCATATTGTCCGCTTCGGCATAGTATGCGTGGAACTTCTTTTCACCGATGTTGCCATAGTAACCCTTTAATGTCTGTTTCGCGCGCATCTGCTTTGCGTAATCAGACGAATTACCACCGCGGGATGTTGGACCATGCTGGCCCGGTTTATATTTACGTTTGTTAAATGGAGATTTCGCCTGGCCCCACAGATTGACACCCAGCGAACGTCCGATTTTCAATTTGCGCGTATTACGTTTTGCGCCCATTCTTGCCATAATTTATCCTTTTTTTTGGTTTTTCGGTGCCGAATATTTTAACAGAATCCTTATCATACATGGGACCAAAAGACACCATGACTTAATCAGTTCTGATTACTCAGCGGAACGCAGTTTATACTGTTTTTTATGTAAAATCAAGGAAAATCTGCGTATTTTCTATTAAAACTTTACCCGCGGGGCAACGCGTTCGGATGCATCCGCTTCAAATAACTTTTCGGTTCCGATTCCAAACATACGCGCAATAATGTTCGATGGGAATTGTTCAACCGCGTTATTAAGCCCCATTACAACGGTATTATAAAACTGGCGCGCCGCCTGAATCTTGGTTTCTGTATCCGCCAATTCGCGTTGTAATTCCAAAAAGTTCTCATTTGCCTTTAAATCAGGGTAATTTTCCGCCAACGCAAAAATATTCTTTAATGCCCCAGAAAGCGCATTTTCCGCCATACCGCGCGCACCGGCATCCGTTGCCTTCATCGCCACATTACGCGCAGAAATTACCGCATTCAATGTTTCTTTTTCGTGTTTTGCCGCACCCGACACTGTTTCCATTAAATTAGGTATCAAATCATAACGACGTTTTAATTGGGTATCAATTGTCGCCCACGCTTCACGTACCTGGTTTCGACGAGAAATCAGACCATTATAAACACCAACAAAATACAACAAAATCACTGCAACAATCGCAATTGCTGTCCACATAATAAATCCTTTTGTTAAAAATTATTCATCAACTTCTTTCATAATCATTTATTTATCCTTTGCCTGTTTTTATTATAATTCAACAGCGTAATTTTTTCAATTAAAAACGCCCAACCGGGCGTTTTTGATTATTTTTTCCAGAACGCGAATCCATGGCGCGTTGATTTTTCTTCGCGCTGTTTTCGGTCTTCGGCGGCGCGGCGACGTTCCGCGCGACGTTCGTGGAACAGACGTGCCGATTCTTCGTCACGCTGAATCAATTTCAATGTTGTTACCGACAATTTGTCATTACGGACTTCTTCTTCGAATTCAACGATATCGTTTTCATTCAAGAATCTGATACCCGCTGCTTTTAATGCACTGGAATGAACAAATACATCATCTGTGTTTCCGTTTTCATTTGGCGCGTCCGGCGTAATAAAGCCGAAACATTTTTTGCCATTATACCATTTTACTTTCCCTTGACGCATAATCGTTTCCTTTCTTATGCTTGTTATGGTTCTGGGTAACTGTCCATGAACCTGATTTCATTGTTGCGCAATATTAAAACTAACACAAGAAAAAAACAATCGCCCCTGTACGATTTATTTCCCATGGGGCGATTGTATATTTTAAGTATTTTCAACACATTATTGTTTGTAATAACGTTGAACTTCCTTCATAACGAAATTAAATAATTTGCCCGCCGGTGTATTCGTCGGCGCAGACCATGCCGATTTACGATATGGCATCGCCGCAACCAAAATAAACCGCGCCATAAAGTGAAAGATTTCGCTTGTTTGGGCCTGGGTTAATTTCGCGGGCGAAGTGGTAAGGCGAAACACTTCGTTTTCAATCGCGTTATCCAATTTATCGGTAATGATATCCAACATCTTTTGCGGATAATACAAGGTGCAATTCTTTGGGAACCCTTCGAAAAGCGACATGCCGATTCCGCGTTCATACAAAATATTCCACCCAACGCGGTCAAACAAAGCCTCGACACAGCGACAAATCATAAGGTTGTATTCTTTGATGCCATCTTCCATATAATCTGCCAATTTGCGTTCTATGTTATCACTGGCCGCGTTTTTGCGTTTGCGCGCGCGTTCATATTGAATGTGCGTCATGCGTTCAAATTCAAAGAACGTACGCACCTGGCATATAATTTCCATTGGTATAACCGGCCCGCCGTCATGCCCAATATTCAAAATAATTTTGGCATCACGATAATTACGTGGGTTGTCCATATCATAAAACTTGTCCCGCATGGAAATAATGCGTTCCGGCATCGCTTCGCGGATGCGTTCTATGAATGTACGCGCCTGGGGCACCAAATCAAACAAACACTTCACGCGCCAAACATCTTGCAATCTTAAATGCGGCTTTTCAATTTTATCCAATTCGCGCACTAAATCTACGGCAATTTGTTCGTGGCCGCGACCGATAATCTTTAATACAGTTTCTGGTGCAGATGTTATAAACTTATCAGAAAACTCTTCACGTATTTTTTCGGCGATTGCGCGCCCAGATGCCGCGCGTTCGTGCGCAGTTATAACGCGTTCAGCGGTTGTTGCAACATCGTTAACATAGTCCCGATAATATTTTCCCGTAATTTTTTCCAGTGCGCGTTCTGTGCGTTTTTGTGCAGCAACAATAACCGTAACAATAGACGACACCGACAAATCAACCTGGTGTCCGGCGGTAACCGTAAAGAACTGATTACGCATTGGGTCCATGTCCAAACGATGCTGGACAAGATATGGCGACAATGGGTTAATATCAGATATTTTAATCTGTTCATCAACACCACAATCGTTTTCATAATCATAACGCACAACGGGTGCCTTGGGCGCGCCAAGGCATTTACCCAGGACATGAAACACTTCACGGAACCAATCCATCCCGTCGGAATACAGGGACCGCAGGTATTCGGCCGCTTCTTCGTTAATACGGTGTTCGGCCAGTGCGTGTTCAATATCGGCCAGGTTTTTCCTGTCGTGATCTGCGGTTAAATCAACCGCAAAAGTATCAGATTTAGAAATCATCTTGATTGCCCTATTTCATCATTGGGAACAATATGACATCACGTAATGTCGGCTGGTCAAATATAATGCTGGCCAATCTGTCAACCCCAAGGCCAACCCCGGAAATCGGTGGGAAACCATGTTCCATCGCGCGCACAAAGTCGTTATCTGGGTTAAATGCTTCTTCATCGCCGTTGGCAATGTTTTTGGCCTGTTGTTCAAATGCCGCCAATTGCTGAATTGGGTTAACCAATTCTGAATACCCCTTGCACAATTCGGCACCGCATACCAACAATTGGAACATATCAAGGCATCTGTCATCGGCATCACTGTGTCGCGCCAATGGTACCATATATGTTGGATAGTTATACAGGAATGTTGGCTTAACAATACTGTCGCGGATTTTGCGTTTGTAAACCCAGTCCACCAATACAGGTATAGAATTAAGATTTTCCAAATCTTCGGCCGGGAACATACCGGAATCAACCAGTTGCTTCTTTAACGCATCTAAATCATCAAAGTCCAAAATATTACATCCGAACAATTCATTCATTTTCGCGGTGTAATCCATCATTTCATACTTTGAAAAATCTAATTCTGTTCCCTGGTATGAAATCTGTAATGTACCACGTGCAGATTTAATCAGGTGTTGAATCAATCGCCATGTAAAATCAATATTCTTCTTGTAATCCCAATATGCCGCATACCATTCAACCATTGTGAATTCTTGCAGGTGCATCGCATCCATACCTTCGTTGCGGAAATCTTTTGCAACTTCGAACACGCGGTCAAAACCCGCGCCAATTGCCATTTTCAAGAACAATTCCGGCGAAATACGCAACTGAAAATCTGCGTCCAACGCGTTATGGTGTGTGGTAAAAGGCTTTGCCGCCGCCCCAGACGCAACATTTTGTAAAATTGGTGTTTCAATTTCCAAAAAGCCGTTATCAATCATAAATTGCCGCCAGTTTTGTGTCATTTTGAAACGGCCCAACAACGCGTTACGGGATTCAGGATTCGAAATTACGTCCAAATAACGTTGACGATAGCGTGCCTCGGTATCGGTAAGGCCATGGAACTTTTCCGGCAACGGACGCAATGCCTTGGACAGAATATCATAGTGCGAAACCTTGACAGTCAATTCGCCCGCAGTTGTGTGGTATAATTCACCGGTAACACCAATAAAATCGCCCATATCAACATTGGCCTTCATAAACTTGTAATCTTCTTCGCCAATTTCTTCACGCGACATAGAAAACTGAATTTCGCCATTTATATCGTAAATACGGCCAAACATCAATTTGCCCAACCAACGCAACGCAGTAACACGTCCACATAATTTAACGGCGGTTCCATCCGGCAAATTACGCGCGTCCGCAATTGTATGTGAACGATCAAATGTATCTTTCCATACAACACCATCACGCGCGCGGATATTTTCAGCCTTTTGTAAACGGGCCTGTAATTCATTCGTCGATATTGTTGCGTTTTCTGACATCGTTGTTCCTTCTGGTTGTGATTAGTTATTAAAAAACGGACGCACAAAGCGGTGCGTCCGTCATTATTCTGGTCGCACCATCAATTACAAAGATTTTTTTATGTTTAATTTCATAATTATTTATCGCCTTTTGGTGTTTCACAGTCCCGATTATTAACGAAAATTATCGGAATGTAAAGAAATAATTGACAGGTGCCATCATTTAATTGTTTATACGATTGTCCGTCGTAAAATCGCGTTCACCATAGAACAAACTGTCATCATATACCGTATATTGATTTTCCATTGATCCCAGGTGCAAGTTGGATAATGTATGGTCTGTTGGGCTGGCCCAGATGTAAAATATACCGCCCCCATTGGTCATAAGGTTTAGTGCCGGTGTTGTTGGCTTTATTGTTTTCGCATAAAACTTTCCATTGGCAATATATAACACACGCCCACAGTCAGATGCCTCGTCTGCGCCATGGCCATATCCAACCGTTGTTGTTCCCAGCGGACATTCATTACGATCGCTTGTTTCCCCATATCCTAACACAGTTTCTGGCGCCCAATATCCCGGTTCAACATCAATACAACCACTAGAATTTGATCGCGGCCCTTGAACAAACGGCTGGGATCCGGCACTGGCGTAAAATCGATCGTGGGCCTCATCATACATTCCTGCAACGCCATTTGCATCAAGCACTGGAATCAAGTCCAGTAACTTTACGCCGTTGCTTATCAAAGTAAAAGCAAAGATTTTTTGTTTTCCAGCATTGCCAGATTGATTATTCACCGTCCCGATAGAAATGGGTCCATCGGTTAAATTGCCAACAGCCAAGTCTTTGATTTCGTCGTCCAGGGAACATTTTCCCGCACCCGCATCCAATATAAACGTATGTTTTGCGGTGTCAGCGGCACCAAATTTTGTTTCTGTATTTGCCCCACCGGCCTGGCACAAGAACACATTGCCATTAGAAATACCCACCTTGAAATCAAGATTGTTTTTCTTCGCACCGGTTTGTTTTCCTTTTTCAACAGCGGTATATTGCGTTGTCAATTTCATAATTGGATTTACCAATGATGATGCATTAATATTAGTATTTATCCATTGTTTGCCTTCCGCTACAATATATTCTAACTTTGTATGTCCATTAATCATATCAGACCTCATATACGTTCCGCCTGGACATGTGGTTTCGCATTGTGTTTTTGATATTTTACCTGGGTCTATATTATCGGTATATCCGGCCGGACATGCGGCACATTCGGCGGCACCCGTAACATCGTTGTATGTTGCGCCCTGACAGTTCTGGCACGATGCGATACTGGTGCCTCGCAGACTATTGGAATACTTACCAATCGGACACGGGATCCGTTCGCCGACATCACCAAAATTGGTTATAGATTGCCCAACATAATACCCACGCCCAGAATCAACACATGTGTTGCTTAAATCGCCACCATATGTAAATCCACTTTGACTATTGGCATTACTGTTGGTAAAGAAGCTTCCTGTTACTGTATCAAATATACCTATCAGATCTGTACCATCTTGACGCACCGGCAGGAAATTATGCACCAACACATTGTTTTCATATAACCGTATCCAATACACACGCCCCTTGAAATTATAAGACATTTCTTGGACACCGTTATCGAACAAGTGTATAGGCTTGTCTGTCACAATTCCACCATCGTGTGCCATGTCTCTTGTATCACTGCCATCTGTCAGGTATTGCCGACCATTTTTAAATTCATACGCAATATCATACACGCCATTTGCCACCAATGGATGATCGGGACCTCTTAAGCGTTGACCTGTGGTAACAACCCATACTTTAAACTGATTGTCTGCCCACCCCACAGAATATCCCTCATTGGCTGTTTGGTTTCCAATTATATTAAAATTCTTGCTTGACGCGATATTTTCAGATACCCCAACACGAATTTCGCCCCGAATATTGTCTGAATTGTGCACGAACCCCGTATCAATGTACGCATCACCGGGGCTTTCCAAATATTCCAGAACTGTAAAACCATATACACCAGGGGTTTCGACATATGTTCCTGCTGCGCACTGTATTTGGCACTGGCTTACATCCGTTTTGCCGTTGGTTGTATCATAATCATAGCCATTTGGACATGGGGTGCATGTGTTCAGCGCATCATCAAAAAAGTATGCGCCGGCACAAATACATGAAATTTTGCTGTTCCAACTGGATTCGTATTGGGTTGTATATTGGGTTGACCCCGTTGGACAAGCCGTAGCCAAATTGGTGCCCTGGAATGTATTAACCCACATATTTGAAACGGTTGGACTGTTATTTGCAACCAATCCAGAAAATGTAGTCCATGGTATAAAGCCAGATAAATTAGTATCCCCATTAAACGTTTTATTAAACATATGCTCGGCAGGTGTGGTAATATCCGCAAACAATCCCGCCGGTATTGATGTTAAACTGGTACAACCAGAAAAAGTTTCATGAAACATATACCTTGCGTTGGCACTGCCGGTTAAACCACTGAACAATGTCGATGGTATAGATGTTAAATTGCTGGCCCCATCAAATAATGATGCAAAACTTGGAACTTGGTTCGATGCCGATCCCAATTGCGGGAACATTGCGCCCAACGAACCTGACACAGATGCTATTTTTGACTGATTTGTGCTGGTACCAAATTGTATCGCCGCATTGGTTGAAGATGCATCAAGACCAACACTGGCATATTCCGTCGCGGTTCCACCAAATCGAATCGTGTGTACACCGGCGGACGACCATTTACATTGCACTTCTGAAACCAAATTGGTTGTTTTTGTAAGCGTTTTACCAGATGTTCCGGCACCAGACAACGTACCATTTTTCCCACAATCAATATAGAATGTTCCCTTGGCAGACATCCATATATTTAATGATCCGTTTGCCGCCAATTCCGTTGTTGTCAGGGTAAATTTTACTGTTTCACATTGACTGCCGGTACCGGTTACATCAATTTCATTTTCTGTACACGCAGCCATCGCCACGTTCACGACGAACACACCAAACAAACACGCAAAAAGCCCTAAAACCATGCGTTTCAAGACCAGATTATCCCCCTTTCCATAAATACTTCAACAAAATCGTACAAAAAAATTACAATCTCTATCAAGTATTTTTTACGTATATCGCATAAAAAATACTTGCAATCATAAAAAAGTTATGTCAGAATACCCCACGCAGTGCGAGCGTAGCTCAGTTGGCTAGAGCGCAACCTTGCCAAGGTTGAGGTCGAGGGTTCGAGCCCCTTTGCTCGCACCAAAATTTTAAAAACCACCTGTTTGGGTGGTTTTTTGATTTTGTCGGCAAAGGGGCGAGTTGCGAGGCAAGGCAATGAAATTGCCGAAGTACTTTGCTCGCACCAAAATTTTAAAAACCACCTGTTTAGGTGGTTTTTTGATTCCTGTTTTTTCAAAGAAAGAGCCGCCACAATGGCGGTTCTTGTTTATCGTTAAAACCATTTCCATGGTTGTACAACTTTCAGCAAACTTACCGCTGTACGCTTGTCGGCATATGTGTGTCCGCATCGTGGACAGACCAAGAATGGCGCGGTCAATCCCTTGACATACTTGCGGACGGTCAACCAGATATAAAGGCCAACACCCCACATCAAAATCAAATAACCCCACATTACATATCCGAAATACTTGTTCACTGTTTTGATAATAGTTTGTACAAACCCCAGGTCAGATTTTACCAATTCCGCATAAATCTTGCGTGCGGTCGGCCACGACGATGGGTCCCATGGATATACATGTTTGATATCGTATTGTGTTAATAACATTGCAGCCGCAGGATCTATGTTATTTTTGATTGCATCATCAATAACCTTGTCCACTTCGGTTTTTGCAACCTTGGTCAATTCATTTTCAACACTTGTTAATTTCTGGTTTACCAATGCGGCGGTATCGTCAACCTTTGCTATTGCCTTGTCCGCCTTGTTAATTGTGTTATCAACCTTGCCAACTGCTTTATCAACCCCAGATGTGTTGACACCAAATTTGCCCGCGATACCACTTAAAGCACGAACCCCGGACGTTGTGTCCTTGGCTTTATTGGTTGCCTCGGTCGCGCGCGCAGTTGTATCGGTTACTTTGTTAATCGCACCTTCGGCCATTTTAACCTTGTCTATAACCTGTGCTATTGGCTTTTCCAGATTGATAGACTTTTTAATTCCCAACAACATTTTTTCATATTGATCCGCAATATTACGTTGTAAATCATAGAAAATCGCAACTACTGTCGATTGCTTTATTGAAGATGCGTATTTATCGCGAATGTGTAATGGATACCACACAACAAATGCCAACCATACGACCGAAAAAATCGCAAATATAACATTTACACGTGTAATAAAAGATTTCTTTTTAGCAACGGTTTTTGCGCCACCCATATCAATTACTTCAACTTCTTTCTTTTTGGCCATCTGGTCCCCCTTGTTTATATTTATGAAAGATAATTATTTTATTGCTTTCATGCAAGCGATAATTCATATCACCGCGCAAAGGAATAAAAATTTGCTATTTGTTTGTCCATAAAATCAAACGGTGTGTTGTTTTTCTCGTCAGTGTTGATTTTCCACTGCATTGCCTTTAATGACTGTTTTTCGTTATAGTATTTCATCGCAGCATTTTTGGTTGAAAATCTGGCACCAGAAACCTTGGGGATATAAAAGAACGAGTCGTCAGATTTATCCGTTACCGGAATATAATATGTCAAAACACGATATTCTTGTTTATACCGTATCGGTTCCGCAACCCCAAGATATATTTCTTTCCATTTGGGGTCTATATTGATATTTATTTTACGATCAATTACGTATTTGGTTACTTGTTTATATTGTGTCATTTTGCTTCTCTTTTATGTTTAATTCTTATGATGTGTTTTTTATAATTACTTTGTGCGTGTTTTAAAACCTGACGCACTTTTGTTAAATGCAGTTATTTGTGATTCAAACATTCCGCGGAATAATTCATGTATTTTATTTAATATACCGCTTTGTTGCTGTTCCATAACAAGTGTTGCGGTTTCATAATATAAATTTGCGCTGGCTGTATCCTTGAACGCGGATATTTCTGTTTTCATTTCGGCGGGATAACTGCCTTGTTCTCGATTTATTACCAGTGAATATACATACGACAAAGTGTCGGTATCACGACGCGCCAATGCGAAAAACAGTTTATCATTTATATTCATTGTCAACGCGGGCATTTTATTCATATCAATGTTTTCTGGTTTTTTATCGGGCATATTAATTTTCCCCTTTGTATGTTTTTATAAATTCATTTTTGAACTGGGCAAATGTACCGTTTTCAATGTGTTCGCGAATATCGCGCATCAAATCTTGATAAAACCATAAATTATGCTGGGTCAGCAACATTGCCCCCAATATTTCATTACATTTAACCAGATGGTGAATATATGCGCGACTTAATTTACATGCCGGACAACCACATTTGTCGTCCAATGGTGCCATGTCGGTGCGAAAACGCGCGTTTTTCATATTCATTGTACCACCGCGGGTAAATGCCTGGGCGGTACGACCGGCACGCGTTGGCATAACACAGTCAAACATATCAACCCCGCGTTCAACCGCGCCCAAAATATCCAATGGTGTTCCAACCCCCATCAAATATCTTGGTTTATCGGTTGGCAAATGCGGTGTTGTTGTCGCAATCATACGGAACATTGTTTCCTGGGGTTCGCCAACGGCCAGTCCACCAATCGCATACCCATCAAAGCCGATTTCTGTTAATTGCTTTGCCGATTTTTCGCGCAGGTCTGGGTAATCTGCCCCCTGGACAATACCAAAGATACCATACCCCGCACGATTAACAAATGCATCTTTGCTTCTTTTTGCCCAACGCGCCACCATATCTACATTCTTTTCGGCGCGTTCACGTGTTGTCGGCAGGTGTAAACATTCGTCCAAAACCATTGTGATATTAGAATCTAATTGATGCTGAATATTTACGGAATCTTCGGGTCGAAGGAAATGTTTTATTCCGCCATCAATGTGCGATGTGAATTCGACCCCTTCTTCCCGCATTTTAACCAGATTGGATAACGACATAACCTGGAAACCGCCGGAATCGGTTAAAATAGGTCCCGTCCAGCCACCAAATTTATGCAGACCACCCATTTTTTCCACTAAATCGCCGCCGGGGCGCATCATCAAATGATATGTGTTGCCCAAAATAACCTGGGTTCCGGTTGCACGCACCATATCCATAGTCAATGCCTTGACCGTTGCGGCGGTACCAACCGCCATAAATGCCGGTGTTTCAAAATCACCATGTGCGGTATGTACGCGCCCGCGGCGCGCATTTCCATCAACCTTAATCAAATCGAATTTTAACGACATTTATGATTCCTTTTTGAACAACAAACAGCAATCGCCATATGAAAAGAAACGATATTTTTCGGCAACCGCGTGGGCATATGCCGCCTTCATTTCGTCCAACCCAGCAAACGCAGATACCAACATAAACAGTGTGCTTTTCGGCAAATGAAAGTTGGTAAGCAACACATCAACCGCCCCAAAACGATAACCCGGTGTAATAAAAATATCCGTCGCACGACAAATTGGTACAATTCTTTTATTCTGCTTGTCCGCCGGCAATTTACGGTTATCAATTGCCGCACTTTCCAATGTGCGCATTGATGTTGTACCAACCGCAATAACGCGTTTTGCGTTGTTGATTATGTCGGCTTGTTCGGGGGTAATTTGGCACCATTCAGAATGCATTTTGTGTTCTGAAATATTTTCGGTTTTTACCGGCATCCACGTTCCCGCACCAACATGTAATGTTACCTTCACAATTGTCGCACCACGCGTTTCAATTTCGCGCATCAATTCATCTGTGAAATGCAGTCCCGCCGTTGGTGCCGCCATTGACCCAATTGGGTCGGCATAGACAGTTTGGTACCGTTCGCGGTCCGCTTCTTCTTCTTCGCGTTTCATATATGGTGGCAACGGCATTTTACCAACCGCATTTAACACATCAAAAACATTATCACAATGGAATCTTATTTTAAGTCCACTTTCGTCATCATGGGCAACGATTTCTATTTCCGTACCGTCCACAATAGTCAATCGTTCGCCAATTGCAATTTTATTGAATTTCTTACACAACCCCCACCATGTTTTTGAATCATCTGTTGCGGTGTGTAATGTGATTTCGTGTGAATTACCATCTTTGTCAACCGCATCAAATCGCGCCGGAATAACCCGCGAATTATTAAAAACGACAACATCGCCGGGCTGTAAAAAGTCCAGGAAATCACGAATGTGTTTATCGGCGACATTATTGCCATTAACAACCAACATACGCGACGCATCGCGTTGTGCCAATGGGTGCGACGCAATAAGTTCGGCCGGTAAATCAAAATCGAAATCAGATGTGTGTAACATTATTTTTGCTTATCTTTCCACAAACGAACCGTTTTTACGATTTGTTTTTCACGTACACCGTTGATACGAATAATGTGTTTTTTACCGCGTCCCATTTCCAAATATGTTTTTTTCAATGGGTTATTTATATATACGGTATCGCCCGGTAACACATACAAAAACGGTTCCTGATATGTAGAATCCATAAAGAATAATTTGCGGTCCGCTTCATACATACCATCCGGTTGTACAGCAAGCGGTTTTTGTTTTGCTTTGTTTTTTCGTATAAGATTTACATATAAAGCCCGTTCGTCAGGCAAATCTTGGCGGTCAATAACGACACCGCGTTCGGTCGCACATGATGGCGCACAAAGCACCGATGCAATTGCCAATTTAGTCAATGTTTCCGTTTTCATTTTAATCCTGCTTATTTAAACTCTAATCCCTGGTCCGCGTAGTTTTCGGCGGTTTCTTCCCAATTTGGTTCCACGCGCACAAATAAATGCAGGCGCGCATTAACACCCCATTGGTCCTGGATATCATGTCGCGCGGCGGTACCAATTTGTTTTAATTGCGCCCCACCCCGACCAATAACAATCTTTTTATGTGCCTCGTTTTGAACGGCAATCTTTTGATATATTTCCAAGACACCATCGTCCGCCGTTTCAACCCGTTCTGTTACCACATTGATATGGTACGGCAATTCGGCATGTACATATTTATAAATCTTTTCGCGGGTCAATTCCGATAAATACAGCAAATCTGGCACATCGGTTGCGTCATGCGCATCAAACAAATATGGCGATTCCGGCATAACAGATGCCAACGCAGACAACATCTGATTAACACCATCGTTCTTCAATGCCGAAATCATAAAGATTTCCCGAAAATCAGCCATTTTTGATAATTCATCAACAATCGGCAAAAGGTCCAGTTTTGCAATCGCATCAACCTTGTTCAATGCGACAAAAAGGTTTTTGTGTTCGCGCACACGCGAAACCAAATCGCGAATTGTATCCGTTATTCCATGCGTTGCATCAACAACCAACAACACCGCATCGGCATCAGATATCGCATCCATCGCCGCGCCGACCATGGCCCGATCAAGTCTGCGTTTTGGCTTGAAAACACCGGGGGTATCAACAAATATCAATTGTTTGTCGCCCACCATTTTAACGGCCCGCAGGCGCGTACGCGTTGTTTGAACCTTGTGCGAAACAATAGATACTTTGCGCCCCATAATTTGGTTAAGCAAAGTACTTTTGCCGGCATTTGTCGGCCCAATTATCGCAATAAAACCCGAATATGTCTTGTTCATACCAAAAAGGTTAGCACACCATTTGGGAAAGGCAACAAAAAACCTTGAAAATTTGTACAAATATAATATTCTGTACAAATAAATACAGACAAAAGGTACCAGTATGACTGAAAACTTTTCGGAAAAATGGAACTATCGTTTTATGGAATTGGCACTTCACATTTCCACGTGGTCCAAAGACCCCAGCACCAAGGTGGGCTGTATCGTCGTTGGTCCAGACAAAGAAATTCGTTCCCAGGGATACAATGGTTTTCCGCGTGGTGTAAATGACGATGTGGAATATCGCCAATTGCGCCCAACAAAATACGCGTTCTATGAACATGCCGAACGCAACGCTATTTACAACGCATGCTCGTTCGGGGCATCGCTGCGTGGGTGCACATTATATGTAACAATGCCACCATGCGCCGATTGCGCACGCGCAATTATTCAATCGGGGATAAAACAGGTTTATTTCTTGACCCCTGAAATAGATGCCGCCAAACCACAAACGGCAAATTGGCGCGATACAGTCGTTAATTCGTTTGAAATGTTCCGCGAAGCCGGTGTAAAAACAGCCGAATTAAAACGCGAACTTGTTAACACAAATATCGTGGCAAAGTTCAAACCGTTAATGGAAAAGCAAAAATAAAACCGCCCATTTGGGCGATTTTTTATTTCAATTTTTTTGTCCATTCGTTATCTGGAAAGTTTTTACGCAACATTTCCGCATATCCAGCGGCCTGTTCCGGCAAACCAATCGCGGTATAACATTCGGTCAATCTGTATAAAGCCTCGGCCGTCATGACGGTTTCCTGGGCATCGGACACAACCGATTGAAAACGCGTAATTGCGGACGGCCAATTTTGCGCCGCCATATCGTTGCGCGCGGCATACATTATTTTGCCCGCAATATAGTTTTTCAAGATTGTAATTTTATTTTTCGCATTCTTGGCATATTCGGTGTTTGGGAAACGTTCAACCAATTGCTGAAATTGCTGTAATGCGTAAACGGACATGCCCGGTTCACGACGCACATCGCTTACCTGGCGATAATAGCACATTCCGCGCAGGTATAACATATATGGTACATCCGAATGCCCGGGGTGAAAACGCATAAAGCGATCGGCAACCAACAACGCACCGGCAAAATCATCGTCCATATAGTGTGAATATGCCGCCATAATCAACGCATCCGCCGCGTACGGACTGGTCGGGTATTGGGTTTCCACCAACAAAAACTTTTCCGCAGCGGTATCATAATGCTTTTTATTAAACTGGGCATAGGCTTCGTCATAAATGTCGTTTAATGGTTGTTCCGGCGTAATCTTGACCGATGAACCATTACATCCAGCCAGAATCCCCAGCGCACAAACCATAAAAATTAATCTTTTCATTTCGTTTTATTCCTGTCTTGATTTTATGTCTCGAAGGTTAGTATAATAAAACTTATGAAACTAGGCAAACATATTTTCGGGGTTGGTGCCATGACTGGCATTAGCCGCATTTTCGGCTTTGTGCGCGATATGTTGATTGCGCGCGTATTGGGTGCGGGTCGGCTGTCCGACATTTTCTTGGCTGCGTTTAAGTTGCCAAATCTTTTCCGCGACCTTTTGGGCGAAGGTGCCCTGTCTGCTATCTTTATTCCAATGTACACCGATTCAAAAAAGGACGAAAACTTTGCGAAAAATGTGTTTTCGTGGCTGATGGTTGTGTTGCTGGGCATAACGATAGTATTTGAGATATTTATGCCGTTGGTTATTTGGATGCTGGCCCCTGGGTTTGATGCGGACCCAGGCAAAATGGAATTAACCGTCATTATTTCGCGTATTATGTTCGTCTATGTGATATTCGTGTGTGGCGCGGCATTTTTATCCGCGGTGTTAAACGCGTTTTCGCGATTCTTGCTGGCTGCGTTTATGCCTGTAATGTTAAACATTATGTTAATTTGCGCGTTATTACTGGCAATGTTTTTGGGGGCCGGGACAAACGCGTTATTCATAATGGCGGCAACGGTCGTCTTGTCCGGAATTATTCAATTTGGTATTTTATGGATGCGCGTTCGACAAAAACATTTCGGTCTGCGCCTTGTTATACCAAAATGGAACAAACAAATTAAAAGTATGTTTGGTCGTTTCGGTATAAGCATCGTGGGCAGCGGCTTTTATCAAATCACGATTATCCTTGGGACATTGGTTGCCAGTTTCCAAAGTGGCGCGGTATCGTGGCTTTATTATGCGGACCGCATTGTTCAGTTGCCTTTTGCGATGATTGGCCTGGCGGTTGGAACGGTGTTAATGTCGTCTATATCAAATGCGTTGGCCGACAATAATATGCGCAGTGTTCATATCCAACAAAATTCGTCTATGCGCCGCGGGCTGATGTTAATTTTGCCATGTTTGGTGGGGCTTTTCGTGTTGGCGGAACCGATTATTAAATATTTGTTCCAACATGGCGCGTGGACGGCGGAATCAACACATGCGGTTGCCGTTGCCATTATGATTCAGATTTTCGTTTTGCCCGCTATGTTGGTCAGCCAGATTTACAGTAAAACACTTTACGCAACCCAAGATGTTAAAACACCTGTGCGAACCAGCATGATTTCATTGGGTGCCGCATCGGCTATCTATTTGGGACTGTTCCACTTTATCGGATATTTGGCAATTCCAGTTGGGGTCGTGGCAAGTGGTTATCTTAAAAACTATTTGTTGGGGCGCGCGTGTCGCAAACGTGGTTTGTGGAGTACAGACGGTCGTACAATTCGCGCAGTTATTGCTTTTGCGGTGTTGTCCGCGGTCTTGGGTGTTGGTCTGATGATGATTCCGATTACATCTATTTGGATGTTGGGTGTCGCGATTGGCGGATATGCGATTATATACCTGCCCGCGGCATATGTGATTGACCGAAAAATAAAGTAATAAAATAAAGTTGAAAGTGGAAATATTATATGATAAAATACATTCATAAGAATGTAAGGAGTTCCACATGAAAAAACTGATTTCATTGGCGGCATTGGCCGCTGTTTTGGCGGGTTGTACAACCGCAAATCAAAATAATGCCGGCTATGGTTCCGATGGCTTTGGCGAAGAAACATTGACGACCGACGCGGGCGAACAAACACTGAATAATGCTTATTTATTGGCCGCCGCCCCAAGATATTATGTCGGCAACGCATACAAGGTCGAAGATGTACAATATATCCCAGCAGAAGATTTAACATATAATCAAACTGGTATCGCAGGTATCGTTCCAGCTGAATTAAATGGTACCAAGACCAGCAACGGCGAAACATTTGACATTAACCAAATGGCCGCAACCAGTAAAACATTACCATTACCAACAATCGCACGCGTTACCAATTTGGATAACGGACAATCGGTTGTTGTTCGTGTAAATAATCGTGGTCCATTTGTGAACACTCGTATTATGGATTTGTCCCCGGCGGCCGCGGCACGTATCGGTATGAAGGGTTCTGCCAAGGTTCAGATTCAAGTTTTGGGCGATGAATCAATCGCTGTTAAAAACGCAACTATTGGTAATACAGGCGCAGCCGTTGTTGAAGAAACGGTTGCCGCACAACCTGCCCCGGCGGCACAGCCGGCACCGGTCGCAACAACCGGCGATTACAGTGTCCAGGTTGCCGCGTTCTATGCCGAAGACAGTGCTAATGCCCTGGCCGCACGTATGCGCGCATATGGCGACGCAACCGTTGTTCACGAAGGCGACATGTACAAGGTTCGTATTGAAAACCTTGATGCGCCAAAGGCACGTGGTGTAATTGATGCCCTGCGCAGCAGCGAAGGTATGGCACCGGGTCTGTTAAAGAATGGCCGTTGGGTAAACGCGGACAGCATTTAATATGCATACGACTTACATTCATTAAAAAACGCCCCGTCGGGCGTTTTTTATTGCGTTGAAATCTTGAATATATATTGTATCATTAATACCATGAAACAATTATCAGACAACGATATATTACAAATGATTGGGGCCGAATATACACCCGATGACACCACGACAAAGCGCGCGGTGCGTTCTGAATTACAATTATCAAAACGCATACCCAAACCGGTTGCCCCAACCCCAGACAATATCGTTATTGATTTACATATGAAAACAGTTGAAGAGGCATGGTCTGAAATAATGAACGCGGCCACATCGGGCGCGAAATCGGCAAATATTATTACCGGGGCCAGCGGTGTCTTACATGAACTTTTTCCACAATGGGCGCGCGAAAGTATTTTGTCGCCATATATCGTTGATTTTCATGCGATAAATAACGGCAGTTTTATGGTTCGATTCCATCATAAAAAATAGTTATTTTATTTCGCCTGGTAATGTATCGGGCGGCACAGCCCCCGTTCCACAAAAATTATGTGCGGTATGCAGACACGATTTTGCCGCCTGGCTTTTAAATCTATAATTCGTTTTAAGTTGGTTTTCGGTCCACAATGGGTCAACCGGATCCAGCGCAAAATTAAACGATTTTCCGGGTTGGGTGTAATAAATCGTATAGTGTAAATGCGGTCCGGTTGAAACACCTGTATTCCCGCTTATTCCGACAAGGCACCCCGCATTCACAAAATCACCCACCTTTAACACCTGGTTATTACTTAAATGAAAATATGCCGTTCTAAAATTGGTATTGCCATGTTTGATAACGATGTATTTACCGCCACCCTTGTTTCCCTGGTCCCGTATATATTCGACGGTGCCATCCGCGGTCGCATATACCGGGGTTCCCGTTGGTATGGAAATATCTATCCCCTTGTGCCAAGATGATGCACCGGCGGTTGGCGATTTTCGTGGTCCAAAATCAGATGATATATGAATATCGACATCAATTGGCGAATTACCCGGCACCAATGTCCGATATGCCGCGCGATGTGTGGCACAGTTATATGTTTGTTGTGTGGGTGTGGGCGGTGTCGATGCTGCCGGTGCGTTTAGATTTGTTGTTGGCTGGTTCGAAACATTTGGAATAACAACATTTGTATTTGATTGTTGTTCCGGCATTACCCCGTTGTTTGCGGCAATATTACCACTTGGATAATTGTATTGTTGGGCGGCAGATTGCGCCATGCGGCTGTTGCGTTCAATGGCTTCTGTTTCTTTTTCCATGGTGATGCCTGGATATGCACACCCGGAAATACACCGCCCGTTTGCATCATATACAGATTCATAATCATCGTAACCTTCGGCCAGAATTTGGACCCGCGCAATGAATGGTGCATCATTAAAAACCTTTGGAAACGATGCGGGTTTAAGCAAACTTTCCCCATTGGCAGAAACAAAGCCGCCAATACACACCATCACGACAAGATAAGACACCACCTTTTTCATACGCACTAAATTATATCATATTTTAAAATATTTTTCATGACATTGTTTTCAATTTGTTCAATAATGAATCCAATGGAAAAGGAAAGTCATGCCTAAAATTAAAACAGTCTATGATCATATACGGCAAAACAACATAAAAACCGCATTTTTAGTGTTGCTGTTCCCTGTTGTTTTTATTGCACTGGTATTTTTGTTAACATGGTGTGTGGTGCCATTGAACGACGCAATTAACACAACAATTTCTGTCGCAATTCCAACATTTATCGGGTGTATAATCTGGATGATAATATCATGGGCATTTGGGGATGCGATGATATTATCCGCAGCGGGTGCGCACGAAATACATGATACCGATACCCAGTATCGTGATATATTCAAATCGGTTGAAAATGTCGCACTGGCCGCCGGATTACCCACACCGCGCGTATATATCATTGACGATGATTCACTAAACGCATTTGCAACGGGGCGCAGCCCGCGTGATGCATCTGTCGCACTTACCCGCGGAATTGTTAAAAAATTAGACAGAATGGAACTTGAAGGTGTTATCGCCCACGAATGCGCACATATTGGAAACCGCGATATACGACTTGATATGTTAATTATCACCGGAATTGGTGTAACGGTTTTTGCGGCGGACCTTATATACCGGGTGGCATTATATGGTGGCGGTTCGCGCGATGATAATGATAACAAATCGGGCGCAGTATTGATGATGGTTTGGCTGGCATTTACCATATTCAACACGATTATTACACCGTTGTTACAACTGGCCATTTCACGCAGTCGCGAATATGCCGCCGATGCGACCGGCGCACACATTACGCGCAATCCAATGGGACTTGCCAATGCCCTGCGGAAAATAAGTGGGAAAAGTGAAAGCAAAAAATTGGGCAATATGCATTCGTTGGCAATCGCATGTATTGCCGAACCCGGCGCGCGTGGGTTTATGGGTGATGTTTTTTCAACCCACCCCGATACCCAAAAACGCATAGCGCGCCTGGAATCTATGGTATTAAGTCAAGGGGGAAAATAAATGGCAAATCTGCACTTTCATTATGGCACCATGGGCAGTTCAAAGTCCGCACAATTGGTAATTACCGCATACAACTTTAACCAAAACGGCACAGATACCGAGGTTTTAAAGCCGGCCTTTGATACGCGATTTTCTAATTCTGAAATCGTTTCGCGCATCGGCATCAAGACACCGGCGGTTGCGTTACCAAACCTGAATACATATACACCAAAACCATCAACTAAATTCATTCTTGTTGACGAAGTCCAGTTTTTCACCCCGTCGGACATAGATAAACTGGTTCAGATTGCCGATGGGAAAAATATAATCGTTATGTGCTATGGTTTAATGGTGGACAGTAACGAACAATTATTTCCCGCATCAAAAAGATTAATAGAAGTTGGCGCAAAATTACACCGTATGGAATCATGCTGTCAAATGCCGGGGTGTACAAAATTGGCAACACACCACCTGCGCTTTGATTCGACGGGGCGTGTAATTCGTGCGGGCGACCAATTCGCCCTTGGGGACAGTAATTATAAATCAGTATGTCGCCAGCACTTTAACGCGATTTATCACAATCAAAAAACCAAGGGACGCTAGGTATGAAACACATAACACTATTTCTATGTCTTGTTGGCGCGACAATGCCAACCATGGCACGCGCACTAACCCCATATCTTTCCGCCGGCATGACCAGTGGTATCCAGAACAACGGTCGCCACGCATCAACGGCATATAACATGCTCTGGACTGTAAACGGTGGTATACAATACGCGTTAACACCAAATATTTCAATGCGCAACGGCATTGAATATGCGATGGGCGACTATACATTTAAAAACGATGTTGGCGGCATAAAATATGAATACGACACAAAAACAAAAATCTATATGGGTAACATTGTCGCTTCGTTTCAGCCAACGGGTTTTAGTTCCAGTATCTATGCCGGTATAAGTGCCGGTGTTACCAATTACGACACAACACTAAAAAGCCCATGGACCGCCCCCACCGAAAGCCACAGCACATTTACATATGGTGCATCGGCGGGTATAAGTTTGAATATAATTGCCGGAATCTATGCCGATTTTGGCGTGCGCTATTTGACAACTGCGGACGCAGGATCGGACGGCAACCTTATTACCACCGGCGGAATACATATGGGATTTTAGGAAAAATAAAAACACCGCAAAAGACGGTGTTTTTTTATTAAACCTGGCGCGCCCATTCATTCCCCCTTGATAAACAAAAATAAAAGCATGTCCAGAAGGATTCGCTCGGCATAAATGCCTGCGCGCAAACCGTGACGATTTGATTGCACTGCGTTTATCAAATCTACTTGTTTTCGAACCCTGCGTTGCTGCGCAACTTGACCGGGTTCAAATCCTGGGGCGACCAGAGAATAAAAAAACACGGCAAAAGCCGTGTTGTTTTATTCTGGCGCGCCCATTCATTCCCCCTTGATGAATAATAATAAAAATCAAAAAAATCTCTCTCGGTCGATTTTTTAAGATTTTTTTTAATTATTCATCTGCGTATTGGTCATGCGTGTCCTTTGGACACTCTGACCCATCCTTCTGGGCGACATCAAGAATATTTAATAAAAAACACCACACAAGGTGGTGTTTTTTATTAAACCTGGCGCGCCCAGAAGGATTCGAACCCTCAACCTTCTGATCCGTAGTCAGATGCTCTATCCAATTGAGCCATGGGCGCAACGGTGTTATATTCTATCTTAAAAAATACCGATTGCAAGAAAAATATTCCAACTTCGCCCCCACTTGAAAACAAAATTATTTTCACTATAATAGTATGCGTGGGGTGGTGATATGACACCGGTTGATAATCCCACAAAATCTCAAACAAAAAAATCTCATCAAACTTTTCGGTTGCCACGCGGGGCACCGATGGTGTGTCGTGTTGTGGTTTCCGAAATCTAAACCAAAAGGAAACAAACATGAATAAAATTCAACGCGCCGTTTTATTTGCGGCAAAAAAACACTCGACACAAGTGCGCAAGGGAACCATTATACCATACCTTGTTCATCCATTGGGGGTTATGGAAATGCTGATACGCGCCGGGGCATCAGAAAACGCAATCGTTGCGGGCATACTGCACGACACATTGGAAGACACCAACACCACATACGCGGAACTGGTAAAAAACTTTGGCAAACGCGTTGCCGACATTGTTCGCGCGTGTTCCGAAGCCGACAAATCTCAATCTTGGATGGAACGTAAAAAACACACTATTGCGGCATTGCGTAAATGCCAAGACGCAGATGTCCAGGCAGTTATATTCGCAGACAAGACCCATAATTTGCAATCTATCCATCGCGATTGGCTTGACAGTGATACTGTCTGGATGCGCTTTAATACCGACCCGGGCAGCCAAATGTGGTATTATGGCGAAATATGTAAAATCGCGCGAAAAAGAGCCAGCGAACCATGTGACGATGCATTAAAAACACTTATGCTGAATTACTGGTGGGAACACGATAAGTTTTGCGAACAAATGGAAGAACAAGCAGAACATAAAATTGGCAGTATGTGCGCCGGTATAGAACGCGAAGATTTTGAACCAATCCACTACGATTGTGATGGGACAACACCATGGGAACGCGCCCAGGGTGTAAAAGAACTAAAACAACGTATTGAGCCAAAGGAAAAATCTTTACTGGAACAATATCACGAATTGGCATTGGAGGCCGGAGATTCGGCGATGTCTGGTAAAAGGGATCGGGAAAACACCGAAAAAATGCAGAAGTTAAAGGCGCAATTTAGCGAACAAGATTGGGACACGTTGATATATTCATCACCAGTATTTATGCGACCAATGATAAGCGCACAAAAGAAAAAGTATTTAAGCGAAAAATAAAACTCTTTTCTTTTGCGGCACCACATTTTACAATCAAATCATGTGGCGGGTGATTATTGCGTTTTTATTGGCGGGCTGTGCGGGCATCGGTTCGGGCGATAACATGATTGTTGTTGCGCCCAATCGCCCCGATTTGTACGCTGTCGCAACGATACAGAAAATCACAGACCAAACCGCCCCACTTCATATTTATATCGAAGGCGACGGCCACGCATTTGATAAGGCCGGAAACCCGACCAACAACCCAACACCAAAATCACACCTGGTGCGCGATATGGCGGCGGCGGACGATGCGCCAAATGTTGCCTATGTTGCGCGACCATGTCAATTTGTGATGGATGAAAAATGTAATTTGCGTGATTGGACCACTGGTCGCTTTTCAACCGCGATGGTAGATTCCGTTGCAAACGCAATAAAAACCATCGCCGGCACACGCCCTGTTATACTTGTCGGCTATTCCGGTGGGGCGATGATTTCGGGGTTAATTATACAAAATCATAGCGAAATAAATGTCAAAAAATGGATAACAATTGCCGGCGTATTAAATCATGCCGACTGGACCAAATATTTTAATGATGAACCGCTTGTACATTCACTTAACATGTACAGGTTGCCGCGTGTGTCGGCGACACATTATATTGCCGAACGCGATAAAATAGTGCCAAAAACACTATCGGAAAAATGGTTACGCGGGGAAAAGATTATTGTTGTGCCGAATGCCACGCATGGCAACATAAAAATTCGCAATTTTGATTTTATAGACTAAATACTAACACGCGTATTTTACCAGTTAAATCTTTATCGGCACGCACAAATTTCCACCCCATTCGCGCAAAGATTCCACGCACCGCACGCGACATACCGCTTCCAATTTCAAGATAGATTAAGCCGCCGGGCTTTATATACGACCGCGCGGTATCCGCAATTTGTTCATATGCGCACAACCCATTATTTTCCGCGTAAAGTGCGATTTTTGGATCAAATGTCGCACCGGCATTTACACGTGTATCCCCGGGCGCAATATATGGCGGATTAGACACAATTATATCAAATTGTTCGTGATGAATATTGGGGGTTAAAAATGTTCCCCGCACAATATCCATGCGCGCCCCCATTTCATGCCTTTGCGCGTTTTTGCGCGCAACACGCAATGCCCGGCGCGACACATCAATCGCAACCCCAGATGCGTTCGGTATGTTTTTCAAAACAGAAATTATAATGCAACCCGTTCCGGTTCCCATATCCAGTATACGCACACCGTTCACACCGCGCCAATCACCCAGCACCGATTCCACCAGGGTTTCTGTATCGGGCCGCGGGTCCAAAGTATGCCGATTGGTATAAAATGGTATGCCATAAAACCACTTTTCGTGTATTATTTTGGCAACCGGCACCCCACGCCGCAGGCAACGCGCCGCACGCCAGACGGCAAACCGCGACATTTTACCGAAATGTTCGGTTATTATACGCGCCGTATGCGCATCAGATGCCGATGATAAAATTGCGAACGCTTGATTTATTTTCATAAAACTATTATAATTGCCCCTATGAAAAAAGCAAAAGATATTATAAATGCATCCATGCTGTCCCGATTGGTGATGGTTTTGGCAATTGTGTTATCGCTTGTCGCGATTTTTGTCGTTGTATTACACCCAGGAACACGAACAATTACCCCCACATCAAGTGATGAATGTAAAACTGTTGTTGTTGTCGCGTCTGGCGATACATTGGGGAAATTATTGATTGACCAGGGGTTGAATAATTCTGATGTGAACGCAATTTCGGACGCATTAAAGAAAAGTGCGGGTATTTCCACCCTGCGCGCAGACAGCGATAAAATAGAATTCGTGCGCGCCACAACCGATGCGCCGGTGTCTAAAATTGTTCTTATACCGTCCCCATGGAAACAGGTTGAATTAACATGTGGCGAAAATGGCGGTTGGAATTGTAATACAATTGAAATAGAACGCGATACACGCGCGGTATATAAATCGGGCGAAATCAAAAACGGCGACAGTTTTTATCTGGCGGGTGTTCGTGCGGGTATTCCGGCGGGCATTTTGATTGATGTGTATGATTTATTGGCATTTGAAATGGACTTTGAACGCGATGTTCGTGCGGGACAACACTTTTCTGTTTTATACGAAGAAAACTTTTCAGACGGACAAAAGGTTGATAACGGGCATGTTTTGGCCGTTCAGTTCGAAGCCCTGCGCGGTAATGTAAAAATGTATCGATTCAAAAAATCTGATGGCACAATGGGTTATTATGACGAAAACGGTAATGGCGCAATCAAATCATTAAAACGCACACCTATTAATAATGCCAAGGTTACATCAAACTTTTCATCAAGACGTAAACACCCAATCTTGGGCTTTACCCGCGCACACAAGGGGGTCGATTTCCGCGCATCAACCGGTACACCTATTCCGGCGGCGGGGTCTGGACGTGTCGTTGCACGCGGGTTTAATCGTGGACATGGAAACTATATAAAGATTCGCCATAACGGCACATATGAAACACTTTATGCGCACATGTCCAAGTTTGCCAAGGGTGTTGTTGTCGGTACCGCTGTAAAACAGGGACAAACGATTGGTTATGTCGGTTCCACAGGTATGTCAACAGGTCCACATTTACACTATGAATTAATTAAAAACGGAACACATGTAAATCCGTTAACCGCGAAACTGCCGGCCATAAGCAATCTGGGCGATGCAGATAAAAAGAAGTTTATTGAATACCGTAAAAAACTGGACGATGGCATTGAACAATTGTCCAAGAACCCAGATTGGTTCATTCAGTTATAAAATATGATTGCGTACATAATTGCGTTTTTAATTTTTATCGGCGAATTGTATATCATCGTATATGGCGCGGAATATATTTGGTGCATTGCGCACAATCAAATACCATTTGTGGCCAGTGCAAAGCGTTTGCGTCGCGCAGTGGTACGTACCATAAATAAATATTACCCAAACGCGACATCGATTGTTGATATTGGTGCGGGATATGGCGGACTGGCACGATATATCGCGCGGAATTGTAATGCGACGGTCGTGGCATTGGAAAACATGCCATTTACCATAACTGTTTCACGCATCGCCAATTGGTTCGCACGCACGCATATTCAAATTATAAAATGCGATGCGTTTGAATATTTAAAATCATCGCCAAGATTTGATATAGGGGTTGCGTACCTGGGACCGAACACTAATTATCGGTTGGCGGAATACACAAAACAATTTGATATGATTATCACACTTGATGTGCCAATTGATGAATTAAAGCCGACACACATAATTGATGTTGGCCATGGTTCCACACGTTATGGTCGATATAAATATCCACACAAACTATTTGTTTATGACTTAAGGAAATAAAAAGGCATCAAATGATGCCCTTTTTATTTATTATTTTTTCACAACTGTTTTCTTTTTAGTTGTGGTTTTGGTGGTTGATTTTGCGGGCTGCTTTTTCACTGGTTTTTTATCCAATATAATTTCGCGGATTTCATCACCAGTTAATGTTTCGCGTTTCAATAATTCGCCCGCCAGGCGTTCCACCGTTTTTCTATTCTGGGTTAATATTTTAACCGCATCGCCATGTGCCGCATCCAGCCACGAACGCAATTCGTTATCAACCATTTCAGCGGTTTTTTCAGATGCGTTTTCCAACGCGCTGCGCCCGCCCCATGTATTAGATTGATTTACCGCAACCGGCCCTATTTTGTCGGACAAACCCGCCGTAGTTATTGAATAACGTGCCAAACGTGTTGCGCCGGCAATATCACTTTCCGCGCCAGTTGTAATTTTATTCGCACCAAAGAATATTTCTTCGGCGGCACGCCCAGCCAGCGCGATTGATAATTGGGCGCGAACCTCGGCAATGGTCATGGAAACCTTGTCATCAATTGGCAGGTGTTGCACCATGCCCAACGCGCGTCCACGCGGAATAATCGTCGCCTTGTGTATTGGGTCTGTAATATCCGCATAATGTTGACTGACAAATGCGTGGCCGGCTTCGTGAAAAGCGGTTAGTTTTTTATCATCATCGCGAATCTTGCGCACTTTGCGTGGCCCCATCATGATTTTATCGCGCGCTTCGTCCATATCGGCATTTGTGATTTCAACATGCCCAACGCGTACAGCATGTAAAGCCGCCTCGTTCAGCAGGTTTTCAAGGTCCGCCCCCGAAAAGCCCGTTGTCCCACGCGCAACATCCATCAAATCAACATCCGGGGCAAGTTTCACGCGGTTCGCATATAAATCAAGAATCTGTTTGCGCCCGGTCAGGTCCGGTAATTCAATATAAACCTGGCGGTCAAAACGTCCTGGACGCAACAGCGCAGGATCCAACATATCAACACGATTCGTTGCCCCCAAAACGATGATGCCTGTATTATTCGCAAACCCGTCCATTTCAATCAACAACTGATTCAATGTTTGTTCGCGGTCCTGGTCGTTATGAATCTGGGTACTGCGTTTCTGGCCAATAGCATCTATTTCATCAATGAACAAAATACATGGCGCATTACGTTTTGCCATTTCAAACATTTCTTTGATTTTAGCAACCCCCAGTCCGACAATAATGCCGGAAAAATCACTGCCCGATGCGGCAAAAAATGGAACATTTGCTTCGCCCGCAATTGCGCGCGCAAGTAATGTTTTTCCGGTGCCTGGTTCACCCGACAACAACACACCACGCGGCACACGCGCACCCAACGCGCGGAACTTGTCCTTGTTTTTAAGGAAATCTACTATTTCCATCAATTCCTGCTTTTCGGCATCAATTCCCGCGACATCTTTGAATGTCGTTTTCTTGGAATTACCGGTCATTATTTTAGTTGGGTTTTGTGCGGCGATACTGCGACTTATGCCACCACGCGGACCGCGGAATAACATCCAGAAAAATACAAACCACAAAAACAATGGGAACCAATACACCGTCTTGTCCCAAAATGATTTTGATGAATCAATTGATATAGATGCGCCACCCGCCGCAATTTTTTCCAACAATTCAGGATCGTATGTAATTGTTGCGGTATATTTTGTACCATCGTCCAATGTCCCCGTCGCATCAGACCCACGAATGTTCATCGTCTTGATTTCATCGGCACGACGCAATACATCTGAAAAAGACAATTCCACCGGACGCGCAGGTTCCGCCCCATTGGACGATATCGGCAACAATGTGCCACGCCCACCAAATGCCAATGCCCCCAGCAATATCATAATGAATGCCGGCACAATCAAATACCAAATTGATTTATCGCGTTTCATTTTATTTTTAATTTTTTCTAATTTTGCCATGTCTTTTCCTGAATGTTGTTTTTGCCCCTTCGGGAACAATTAAGATACGCGCCCCTAAACGTCGCACCGTACAATGCCCCAATGTGAACTTACAATCAGCATGTAATTTCTTTTCGGCATTTTCCAGCGAATTCAAACGCGGCGGATATTTGTCCCCCCCAATTTTTTGAATCAATGTTCCGATAAACTTTAATCTAAAATCTGGCATAAGGTCAAACAGAAAAGAATCACTAAACATAGCAAATCCATCACCCATGACATCAGCCACCAATTTATCAATATCGTTTGCGATTGCATCACGCGCACGCGCCAGATTTTCAATTGCCAACAAAATACGATCGTCGCTTATCCCCAGCATATCGCGCAAAACATGGCGGTTTTGACGAATACGCACGCGGGTATATCGGGCATCGTCGTTCATTTCATCCATAAAATATTTAATACCACGCGAATCACAATATTCACGTAATTCTTCGCGTGAAACATTTAACAGCGGGCGCACAATTTTAATTCCATCGCGCATCGATACCGCCTGCATCGCGGCAAGGCCGAAAACCCCACTGCCCCGCCCCAAATTCATTAAAAACGTTTCAATTTGATCGTCCGCCTGGTGCGCAGTAAGCAGGTATTCAATTCCATTATCGGCACAAAAATCGGTCATCATCTTATAGCGCGCGGCGCGGGCGGCGGCCTCGATCCCTGCGGTTGGTTTTTCGTCCGTCCAATAAAAAATTTGGACCGGCACTTTCAATTTTTGGCACAGTTCTTTTACATATTCGCTTTCTGTGTCCGCAGCGGCACGCAGGCCATGATTCACATGTAAGCACACTATATCCGCCCCGATTTCCACCAACCAATGTAAAAGCGCAACGGAATCAACACCACCACTTACCGCAACAGCCAGTTTTTTCCCATAGAAAGCCCGCATAAAATCAATAAACTTTTGATTCATAATATCGCCATTTTATGATATAATTTATAAAAATAAAGGGAAAAAGAAATGAAACGGAAAATCAAAACCGTTGCTGTTTATTGCGGCCATGAATTTGGGATAAACCCCGCCTTTGTGCGCGATGCGGGTCTTATGGGTGAATTAATTGCCAAAAATGGGTTAAATATGGTATTTGGTGGTGGCGATGTTGGTTTAATGGGAACTGTTGCGTCCGCGGCACTTAACAACGGCGCGCATGTTATTGGTGTTTCCACCGAATACGTTATTGCAAAACAGGAACCCGCCCATGAAAAAATAGATGTTCAAATTGTGCATGGCGTGAACGAACGAAAACAGAAAATGTTTGAATTGTCGGATGCATTTATCATTATGCCAGGCGGCATCGGCACTTTGAACGAGGCGACCGATATTTTAACGATGCAGCAGATTGGCGAAACAAAAAAACCAATCTTTTTACTTAATACATCTAATTTTTGGGAACAACTTAATGTCCTTATGTTAAGTATGCGCCGCAATGGCTTTATTGACGATTGGGACGACTATATCGTATATATGGGCGACACCCCCGAAGAGATAATGAACAATATTTTAAATTATTAAAAAACCGCCAAAACGGCGGTTTATTTATTGATTTCAATTACTTTATCGTGTGATGTTGCCCCGCGAATAATGGTAATTGTTGACTTTGGAACCCCCATATGTTTAGCCAGCATCTTTATCACCGCGGCATTTGCCGCCCCATCGGACGGTGCCGCGTTGGTATAAACGCGCAGGGTGTCGCCATCGGCAACTATTTTTTGAACGCGGGCGCGTGGAATAACACGAACATTTATAATCATTACAGTGTCGTTATTTCCTTGATTTTTTCGCCCGCAACAATGTGCATATGAAAATGTGGCACACTTTGACGAATATAGACACCATTTCCAGTGTTGGCAAAGATATTACAATCGGACACACCCAATTTTGCCGCCGTTTGATTCAAGCAATCAAAAAAGCCTAATTTTTCATCATCCGATGCGTTCGCCGAAAAATCTAGCATATTTTCATATTCCCCGCGCGGAATGACCAGCGCGTGTATTGTTGCCGCCGGGTCTATATCATAGAAAGACAGCGCATAGGCATTTTCATAAATACGTTTTGATGGTATTTCACCACGAATAATTTTCGCAAAAACATTATTTTTATCGTACATAATTTCCCCCATTTTTAACTAATACATATTATTGTATGATACGAATAAAATCAAGCCTTGAAATCGCGTTTTTACGCACTATATTTGGAATAACATTGGTATACAAGGGGGTTAAGAATATGTTTAAACCATTAAATAACTATGTTTTATTACAAAGAATCGAAGAAGAAACCAAAACAGCCGGTGGCATCATTATTCCAGATACGGCGCGGGAAAAGCCGTCTCGTGGTGTCGTTATCGCGGTGGGCGATGGCGAAATTCAAAACGGTGCACGCGTACCAATGACTGTCGCAGTGGGCGATACCGTATTATTTGCTAAATGGGCATCAAGCGCAAACGAAGTCAAAATTGATGGTACCGACTATGTTTTAATACGCGAATCTGACATTTTGGGTATTTTGAAATAAATTGGGGGAATAAACTATGGCAAAAGATATTGTATTTGATACAGATAAATTATCAGCAGGCGTTGATAAATTAGCCAACGCAGTTAAAATCACTATGGGACCCAAGGGCCGCACAGTTATCATTGAAAAATCATATGGCGCACCTGTTGCGACCAAGGACGGCGTTACAGTCGCCAAGGCGGTGTCGTTAAAAGACCCAATGGAAAACATTGGTGCCCGCATGGTCCAGGAAGTTGCTAAAAAAGCCGGCGATGATGCCGGGGACGGCACAACAACCGCAACAGTATTGGCACAGAAGTTAATTCACGAAGGTCGCCGCGTTATCGCCGCTGGCATGAATCCAATGGATGTAAAACGCGGAATTGACATGGCGGTTGAGGCGGTCGTTGCGGATATTGATAAACATGCCCGTCCGGTCAAAGATTCATCTGAAATTGCCCAGGTTGCGACAATTTCTGCTAATTCCGATGCCGATATTGGTAAAAAAATTGCTGATGCGATGGAACGCGTTGGCCGCGAAGGTGTTATCACCGTAGAAGAAGCCAAGGGTCTGGAAACAGAAATCGATGTTGTCGAAGGTATGCAATTCGATCAGGGCTTTATGTCGCCATATTTCGTTACAAACAGCGAAAAGATGTTGGCGGAATTGGACAACGCACAAATCTTGGTTTCTGAAAAGAAAATTACAGGTTTACAGGCATTGTTGCCAATTTTGGAACCAATCGCACAATCGGGCCGTCCATTGTTGATTATTGCAGAAGATGTCGAATCCGAAGCATTGGCAACATTGGTATTGAACCGTCTGCGTGGCGGGTTAAAGGTTTGCGCGGTCAAGGCCCCTGGCTTTGGCGATCGCCGCAAAGAGATGTTAAAAGATATCGCGACAGTTACCGGCGCAACAGTTATATCCGATGATATGGGTATGACATTTGAAAATATTACAATGGATGTGTTGGGATCTGCCAAACGTGTCATAGTCAGCAAAGACCACACATTGTTGGCGCATGGCGGGGGCAACCCGGAACAGATTGCCGCACGCGCCGACGAAATTCGCGTTGCTCTTTCGAACACAACAAGTGATTATGAACGCGAAAAATTGTCTGAAAGATTGGCTAAATTGGTCGGTGGGGTCGCCGTTATCAAGGTTGGTGGCATGACCGAGGTTGAGGTTAAAGAAAAGAAAGACCGCGTTGACGACGCATTGGCGGCAACACGCGCCGCGGTTGCCGATGGCATTGTGGCGGGCGGTGGAATCGCCCTGTTGCGTGCGACGGCGGCATTGGAAAAATTGTCTGGTGCAAATACCGATCAAAATGTTGGTATTGATATTGTGCGCCGGGCCCTTACTGCGCCAATTGCGCAAATTGCCGACAATGCCGGGGTATCGGGCGAAATCGTTGTTGGCAAGGTTATGGAAAACGCCGACTATAACTTTGGATACAATGCCCAGACCGGCGAATATGTCGATATGATGAAATCTGGCATTATTGATCCGGCAAAAGTCGTTAAAACCGCAATTATGGCGGCATCGTCAACGGCGGGCGTAATGCTTACCACCGGGGCGGTGATGGCTGAAATACCAGAAGAAAAGCCCGCATCACAAATGCCGGCCGGTATGCCTGGTATGATGTAAAACATTAAAGACATAAAAACACACCGCCCGTTTGGGCGGTGTTTTTTATTTATAGTAACAATCAGATGAAAATTTAAATGCCCCAGACGCATCATAATAGATTGTTTCACCTTTTATATAACACGAATCAACGGTTGTCCCACCTGCAATAGATTTTGTTGTTACAAACGCATCATTATCAGAACTAACCACAAGCAATCCCATATCTACAGCAACCCGCAGAGATACCATATCCAAGCCATCATGCGAACTAAGGGGGTTCCGCAAAAGGAATTTATTAGGATTGGAACTGCCCGGCCATGAAACAAAAACCGATGCAAACGATGTTAAACTGCTGTTGCTGTAAATTGATGTATTCGGGCATTGGGTGCATTCAGCGGTCAGCGGATCGCCACATTCGCCAGGCCCGCAAACCGGTGGTTCATAACCACCTGGGCATATTGCCCCTTTTGGACATTCATCACAAAGGTAAATCCCTTGTGATAACCCACCACCAATTCGTGGGTTATACCATCCCGGCAAACACGCGACCTCTACTTCTTGATAATGGACATATCCTGGACTGTGTGATGCAGATACATTATATCCGTTACAGTCACAATCGGCACAGGCAACATTTACCAGGGCACCTGGGGAATGCTCTGTTCCAAGGGCCGTTGCGGGGGTCCAAAGGTATGTTTCTTTTTCATCACACTCTTCTTCTATTTCTGTGTTTATTTCTTGCCATCCGGAACTGGTACATTCAAACCTGCCCCCAGTCTTGTAATATACCGTTCCAATGGGTTTTACACCCGATGTACTGTTAGTGCAACTGGCACCATTGAAACCCCCGGTACAGTTATTTGTTGGGTCCGGTGTGCCAGCGCACCGCCAACAAACATTGTTATCATCTACTAAACAGATTGGGTATCCACTATGATATGCGGTACCTACTGCATCTGCTGCACATGGTGCATACATAATACCCAGCGCGATTAAAGCAAATATTAATTTCAAATTTTTCACATTACCCCCATCTATTTATCTTTCTAGTTTGCTGGACATACATTTGAATATGTATTCGCGGCACTGGTGCTGTAATAACAATCCGAAGATGTGGTAAACCGACCCTTATCGTCTTCATAATAAATTGATGACAAAGAACCAGTTATCATCGATGCACGATATGAAATCCAATCAGTAGAACGTATGTAACAAGAAGTTATACTGGTAGAACCTGTATCTGACACCGGTTCTGCGCCAAGTGTTTCCGGACCAAAGTTTTTCCCAACACAACCGCTACTTTCGTTGCCGGACCAAACATAATCTAAATATGTACCACTTGGACATGCCGCACATGCAGAACCTGATTTATAATAACCAGAATCGCATTTACAATCATCAATAAGAACGGCCCCCGCATCACTGGTCGAATTAGCCGGACATGATGTACATGTGTAATTTGGTACATTACCAACCCCACCTATTGATAACGAGGTTGCGTTTTGTGATTGCAGCCAGGAACCGTCTGTTGAATCCAGGTCGCTGTTGCTGTAACCAGAACGCGCAACAGGATAAGTGTTTGCTCGGCATCTGTATTTATATTTTGCACCCGCATTACCGCCATAGTTTTGTTGGCTAAAGGTTACATGGCATGCATTGGACCAGGCACCATATGATTCTATCTCAGCCACTGTTGAACCCAAATCTGCTAAATCAACCCAACCTGTGCCCGTACTGCCATTACAACGATGCCAGCCATCACTGGCACAAAAATACAAATAGGAACGACTACCGATGTACCCTGTTAATACAGTCCCCGTAGATTTTGTTTGCACGGTCGTATTTGTACAACCACCGGCCTGATCAATTTCGGCGGTACAATCACCAGTATTACTATATGTCATGCCGGCACACCGATAACATGTTCCCGTCCCCGAAGATCCTTTAACGCACTTTGTTGTAGCACTAGTATAGGTTACTGCGCATCCAGTATTTACAAACATTATTCCACACCAAAACACACATGCCACAAACTGCAACATTCTTAAACTCATAAATATCCCCCTTTCCTTTTGTTCACAAGCCCAGTATTCATGCGGTGGCCGGTTCAAAACGGTGGTTTTGATTCGGCCATTTTTGCCGTTGACAAAGCCCAGGAAAACCGAATAAAATGGAGGTAATTAAGTGGCTGATTTTAAACCACCGTTTAAATTCGGCAACTTTTATTTCGCACAACACATTGTATTTACGGTATAATTCGCCGATTTTTTGTTTTTTAATTTTTTGTTTTTTGGGGGTGTCGTCATTGTCATTGCGAGCGTATGCGAAGCAATCCACAAACCCGTTAGATTGCCACGGTCATCCTGCGGACTCCCTCGCAATGACAAAGTAGTGTTATTGTCATTGCGAGCCTGCGAAGCAATCCACAAACCCGTTAGATTGCCGCGGTCGTCCTGTGGCCCCCATCGCAATGACAAAAAATCCCCCTTTAATCAGATAAAGGGGGATTCAAATCACACAACAAAACCACCAAGAAAAATCGATTAATCAAGAACCTGGTGCTGTAATTCAATCAATTTCTTACAACCCATTGTCGCCATATCCATTAATGCGCCCAATTGTTCACGATTAAATGGGTGTGATTCACCGGTCGCCTGGATTTCTACAAAATTGCCAGATTCCGCCATAACAAAGTTCGCGTCCATTTCGGCGGCGCAATCTTCGGTATATTCTAAATCTAGTATTAATTCATTTTGCCACAGGCCCGCACTTACCGCCGCAACATAGTCCCGAATTGGGTTTTCATTTATGCGTCCATTTTCCATCAACCAGCGCACCGCCAGGCTTATCGCCACAAAACCACCTGTTATCGCGGCACAGCGCGTACCACCGTCCGCCTGGATAACATCGCAATCAATCGTTATTGTGTGCCGCCCCAGGCGTTCCATATCAACCACGCTGCGCAGCGACCGCCCCACCAGGCGCGATATTTCCGCATTACGATTGTCGTGTGATAACGCATCGCGGGTTTTGCGCGTACCGTTGGCGCGGGGCAACATGGAATATTCCGCCGTTACCCAGCCACCCGACTTGTTCTGTAATCTTTTCCATAATGGTTGGTTCAAATCGACCGATGCGGTACATAACACAGTTGTTCCGCCAACTTTGATAAGGCACGACCCTTCGGCCCATTTATTCACACCTGTTTCCATGGACACTGGTCGCATTTGGTCGGTTTTTCGCATAGAAGGACGCATCATTTTTATTCCTTTTATCATTATGTTATTCGTTATTATATATGCGTGATATCGAATTGCAATTTTTTTCAGTTTGCTTTTTCTTTTATTATTGCTACCCTGAAAGTTCTGTCAAAGGAATATTATGTCAGTAAAAGTTAAACGTTTATTTAAAAAACTGGTCAGTTATGCCGGGCTTTTCTTCTTTGTTTTGGCGGCGGGAATGCTGTGGTGGCAACTGCGTAATTACAGTTTTTATGATATTATCCATACAATGCTTAACATCCCATTACCGAATTTGTTTATGGCATGTGTGGCATGCCTGATGGGGTATTTTGCGCTGTCGCTGTATGATTTTTTGGCCCTGCACTATGTTGGCGAACATCAAAAGGTTGTTTGGTGGAAATGGATGCTGGCGGGGATGCTGGGGTTCGCAATAAGTAATAATGCCGGCCACGCGGTGGTAAGTGGGGGCGCGATTCGGTATCGCCTTTATACCCGTTGGCGCATTCGTGGTGGCGACATTGTTAAAATGCTTACTATTTCAGGAATAACCTATACACTGGGGTGTGCGGCGATTGTTGTTATTGGCTATTTCCTTATTCCAGCGGACTTTTTTGAACAATCGGTTGGTGCGACGGTTGGGGTAAACGCATTGTTTACGGGGTGCCTGGTTGCTATTTTGGCATATTTTGCCGCAACAATCATTTTCCACAAGAAAAGCATAAAAATCGGGCAGTTGCGATTTGATGTACCCACGACCAAAATGGCATTATTACAGATGCTGCTGGGCATCGTTGACGGTATGTTGGCGGGATTGGTGCTGTATTCGTGTATCCGACCGTTTTGGGATATTCCGTTTGGCACATATATTGGCCTGTTCATTGTTGCCCAAAACACCGGCGTATTTAGCCAGGTCCCAGGTGGCATCGGCGTATTTGAAAGTATATTCCTTATTGCCCTGCCCGACAGTGTGGACAAGGCGGCAATATTCGGTGCCTTGTTAACATACCGCATAATCTATTATGTGTTGCCACTTGTTGGTGTCGGCAGTTTGTTCTTTATCTATGAACGGTGGCTGCGTGCGCGCATGAAAAAATGGGCGGCCGAGGTTCGCGAACATGCCGAACATGTAAAGCAAAAATTGCCCCATATTTCAAAGCGCAAGAAGCCAGATTCCGCCCCCGAAAAATAATCATATTAAAATTACTTGCCAATATGATATTCGACGTGCTAACCTAAAAACCGTCGTATGATGATATAGGGTAATGGCAAATGTTTTTGTTATCACTATTTTCTGAAATCCGAATGACGCTGATGATTATCGTGGCGCAATCCCTTGGCATGGGCTTGGACGCCCCATGGGGACGGATTCTCGTGGCATACGACCCCAAAATAAAAGGATTACAAAATGTCAAAAAGAATATATGTGGATGCAGTCCACCCGGAGGAAACACGTGTTGTTGTCGTGGATACGGCGACGAACCGGGTTTCTGATTTTGACGTTGAAACAACTACTAAGCCCCAGATAAAAGGGAACATTTATCTGGCCAAGGTTATTCGCGTCGAACCATCGCTTCAGGCGGCATTTGTTGATTACGGCACTGGCAAGAACGGATTTTTGCCGTTTTCTGAAATACACCCAGATTATTACCAAATAACCCCTGAACAGAAAAAGAAATTGATTGAATTGGCACATGCCAACATCGTAGATGACGACGACGACCCCGACGACGAAAATGACGAGGTTGCCGAATACGACGATCACAGTGCCGGCGAAGATAACAAAGAATTTACAAAACGCGTTCACGAATTCAAGATTCAGGACGTTATAAAGCCAAAACAAATCTTGCTGGTCCAGGGGGTCAAGGAAGAACGTGGCCAGAAAGGCGCGTCCATGACAACCTATCTGTCGTTGGCTGGTCGTTTTGCGGTGTTGATGCCGAATTCGCGCAAACGCAACAGTTATGGTATTTCCAAAAAGATTTCCGATAAATCGGAACGCGCGCGCCTGCGTGAAATATTACATGGTTTAAAGATACCCAAGGGCATGACGGTTGTTTTGCGTACCGCCGCCATGGATGCTAAACCCGAAGATATTGCCGCCGATTACGATTACCTGGTGAATTTGTGGAACGAAATTCGCAAGACCACATTGGAATCGGTCGCACCGGTTACAATTCATACCGAAGATTCCCTGTTGCGTCGTGTGGTACGCGACTTCCTTTCTGACAAAGAAGATGTCCTGACTATCCAGGGCGACGAAGCATTTGATGCCGCGAAAACTTATTTCCAGCAATTGTATGGTCGCGCGCCACGCAAACAGTTGGTAAACTATCGCGATCCAGCGGTTCCTATTATGGTCAAGGCCGGTGTTGAAAAGCAACTGGAAGGTTTACATGGCCCCTATGTCATATTGCCATCGGGCGGTTCGATTGTTATTAACCAAACCGAAGCCATGGTTACAATTGACGTTAATTCATCCCGCGCGATTAAGGAAAAAGATATCGAACAGACCGCACTTAACACTAATTTAGAGGCGGCCGAAGAAATCGCATTACAGTTGCGCCTGCGTGATTTGGCGGGAATTGTTGCGATTGACTTTATCGATATGGAAGAAGAACGCAACAATCGCAAACTGGAAATGAAAATGCGCGAAGTTATGAAACGCGACCGCGCCCGCACCCAGGTTGCCAAAATCAACGCGTTTGGTGTGTTGATGTTGTCGCGTCAACGCCTGCGCAGCAGTTTCATTGAATCGTCCTATATCGCGTGCCCTCATTGTATGGGTGCCGGCGTGGTGCCATCAATTCAGACGGCGGCGATTATTATGTTCCGTCATTTGCAAGAAAAGTTATTGGCGAAATCGGCGCAAAAAATTATCATGACGGTTCCGACCGATGTGGCGATTTACCTGCTTAATAACAAGCGCGCAGAACTGGCGGATATGGAACGCGAATTTGAAACTGAAATCGTTATTGTCGGCGACGACAGCATGATGAACATTGATCAGTATTCAATTCAACGCGTTGCGCCGGAACAGAACAAAACCGACGATTTGTTGGACGCGCATGCGCCATCAACCGATGCGAAAAAGAAAAATGCGCAACATGTTGATGCCAAGAAAACAACAATGAATGCGCCGCGTCGCAAACGCAAACCCCAACCGAAACGCAAACAAACAATTTGGCAAAAATTGGTGGGTTAAGGGTTGTTGGCACTAACATTTATCAGTTGGTGCCAGGTGCAGTTAGTAAAAAACGAAAAACGCGCCAATGGCGCGTTTTTCGTTTTGTCATTATGACGACCTTTCACTCGTCATCCCGGCGGATGCCGGGATCCAGTCGCCAACGGCGACTTGTTATTCCGACTTATACCCATAACTTTCCAATAATTCAGAATACAAATCGTGCCAATCTGTGTTTTTATCTATGATTAACTTTATCTTCCAATTACGCGGCCACTCTTTTAATTGTCTTTCCCGTTTTACCATATTTTCCAGCGATTCATGATATTCATAATACACTAATTTATCGCAATCGTATTTTGCGGTAAAAGATTTAGGATAAACTTTGTTTTTATGTTCAAGCGCGCGCCCAACTAAATCGGATGTCGAACCGATATAAATTGTTCCCATACGTTTTGATGCCATTATATAAACATAACCACCATTTTTCATACTTGAATAATAATATTATTTAATCGGTATTACAAGTTTGCTTTTCACGCGATAATTCCAGAGATTCGTCATACCGCAGAATTGCGGTATCCAGTTGGTGCCACTTGGGCACCAACTTGTTTATTCGTAATTACGAACATTGTTTGTGTTCGCGCAAACAAGTTTGCTTTCGCAAACTGGATCCCGGCATCCGCCGGGATGACGATGAAAGAAGAATACCGCCGGGATGACGAAGAAAGAAGAACAACCATAACAACAAAAAAACCACCGCGATGGCGGTGGTTTTTATCATTGCCAGCGCAGCGTGGCAATCCACAACCCTTGTCATTGCGAGCCTGCGAAGCAATCCATACCCCCCCCTGGATTGCCGCGTCGCCTGACGGCTCCTCGCAATGACAAAAGAAAATCGTTGCTATAATGGTGGTATTATACATAACAACAAAAAACCACCGCGATGGCGGTGGTTTTTTAGCCTTCTTTTCCTGTGTTTTCTTGTTATAATCAATTCGGTTTCGGTATCGTATCAGTTCAGCGTACAGTTTTCCGCTGTGTCGTCCTGGGTGTTCAACAACACGAACTCCTCGGCTGCCGAATGTGCGTCTAACTGTGCTAACAACTGCGGTAACAACGTCCGTAACTATGCCGACTTCCGGTCCGGCGTGTTTTCGGCCGTCGGCTCCTTTGGTCAACAAACTTGCCAAAAGGTATAAGTTTTGCCAACCTGTGGGACACAAGGGTAATATACTTGTTTGCCTTGAATGTATCAAAGGCGGGATACCGCGACCTGTTTGAATACATTACGTATTCTTACGAATACAATGCACAGGGAATATCTGGGCTAGTAGTGGAAAATATTTTCTGCCAACGCCCAGGATATTCAAACAACAATGAAAAGATACAACAATCTGTGGAAAGATTTTATATCAGATGAAAACTTTGCCGTTGCCGTTAATAATGCGGTAAAAAGCAAGGCTGGCAAACCACAAACCCGGCATTTTCTTAAGCATCGCGATATGTATATCGAAAAATTACGACGCGACCTGGGGAACAATCAATTCCATACATCCCCATACAATGTTTTCACGATATATGAACCCAAGAAACGAAAAATCTATGAACTGCCACTTTATCCAGACCACATTGTGCATCATGCGTTAATAAACATCCTTGGGCCGATATGGATGCGCATATTTATACCAGATTCTTTCGCTTGTATTCCTGGACGTGGCTTACATGGTGCAGCGATGCGCACAATGACAATGATGCGAAAACATAAATACGTTCTGCAATGCGACATACACAAGTTTTACCCAAGTTTAGACCATGCCATAATGATTAAAATTTTACATCGCAAAATAAGCGACAAGCGAATTATGGATTTGCTGTCCGAGATTATTCGTTCTGGTGGTGATGGGAAAAACATTCCGATCGGCAATTTAACAAGTCAATGGTTGGGTAATGTATACCTTAATGAATTAGATTATTTTGTTAAACATAAATTACGGTGGCGTGCATATATTCGGTATTGTGATGATTTTTGTCTTTTTTCCAATGACAAAGCCGAATTACATCGGGCGTTTGATGCAATCAAGACCTTTCTAGACGATGAATTAAAATTAACGTTTTCGCGACACAGTATCAGGCCAACAAAATGCGGTATTAATTTTATTGGCTATCGATATTTTCCGCGCTTTATTCTTATGCGACGACGCGGGACAGCAAAACTTACCCGCCGCATATTAAACATTGCCAAACACGATGATTGTTCCGAACATGCAATGGGTCAATTGGCGGCGGCGCATGGATGGCTTAAATGGGCCTGCAGTTATAATTTCCGGCGCAGTTTAATGCGTAAAGTTCAGCAAACACACCCGTCGCGCTTTGTTAATCGTTTTATACGAAAACACCTTTTTCGAAAATAGAAACCGTATCAGGAAAAAGAATAATATTTATCTATTTTTACAACGGTTGCAACAAACGGAATATTTCCTTCGGCTGACTGAATTTGGTCAATTAAAACGACACTGCCGGTAAAGGCAACACATACTTCGCCACCCAACACGAATTGTAATTGTAAACATTCGCCACCGACCTGCTTTTTTGATTTATTTATGCGAAAATCAGTTACCATTATTTCCTGGTTTAATATTTCATCCAAACGTTTCTTTTTCCCTGGCATTGGCAACTTATCCCGCGCGAACGATGCGAATTTCGGACATTCGGTGTTGTTTAATTTACTTATTTCATCCAGCGTCATATTGCCCCCCCAATCTTTTTTATAATTATAGCAACAAATTATTACTATTGCAACACCCCCCTCTTTGTCATTGCGGGCGCAGCAAAACAATCCAGCCACTTGTCATTGCGAACGCAGCAAAGACAAATAATACCGCCACACACACGGTGTGTGGCGGTACGGTTTCCGTTTTACCCACCCATGCGACAGGTCGCATGGGGCCCGGCGCCGATGTATCAATCGCCGACGGCCGAAAACACGCCGGACCGGAAGACGGCAGAGCGACGGACGTAGCTACCGCAGATGCCAGCACAGTTAGACGCACAAACGGCAGCCGAGGAGCTCGTGTCGTAGAACACCCAGGACGACACAGCGGATGTATCAATGCCATCGGCATTGGTCATTTTGCACCAGCAACGCGTTCCACCACTGTTTGCCTGGACATCCGGCGATGCAACTGCCCATGAACCCGCCGTCGAATTACATGCCGCTATACCAGATACCTTGCCCCACGCGAATGTCGTTTCCCATGTCATATTTGCCGCACTGTATGTATATGTCGTGCCGTTCGTGTTTATGTTAAACCCGGTTGCATCCCATGGATAACCACGATTTTCCTGTGCGGTATCATCATAGACATAGTATGAACCATCATTGTTTTTTACACGCAACGCCCTGGTCGAACCCGCCGTCGTCTTATGTTCCACCAATGACATATTACCATAATATGTGGTGTCCCCTATTTTTACATTAAGCGACGGTGTCGTCTTCTTGGTCTGACGCAGGCGCACACTTGTACCATCGGTTTTCAGAACCCGGCCACAGTCGGCGGCCTCGTCCGCGCCATAGCCCGAACCGGTCGTTGTCATGCCAGACGGACACGCGGTGCGGGTTCCAGACTTGCCATAACTTACATTCTGGTGCGCCGCATAATAGCCCGTTCCAACATCGGTACATTTACCATCGTTCGCATTCGCATAATATGTCCCGCCAAGGCAACTGTAATAACAACTGTTAATTGATGTTATCGCATAATTACCCGATGGATATGCCGCCGGACACGATTTACACGATGATTGGCCCGTTTCATCCTGATACTTGCCCCCATAACACGCGCTTTGCGCCGTTTTACCGGTGCCAGACACATAATACCCCTTGGCCGCAGGTGTACACGCGGACATTCCACCCGATGCCGCATAGGTCCCCGCCGCACATGGTGTTTGTGATAATGTTGCATCTTGTGCAACCGTTCCGCCGGTGCTGTAATTACCCGCAGTCGTACTGATACAGCCCGCACCAGCCGTCGCAACATACTGTCCTGCATCACATGTTGCCACACACGATGCAACGGTTGCGTGTGCACTGGCCGCCGTACCGGTGTTATGGTAACCGTTCGCGGTGCCGCATGCGGTACAAGATGATGCTCCCGCGGAAGAATATGTATTGTCCGCACAGACCGTCATACCACCAGTCGTTACACGACCGCTGACACTGCCCCCCTTGTAAACCGTTGTGCCGCCCGCGCAATAACCACCCGCCACACAAGTCGTTTCCCCAGCGCCCGCGGTTGCAACATACTTTGTCGCTGTTGTAGTCAAATAACAATCGTTCGCATCATCTTGGCCGGTTGCCGCACTGCTGTACGGTGATGTACACGCGGTGCGCCCACCAGTCGTTGCACGACCAGTTACACTGCCACCCTTGTAAATGTCGCTGCCACCTGGGCAATACCCGTTCTCAGCACACGTCGTTTCGCCCGCGCCAGCCGTCGCAACATACTTACCCGCCGTCGTAGTCAGATAGCAATCGTTCGCATCATCACTGCTCGCCGCACTGCTGCTGTATGGCGATGCACATGCGGTGCTTCCTCCATACGTCAAGTGGCTGCTGCTATGGGTCCCACCGTAGTATATCGTTACACTTCCAGGACAGTAACTCCCTGCCGCACACGCACTTTCTGTCCCCGTCCCTGCATTCGCAGATGTTATATATTTACCCGCCGTCGTCGTCAGATAACAGTTGTTCACTGTCGTCGTACCAGCAGAACTCTTGGTGTATTTGCTGTTCGTTCCACTTGAACATGACGGACAACTGTTACCACTCTTATAGTAGTTCGCTTGACACCCAGATGTCGTACACAGGTTGGTCATCGTGTTGTTGGTATTCCACGATGTCGCCGCCCATCCAGCCGATCCACTTATCGCAGTACAATCTGTACATGAACTGGATGATGTCGCACCAGCCGTACTCGTCTTACCATTACCGCATGCCGTACAGCTGCTTGCACCCGCGGTACTGTATGATCCCGCTACACATTGTGTACCTGTATATGTCGCCGTACCCCCATCCGTGTTGTAATAGATGTTACCAGTACTCGTGCAATACCGACCAGCACTACAGTTGCTCGACCCTGCCCCTGCACTCGCTACCTGCTTTCCTGCAGTCAACGTCAAGTAACACTGACCTATCTTACTGCTACTTGTTGCACTGCTCGGATACGCCGTCGGACAGCCTGTGCGCCCACCAGTCGTTGAACGGCCACTTACACTGCCACCCTTGTATATCGTACTGCCTCCAGCACAATAACCTCCAGCCGCACATGCCGTTTCCCCAGAACCAGCCGTCGCTACATATTTGCCCGCCGTCGTAGTCAGATAGCAATCGTTCGCATCATCTTGGCCTGTTCCCGCACTGCTGTACGGTGATGCACACGCGGTGCGCCCACCAGTCGTTGAACGACCACTTACACTGCCACCCTTGTATATCGTACTGCCCCCAGCACAATACCCGTTTGACGCACATGTCGTTTCGCCCTCGCCCGCCGTCGCTACATACTTACCCGCCGTCGTCGTCAGATAGCAATCGTTCGCATCATCACTGCTTGTCGCACTGCTGCTGTATGGCGATGCACATGCGGTGCGCCCTTGGTTCGTGGCGGTACTGCTGTAATAGAAGTTGCCACCCGGACAATAGTAGTTCGCTGTACAGTTGCTGACCGCTGTTGACGATTGTGCAGGCAGATACTTCGTCGCCGCAATCGTGATATAGCAGTCGGTTGCCGCATCAGACCCAGCCGCAGAATTCGCGTACAAGCCTCCACCTAAACCACTACATGCTGCACTGCCACCTGTGCTGTTATAGTATACTTTCGTGCTAACACAGTAACTATTCGCCGGACACTGTGTCTGTGTAGCATCTTTCGCAGTCTTTACATAACTTCCTGCCGTAGTGTTCACATAACAGTCTGTGCTCGCATCGCGACCATTGTCAGACCCACTGCGATACCCAGCCGGACACTGTGTCTGTGCCGTCTGATTCGTCGCATCCACATAGTACCCATTGCCCGCCGCCGCACATGTCGGATTCGCATTGTTGTTCGACGTAATGTACTTACCCGCCGCAGATGTTACCGTATAGAAGTTTGTACCCCATGCACTGCCACTGTAACTCACCGTGTTCTTGCTGATACCACTACAGTTGCTCGGCGTGCTCTTGTCAGGCGCTACATACCGACACGCACTGCTCGCAGTCGCCGCACTAGTCGGACTCGTGCTGAATGTTCCACCACTCGTAAATCCACTCGGATACCCTGGCGTCGTACTACATGCCGTACAACTAGTCGTTGTATGTCCATCACCATTCAAGAACGTCCCATTACCACACGCTGTACATGTGTTCGTGTTCCCACTGTTCGTACTTGTATAGTATGATCCTGCCTTACAACTTGTTATCTTACATAATCC
>JAFVFD010000001.1 GCA_017475605.1 Alphaproteobacteria bacterium | reverse complement strand
TGAGGATTACGGCCAGTTGTTGCTTTGCGTTTTGCAGTTGTAAATGTGCCGAAGCCAACCAAGCGAACGTCGCCTTTCTTCTTCAGAACTTTTGTAACTGTGTTGATGAATGCATCAACGGATGCCGCTGCTGTTGCTTTGGTAACGTTGATTTCGTTTGCAATAGCTTCAATCAATTGAGCTTTGTTCATGTGTTTCTCCTTTTCATTAAATATTTAATTAAGGTGTGTCCCGCAGTTCGTGGGCAATGTCTTTGAAATATCGCTTGTGTCTCTTGTATTTCAAGGACATTGCCCGTCCTGCTTAATCGAATCGTAGAGAAAACGGCTATTCAAGTCAAGAGCATATTTTAAAAATCGTAATTTTTTATAAAGTTGACAAAATTAACGCGCATGCACCGCATCGGCGCGAACCGCGCTGGCCCCAGGTGTATTGCCATCGCAAAATACCCAATTATTACCCGCACCGGTTATTTCAACACGACGAAAATGGTTCGGTGTTGCGACCAGTAATAATGTTATAACGCCCGCCCAAAACGCCAGTTTCGTGAATCCCCAGATGGTCTTGAATGATTCGCGTTTGAATTTATCGCTTAAAAGATTTTGATATAATTGCCACCCCCAACCGAACAGCAATAATACAACAACAAAAAACGCACCACCAATGATATATCGTTCAATCACACGAAGTCCCATTGAAATAGAATCCCATGTGGCGTTCGCCGATGGACACACAAATAAAACATTCGCCGCCATCGATTCGGTCATGGCGGGCATTTCGGTCGAGCCCAATTGAAAACCAAAACTGGCCACAATGGCAATTGCAGCCAACGCAATAATTGCATATAACAGAATTGGTTTCATGGTATGTGTGTTTCCTTTGTCTTCTTATTATATCATAAAATGCGTATGTGTTGCAATTTTAGATTGAAAGTAGTATTTATTGCGGGTAAAATCGTACAGATATAAAAACGGGGAAATACATGACATATAATGATATAAGAAAGGCTTTTTTAGATTACTTTGAATCGCGCGGGCATAAAATCGTGCCGTCGGCATCATTGATACCTAATGATCCGACTTTGTTATTTACAGTCGCCGGTATGGTTCCATGGAAGGGGATTTTACAGGGGACCGAACCTGCGTTCGCGCCACGTGTTGCCGATGTCCAAAAATGTATTCGTGCGGGTGGTAAACATAACGACCTGGAAGATGTTGGTTTTGATGGTCGCCACCACACATTCTTTGAAATGATGGGCAACTGGTCTTTTGGCGATTATTTCAAAGAAGAAGCAATCGCTATGTCGTGGGAATTGCTGACGCAGGTATTTGGGCTGGACCCGAACCGCATAGTTGTTACAACACATGTGTCCGATGACGAAGCAACGGCTATTTGGAAAAAAATAACAGGCAAAGATGCAATCCGTCTGGATAAAGACAATTGGTGGTCGGCGGGCGATACCGGACCATGCGGCCCATGTACCGAAATGCACTATGACATGGGGGCAGATTTGCCGGGCGGTCTGCCGGGAACACCAGACGAAGATGGTGGTCGCTATGTTGAAATGTGGAACGATGTATTTATGCAATATGATCGGGATGCAAACGGTAACCTTAATCCATTACCAAAACATAATGTTGATACCGGATCGGGTCTGGAACGTATGGCGGCGATATTACAGGGTAAAACAGATAACTATGATACCGATTTATTTGTTGCGCTGAAACGCGCGGTAAGTGATGTAACCGGTGTGCGTGAAACCCCCGATAATGTTACTTCGTTCAAGGTAATTACAGACCACTTGCGTGCGGTTGGATTCGCAATCGCAGATGGGGTTATTCCATCTAATACCGACCGGGGTTATGTAATTCGTCGTATTTTGCGGCGTGCAATGCGGCATGGTCAGATGCTGGGGCATCGTGGGGCATTGTTGTCTAAACTGTATCCAGCATTGATAACAGAAATGGGTGCTGCGTATCCAGAACTTGCGACAAATGAAAAGCGCGTTGTAGAAATTATTGAAAACGAAGAAAACGCATTTACTGATATGTTACAAAATGGTATGAAATTACTGGATGCGGAATTGCCAAAAATAAATAATGGTGTTTTGCCGGGTGATGTCGCGTTTAAGTTGTTTGATACATATGGTTTCCCAATTGACTTAACCCAGATGATTTTGCGCGATAAGAATATAGCAGTTGATGTGGCCGGGTTTGAAAAGTGTATGGCTGAACAAAAAGAACGTTCCCGCGCCGATACCAAGGGTACACGTGTATTGTGGGAATCACAAACCGATTTGCCCGCAACCGATGATTCGTCAAAATATGCGCCGAATTCAGAACTGGAATCGCATGTTTTGGCAATTTTGCGTAATGGTGAATTTGTGAAATCTGCTGCTGCCGGCGACGAGGTTGAAGTTGCACTTGATAAAACCAATTTCTATGGCACCCAGGGTGGCCAGGTTGGCGATATGGGAACATTTTTACGTGATGGAAATGTGGTCCTTAATGTTACAGAAACAAACCGCGTCGATAATGTTGTTGTACACAAGGGAACATTGGTCGCGGATATCGCAGTGGGCGATGTTGTTAAAACGCAAATAAATGAATCTGTGCGCGGTCAGACCGCGCGTGCACATACGGCAACGCATTTACTTCAGGCGGCATTGCAACGTGTCCTTAACGAAGATGTAGAACAGCGCGGGTCCAAGGTTTCGCCTGATTCGGTCCGATTCGATTTCAGTTTTGGTCGTGCGATGACTGCGGAAGAAAAGGCGGCGGTGGAAGAATTGGTGAACAAATGGATTGCCGCCGATATGCCTGTTAAACACGAAGAAATGTCGTTGGATGAAGCCAAGGCACGCGGTGCGATGGCCTTGTTCAGTGAAAAGTACGGGGACAGGGTCAAGGTTATTACCGCCGGCGATGTTTCGTGTGAATTGTGTGGTGGTACGCATGTATATCACACCGGTGAAATAATCAAGGCGAAACTTAACAAGGAAAAATCAATTTCCAGTGGTATTCGCCGTATAACTATGTCTGTTGGAACATTGGCAGAATAGGGGAAATAAAAAACCGACCAAAAGGTCGGTTTTTTTAACGCGTTTTTTGTTGAGTGCTGGTTAAGAAATATGTTGTTGGTTCATCGCCACGCATAATACGCAAAACATTATATCCTAACTCTGGATTATATGCGATAAAGTTAGAAATGATTTGTGCTGCGCTAGCAATCGCGTAATTACGAACAAAATAATGCCCATGTTCATCGCATTCCAAACTGTCAAGAGCCAATGCGCGCAGGCGGTTCAATTCAGATTCTGGCATATTATTTATAACTAGTGCTGCGGCACGAACATTGCGGAATTTGGTTTCTGATTCGCCTTTGTAATTCATCAAAGGTAACTCGAAATAACTTTTCATTACATTTTGCGCCAATGTGTCTGCGCGGTTGCGATTGCGTTGTTTGTCTGTAAGTGTTTTGATACCAGACACCCCCAGCATAAGCAGAATTGACACCGCCACTGTTTTCCACATAGCATCCATGGCTTTGTGTCCATTGTATTTATATTCAATAACATGCCCGTTTGCATCATGTTCGGGAACACGTCCAATGGTTTGTCCTGTGATAAAGCCAAACAGAAGCCCCATTATTGTACCACCCAGTACGCCTTCAATAAAATGTTCCTTGCGGGCATGTCTATTCATTATGTGGGCAAAGTCGTTGGACATTTTATTACGTTCATCCAAGAAACTGTTATATGCAATTTCTTCTTCGGTCAAGATATCCATTATTTGTCTAGGCATGGTTTTATCCTTTTTTGTTTACCGTATGCGAAAATGGTATTACATTTTATTGTTTTGTCAATATTTATATATTTTTATTGCTTTTTTTCTGATATTTTGGTAATGTTCCCAGGGTTAGAGAGATGATGCCATAACGGCATCGATAACAACCCCCCGTTTAATTTTATGTGATTTGATGGGGTAACAGCGCGCCACCATAGATTCACTACAAATAAAGATAATTCTTTATTGGCAATGGATTTTGTGGTGGCGAAAATATAAACAAAAACAAAGGATTATATATGGTAAGATTACATAAACAAACCGCCGCCGAAAAAGAAGAGTTGGCGGCCATCGCAGAAGAAGAAACTGCGAAAAAAGTAAAAAAAGCAAAAAAAATAGCCGACAAACCGGCGCACGAATCCGACGAAAACGATGACAATGTATATTTTGTCGCGTTGGGTGGCTTGGAACACATTGGCCAGAATATGTATGTGTACAAGTACAAGGGTAAATACCTTGTGGTTGATTGTGGTATGGGTTTCTTGGAAGAAGAAATCGGCGCAGGCGATGTTCAATATTGCGATACAACATGGCTGGAAAAGCATAAAAAAGATGTTGTTGGTTTCGTTATCACCCATGGACATGAAGATCATATTGGTGCATTAAAGTTCATTTGGCCAAAGTTTAAAAAGCCAATTTATTGTACTCGTTTCCCGGGTGAAATTATCAAGCGTACATTTGATGGTATGGAAATGCCTTTGCGCGAAGGTAAAGATATAATTATCTTTGACCATCATGGCGCGACATTAAAAATTGATCCGTTTGAGGTGGAAACATTCCATGTAACGCACAGTATCCCAGAAGCCCAGATGTTGATTATCAAAACCCCCGCGGGCAAGATTTTACATACAGGCGACTGGACATTCAATGATGACAACCCAATAGAAGAAACAACAGATTTTGCGCGCCTGCGTGAAATCGGGTCCGATCCTAAATTGCTGGCATGTGCATGTGATTCAACCGATGCCGACCGCCAGGAAGTTCAGACAACAGAAGTCCAGGTGCGTGATGCGTTGGCGGAAATTATGAAAAATGCGCCGGGGCGTGTAATTGTAACTGGTTATTCCCGCAGTATTGCGCGTATGAAAATGTTTGCCGATGCGGCGCATGCGGCGGGACGTGTTGCGGCAATCAAGGAACGCAGTAATCCAAACCCGGTGCCATATGTTGGGTTGCCGGAATTTCGTGAAATGGGAATTGAAATGGGTTATTTGAACCCAGATGATGTTTACCTTTTTGACGAAATCAAAGATTTGCCAGCCGAAAAGCAGGCGATTTATCTGACTGGTTCCCAGGGTGAACAGTTCGCAATGTTAACCCGTCTTTGTCGTGGTCATGTCAAGGAAATGAAATTAATGCCAACTGATACGGTGGTATTCAGTGCGATTATTATTCCGGGGCGCGAACAAGATGTTTCATTCCTGTACAACAAATTGGCGCGTATGGGAATTAAAACACATACCATTTTTGATACCGATAATGTTCACGCCAGTGGCCATGCCGGTCGTCCTGAATATGAACGATTCTATGATTTGGTTCATCCCCAGGTTTCAATTCCGATGCATGGTGAATACATTACTGAAATGCTTAATGGTAAAATGGCGATGGAACGCGGTGGCGCAAAATATATGATGGTTGTTCATAACGGCGAAATGATTGCGCTGTCGGATGGTAATGAACCATATGTTTGCGAAACAATCGAAACAGGCTTTATTGTTATGGAGGGCGAAACCGAACGCAGTGCCGACGACCAGGTTTATAAAAACCGTCGTAAAATCGCAACCAATGGCGCGGTGTTTGTAACGTTGCCGGTGGATAAACGCGGCTTCTTAAAGGGTACGCCGGATGTTTCCAGTGTCGGAATCTTTGAAACCGATGAAACCGGTTTTATGAAACGGCAAATTCAAATCGAGATTACCAAGGCAATTGACGATTTGACAAAAACAGAACGCAAAAATCAGGACAACCTTTATCGTGCGGTGCAAACTGCATCAAACAAGGTTGTGCGTGCCGCACTTGGTGCGGACAAGAAACCGCAATATTGTGTTCATTTCGTTCTTAAATAGTATTATTTGTTTTAAGATAAAATACCGCCCGTTTGGGCGGTATTCTTTTATTGTTTCTGGGGCGCATAGAAATTATCTGATACAAACAGGTGTATCTTTGTCAATGCGATGACAAGATTCTGAAAAAATATTAAACCCGCACTTTTCGTGCGGGGTAACTATTTTTCTGGTGGCCCTGATCGGACTTGAACCGATACTCCTTGCAGAACTTGATTTTGAGTCAAGCGCGTCTACCAATTCCGCCACAGGGCCAGAACCCAACCAATCGCGCCACGATTATTTCGCGGCTTCTGTCTTGGATTCAACCTTTTTAACCAAACGCGCACTGCGGTTTGCCTTGTGTGCAGGCTTCTTGGCAGGTGCCGCTGGCTTGCCAGCTTTCTTTTCAATCGCTTTCTTGATTGCTGCCATTTCAGGTGTCAAACGGGAAACAGGCTTTGCCATTACATAGCCGTCCAAACCGCCATGTTTGGTCAATGTGCGCAGACCCGCAGCCGACAGACGCAATGAAAAATCGCGACCCAAAATATCACTGTGAAACTTTAATACATGCAGATTCGG
>JAFVFD010000005.1 GCA_017475605.1 Alphaproteobacteria bacterium | reverse complement strand
CATTACCCCACCAACAAGCTAATCCAACGCGGGCACATCCACCACCGATAAATCTTTCCCGTTTCCGGCGTATGCGGTATTAGCGTTCGTTTCCAAACGTTATTCCCCAGTGGTGGGCAGTTTCCCACGCGTTACTCACTCGTGCGCCACTAACTAGGCGGAAGCAAGCTTCCGCTTCGTCCGTTCGACTTGCATGCCTAAGACCTGCCGCCAGCGTTCGTTCTGAGCCAGGATCAAACTCTCAAGTTTTAAAAAACTTGTGGTTAAAGTCCTGTGCATTATAAAACAAAGCTGACTTTATATTCAGTTCGTCTTTACATATATGATTATTCGCAAGACAAGTTTTTAACGAGGTTTAATATGTAAACCTACTACCTGTCTAGGATATGCACATTTGACTTAGTCAAAGTTTGGATATTCCAAATTCAACTGTCTGCACATCCCTTCTTGAATTTTGATGAGCTGCTTTTATTCACAATGTTTTGCAGTTCCACCGGTACCCCGTTCTTAGCGTTCGTTCCGATAACCGCAGAATTTCAGGGGTTGAGAGTCATATCTATTTGGTTCCCAACTTGAAAGCCCGCATAGTATGAATTGAAACCAAGAAAAAGTCAAGCGGTTTTTCAAAAATAATTATGAAAAAATCTAAAAAAATTAAAAAATCGCAGATTTCCGCGATTTTTATTTTTCACTTTTTTATTGATTTTTTGTTTTTTGCCACTTTTTACGATTCGGTTTTATGGCTAAAAAGCGATTCGTGCCGACCGTTTTTACCGATTCGGCACGATTTTACCCCACCTAGAAACGATACATAAACCCAACCTTTATCATCGGAAAGAACTTATAATCGTCTAAATCGCTTTGTGCGTCTTGAACTGTCGCATTTATATCATTTGCCAATTTGGTTATATCCACATCTGTCCAGGAACCGCCATTTTTATATTTAAGCCCAGTTTCAGGCACATCAAGCGACAATTCCGCAGATTTTGTTGTAAATACCACACCTGCATCCATAAATAATTTGAAGCCGCGATAAATCCCCAAATCAAAACCAGCCCCCAGATATGGGCCAGATAATTTCCAGTCCGCCTTGGCCTTGGCCTTAATGTCGCCGCCTTCATATTTATACTCTGTACCATTTAATTCGAATTCGCTGCCGGCAATTGCGCCTGTATCCGCCTTGCTTGTGATTAAGGCACTAACCTTGGCATCACCGAACACATACCCGGTCGATACACGCAACCCACCCAAGAACCAAGTATCGCCGAACGGGTAAAAATCAACCAGCGCAGCAAAATGGTTTGATTCGATACCCCCGTTTGTTATTGTCATATAATCGCCAACCTCTATTCCATCATCGCCCATGGCGGAATCAACAAATGAATTGATTGTCGACTTTAATGGTTTAGTTGTTGCGAAATCTGCGCGCACACCAATGCGTTTCCACCAGAAAGAATTAAAATCTTTGTTCACATAGCCAACAAAGCCGTTTACCCCTGTTGTTGCAGATAACCCCAGCCCGATTTCCAGTCCATGTGGAAATGCGGTTGCCGATTTTGTTGCGCCTTCTTCATCTGCGATTGCAGGCACAGAACAAAGCGCAAATATTGATGTAAGTGTAATAAGTTTTTTCATTTTTACCCCTTATGGTTTTATGAAAAAAGAACTGATAAAAAATGCTATGTTGTGATTATAATCAAAATAAACTTTATATAACAACAAAAAATCTGTTTTTTATCCCACCGTTTTATGATATAATTTTGGGTATGAAAATGAAAAAATATGTTTTTTCATCTCTGCTTGTAATATGCGGGATGACACCTGCCCTGGCGTCTGATTGTACGGGGGCGGAATGTGATTTTAATGAAATAATGTATGCGGACACCGCGGTTGCTGCGCCTGCACCTGTGGGCTATATTGCGCCAACCCCGATTGTTCAGTATGAACAGCCAACCGAATACATATACGCAACACAAATACCGATGCGTTCGGTCAAGACCTTGTCAATCAAGCCTGTACCAGAAGACACCCGCCCGGCATTATGGGACGGGGTACCATCCGGCACAAAGGTGCGTTATACCCACGACAAGACGGTTGACTGGCGCGACGGTGTGCCAATTTGGGACGATTCGATTGCGCATTATAAACGCAAGGATTTTTCCGACTGGTTCCTGGAACCATCGCCTGAAATCTATTTACGCGAAGTTGATGCCCCATCTGAATCATACGAATATGATGCGGCGGTTGAACTCTATAATCAAAATATGGCTGATGCGGCCGCAACACGTGCGCGCATTGATGAATTATTACAACCAAACAAGCCACAATGCGATTTGTGGTCCGATGGTTGCGATTCTGAATATGCGCCATCACCGAAATATACGGCCCAGGATATGACCGAAATTGTAAGTGTCGCATTTGGTCCATCTGATGGTTGCCCATTTGACAGTGAAACAGAATGTGAAATATGGCGGCGCAAACCAATCGTTCGCGAAACCGTATCTCCACGCAGCCCGACAATTCGCATTGATACATTGAACGCGTTTATATCGGCGGCAAAATGTAATGCATCAATCAAGGCGACCGAACCAGTTGCGGCACCATTGTTGGACCGCTATAAAATGTTAATGCGTTCGGCCAATGCGTGCTGTACGGACGGCCTGGTATATTCATTAAAGAATGCCGGCGCATCCGAAGGGCTTATTTACAAATTCATGGCGGACGATGCAAACTTCTATGGTTTTGGTTCGCGTTGCCTTATGATGACCGACGAAGAATTGGATACCAAATATCCAAATACGGCAACGGCGGCGGTTGCGGCGGACGTTCGCAACGGGTGTCTGTGTCGTGGTCGTCAATGGTTTGCGGCAATGTTGGCACCATTCCAACAGGCCTATGCCGCGGCACCTGAATTTGCGGATCAGAAGTTTTATTATACATACACAGACGGGTTGCAACGGCAAATAACGGTATCGATAAATAACGATGTCCAGAACGTCTTAAAGCAATTGGAGTTATGCCCATAAGCAAAAATCAAAAAAACGCCCCACGGGGCGTTTTTTAGTATCCAAAATACATTTTATTTGTCATTGCGAGCAAAGCGCAACAATCCACCATCAGACGAAACCAATAAAAAAACCGCCCGAATGGGCGGTGATTTTAATTTTGTTGGTTATTTCTGTTATACGTATTCTGACGCTGCTGGCGATCATCCAAAGAACGCGCAATTGCAACATTCAACTCTTGTGCGCAACCAATCACAGAATCACGTGTGCTTCTTAATGAATTACAGTTTGCTAAACCTGAAATTGTGTTAGCAGATGTAGTATATTTTCCGTCTTTGTTATAAATAATAGTCCAAGTTTCAGCAACCTTCAAATCTGCTTCTAATTGTTTTCTTGCTTCACCAACACTATTTCCACCGTTGACTGCATTTAACACCAACTGAACATTTGACGATAAACACGAATAAGCATTTTGATACGATGTCATCGTCATACAATTTTGCGCACCGGCAAGACGAATGTTTTTGTCCATACTGCGATATGTTGAATTGCCCGTCGATATGCCCGAATAGGACGAAGAACCCGCGGCGGATGTATCCGCACCGGCGGCCGCCAATTTAGTGGTTAAAACAGCCTTTTCCAACTGCGTTTTAAAACGTTTTAATGTCGCATCCAGATATTCGTATTGTTTATACATCTGTTGTGTCATAACGGTTGTTTTCAACGCAACCACATCACGCATTAATTGCTTGTCATTTTCAGATGCCGGGTTTTTCGTTTGCCCGATATTATAAACATGTGTGGAACACAACGCGATTTCCGGGTTAATGCGGTCATTAGAGTCCTTGTCGCAACCATTACCCGTTGCGGCAAATACCGGCGACAGCGCGGCACAAATTGCGGCGATTGCGCATAACATTTTACCGTTAAAGATTTCGTTTTTTATTCGCATTTAAGATTTACCGTATTAAACTTTTCCCCATCAGCACATTCGCACATGTTACCATTGGTATAATATGTTGTTGTTTCGTCGCTTTCCTCACAAATACATTCATCGTATGATTTATAATTTCTTGTCAAAACCCTGCTACTTTTTACCGATGCCCAATACATGCACTTTGCCTTTAATTCGTCCTTTCTTTTTTGCTCTGCGCCTGCGGCAGGATCACAGGTAAAAAAGTTTTTATCATGCATTTCTTGATTCAAACAGTAGCACACATTCAATGTATCTGAATACACCGCACCCTGTGTTTGTAAGCACGCTGTTTTTTTATTATTATCTACACTAGAGTTTCCCCCCAAACCTTCTTTATTTTCTGCTTCTGATTTCAAAAATGCGTCCGTCACACATACATTTTGTGGCAATGTTTTTAATGACACTATTTTTTCCAATTCGATAAAAGTTTCCGGATTTACCTTGCAATACTTAATTCCGTCTGGATCTGGCGCGGTTGTTGTACCCAGGCCACCAAAGCGCGCGCCATAAACACTTGGTGCATCTTGTTCGATTATGCGTTTAAGTGTTTCGATATCAATACTGGCACCTTTTTTACGATTGCGGAACAATGCGGAAGTGTCCAACATATCCGACATACAGCCAACCTTGATATTAGTTTCGTCCCCGGTATCCGGGTTTAACCAGTTATAACGTACTTCTTCGTCATTGTTAATAAGGCCCAACGGCTGACACCCACCATCAGACACCGGTATAATTTTTCCAACTGTACAATTTGCATCACCTAACACGAATTTACCAGAAACCGAACGATATACCCCCGATGCATCTTTTTGACAATTTTGTGTCGTATAGCGCAAATCTTGATTCTGGTTACACATATATTTGCCCCATACATTACACGAATCGTTTAACATCATATAGATATCGGTAATATCAACGCCGACCGATTGAGCAAGGATAAGGGCATCGTAAACATCGTCCAAAACATTGTCGTATGGTTCAAAGAAATCCATAGCCTTTTGTTTAAATGTTTTAACGCGCTTTGGGCCGGTACAATTATCGCCACGCGAATCACAACCCGCGTAATCAAAAACATTGGTCATTGTCTCTTTAAGTTTATTTAACTGGGTTTGTGCGTTTTCGATTGCCGACATAATTTGCCCAGAAATCTGTTCGCGCGCCAAAATATCCGCTGAAACACCACTTTGTGCCGCCAATTGTTGCGCCGTTGTCAACGCACCGGCCGCGGCGGTCTGGGCCGTCGTTTGTGTCGTATTTGATTCGGTATCAGCAGTCGCCGCAGCCACATTGACAGCAGCCTGTGTTGTGCGTGCCGCGGTTGCATCGGCAATAGCCTGGGCGGTTAATTGTTTTTGTTCCTCTAACGCATCTTGTAATTGGGCAACGGTTTCGGCATTTTGTGCCGCCATTTGCGATTGCATCTGTTGCATCTGTTGTTGCATAGCGGCCATTTGCTGTGCACTTTGTGCGGCGGCGGCATTTGCCGCGGCCGATTGCGCCGCGTTTGATTTAGCGGTACTCTGGGCCACCAATTGCGCGGAAATATACGCAACCAAATCATCGCCATATTTTGCACACGCATCATTAGAACGCACACAACCCGCAACAATTGTCGATGTTACATCCACGTCCACGCAACCACCGTTCGCGCATTTTGGTTGCGCACAGCGCAAAACAATTGCATTACAATTACCAAAGTCCGCCACCGGCATATCGGCACTGTCCGCACCCGAACGCACATTCATTAACGCGTTCCAATTATTATTATTTGTGGTTCCCGACGCGCCGTTATATGCGGTTAAATTATTCCCGCGCGTTGTCGGAATATTGGCACAATTCGCGCCAAATGGCACGACAGATAACACAGCCAACAAAAATCTGGCAAAATATTTCATATTCTCTCTGTGCTTTTAATTTTATCACAAAAAACCCACCCCCGCAAGAACAGAGTTTAACCATATTGCTGATTTAATCGCGACTACATTTGTGATTCCTGATTTAAGATTTATGACTTGATTGTCTGATGCGCGATACCTGCCCCGTGGGGCAGGTTGTTGTTTTCTGGAACAAGATTCAAGAAAACTAGCGCCCACAAAAAACCGCCCGAATGGGCGGTTAATTTGTTTGACTGTGATTATTCCAGTGCCGTTGTAATCACATCGCCATAATTACCGGCTTCGTCCCCACCGATATAGCATGTGATGTGGCGACCAACCTTGTTCATCCAATCTTCGTATGCCGCCTTTTGTGCAGCCGACAATTCGGAATCTTGGATATCCTGGGTTGCGCGATTTACCAACAACGCACCGGCGGTTCCCAATGTAATCGTGCTTAACGCCGAAATCCAACCGCGTGTCTTGTCCTTGCTTGCTACAACATCGTCTTCAGTTGCTTTATCGCAACCCGCTTTAATACTTGCAACGGTTGTTTGTACATCGGACTTCGCTTTTGCAATCGCGTTCTCTTTATTGCTAAGGCAAGTTTTATCGCCATCTGCGCACGTTGTGTTAATAGCAGTTAACAACACCGTACGTTGACCGTTCAACAATGTCAATTCACTGTCCAAAGCGGCCTTCAAATCACGTGCATCACTTGCCACAGTTCCAGAATAGTCATACACATTCTGCGCTGTTGCAGTTGGGTATGCGACTTCATTCGCCGCCCTGATACAACTGGTCTTGCTGCTTTTTGCTTTGTTTTTCTGGACATCTGGCGACAGGCCCGTCAAACCACCCAATGTTTTACCTGTACGGATGTTTTCGCCCAATGCCAATCCGCCGGCACCGCCACCCAATGCGCCCAAAATCGTTGTCCATGTGCGGACACGTTCCTGGTCGGCACGCATGTTTGATGTTGCATCGTCCGCCGCAGCATTTGCCAAATCATCCAAAGCAGATTCCGGTATCCAAGAACCGCATGTGAACGAATCGCCAACCGCATAATATGCCGTATTCCACGATTTGCCGGAAATTGCTTCCTGAATCTTTTTATCGTCAGACTGTAATGTTACGCGTACACGACAGAACGAACCATACAATTCATTACTGGTCGCAAATGCGGTCTGTTTAAGGCCATTTGTCGTATAATCTTTTGGAATACGATTGCCCTTTAATTTAACCCACATAAATGTAGAACCGTTATCACGATTGCCAACAATACCACCCGCGTTCGCCGCCAAGCACATATTTTGTTCAGCGGTCAATTTCGCGTTGTATTTCGCCTGGGCTTCTTTTTCAATGTCATAGATTAAATCTTTGAACAATGAATTTGCCGCCTGGGTCTGAACGAATGTGGTATAGTCTATCATTTCCTTGATATCGCAAACCTTGCCACTTTCGCTTACTGTATTACATATGCATTCTTCACCGTCTTGTGTTCTGCACAATTCGTTGCCGTATGCATCGGTAAGTGCAACCTGGCGAACTTCGCCCGTTACTTTTGTTGCGGCACCGGCATCAATCCAGCCTTCGCGGACAGATGATGCACCACCCCACGATGATGTCCCCGCGCCCGCCATTTTGATTTTGTTACCTTCGATAGCAAGGTGTTCTTCACAAACAGATGCGTTTTTAACTGTATCCAGGCACAACCCCAATACGATTGTGTAATCAAGCACACCGCCAACCTTGTTCATAGATGCATCAAATGCGCTGTTGCCGGAATTAGTCAAACTGGACGCGACATCGGTACGGTTACGATAACAACTGGTATAATCAGTTCCGCACATTGTTTTAACACAACTTGTCGCCAACGACTGACATTGTTTCTTTAACTGGGCAATAGCCGCATCGCTGTAATTTGTTGCCAACGCGGAATTAAGGCTTGCCACCACACCGATAGAATCAATTTCGGTTCCGCCGCTGTATTCAGGGAACAATACATCAAACGCATCGCGATTTATATATGTATATGAATATGTACCGGTCGAATTTGGATTCGCCGCCGCATATTTACAATATGTATCAGTATTTACGATTGGCGCACAACCTGTTTTGATTTCTTCGTATGTGTTGGAACCATTGATGCTTTTATCTGCGCCACCAAATACCGCGGCATAGCATGCGGAACCAATGCCACCACCACAAACACGCATCGCACACGATTTGATTGTTTCGGTACATTTGCTCTTTGCGCGGGTGTCAAATTTATCAATCAAGTCCGCAATTTTAGCCTTCATACCGGCATTCATACGGGACGCATATGCTTCGTCAAAGATTTCTTCCTGGTTATCTTCGTCGCGCAACTGGGCATTTGTTGGCATTTGGCCATTACCCAGGAATGTCGCATAGCAATATTTGTTCGAACCAACGGTGTCTAAACAAGCATTTTTGATATAGCCATGAATTGATGAACCATTAATAACAGTATCAATCATATCAGTCGTGATTTCAGAACCACTGTTAATCGCATCTACGATAGATGCCAATGATGTGCTGCTGTTTTCAAAGCACTTATACGGATTTTCCGCACATGCCCCCAAGAAACACTGGTCAATAACCTTGTAACAGGTGGAAACCGCATTTACAGCCGCCAGTGCCGCACCTTCGCTAATCATTTCGCCAATACGACTTGTTGCGGTTGGTACCGCGGTACGATTTGACGAACCCAACAATTCAATCACGCCTTCGGCCTGGCAACGCGCCAATGTGGAATCACACAACACGCGCTGTTTACGGAACTCTTTGTTCGTGGTGCAAAGTTCGAAATCATTTCCACAAACGGTATCTTTTTTAAGGCAAGATGTTACACGACGAACACAGGTTGATGTGTCATACTGGTTCGAAATGGCCGCCGCAGTTATCATTTGACCTAAAACACTGCCTGCGGTTGGATATGTGTATTCTGTAACCTCGCCATAAGTGTTTTTGGTCGCAACATTGGACAAAGCGGCAATGTTTGATGTGCCAAACAAACTGTTTACACCGGCCGATGAACATTGTGCCAATGTGCTTAAACAACCTGGCATTTTACCGTGGAACAAGACATTCGTTGTGCATTCTTCAAAATTTTCGCCACAAGCATCTGCGCCTTTGATACATTCGGTGTACGCATCAATACATTCGGCATCCGCCAACAATGCAGACGATGTTGTTGTGCCAGACGATGTCGCGGCGGTCGATGTTTTAACCACCATTGTCGGCATACGCGACCCCGCCGTCGTAATCACAGATGGACGCGCAGTCGCAGCAAACGCCCCCGGAATCACGCACAAAACAGCCATTAACCCAATTGTTTTTTTGAAGAAATGCATTTGTCTCACTCCATTATTGTTATTTTATTATACCATAATTTCAGATTTAGACAAATGAAAAAGTAATAAAAACAAAACGATTAGTTAGAACTTTCCAACAAATATTTCAATTCTGCCATGTCAGATGGCAAAGGTGCTTTGAAATGCATTTTTTCACCTGTTACCGGGTGAATAAAGTCTAAAACCTCGGCATGTAACATTTGACCGTTATGGTTCCTAAGGAAATCTAACAAATCGGCATTTTTTACCGATGCCAAACGCGCCGCCGCACGACCATAGACCGCATCACACAACACCGGAAAACCATGTGCCGACAAATGAACACGAATCTGGTGCGTACGACCCGTTAACAATGTACAGCGAAACGCACTTACCCCCACCCGATTCCATGTGTCCATTACCGCGACCAATGTCGTTGCCGGCTTGCCCCCAGATTTTACCATACTCATTTTCTGGCGATTGCGGGACGACCGCGCAATATTTCCCGTTATTGTCGCCGTTTCCCAATTCGGCACCCCCCACACGAACGCAACATATTTGCGCGTTAAATCGTGCGCCATAAATGTTTTAACCAAACCGTTATATGCGGCATTCGATTTCGCAAAAACCATAACCCCACTGGTATCCTTGTCCAAACGATGAACAACCCCCGGTCGTGTCGTACCCCCCGCCGATGCCAGCGGTGTGTGTGCCAAAATATTTTGAACCAATGTTCCGGTCTTGTTTCCGGCCGATGGATACATAACCACACCACGCGGTTTATTTATAACAATAATATCATCGTCTTCGTATAAAATATCTAAATCAAAATCTGTTGAAATATTATCGGCCGCAACCGTTGTTTCAGGCATATCTGGAATATCGACTGTTATTTTATCGCCCAATTTTGTTTTATCGGAAAATCGCACCGGTGCGCCGTTACGCAAAACAACAAATCGCTGAATTTCACTGCGCGAATATTCGGCCATTACGGTCGCTAAAAATTTGTCCGTACGCACACCCGCATTTACATCATCAACAACAAATTCGCGTATCACCGAAACACCGCCCTATTTATATTCAGACCAATCTTTACCAAATGTGCATTTTGCCAAATCAATCGTCAAATCACGACCGTCCGCCGAAACAGGGCATGTCAACAAACCTGTTCCCGTTGCATCATCCGCATCGCGGGCCGCATTTCGCCATGAAAAGTTTATCGTTTCCGGCGCATATACACACGCAATTCGCAATTCGCCAGAATGTTTGTTATTTGCCCCCAACCAAACACGCACACCATCCCCCAGACCATAGCATGGGAACCCATCCAGGTAATATAATACCACCCCCTTGGGTCCAACAACCTTGGCATCTGGTTTAAATATTCCACGATATTCATTAAGCAATAAACCCGTTATCGCCTGCCAATCTGTACTTGTGGAAAAAACACTAATCCGGCGTGCCGGTGGCGGTGTTGGTTCCGCGGCATTTGCCGAAAACACACATAACAACATTCCAAATGCGACAAGAAATCTTTTCATTATTCATCCCCCATTTGTAATTCCACAGTTATTTTTTTCACACCATCTGTTGGTGTACTTAACACATGATTAAACCCGACCGATGCGCCCCCTTCTACTAATGTGGCGGACGGCATAAACTTTTGCCGGGCAATTTCATGGCCCGTCGCATCGCGCGACACCACCACCAAATCAGGCACACCGTATATTTCCGTTGACTGATTTATAATCGCACCACTAACGGCAAAGTGCGGGATGCCGTCATCGTCGGTTACAACCTTGATTTCCGACAATTCCGCAACAATGGGTGCACGGTTGGCGGCCTCTATCTTAGACTTTACAACAACGGCGGTTACAAATACTATTGCCGATAACAAAGCGCACACAGATGCGATAAACAACATCCATGCCCCACGACGCGACGGCACAACCACATTCCACACATGCCCACACACCGCGCATTTCACCGGCGCAGATGGCGCACGTTCAATTGAATATTCTGTCTTGCAAAAATCACATTTTATTTTCATATTTTGATATATACCACAAATTATTCCAAATTCAACAAGCGATATTTCGCACGCACCCGATTTTGAATTTCGTTTATAGCATTCATAAAATCTGCGGCGGTGGCATTTCTGTTGGCGGATACGGCACCGAACACCTGGGTTGAAACGGTGTTATTGTCGCCTTCGCGGGCGGCAACCAATGGTGCCATACGACTAAGTTCCGCCAACGAAGCATCTGAAAAATTCGCAACGCGGTTTTTAAGGTCCCAATAAAAGTTCTTGTCCACCGAATCCGCAATTTTATCACGAACAACCAAACGCGGTGTGATGGACCCCGCAAAACTTACCGTCGTAAATAACGAAGTAATACGACCACCGGTCATATCAAGACTTTGGTTAACATCCAAAACCGTAACCTTGGTCGTGTCGGCAATTGAAATACCCGACAATGTCAAATTAGTCGCCCACAGATTTGATGTATTGAAATTAGAAAACTTGCCCATATCCGTCAGGGTTAACGCACCTGTAATCTCTAGCCCCTTGGCATCAGACGATAAAGTACCAGAACATGTCGCAGTTTTTGTTTCAAACGCACTGTCTATCGTTGTACGATTAGAAAACACAACGCGGTTTGCCGCAATATTTATCGATTCTAATATTTCATCAAAACCCGCCGAATAAACATCAAATCGTGAAACATTTGTGATGTCGTGCCCCCCCAGGTTAAGCGCACTTAACATCGTTGCGTCCGCTGAATCGTCAGACGGCAACCGCCAAAAATACAGCGCATTATCACGATTTACCGCCGTTGTTCCAACAATGCCATTTGTCGCATTTACCCCCAATTCAATTGTATCCGCATGCCATGCGCCAAACGTTCCGTACGCGTGCGTACCTTCGACAAAGCCCATATCGGCACCGCCGGTTGAAACTATTTCGCGTGTGCGCATTGGGGAAATAGAATCATCACTTAATACAACAACACCCTGAAGTGTTGCCTGGCCGGTGGCATCAGACGATTTTAAAATTCGCAACTGGTATTTATCGCCATATTTTTCCACAATCGTTTCTGGTAAACCGTATTCAATCAAATCTTTAACATCAACACGAATAATTGATTTACCCGCAACAACCAATAATTGATCACGATTTATTACTATGTATCGTTCAAGTACGGTTTGAACATCCTGCATTTGCCGCGCAACAGCAATATTTTCGGCACGAATAATAGAATCTTGCTGATACCGAAAAAGGAACGGCAACACCACAGATACGATTGCCACACTCATAAGCAATTCAACCAACATTCCCCCGCGTTGCGACAACCTGTTTGAAAAGATGCGTGTTTTGTTAATCATAATCCCCCCACAACAGATTCTGGTACATATGATTGCCAACCACTTGTTAAAATTGCACCGAATTCAGATTTTTTAGGTGCGGCCGGAATAGGCGCGCGCGCCAGTGTCAATCGTGTAAATGTTGGCGGTGTGGTTGATGGAAAACTCCATGCGCCAAATTTAATCGGCGGATTTGACGACATCATAAGTTCACCAGATACCGTTAACCCAAAATCTTCGTAAAACATAATTTCGTCTGTCGTTAAATATGCGGTGTAAACCGAACTTGCCTTGATTCCGGTAAACCCACTTATCGTCCGCGCGGTATCAGATTTCAATACTAAATCACGCGCCACATTTACCGAATTTGTAACCACCGCACGATCCGCAATCACACGACCAGATGTTGTATAACCCGCACCGTTTAAATTATCTGCATAAATATTTCTAAAACCTGTAATATCGCCGGTTACACGCAACGAACCCATTGTTACATTACCACCCATCATGTTTGCGCCACTGGCAAAATATATCGTGTTCGCAGATAAATCTTCTGTTTTAATAAATGTTGCGGTTACGTCGTCCACGCGCATTGTATTTGCATCAATTCCACCAACATCATATACCGTTTTTCCACCCATATTAAAATCACGATACATAACATTTAGTTCGTCATCGCCCGATGTTCCACGATGAAGGTATTTAGTTTTATCTTCGCCAAACACATCACGCGATATACGATATATCAAATCACCAATATTAAAGTCAGGCGCACTTACCGCCCATGTACGACCCTGCGCCACACCATCCGGTCCAACAACCGCCGCGTCATCACCAATATGATGCGCAATGTTTGCGGTATGTAATACTGGTTCATGTATATCAAATGCCAAATATACATCTGTGATTGTTGTACCATGCATCGTATATTTATCAACAAATCCCGCATGCGCACCATCGGCAATAATTTCCAATTCTTCGTCCGTCAAACGAATTTGCGCCGTATCCGGCCACGTGTCCTGGTTCAGACGAATAAAGTTCAAAACCACACCACGCACATCTGTTATATTCCGCGCGGTTGCCATATCATGAATATTTCTGTTGGTTTCGGATATTTGCGTATACACCAGTGGTGCCGCCATGGCAACAATGGCCATTGACAATATCACTTCCAATACACTGGCACCGCGATTTATACCGTCAAAGATTTTTGTTTTAAATACAGCCACTTTTCCCCGCCAACAAACATTGTTTTATATTTATTCTTTTTTCCAGTCGTTGCCAATAAACATACTGACAAATTATATATTGTGCCATTGAATGCTGATTATACACACCCTTTAATGACGATATTATTGATTTACAATCAACGGTATTTGAATCACTGTCCGATGGTCGTGCCAAGATTTCAAAAACACCATTATCAATTGTTGTAACATACATATCGGGCAACAACGATGTTCCGGCGGGCCGTACGTCCAACACCACCGCCCCCGAACCACCACGCGACAATGCGTCTGATGTCTGGTCGCGTAATGTTATATTTGATGCATAGATTATGTCAGTATCTATGCCACTTGCGCTGCTGTATTCTAATTCATCAGAATTGATAAAAACATCCTGGCCACGCGATGCGTTAATGAACGAATTAATATCCAAACGTTCTACACTAAAATTGATTTTAGTCGTAACAACATTACCACGAATATTCCAATTCGGCGGGCCACTAAAACCGGTGCGTCCGGCAGTCATAGAAAAATCATAAACCGATGCGTTGTTCGTTGTTATATTACCAGTGTCCCCATATGCCGCGACCGTTTTACCGTTCAAACTGCCCACAATAAGTGAACCACGTGTCAAGGATAACGCACTTTCACCACGATTTGTTTGAAATATTGTTTTATCTGCAACCATTACCGATATCGTGTTTTTTATTTTTCGACCAGATTCCAAACCATTGATAGTAAGCGAGCCTATTTCCGCGCCATCAAACGCGCCACGCCGCAGCGACACATTGTCGGCATTAGTAAATGAAAAACCACCCATATCTAAATCAACTAAAAACGCATTCGCATCAACATTTATTTCGTTGCGACGAACAACATCGGAATATGTATTATCCAGCGCAATTCCAACATGTACACCCCCATCGCCCGCATCGTTCGCAAAGTACCCGATACGGCGCACCAGTTCCGCGCGTTTTACTCTGCTTAAATCACCACCACGCAAATCAAGATACGCGGACACAGATTCTGCGCTTTTATCAATTACCAATGATATATCCTGGCCCAGCGCAGTCTTAGGCACAAAACCCAATGGCAAACCATAAGGTTCAAGTGTATCTGAAAAAGCATCCCCTGAAATTACAGTATGCTCATACGGCAAACGATTTACATTTTCACGAATATATATTCGCGCCGCGGTTGTGGCATTATCTATTTGGCGCGTCGTGGCATACATAAGCGCATCGTTTTCACGCCCCAGCAATTTTATCGCAATAAACGGGATAAATGCGAACAACAGTGTCAGCGCAAGCAATGCCTGTAATAAAAAGTTTCCACGACTGTTTCGCAAAAGATATCCCCCCTACGACAATCAGAATAGCAATTGAAAAAAAATATTGCAATCAGTTTTAAGATACTTTACAATCAAGTATGTTTAGATGCGGATAAAGTAAAAATTCGCAAAATGTTTTCCGTTATATAAAAAGAAAGAACATGCAAAACAAAAAAAATCAAACGTCTAATGTTGGGCAAATGATTCAACGCTGTCATAAATGGCGTCAGAAAAGAAAACAACTTATCGACCAGGCGCGTCAGACATCTGATGAAATCGAACGCGAACGCTTGCTCCAGGCGGCGGAACACTATGGCCGTATTGTTAATGCCGAACAAGAAAAAATCGATTCTTCACGCGGGGCGAATGAAAAAATCCCTGATGTGCCGGCGGATGTGGCGGAATCTTCCGAAGAAGAAGAAATACCATTACCGGACTTTATCGAAAACCTTAAATAATCATCCCAATAAAATAATATATTTGTTGTTGAAATTCGACTGGGGTTTGCTATTCTTGCCATAAAAGGAAGTTAGCATGGATACCAGTTATACAGTTTTAGCCCGCAAATATCGCAGTCAAGATTTCAACTCTCTTATCGGCCAGGATGTTTTGGTAAAAACACTTACCACCGCAATTAATACCGGCCGTATAGCACACGCATATATTTTTACGGGCATTCGTGGAACTGGTAAAACCAGTACCGCACGTATTCTGGCCAAGGCTTTGAATTGTTTATCGTCCGATGGACCAACGGCCACGCCATGTGGTGTTTGCGAAAATTGTCGCGCAATTGCCGCGGGGCAACATATCGATGTTTTGGAAATTGATGCCGCATCACATACCGGTGTTGATAATATGCGCGAAATATTGGACGCGGTACAATATCGTCCAACAAATGGTCGGTACAAGGTTTATATTATCGACGAAGTCCACATGTTATCACAAAGCGCATTTAATGCGTTGCTTAAAACATTGGAAGAACCACCTGCACATGTAATCTTTATTTTGGCAACCACCGAAATAAGAAAAGTACCTGTTACGATTTTGTCCCGTTGTCAGCGCTTTGATTTGGTACGTGTTCCAATCGATACATTGAAAAAACATTTTGCGTGGATTGCGGAACAAGAAAAAATTGAATTATCAGATGGCGCAAATGAATTGTTGGCACGCGCCGCGGACGGTTCTGTGCGTGATGGATTGTCTTTGCTTGACCAGGCCATCGCCCAAACAGGTGGCCATGTTGACGAGGTATCTGTATTAAACATGCTTAAACGCGCCGATCGTGGTGTTGTTATGGATGTAATGGAAACTGTGTTGGGGGGCGATACAGCAACCGCGTTGGAAAAAATAGATTCCATATATAACAACGGTGCAGATTTATCTATGTTACTTACCGACATGATGGAATGGACACATTGGGCAACACGTATGCATCCGGCTGTTCGTATGGGCGATGCGGCGGGTGCGCCATATACCGCTGATCAACGCGCAAAAATTCGCGATATTGATTCCCGCGTATCGTTAAACACCCTTTCGCGTCTGTGGCAGGTTATGGTTGCGTCTGTGCCTGAAATGATGGCGACGGGCAATCCGAAACAATGTTTTGACATGTTGATTGTGCGCATGATGCATATTGCTGAAATGCCATCTGTGGCCGAAATATTAAAGAAACAACCATCCGCACCAGTTACCGCACCGGCACCACAAAAGCCTGTCGCGGCACCCGAAAAACCAAAGACTATAACGATTTCATCTGCAACAGAATTAGCATCTGCGTTACAGTCCGCAAAGGAAATTTTACTCTATTCATACTATACAAATAATATCGAAGTTTCGGAATTCGCAGATACAAAAATAACCTATTTTGATCGCGGTACCGATGCCGAATTCGCACACAAATTGGCGACATGGTTAAATGAAAAAACCGGTAAAAATTGGACATTGGTTCGCGAAGAAAAATCTGAACATGTACAAACGGTATCTGAAAAGAAATTGGCTGAATTGGAATCAGACCCAATGATTGCCGATGCGATGAGTTTATTTGAAGGTGCTGAAATTGTAGGTTCAACAAAATAAATTGTTAAAAGACTGGGGGGAAATTATGAAACAAGAATCTGGACGTTCATTAATTGAAATAATCGGTGTGTTGGCCATTGGTGCCGTTATGGCGGTTGCGGCGGTTCAATTATATGGACAACTTCGCGAAAGCCAAATACGCACACTGGCATCACATGAACTGGAACGCATTGTAAAAAATGTAAAAATATTGACTGGCGCACGCGGATCATATGCCGGTGTTTCAATTGATTATTTAATCAAGGCGGGCGCACTGGCATCGTCGCGCGCACCAATTGGGAATGATGATTGGTCCATATCACCAACGTATGATGAAAAGGCATTTACAATCAACCTTATTGGGTTAACATCTGGCGAATGTGAATATTTTTCCATCAAAAAACAGCCCTGGGCAACAACAGTGCTTGTAAACGGCCAGGAAGCCACCGGTGCATCTAATTGCTTTTCAACCAAAACCAACCAGGTTTCATTCGTAGTTGAATAAATTGAAAAATATAAAAACACTTTTTTATGGTTTAATTTGTTGCACATTATTTGGATGCGCAACATATCACAGTCCGGCGCGCAATACATGGCCAACATATCTGCGTGGGGCAAGTTTAACCGATATGACCGAAACAACACGCATCGCAAAAAAGCCAGTATATCTTGGGGCGGGCGGAAAACTGGTTGCACAATCGGAACATGCCGCAAAATTGGAATATGGCGATGATAATGCGTTGGCATTGGCATATATGTCCGACCTTGAATTTGCACTGTATGACGCGTTGCGCAAGCCTGGCATTTCCGTCCAACGCGCCGGCACAGATGTCGTTATCATCTTGGTTCGTGGTGCGATAATGGAAATGAGTGTTGCGGATATTTCCGCCGATGGTGCAGACACACTAAAAACAATTTCTAAATTACTTAATAAATACGATGCGACATTTATTGAAATTGCGGGCTATACCGATGCAACGCGTGATTCGCGGGCGGCGGCGGCATTGTCGAACGATATGGCGATGCGCACCGGTGTTTATTTTGCCCAACATGGTATTATTCCCCAACGACTTTTCATTGTTGGACGTGGCGCGGCACGTCCCATTGCCGCCCAGGACGACATAGGCCGCCTTACCAATCGTCGTGTTGAAATTCGTATTTCACCGGTGCGATAATGTGGCAATGGTGGGCTAACTTTCCATTTTACTTTTCCTTTTTTATTGCTATAGTATTTTCGAACAAAACAAAGGAATGAAAATGGTACAAACAAAATCAAATCAACCAACAAAAAACTACGCTAAAATGGGCATTGTCGCGGCTATTGTCGTGGTGGTGGCGATTTTGGGTATTTGGGCTGTTTCCGCAATAAGCAATCGCGGTGGCGTTTCTGTGGACAAGGCTATTGAATCTGTATCCCCAGATGCAGTAACCGGCGCAGATTTGCGCATGGCAATTGTTCGTATGGACGCAATCCAGACAGATTCACACGTATTACAAGATTTGCGCAAACAACGCGAATCATACGAATCAAAATTGCGTGATGAATTAACGGCTGAACAAAAGAAATTAGAAAAAGAAAAAGCCGACATTGAAAAATCACAAGATGTTTTGTCGCGTGATGCGTTGCAACGTCGTGTTGTTGACTATCAAAACCGCGTTACAAAATTACAACGCGATTTGAACGAACGCGCACAGTCAATTGAAGCATCGTTCCAAAAGGCATTGGCAGAAATCCAAACAAAACACTTGGATCCAGTTATCGAAGGTATTATTGCCAAGAAAAATTTGTCCTTGGTAATTGATGGCCGTTTCGCACGTATGGGTGCCGGCACTGAAAACTTGGACATCACAAACGACGTTGTGTCCGCGTTGGATAAAAAAGTATCCGCCGTCAAGATGGAAAAACCAAAAGGTTTTTAATCTTAACCCGACAAATACTTAAAAACACCGCATATCGCGGTGTTTTTTGTTTATATAATATTTGCTTTTAATTTAGTAATTCATTGTCTATAATTCGCATATGTTAAATATAATTAGATCTTTATTAGCACCGGCGGCAACAAAAATGACCGCGGGTGAAATTGCCGCGAAATTCGGGCTTGAATTGCGTGGCGACAAAAACACAATTATTCGTGGTGTTGCACCTATTGCGGATGCAAAGCCTGGACAATTGGCATTCTATTCAACCGAACAGAACAGCGCAGCATTTAAAATATTGCCTATATCTGTATTGGAAAACACACGTGCATCGGTGATTTTGGTACAGCCTGAAATGGCCGAACACGCACCTGCGGGTCGCACATTACTTATTACCGACACGCCACGCGGATATATCGTTAAAATATTAGGCGAAATATACCGCGAAAAACCACGTTTTGGTATAAGCCACGATGCACATATCGACCGCGGTGTATTTTTCCGTAAAAAAAGCACTGTGTATGTTGGACAATTTGCCACAATAGAACGCGGCGCGGTAATTGAAAGCGATGTCAAGATTTACCCAAATGTATTTATTGGTCGTAATGTAACAATTGGCCGCGGAACAATTATTAAAAGTGGTGCACACATTGAAAATGCGACCATTGGTGCGGACTGTGTTATTAACCCAAATGCCGTTATCGGCAAAGACGGATTTGGCTATACCCGTCAAGACGGCCACAATGTATTCATCCCGCATGTTGGTCGTGTTGTGATTGGAAATCGCGTATCGGTTGGTGCGAACACATGTATTGATCGTGGTGCGATGACCGACACAACAATTGGCGATGGAACAAAAATTGATAACCTGGTCCAGATTGCGCATGGTGTCGTTGTGGGGTCTGAATGTTTCTTGGCGGCGGGTGTGGGTCAGGCCGGCGGAACGGTTGTTGGCGACCGCGCATTATTGGGCGGCCATGTTGGTGTGGCAAACGGCATTCATATTGGCAACGATGCCGAAATTGGTGCACAATCGGGTGTATTGCGTAATGTTCCAGACGGCGATCGGCAACTGGGATACCCCGCATCATCTGGAACGGAATACCTGCGTCTTTATGCGTGGGCCAAGAATAATTATAAAAAAACAACGGGCAAAAAATGATAGATGCCAAGGGAATCGAAGCGGTAATTCCACATCGTGGCAATATGCGCATGGTGGACGAAATCCGCGAATTTACAGAAACCAGCGCGGTCGGCATTAAATATGTCCGCGATGACGAATTTTGGTGCGCGGGGCATTTCCCGGGCAAGCCAATCATGCCCGGTGTTTTACAAATCGAGGCACTGGCCCAGACCGCGTGCTTTTTGGCATTAAAGCATCTGCACATGGACGATGGCAAAACATTGGGCTATTTCACCACAATGGAACGTATCAAGTTTTCCCATATGGTAATGCCTGGCGATACATTGGAATTACATGTTGAACTGGTAATGACAAAAATGCGCCTTTATAAGTTTCATGGAATCGCGATGGTTTCCGGCAAGAAGGTTGCCGAGGCCACATTTACCGCCGTCATGGATACCGAACACAAATAAAAAAACTGGACAGCGCAAAAAAAATGATTTAAGATAAGCGCACTGTACTTGGTTACATGGGTGTTTAGCTCAGTTGGCTAGAGCATCTGCTTTACACGCAGAGGGTCAGGAGTTCAAGTCTCTTAACACCCACCACGAATAAACTACGCTTGTCGTAGTTTTATTTTTTGATATAATTGTATCTATGTCGATTGAAACCGATGTTTTTTCGAATTATTTGATTGTGCCGGCGCGACTGGAAAAATACGGCTTCGTTCGGGACGGTAAAAAACTAGTATATTCGGTTGATATGTCGCGTGGCAATTTTCGGGTTATCATTGAATATTCACGAAATAAGATATCAGGCACAATTATTGATAAATCTATTGATGCGGAATATACAAACTTTCGCATGGAAAACGATATTGGATATGCCGCCGATATACGCGAAAGATATATCGGAATATTAACTGACATACGCGACAATTGCGCAATAAATCAACATTTTGCATCCGATGCCGCCCGCCATGCCGCCGCATTTATTTTTAACGAATTTAATGTTGGCCCCGAATTTTTATGGGAAAAATACCCATCATTTGCTGTTTTTCGCCGCACCGATAATCGCAAATGGTTTGCGTTAATTGCGAATATTCCACTGAATAAATTAAACCCACGTGCCAAACCGACTGAAACCGTTGATATTATCAACATTAAAATCGATTCCACCCAGACAGAAAAATTATTAAAAAAGCGCGGTTTTTACCCCGCATACCACATGAACAAGGCAACTTGGGCAACCATAATCTTGGACGGCACCGTTGCGGACGCAACAATTGCCCAATTTATCCGCGACAGTTTCACCCGCGCATAATGCTTATTATTTTTTCTTATTTTGTTTGACAAAATAATATTTTGTATTATATTAAGCAAATAAAATACTAAAACAGGAATCACAAATGACATCTTTTAAAGAATCTGCAAAACGCACTATTTCTTCGGTAAAAAAACGGCGCACTGGTTGGATTGTTGATTTTGCCGATGGTTCGTGCCGCCTTATCAAAAAGACAGAAAAGAAAGGCTATGCGCAAATTAAACCCGGAATGGTAATAGAATCATGCCGCAGCCGCTGTAATGGCCCGGACGAAAATGGCAACTGCACTTGGCGGCCCATGGGTCCGCGAACCAACAATGTTCCACAAATTGCGTGCCAAGAACAATTTGTTTATGCGTACAAACCACATAACTTTGGCCAGGAAAAGCCAAAATTTGAACGCGGGATACAAAAAATGTCGTACCGCATTAAATCATACCGCACAATAAAGCCGACCAAGGCCAATCCTGTTGAACAAGTCGCGCTTGTATTCGAAGACGGTTCACAAAAAACATTTTTAAAATCGGTGTTTCTTGGACATGCCGTAATCAAGCATGGTCAGCACGTGGTTCCATGTGGCGAAGAATGCGAACAACGCGGTGGCGAATGTTCATATTGTCATGGCACACGCCGCGGCACATTATGCCAGCAGCAGTTTTATTTCAGTCGCAAATGCCTAAAACGGCACACAAAAGATAAAATTAAATAATAAAGAATCCGCAATTTGCGGATTTTTTATTTATTAACAGGACTACATCATACACACATTCGCTTCCTTTAACAAACTGGGGTCGGCCCTTTTATAAAGCACCATGCGTATAATATCATTCAAAACCGCGTGGTTTTTATTATGTTGGTGGGTTTCCGGGTCATTAAACATATCCATAAACCCATCGTAATATGTATAGTTGTGGCGAATATACGCAATCTTTTCCTGGGTATCCAGCGCATCGGTGTCCAATATTTTGTAAATTGAACAGCGGCCCAGTTTTCTGCGCTGTTTTTCGCTGTTTTTGATTTTCATATAGTTGTCATAAACTGTTCTGCGATATGTCATTTTGGTGCCTCTTGGTTTTTATTACATTGTTATTATGTATCCTGCATTGGACAAAAATGGTCCATGGTTTAAAAACCTCTTTTTTAATTGTTGTGTTTTATGTTTTTTTGGACTAATCTTTACCGCGGAACAGAAGGAGAAAAAATGAAAAAAGTATTACCTATTATGTTGGCAGTTACCATGTTGGCTGGCTGTACAACAACAAACCCCTATACAGGCGAGGCACAAACATCTAAATTGGTTTGGGGTACCGCATTGGGTACCGCCGCCGGTGCGGCAACCGGGGCCCTGGTTTCCAAGGATCATGGCAAAGGCGCATTGATTGGTGCGGCGGCAGGCGCGGCCGTTGGTGGTGGCGTTGGCTATTACCTTGACACCCAGGAAGCAGAATTACGCGCAGAATTGGAATCAACCGGTGTTCGTGTCGTTCGTGATTCCGACAGCATCCGCCTTGTTATGCCGGGCAACATCACATTCCGCAGTGATTCGTCCGACATCAACGCAGGTTTTTATCCTGTATTGAATTCTGTTGCGAAAGTATTGAAGAAATACAGCAATTCAACCGTTATGGTTATGGGCTATACCGACAGCACAGGTACCGTTGCATACAACCAAACATTGTCGCAACAACGTGCCCAGGCCGTCGCATCATATTTGATGGGTCAGGGTGTGAAGTCTTCACGTTTCGAAGTGATGGGTATGGGTATATCTAACCCAATCGCATCTAACTCGACCGCCGCGGGTCGTCAACAGAACCGTCGTGTTGAAATCAAAATTATTCCAAACAAATAATTTTGCAAACAAATCAAAACCGCCCAAACGGGCGGTTTTTTTAGCGTTGCTTGTTGTTTTGTGTAATCCAATTTTCAGCATTTTCGATATATTGACGCGCGCGGACAATATTGAATTTATCATCAACCTTTAATTTACCTTCGGCATCAATCCAGACGGAACGGTTATCTGTTACCACATTTGAAATCTTGCCCAGGTTTTCCGAAACATTTTCCGGCGACATACCACCAGAATACCCCTGGGACAAAATTGGAAATACCGGTGCACGCCACGCATCCGGCGATATTCCGCGCCCACCCGATGCATCATATAATACCGAAAAGCGCGCCCCAGACTTGTATAATTCGTTCACCACTTTTTCGGTCCTGGGGTTATATTGTAATATAAAATACTTTTCCGGGTTTTCATCAATAAATCTGCTTAACGCCGGTATATTCACATATGGCACTGTTTCCGCCGGGATGTTCAATTGCCACCGCTTAACAACAGAATTATAAATATTGCCATTACGGTGTAAATCAAAAAACTCTGTCAATTCTTTTGGTATTTGCCCGGTACGACAAATTGCATCACACCATTCACGATTAACATGTAATGCCAGTCTTATTTTATATTTATCCATCATAACATAATCTAGTAAATCGTGGAACCATTCGTTGCGTGGCATACCCGGCGACATTTTTGACGGATGTGCCTGGACCGCGATTTCGACACGTGACGACATTTGTCCCAATTTTACAATATCATGAATATCATTAAATTCACGCGGATCAGAACAGGTTATATATCGAAGGTTCATTGTTCACCCCTTTTGTGTTTAAGGCGCAATTGCCCACACGCAGAGCCAATATCTGTTCCGCGTTCCCTCCGAATGCGCGTATGAATACCGTTTTTAATTAAAATATCCTGGAAACGATGAACGGCATTACCGGACGGTGATGCAAAATCGCGTTCATCAACCGCGTTCCATGGAATAAGATTCACCATACAATTTTTACCACGCAACAATGCCGACAACTTTTCCGCATATTCAGGTGTCGCGTTATAAAGCACCGTTTCGCCATTCTCATCGCGTTTACCCAACAATATATATTCAATCATCAACTGACGATTATGGGTATTTGTGAAATCGTCCGCCGCCGACAACACCTCTTCTAATTTATATTTATTATTTATTGGCATAATTTGGCTGCGTAATTCATCCGTTGGTGCGTGTAAAGATATGGCCAGGTTTATCGGTCGTCCCCATTCTATCAATCGACGAATACCAGGCACAATTCCGCATGTTGATAATGTGATGCGGCGCCAACCGATGCCCATTTCCGCGTTTGCGCGTTCCATAAAACCGATTACATTTTCAGTATTTTGTAATGGTTCACCCGTTCCCATAATTACTATATGCGATACATCATCGTTATTCGCATCACCATTGGCGCGAATAGATTTTTCATCTGTGCTGTTGCGTAATGTCCATTGTGCCATCAATATTTGCGCGAACATTTCGTTAACAGTTAAATTGCGTTTAAGACCCAACAGTGTACTGGCACAAAAACGACACCCCATGGCACAACCTGCCTGGGAACTGACACAAACACTGTTGCCGTAACTGGTGCGCATTAAAACACATTCAATCTGTTCACAATCGCCCAGTTCCAATAAAAATTTGGTCGTTTGTCCGTCCGATGATTCCAGTTTTTTAGTTAACCGCACCGGCAGGGTTTGCGCACACCCGTCCAGTTGTTCACGTAAATTTGCCGGCAAATTTTTCATAGACGCAAAATCTGGCGCACCACGCGACAGCCAATCACGAATTTGTTTTGCGCGAAAACGTGGCTGGCCCAAGTCTGTTATAAACTTTTCCAATTCTGAATCATTAAAATCAAATAATACCGGTTTCATTTTATAATTTATATCTGTCATCATTTATAACAACGACCGCGCGCCGCCGCAGTTGCTTCAATTGTTGATCCGAAATAAACATAGCCTGTTTAAACATGGCATTTTGTTTAATAATATCATCCAGTTTTCCATATTCTGATGATTTCTTGCTACTGCATACCAATAAAACACTGTCATCAACAACCGGCGACCATGTAAGTGTCGGTAACCCAACCACACGTGCACGAATGTCAGCCGACAATTCATATTGCTGTGCGGTGAATCGTTGCGGATACCCACCAAGTTTTTCTGCCATTTGGACCGCATCATCACAATTTTTCGGTTTTGTTAGTTTTTCCGCAACATCACTTGGGATGTCAGTAAGGCGCACAATCGTCATTTCAATCGGCAACCCCTGGTCCCGCGCCAAATCATTTTTCATTGAACGTACATCTTCGGCGGACACATCAACCGTTGGTAAAATTGTTCGCGCAACAATAACCTGCCATGCCATATCCGCCTTAATCGCAGATATCGCCATCGCCCGTTCAGATGCGGTCAGGTCAGACATATTCATGCGCTTTAATTCTTTTTCTGCATCGGCATCTGTTGGTTTCACCCCAAAATTAGCCGCATAATTTAATTTGACAGAATCGTCGATAATATTTTGCAACGCAACCCGACGATTATCGGTCGATACTTTACCCTGGCGCGCCATAAGTTTTGTTCGTGCCGTAATATCCGTATCTGTAACAGGTGTGCCATTAACGGTCGCCACAACCGTTGCCGAAAAAGCCGGCACCGAAACCAACATCACCAACAAAGCCATAATTACACAAGGTTTCATTTTACACATCCCCCATTAATATTTCTGTCCATCGATTGTCATGCCAAACCGAAATTGAATTGTTGTATTTCCTTCGTAGTCTTCGCGTACCGCATTATCACGACGATAACCCAACGATAAATAATAGCATGGATGATTATAGAATAATGTTCCACTGTGACGCAAAAACGTATTTTCTGTCCAATTATAAATCGCATTAAATTGAACCGACCAACGATCTGTTATGCGAAATCCTGTACCAATCATTGCCTCGTTAATATCGGGTGCCAATGTTTGCGCATCAATAAACTGGCGCGCCCAAATATGCCCAATGGTGATATAATTTTCCTTGCCAATAACCGCCGAAGTTTCTGCGTGTCGCAGATTAAAACTGTCGCGGTCAAAACGAAAACGACTTGATATATCCAGCCAATCAGAATTATTAAAACCAACGCGCCCAACATAGTCCGATGCACCATCATGAAACCCGCTGTTTATATCGGTTGCGGCCCTGTCTGTTAAATCATAAGATTGCCCAAGGAAAACTTCTACCGTACGCCCATCGTTGTTAAATGCAGCCCAGCGCACCCCATAATCTGCAAATGTTCCATTTTCCCAAAGGTCATATCCCGCAAATCGATTATCTGAAAACAAAACGGTATCCGACAGAAATGTTCCGGCGGAATCGTTGTTTTGCGCAAATTCATCTTGGCTTGTTTTTCTTACCATCGTTAAACGCGCACGCGGTTCAATTGTTTGTGTCCAATTTGCACCAGATTTAATAAAAGGCAAACCCCATTCGACATACCCATTTGGCAGGAACCGATTTTTTAGTCCGCTATATTTATCGCCATCAACCATATCAACATTGTTAAAGTTATATAAATCATAACGCGCCGCGACAGATGCCGTTATACGATTTCCACCCCATAATGTCCATGGCGATGTTACACGCGCTTCGCCCACCATACGTTGCGATGAAGTACCGTCCCCAACAATGCCCAATACATCACCCGATAATGTAAAATATGTTTCCGCAAACAATGGGTCAGATTGGTATACCCCGCGAATATTTGGCAAAATATTACCACCGGGGACCGAAACATTGCGTCTGCTGCTGCGTAATTCCTGGAATATATGCGCATCGGCAACAGCATAACTGGAACGACCAAATAATTCCACACGTGCCCCCGAATCTAGATACGGTTGGTCTTCATAGAACCCGTATTTCTGTAAATAAGTCTTGTCAGATGCACGCGCGATAAATATTGATGCACGCGCATATTCACCCAATTCAATTACATCATCATTGAATATATGCCAACGATCTTCACCTGCGCGATTATGTGTATATGAACCGCGGGTTCTGAATTCAGAATGCGCCAGATTCAATCTGTGTTCTGCCTGCATTAACGGGTTTTCTTTGGTTAAATACGAAAGTGTAAAAGTTGCATCATGCGTATTTGACAAATACAAATATAACGGGATGTTGATTTGTAACCCCATCTTGTTTGTCGATTCCATGTTTGGTATCAATAACCCACTTTTATGCTTAACCCCCGGATCTGGCATGGTATAGTATGGCAAATACAGCACAGGCACATCATAAATATAATAGACCATATTATGGAAACTTAACATACGGTCCGACATATCATGGACAATTTTAGATGCGTTTATTTTCCATGCATTTCCAAACTTATCACAATCATAGCACGCCGTAAACGATGCGTGCCGCGCAATAGTATCATCGCCATTGCGGGTTATATTATCCGATTCAACATAGACATGTTGTCCCAACCATATCTTTATATCATCACCCGACAATTCTTGACCACGCCCAGACATATAAGAATCTTTCAGTGTCATGCGCTGGCCGGCGGCATTTGTAATTTCTGTTTTACCAGTTGTCTTGACCGTACCGGTTTTAATATCGTATTCAATTTTTTCGCTTTTGATAGTTTTTGGCGAATTAACATCCAATGGCAACGCATACGCATTTGCCATTCCTAACATTGATAAAAGCGCAACCAATCTTTTCATTTTTTATTTTCTGTACAGCGCAAAAACCACCGCCATCATTGTCCCCAACACCCCAAGCGACAAAATACCAAAATCTGTAATACTGTTCATCATATTTGATGCGGACATAAATACAGCCATCACAACCGCCATTGATGCCACCGCCGCCGCAGGCGCAAAACTGGCCCGTCTACGCAACAGCGACGTACGCAACAATATCGCCAAACAAAGTGCCGCCAAAATAATATTCATAAACGGTTCCAAAAGACGCGTTGCCAATTCTGTTAAAACCGTCCGATGCCGTTTTGCCGTTGGTGAATCAAGGACATCTTGAAATAATTGACCTGTTGAAACACTGCGCACACGATAACCCGTCATTCCACCCTTGTCCGCAACATTAAGGTCCATATCAAACGTTTCAAAGGTACCCGACACCATCATATCGCCACGCCCCTGGACTGAACCATTTGTCATAACAATAGACAGCCCGCGTTGTGTCGCGACCAATTTACCTTTTTCTGCGAAAATAATCATTTCGGCCCTTTCATTTCGCATATCGGACAACATCACCTGGGATAAATCATAACCTGAAACCTTGTCAACATACACAACCAGCCCCGATGACAATTCTGTAAATGCCGCTTCTTGTAATTTCAAATGCGCCAACCCATAACGCAGGTTCCATTGTGTATCGTAAAACTTGGCCTGGGTTGATGGCACAACAAAAATATTAAGTCCAAGATGAATCAAAGTCATCACAACCGCAAACATCATCGCCGGGCGCGCAATTTGTCGCGGTGCCAAACCAGTAGATGCCATAACCGTTACTTCGTTATCAGCAATCAATTTGTTATATACAAAAATAATGGCGATAAAGGTAACAAATGGGATAATAATTGCGATAATAAATGGTATCATCAGTGCGGTAAGACCGATAAAACTGCTTACCTGTACACCATAGTTAAGAACGAATTTCATCATGGACATAATCTGAACCATCCATGCCAAACCCGCCAAAACCGCCAATAACATAACAAAAATCGTTATTAATTGACGCGAAAAATACTTGTTTATTATGCTCATAATCCCCAGTATAAAGCCCAAACCCCCGGGTGTCAATTAAGTGATTAACGATTTGTAATATATATTTTTTGCTTGATTTTAGACGATTCGGGGTTAATAATACGCTTGTTCTTAAAAGTTTATTTAAGGGCGGGGTTGCAAAACCCCGCTCTTTCAGTAAGAAAGACGATTATAACATACAAGGAGAAACATATGTCTTTTGAATCTATGCCTCGTCAAGATTTGTTGTTGGCCATCGATTCCCTGGCCCAGGAAAAACAAATTGATCGCGAAATCGTTATTGAATCATTAGAGGCGGCCATTGCCAAAATCGCCAAGCATAAATATGGCGAAGAATTTAATATTGTCGCAAACATTGACCGCAAAAACGGGGCAATCCACGTAAAACGTTTATTTAGTGTTATTGAATCGCCTGAATCTGCGGGTGAAGAATATGACCCAAGCACAATGTTAACCGTTGCCCAGGCTAAAAAATATGCTAAAAACCCATCGGTTGGCGATACTGTTGAAGACCAATTACCAGAACCTGAATTTGGCCGTATGGCATTCCAAACCGCACGTCAAATAATGACGGCCCGCGTTCGTGATGCCGAAAAGGGTCGTCAATACGAAGAATTCAAAGACAACATTGGCGATATTGTATCGGGCGTTGTTAAACACATTGAATTTGGTAATGTATTTGTTGATATCAACGGCAAGGCCGAAGGTTATATCAAGGGTTCAGAATTAATCCCAGGCGAACGTTTGGCGGTTGGTGATCGTGTCCGCGCATTGATTATGGACGTAACACGTTCTAATTCGGGTCCACAAATCTTTTTAACCCGTACGCATCCATTGTTTATGGAAAAATTGTTTGTCCAGGAAGTGCCTGAAATCTATGAAGGTTTAATTAAAATCAAATCTGTGGCACGTGCACCGGGTTCACACGCAAAAATCGCGGTGGAAACATCTGATCCGTCCATTGATGCGGTTGGTATGACTGTTGGTATCAAGGGTACACGTATTCAGCCTGTTATCAACGAATGCCATGGCGAAAAAATTGATGTTATTTTGTATTCCGAAGACCCGGCTGTATTTATCGTTAACGCGATGCAACCCGCCAAGGTAGCAAAAATCATCGTTGATGAAGATACACGCACCGCGGCCGTTGTTGTTAACGAAGATCAACAATCTTTGGCGATTGGTCGTCGTGGTCAAAATGTCCGCTTGGCATCTCAATTGACGGGCTGGAACATTGATGTTATGAACGAAGCCGAAGAACAAGAACGTCGCGCACGTGAATTCAAGGAAAAGACAGAATTGTTTATCAGTGGTCTGGACGTTGACGAAATGATTGCCCACCTGTTAATCACAGAAGGGTTCCGTACAATCGAAGAAGTCGCATTCGTCGATATCAAGGAATTGGAATCTATCGAAGGCTTTAATTCTGAATTGGCGGCCGAATTACAAAAACGCGCACGCGATTATTTGGCACATGCCGAACAAGACTATATTGATAACGGACACAAAATGGGCATGTCAGATGACTTGTTGAAATTTGATTTCATCAAACGTCCAATCATTATGAAGTTGGGCGAAAACGGCATCAAGTCTTTGGACGATTTGGCCGACCTGTCATCCGATGAATTGGTTGAAATCATTGGCGAAGACACAATGAGCGAACGCTTGGCTGGGCGCGTGATTATGAAGGCGCGTGAATTAGCCTATGGCATAACAACAGAAGAATAAAGTGTATAAAGTTCAGGGTACAAATACTTGTACTCTGAACACTTTAAAAAACGGAGTATTTTATGGCGACATTGACACTTGGAAAATCTGTGACAATCGATGCGGTACAAAGCAAGAAAGGCGACAACGTTTTCGTAGAACGTCGCCGTCGTATTGTTGCCCCAGGCAGCAAAGAATTGCGTGAAGAACCGACCACACCGACCCAACCACACAATGCGGCCGATGAAAAATTGCGTGCCGTTCTAGAGGCTGCACGCGCCCGCGAAGAAGAACGCAAAGCCAGAGAGGCCGCCGAAGAAGCCGCGCGCGTCGCACGCGAAGCAGAAATTGCCCGCGAAGCAGATGAATACGAACAGGTTAAATCTAAACTGGCAACACGCGAAAATACCGCTGATACAGCCGATACAGAAGAAAAAGCGCCGGTTGTAAATACTCCAAAAAAACAACAGAACAACAATAATAATTCCGGACGCAACAATCGCAACAATGAACGCGATATTGATGATGAACGTCCACAAAAAAATAATTTCAAACGCGACTTTAAAAAGGCCGGCAAAATATCTATCCACGACATTGTTATCGGTGGCGAAGATGATGACGAAGAAATCGGTATTCGTGGTGCAAACCGTCGCCGGTCCGAAGCATCGTTAAAACGTTTTCGCGAAAAAGCGCGTGCTATATTTACCGCCCCACAAAAAGTTTCCCACGAAGTTACCATTGGCGAAACAATTACTGTCAAAGATTTGGCGGCGGCGATGGCTGAAAAAGTCGGTAATGTTATTAAAAAATTGATGGAAATGGGCATGATGGCATCCGTCAATCAATCGATTGATGCAGATACCGCCGAATTGGTTGCGGGTGAATTTGGCGCAACCGTCAAACGCGTTGTTGTCAAACCATACGCAGAACAACTGGAACGTCAACCAGACCCAGCAAAATTACAACCACGTCCACCGGTCGTTACCGTTGTGGGACATGTTGACCATGGTAAAACATCTTTGTTGGACGCATTCCGTAATGCAAATGTTGTTGCCGGCGAAGCGGGTGGTATTACCCAGCATGTTTCTGCGTACGAAGTAAAATCTAAATCAGGTCCAATGATTACATTTTTGGATACACCGGGACATGAAACATTTACCGCCATGCGTGCGCGTGGTGCACAAATGGCTGATATTGTGGTATTGGTTGTTGCGGCAAACGATTCTATTATGCCACAAACAATAGAAGCGATTAACCACATTCGTGCGGCCAATGTACCATTCATTGTTGCGATTAACAAAATTGATTTACCAGAAGCCAACCCAGAACGTGTTAAAACAGATTTGTTACAACAGGAAGTCCAGGTAGAAGAAATGGGTGGCGATGTTCAATGCGTTGAAATATCTGCTAAACAGAAAATCAACCTTGATAAACTGGAAGAGGCTATTTTATTACAGGCCAGTATTATGGATTTAAAGGCCGATCCAGAAATGCCGGCCGTTGCCCACGTAGTAGAGGCAAAAATGGAACGCGGACTGGGGGCGGTTGCAACCGTCTTGGTTCGCCAGGGCACATTGAAAATTGGTGATGTTTTCGTTGTTGGCGAAACATTTGGTCGTGTACGTGGGCTTATCAATTCCGCCGGCGAACGCGTTAAATCGGTTAAACCGGGACAGCCAGCAATCGTATTAGGGTTGGATGCGGTGCCATCTGCGGGTGATGAATTACACGTTATGGAAACCGAGGCTCAAACACGTGAAGTCGCGGCATATCGCATACAACAAGCCAAGAACAAGGCCAACGCGGTTAAACGTTCTTCACTGGAAGAATTATTTGCCAAACGCGATGAAACCAAGAAATTAACCTTGCCAATTATTCTGCGCGCAGATGTCCAGGGCAGTGTAGAAGCCATTACCGATATGTTGCGTGAAATTAATTCTGACAAGGCCGGGGTAGAAATATTGTCGTCTGGTGTTGGCCAGATTACCGAAGGCGATATAAGATTGGCGGCGGCATCAAATGCGGTTATTATTGCGTTTAATGTTCGTGCCGATGCCGCGGTTCGTGATATGGCACGTGGTGCGGGTGTTGACATTCGTTATCACAGTGTTGTTTACCGCATAACCGATGAAATCAAAGATATTTTGTCGGGTAAATTGGCCCCTGAAAAGAAAGAAAACTTTATCGGATATGCCGATGTTATCGCACTTTTCACCGTTGGCAAAGGGGTACGTGTTGCGGGTTGCCGCGTTACCGAAGGTACAATCAAGAAAGATGCCTTTGTTCGCCTGTTGCGCAACAATGTCGTTATTTACGATGGTAAAATCGGCGAACTGCGTCGTGAAAAGAACGAAGTTAAAGAAGTATCAAGCGGTGTCGAATTCGGTATGAGTTTTGAAAAATACAACGACCTGAAAGAAGGCGACCGTGTTGAATGTTACGAGGTTCAAGAAGTAAAGACACAATTGTAATAATCGACACTGGCGATTAATAAAAAACACCGGCAAATGCCGGTGTTTTTTTATTATTTACGCAGACCTAATTTCTTAATTAAATCTTCGTATTCAGAAACGTTGTTTTTCTTGATATAAGCCAACAACTTTTTACGACGGTTAACCATCAACAACAGACCGCGTTTTGAATGTTCGTCTTTGTGATTCGCCTTCATATGTTCGGTCAAATTGCGAATGCGTTCGGTCAAAACTGCAACCTGGGATGCAGCACTGCCCCCGTTGTCTTTTTCAGTTGTTTTATATGCAGCAACCAATTCTGCTTTTTTTGCTTTTGTAACGGACATTATTGTTTCCTTTTGTTTTTAAATTGTTCGTTTCGGTCGCAGGATCCAACCGGATATCACACCAACACCAATAAAGGTTTTACCATTATAGATGCGGCAATATCCATCATCCCGCGCCACATTGATAAAGCCACCATGAACATAAAGTTCGGTATCCTTATCATTCAGATTCAAAACCGGAATGTCCCCCAGTCCAGAATCCACCGGCATCAGATATTTTCCAATGTCGCCCCCATTATTAACCAGATTTTCCAGAAAATCAAGTTTTTGCGCGTTTTTTATATCAAAACACCCCGATTTTGTGCGCCGTATCATATCAACCGTCGCAATTGTTCCCAATTTATACGCAATATCACGCGCGATGGCGCGTACATATGTACCGCGGCCACAATGCACCCGAAACCCAAACGAATCGCCGTTTTTTCCGGTATATTCCAATTCGTAAATTGTGATTTTGCGTGGTGGAATATCAACTTCTTTATTGTTTCGCGCCAGTTCGTATGCCCGCGCGCCCGCAACATGAACCGCGGAAAAGATTGGTGGTGTCTGTAACTGTTCACCGATAAAAGACGGCAATATTTTTTCTATTTCCGATTCGGCCGGTGTCGCACCACCATCGCGAACCGTTGCCCCCGTTATATCCAATGTATCGGTTTCAAAACCAAAGCGCATGGAAAACAAATATTCCTTGGTTGCGGGGTTTATTTCTTCGACAAACGGAATCATTTTTGTGGCATTTCCGATTGCGATTGGTAATACCCCCGATGCCATCGGGTCCAATGTGCCAATATGTCCGAATTTTTTATTGCCAAACATACGCGCCACGCGACCGCCCGCAGTGCGTGAAAAAACACCAGAATCTTTATCAAGAATTATCCAACCGTCCATATTTATATTATCTATTTTGATTAACGGATTTACAACATAAATATAATATAAATTGTTATTTTTAAAAATTTAATGTATAATCAGGCTTGATACAGGTGATTTTATCTGTATTGGGGTGTCGTTACCTCGAAATTGTTAGCATCAGGGAATGATGAAAAACATCTCCTGCCGTTATATGGCAGGAGGGTGCAGAAATATCCAATACTGTACACTATTTTCCTAACAATTATAGTAACGAACCTCCTGCCACCAATTTCATTTTTGGTGGTTTTTGTTTTTAACAAAAACAAAAGGCAGAATACAAAATGAAAAACTTAATAATAATTGGTGTGCCACGTGCAGGAAAATCTACGTTAGTAAAATATGTTATAGAACAACTTGGGACAGAAGGGATTCCTGTTACATTGATGTCAGGCGATGCTATTATTGGTGGCTTAACAGACCAGCGTGCGAGTTTGGCGTGGAGAATATTTATTAGACCGTTGCGACACATTTTTCCATCGGTAAAAAGAACAAGTAAAAAATTACTGCGACGTAATTTTTACCGATTTGTTAGACGGTTTTTTAAGGAAACCACATCAGACTTTCCAATAATATTCGAAGGATCACAAATTACCCCTTCTCAATCAGAATATTTGTTCGATCAAAACAAGTGCAAAATAGTTGTAATTGGATACCCAAATGCGGATATAGATGAAAAAATTACGAATATTAAAAAATTTGATAATAATAGCCCGGTAAGCAAACTTGATGATAAACAAATAAGATTATGCATTCAAAATTTTATAAACATAAGCAAACAATATCAAAATGAATCAAAAAACAAGTTTGTTTTTTTAGATACATCAAAAGAGTATCATACAACATTAGAAAATTTTGCTAAAAACATCTCTGTTTTTTTAAACGAATAGATTTTACCCGAACAAATCAAGTTGTTGTGTTGTGGCGCCGGGCGATGACACGCGCCCGCTGTGTGCCGGCTTTTGTGGCGTTGGCGCGTTTTGTTTTTGCGTGGGAATATCATTTGTGCGATTTTCCAGACCCGATAAAACATCCGCCGCCCGCGCAACAACGTCCACCGGCATGCCCGCCATGCGCGCGACATGAATACCATATGAACGATTCGCGACCCCCGCGACAATTTTATGCATAAATATAATTTCGTTGTTATATTCGCGCACATCTATTGTTAAACACGCAACATTTTGTAATTTGTCCGGCGTATCCCCAACCAGTGCGGTTAATTCATGATAGTGTGTTGCGAACAATGTTCGCGCCCGCAGGTTATTCATATATTCCAACACCGCCTGGGCAATTGCCATACCGTCGTATGTTGCAGTGCCCCGCCCTATTTCATCAAAAATAATAAAAGACCGGTTTGTTGCGCGACGCAAAATGTTGGCGGTTTCACTCATTTCCACCATAAAGGTTGATTGCCCCGCCGCCAAATTATCAGATGCCCCAACACGACTAAATAATTGATCGCAAATTCCGATTGTGGCGCGCGTTGCCGGCACAAATGAACCCATGTGCGCCAACACAACAATCAACGCGTTCTGGCGCAGATATGTCGATTTACCAGCCATGTTTGGTCCGGTTAATAATGCGATTGGGCGAACATTTAAATTACAATCATTTTTAACAAATGCGTCCCCACTCTTGCGCAGCGCATATTCAATCACAGGATGGCGACCACCAACAATATCAAACGCATTATCGGTTGTGATTGTTGGACGCACCCAATTATATTCAGATGCACACCGCGATAACGCAAACCACACGTCCAGGTCCGCCAACGCATCGGCGGTTGATAAAATATCATCTGCAATATCACGAATCTTGGAAACAAGGTTTGCGATAATTTCTGCCTCTATCCCAGCGGCGCGTTCCGCAGCATTACGAACATCGTTATCCAAATCAATTAATTGCGCGGTTGTAAAACGCATGTTGCCCGCCATTGTTTGACGGTGTATAAAGCCCGATTCCGGTGCCATTAACACATCGGCACGTGCGGATGGAACCTCTATAAAATACCCCAGGATATTGTTATATTTAATCTTTAATGTATGAACACCGGTTTGCGCGGCATATTGCGATTGCAGGCCCGCGATAGTTTCACGCGCCCCATGCGACAGGCCCCGCATCTTATCCAATGCCAAATCAAAGCCATCACGAATCACACCACCGTCGCGGAAAAATGTTGGCAATTCGTCCGCCAGCGCAGATTTTAATTCCACCGTTAATGCATCGTGTGTATTTATTGATTCAAATACATGTGCCAATCCGGCATCCAATTTTGATGCCATCATTTTCGCATTTGGCAATTGAACCAAGAAATCGTAAATATGTCGCATGTCGCGTGGTGTGCCGCGCCCCGACAACAGACGTGATAACGCGCGTCCAACATCCGGCACCGATTCCAACATATTTGCAACCATACCCGCAACATTTGGGTTTATTAACAAATGTGAAATATGTTCTGCGCGCGAATTGATTGTATCAATATCGCCCGACAACGACCGCAGATAGCCACGCAATTTACGCGCACCGGCCGATGTCTTTGTTCTGTCGATAACGTCCAACAAACAAACACCACCGTCGTTAATTGGGGCATCTATTTCCAAACTTTTCCATGTTGCCGAATCAATCAATAATTGCGCACCACTTTTAAATCCATGTGGCGCACGAAAAGTTATTTCCGCACCGCGTTGCGTATTAAACAGATATCCCGCAAGTAAACATACCGCACTGTTCATATTTTTTGTGGCACGCGTGGCATCAATTGCGCCACCGAATACGCGCGATACAACCGTATCAATATCTGCGCGAATATATGTCTTTTCAAATACAGGTGTTGTTTTAAATGTATCGCGAATATGTAAAACAGTTTCGTTTTCCGCAACACCAGACGGATAAATAATTTCCGCCGGCGCAACACGCACCATATCGTCTATTAAATCGACTGATTCACCAACAAAAAATTCGCCCGTTGAAATATCACAGCCCGCAATATCAAATGCGCCATTTTCCATTGGCACAATCGCAATCAAGAAATTACTATTTTTGGGATTAAGCAGGTTTTCATCGGTAAGTGTTCCCGGTGTTAAAACCCGAATAACGCGTCGTTCAATATACTTGTGTCCGCGCTGTTTCGCCTCGGCCGGGGTTTCCATTTGTTCAACCAGTGCGACACTAAAACCGCTTCGCACCAGACGACCAAAATAATTATCCGCTGCATGCCATGGAATGCCGCACATAGGGATATTTTCACCATCAGAATCGGACCCACGCGATGTTAATACCAGCCCCAGATTTTCACTTACTGTTTTGGCATCATCAAAAAACGCTTCGTAAAAATCGCCCAAACGGAACATAAGCAACGCATCGGGATTTTCCGATTTCATATCAACATATTGCTGCATAACGGGCGTTAATTTACTTTTTTCAGACACGTTTTTACCGTTATTGTTGTGTGGTGGATACCTTTAATGTTTCGATTTTCAATTCGGCTTCTTTTAACATCTGTTCGCAGTATGCTTTTAACTTAATACCCTGTTCATATGCCGCAACAGATTCAGCCAATGGCAATTCGCCAGATTCCATTTTCTTAACCAGTTCGGTTAATTGTTTATATGCTTCTTCAAAAGATAATTTGTTTTCTTCCATTTTGGCCCCCATAACTTACATTGGCAACGGCATGCCGGCGGTTGCATCCCCCATAACGGCATCAATAGTTTTGTCGGCCTTGGCCTTGGCATCGCGGAACGCATCCATTACAATTTTGGAAATTTGATCTGCGCTGCGCCCTGCGATATCTTCGCGTAATTTTACAGACAACAAATCATATTTGCCGGTCATTTCAACAATACACGCACCGCCCGATGCCATACCTGTAATTTTTGTTTTCGCTAATTTATCCTGGGCGGCGGCAACCTTGTCTTGTAATTCTTTGGCTTGCGCCATCAATTGTTCCATATCCATTTTTATCTCTCCCATAACTTTATATACCCCACACGTGTTGTGTGGGGTATGTAAATTATTTGGTTTCTTGGCCAGTTTTCTGGTCGATACCAACCATAGACATACGTGTTTTACCGCGTTTGTCTGCGCCCAAGTATCTTACGAATACTTTATCGCCTTCTTTGATTTTGGTATCTTCGATTTTGGCAATACGTTCGCCTGTGATTTCAGAAATATGAACCATAGATTCAAAACCATTCAAGATTTTTACGAACAAACCAAAGTCCTTGATTCCAGAAACGACACCTTCATAGATTTCGCCAACTTCTGGTTCAGCAACGATGTCTTTGATACGCGCAATTGCGGCATCTGCATCTTCCTTTGATGTTGCCATAATCTTGACTGTACCGTCATCTTCCAAATCAATAGTTGTGTTTGTGTCGCGGGTTAATGCCTGAATTACAGAACCACCCTTGCCGATAACATCACGAACCTTGTCTGGATTGATTTTCATGGTGTACATTTGCGGGGCAAATTCAGAAACCGTTTTGCGCGGTGCCTTGATAGCCTTTTCGATTTTACCCAAAATGTGCATACGGCCATCTTTTGCCTGGGCCAATGCATGTTCCATGATTTCAAATGTAATAGATGTGATTTTAATATCCATCTGCAACGCGGTAATACCACGATCTGTACCTGTTACCTTGAAGTCCATGTCGCCCAAGTGGTCTTCATCACCCAAAATATCGGTAAGAATTGCGTAATCATCGCCTTCTTTGATAAGGCCCATCGCAATACCTGCAACCGGACGCGTTAATGGAACACCACCGTCCATCATTGCCAATGTTGCACCACATGTTGTCGCCATTGACGATGAACCATTTGATTCCAAAATATCCGATACAACGCGAATAACATAGTCGAATTTTTCGCGGCTTGGTACCATCGGGTGTAATGCGCGCCATGCCAAATTACCATGGCCCAATTCACGACGACCCGGCGATTTTAACCCCTTGGCTTCACCAACTGAATAGCCCGGGAAGTTATAGTTCAAGATAAAGTCGCGTTCTTCGGCACCATCCAAACTTTCGATTGGTAATGCATCTTTGCCGCCACCCAATGTTAATGAAACCAATGCCTGGGTTTCACCACGTGTGAACAACGCAGAACCATGTGCGCGTGGCAATACGCCCAATTCAATTTCAATCGGACGAACAGTTTTTGTATCACGACCATCAATACGTGGTTTGCCCGCCAAAATATTTGAACGCATAATGCGTGCAGTAATATTTTCAATAATTTCATCGGCGGCCGATTCCAATGTAGATGTCGCAACCGTTGTATCTGGGAATAATTCAGGGATACGCGCCTTGGCCGCAACATGAATGTTGCCCAATGTTTCAAGACGCACTAATTTTTCCTTGATGGTTAATGCTTCTTCAATTTGACCAGCAAATTGTTCGAAATCTTTTTCCATCGCGATATATTCAGCGGTCTTTTCAGGTGTTGCCCAACGTTCTTTGCCGGCCTTGGCCGTTAATTCGTTAATCGCGTTGATAACAGTTTGCTGTGCATCAAAACCAAATTTGACCGCACCCAAAGTTGTCTTTTCGTCCAATTCACCGATTTCAGATTCAACCATCAAAACACCATCTTTTGTTGCGGCAACAACCAAATCCATTTCGGAATCTTCGACCGCCTTTTTCGATGGGTTCAAAATATATTGTCCGTTGGCAAACCCGACACGCGCCGCACCAATTGGGCCCGCAAATGGAACACCGGATAATGCCAATGCAGCACTGGACGCAATCATTGCCAAAATATCAGGTTGATTCTTTTTATCGTATGAAAATGTTTGTGCGATAATCTGAACCTTGTTTTTAAATGTTTCTGGGAACAACGGACGAATTGGACGGTCAATTAAACGCGCAATCAATGTTTCTGCGGTTGATGCCTTGCCTTCACGTCTGTCGCGTGAACCCGGAATACGACCAGCGGACGCAAACTTTTCCTGATAATCAACGGTTAATGGGAAAAAGTCCTGACCTTCGACTGCTGTTTTTTCTGCGCATACGGTTGCCAAAACCATTGTGCCACCCATTGTCGCCAAAACGGCACCGTTTGCCTGTTTGGCCATGCGGCCTGTTTCCAGACGCAGTGTTTCATCACCATATTGGACTTCCACTACAACTGGATTATTCAAATGTGTTTTTTCGTCTTTATTCAATAAACCGAATAACATATTTTTTCTCCTGTTTTTGTTTAGTTTATTTTCTTTTTATACGCGACAGGGAAAAATTATTCATTCTTGTACTCTTGGATACCCCCCAAGTACAAAAAAGAACAATTTACCCCCCGTCGTGCGTGATTATAGAAGTATTTTTGGCTGTTTGCAAATATTTTAGTCGTTATTTTTTACATCAAACAGGCCAATGCCGCAGATGCATTTTTAAGCATAAACCAGCCAATGCGATAGTTTGTTACATACACCGTTAACATAAACAATGCCAACATCGCAACAACCATCATAACATTAGACTTTTTACCGCGCATACAATACGCACCAATGTTATAGAACAAGAATAATACATACGCATCACACAGTATGCTTATTATCCATAAACTTGTACAATTAAATGCCAATGCGTTTAATACCAAAATAACAGGGTACACAAACATGGTTGATGCCAACCCCTTAATCGCAATTTCCCAATCGCGTTCGCCACCAGTTATTTCAGATACCAACATAAGCAGCCCACCACCAACAAATAACAACGCAACCGCCAACACAGGCATAATTATAATTGCGGTAAATACTGAACCGATAGTAATTGTCGCACCACCCAACAGGCGAATACCCAACACCAAACAGCCCCCCAGCAAACCATAAATGAATGCCTTGAACATAGATTCGTCCAAATTACCGTCTGCTACTATCTTTGAAAAATACCGTTTCGGGCGCGTAATAATGTCCCAGATATGATTATGACGAATTTTGTTCTGCTTTTTCATATTCACTTCCTTTGTTTGATTATTTATATTTTTGCTTTATAATTGTAAAAAAGCAACGAGAAAATAATATGAAAATAGTAATAGCAGGCCGACCCAATACCGGCAAATCGACTTTGTTTAATGCGCTGACGGGGACGCGCGATGCGCTGGTCCATGACCGGCCGGGCGTTACACGCGATACAATTGGCGGAATTGTCGCCGGGCGCGGTTGGGATATTATGGATACGGCGGGTCTTGAAAATGCCAAGGCCGGTATTGCACATGATTCAACCGATATGGCAATAGGCGCAATCGCATCGGCCGATGCGATTTTATTTGTTGTAGATGGACGCGTGGGCCTTACCAATGAAGATTTGAATTGGGCGCGCATTGTTCGTCGCAAAACTAAATCACCGGTTTTGTTGTTGGCAAACAAGGCCGAATCTAAATCGCGTCTGGCGGATATAAATGATTTTTATAAACTGGGGTTTGGTGAACCCGTAATGGTATCTGCGGAACACAAACGCGGTTTTGATGCGATTTATGAATTTTTAGAAAAAGTTGCCAATGATAACAACGAAAAAACACCGGAAAATACCGGGAACGATTCGCGTATCAAAATTGCGATTCTTGGCCAACCAAATGTTGGTAAATCAACTTTCGTAAATCGCGTATTGGGCGAAAAGCGGCAAATAGTCGAAGATGCGCCGGGCATTACACGCGATACGGTCAAAATACCAACAAAATATTATGGTCGCGATATTGTTATAATGGATACCGCGGGCCTTCGTCGCAAGGCGGGGGTTACAGATGATGTGGAAACATTGTCTGCGTTGAAATCATTGGACGCTATTGATAAAGCAGATGTTGTTATTTTGATGGTTGATGCCACGCGTAATATTGAAAATCAGGCCCTGGGTATTGCGGGGCGCGTTTATGATGCGGGAAAAATATTATGTGTCGCACTTAATAAATGGGATTTGGTTGAACCAGAAATTCGTGATGAAAAACTGTTAAAGTTAAAACACCAATTCACCAATTCTTTTCATCAGATTATAAAGCCAATGATTTTGGCGGTATCGGCAGAAACAGGAACTGGTGTTCAAAATATGTTCCGTCGCATATATGAACAATATGATTTGGCAAATGCGACTGTTCCAACAAGTTTACTAAACAGAATTGTTGAAAAACTGGTTGAATCGCGCCAGCCACCGATGTCGCGCCTTAAACGACCAATGAAAATCAAATTCGCGCGGCAAATTGGTCGCCACCCAATGCGAATCGCAATCAATGTTGGTGGGGCATCCGATATACCGGAATCTTATACACGTTATTTGCGGCGCGGAATTGCAACAGAATTAAAATGGGAACACCTGCCTATTGTAATTGAATATAAAAAGGCAGATAATCCATTTGATTGATAATGTATGTATTATAAAAAAGGACGTGTCTTCAAACCACGTCCTTTTTTGTTATTAAATAAGATTATTTTGCCGGGGCAACGATAATAGATTTTGTTCGTTCATCCGGTTTTGATTTAGATTCCATTGTTCCGCGCGGACCAATAATTTCCATAATGCGTGCGAACAATTCCGGTACGGCATCCTTGCCACGGGCCAAAACCTTTTTATTACCGCGTGTCATAACGGCAATCTTAACCTTGTTTCCAGAATCTAAAAATTCAAACACCTTTTTCATTTTGATGTTTAAATCGTTTTCTTCTATGAACGGTTTAACCCAAACTTCTTTTAATTCAATTGTCTTTTGGTTTTTGCGTGCTTCGTTTGCGCGCTTCTTCTGTTCGTATTTGAATTTGCCATAGTCCATAATTTTTACAATCGGTGGCGTATTCGAGGAATTAATTTCTACCAAATCCATTCCATCATCAGATGCGATTTGCAGTGCCGCCGCCGTTGGCATAACCCCCAGGTTTTGCCCAGTTGCGCTGATTACCTGGACCGATTTTGCGAAAATTCGGTTGTTCATACGCGGTCCCATGTCGCGACGGTTATCATTATTAAATGCAGGTTTAATGTTAAACTCCTTTGTTAAACATAAATAAATTATTTATTATTTTTATACTGTTTTCAACAATTTTTGTGCATCTTGTAACGCGGTCCACGCTTCGCGTTTTGCCGATGGTTTAAGTAACAGGTAATTTGGGTGATACATAGCAATCAATTTAGCCCCATTTGCCAAATCAACGATTTTACCATGGTCGCGCGCAATTTGAATATTACCAACCTCGGCTGCGGGCAAAGACCCCAGTGTCAATATCACGCGTGGGGCCAGCATTTCAATAACCCGGTCAACGAATGGTCGCGCCAAATCAATTTCATCACGCGTTGGGGTGCGACCACCGGGCGTGCGCCAAAAAAGCATTGGCACAATAGACACATTTTCGCGCGACATATCAATTGCCGCCAACATCTTGTCCATCAATTCACCGGTCGGCCCAGATAATATTTTGCCCGATGCATCATCGTCCGCCCCTGGCATATCAGTTAATATAAGTAACCCATTTGGATTTGTTGCAACCGATGGCAAAACAACATTTGTTGCACCTGCACGTAATGGGTGGCCAAATTCGGAAATCATACGACAAAGCGCATCTATATCGGTCGGACGTGCCGCCATTGCCACCGCGGTCGCTGTCGAAATAGATTGCGCGGGCGCAATTGGCGGAACAATCGCAGATGTGGCATGCTGCCCCATGGAAAAAGATGACGATTGTTGTGCGGGCTGAATATTTGACTTCATATATGTATTTGGTTTTTCATTTAATTCCCATTTTACACCACATATCAATAAATCGCGCAATTCTTCACTTTGCATAGTTGTGTTTTTCCTTGATTTTTCCAATATTTTATTATAGACTATAGCACGAGCAACAGTAAACTCAAGGGAGTATTTTCATGAAAATTAAAAACTTTGCTATGTTGGCGGGTGCTGCGGCCATGTTGGCGGCATGTCATCATTCCTCTAAAATCACAGAACCAGCTGATTTGAACGATCAACGCGTGTTCTTCGCATTCAATTCTTCGGAAATTTCTGATGCGGCACGTGCGAACTTGTTGGGTCAGTCTGCATTCTTGAAGAATCACGACAATGTGAAGATTCAGATTGCTGGTAACTGCGACGAACGTGGTTCAACAGAATACAACTTGGCATTGGGTGCACGTCGTGCAAACGCGGCTAAGGCTGTCTTGGTTAAAGATGGTATCAATGCAAAACGCGTTTCTACGATTTCCTATGGTAAAGAACGCCCATTGGTCCAGGGTTCTGGCGAAAACGCATGGAAATGGAATCGTAACGCCACAACGACAGTTAAATAATTGTTTAATTGTTATTAAAAACACCGGCAAATGCCGGTGTTTTTTTGTTGTGTAAAACGCATTATTTTTTGGTTAGTTTTTGGATTAATTCGTCTAATTCCATTCTTGATGAATATTCCAAAACTATGCGCCCCGCCCCGCCCCGCTTTTCAATGATTTTTGCGGGTACCCCAATGGACGATTTTATACCCGATTCGATTGCGCGTAATGTCTTAGAATCAATTGTGTGCGTTGTATATGTACGGCTTTTAGCGGAACGTTTCGCACCCTTGACCAATTTGTCGGTCGCCGCAACCGTAAGGTTGTTATTGATTATTTCGTGTGCCAATTTTTCTGGGTTTGCCGCAACCGCTATTGCACGTGCGTGCGATGCCGACAAATCGCCGCGTTTAACCATGTCTTGTACAGAATCTGGCAATTCCATTAGACGCATCGCGTTGCGAATATAGCTTTCCGATTTTCCAATTAAACGCACAATATCGCCCAATTCGTACCCGCATGCGTGCATAAGGTTTTTGTACGCGTTTGCTTCTTCTATGGGGTTAAGGTTTTCGCGTTGGACATTTTCTATCAACGCAATTTCCATCGCATTTTCGTTTGATAACGTCTTTATCAATGCAGGTATTTCTGTCTTTCCCGCCAATTTTGATGCGCGGTATCTGCGTTCACCCGCGACAATTTCATACATATATGGGCGACCAGCAACGGTTCGCAGTAAAATTGGTTGTAAAACCCCTTTTTCTTTGATTGATGCCGCCAATTCCGCCAGTTCTGCATCTGAAAATGTCTTTCGCGGCTGGTCTGGGTTAGTGCCAATTTGATTAAGCGGTATTTGCTTTACCACAACCCGTTCCACACCCGTCAATATAGATATATCCGGCACATTGCCAATTTCGCGCTCCAAATCATCAAGACCACGTCCCAATCCAAATTTTGCCATTTGTATTATTAAGCCCCCTGCTCTGTTTTCTGAATAACTTCTGTGGCGACACGCAAATATGCCTGCGCGCCAGATGAATTAAAATCGTAAAATAATGCCGGTTTGCCGAAACTTGGTGCTTCGGACACACGAACATTACGCGGAACAACTGTTTTAAATACCACATCACCGAATTTTTTGCGAACATCGGCCTCGACCGCGCGAGTAAGGCCGTATTGCTTTGAATACATGGTAAGCAACACCCCAAGTATTTCTAATTCTGGGTTCCAACGGTTTTTTACTTCCCGAATAGAATTAATCATATGGGTTATGCCTTCAAGTGCGTAAAATTCACACTGCATAGGAATAATTACAGAATTTGCCGCCGTTAACGCGTTGATTGTTACCAACCCCAATGCCGGCGGACAGTCCAGCAATATATAATCATAATGTGGTGCAATTTCCATCAACGCATCACGCAGGCGATATTGTGGACGTTCAACATCCAATAATTCTGATTCCGCGTCCGCTAATTGCATGGTTGACGGCATTATGTGCATATTTGGAACCGCGGTTGTTAAAATATTATCCGCGGCATGCGCCGTCCCCATCAAAACACCATATACACTTTGACGATGCGCACTGCGTACGAACCCAAGGCCCGTTCCGGCGTTTCCCTGGGAATCCAGGTCAATTAACAAAACACGCCGTTTAATAGTTGCCAACGACGCACCAATATTTATAGCGGTTGTTGTTTTTCCAACCCCGCCCTTTTGATTCGCAAATGCTATTATCTGTGTCATAATTTCCTTTCCATAACAAACATAAGATTAAAAAATAAGTTTATGCCGGTCAAGCGATTAAAAAACAAATATTTTTACACAATAAAAATACAGTACACTCAATACAATACCTGTTATTTCATATGAAATAATATTTCGGTTGATGTATACCGATTCGTTTTGTTGTGGTTTTTGCACATAAAAAACACTTAAAAACAATATGTTATATGTTATTTCACATGAAATAATTTATTTTGTAACAGTAATTATAAATCCGTCGCCGGTTTTAGATGGTGTTAATTCGTATTTGAATTTGTATTTCTTTTTTGCGACAGATATTTCAGATTCTATTTCCCGGCCTTTTAATAAAAAAAGCCGGCAATTTTTTGATTTTGTATAGTCCAAAATTTTAACCAATGGTGCAAAAGCACGTGCGGTAAATACAAAATTTGAAGAATCGGCCGGCATTTGCCGGACAAAGTCTTCGACACGACCATGAAAAATTGTCAGGTTGTCCAATTTTAATTCGTCTTTGACAGCGGATAAAAACGCAACCTTTTTTCCAATCGATTCGATACATGTTACATTCCAGCCCAAAATAGCCAAAACAACGCCGGGAAAACCGGCACCACTGCCCAAATCAATAATGGAAACATTGTGTGGCAAAACATCCGCCAATTGCGCAGAATCTGCGAAATGGCGCGTTTCAATATCGCCCAGGGTGCTTGGCGCAACAAGGTTCATACGTTCCGACCAATCACGTAACAGTTCTGCGTATTTATTAAATTTAACTTTATTATTCATGAACAATATTGTAGCATATGCTTTATGAAAAAGACAGGAAGTTTATTAATATTTTTTATGCTGGTTGGTGCTGTTGTGGCGGCCGGCACAGTTTTTTGGCGGAACGGCGCGATGTATTCCAAATCGGGCGCATCTGTTCCAGAATCACAATATGGCGCATTTTTGGCGGCACAACATGCAATATATGTAAATGACTTTGATGCGGCCAAGGATTTTAGTGGCGCCTTAACGGCAACCGATGTCGCATCGGTTCAAAATATAAAAATGATGTCGCAATTTTTGGCGGGTACCCTGCCCGAAAATGTCGACGATTTAAAGAAAGAATCGGGGACCCCTGCGCGATTAATTTATGACGCATGGTTGGTTAATAACGACAAGTGGGACGAACTGTATTCGCGCCATAAAAACGACAAATCTGCGTTGGCGGCACCGTTGCGTATATGGTCGTCTGTCGCGGTTAATCACAAGACCGAGGTGTTAAAGTTTGTAGAATCACTGGAAACGCGTAACGCATGGAAATCTTTTGTTCGTGGTCAAATATACGCGGAAACTGGCGATATAGACAAGGCCAAGGAAGAATTTATTGCTGTGTCGCCAAGTTTTATGAATATAAATGATTATTTATATATCATGTCGTTTTATATTCATCATGGTTTTGACGATTTTGCCAATGATTTGAAAAACGAATTTACGGCCCAACCAGGTGGAATGTTTATGGCGGACTTTAATAATATACCTGATTGGTCTGAATATTCTGGGATTAAAAACGCATTGGCATTTAGTTTGATTCAGAATGTTTCGCATACCCAGGTTATGATGTATTCTGATTTGGCGGTATTGTTATTGCGCTTTGCCCAGGTAACAGGGGCGGGGGTATCGGGCGACACCGGTGCGATAAATTATTATCTAGGACAATATTTCTTTAATAACAATGGCGATTATGAAAAATATTTTTCGCAAATAAAATCGTCCAGTCCATACTATCCATTTGCCATGTTGCGCATGGCCGAAGGCGCGGGCGATGTATTAAAATTGCGTAGTGTTTTGCGTGAATATCCGACATTTGTGCCGGCGATAAACAAGTTGGTTGCGTATCATATTTCGCATGGTAACAAACGTGCGGCATTGCGAATAATAAATCGCGCGTTGGATAACGATGCGTTGTCTGATTATAACCATGGCTTTTTCTTAAAGAGCAGGGCGCAAATCTATTTTGCGTTTGGCGATTTAACGCGTGCCCAGGCTGATTTGCGTGCGGCGGCGGATGTCCTTATTATAGACGGCGAAATATCGGCCTTACAGGCGAAAATATGGGCCGCAGAAAATCGCGAACTGGATACTGCGTACGAATACGCAATCGGTTTGGTAAAACAAAACCCAAGTGATGTTTTCGCATGGGATGTATTGGGGCGCGTTGTTGCCGCCCGCGAAGGTGTCGATGCGGCAATTGAAATGCTTGCACGTGTGGCCGAGGTTGCGAACACCTGTTCATCATTGTTTGATAACCTGGGCGATTTATATGCTTTGTCTGGAAATACGAAAATGGCGCGTGATGCGTATTTGCGGGCGATTGAATTATCAGACGATGGATTGGTTGTTGCGCCACGTGTTCAACAAAAACTAAGGAATATGAAATGAAGATAGGAATTATTGGTGCGGGTGCATGGGGCACTGCGCTGGGGGTGGTGTCTGCGCGCGGTGGTGCAGATGTTGTGTTATGGTCGTATGATGGCGAATACAAGGCATTTGATGGTGTCGATATGCCGCAAAACCTGAAAATATCGCGTGATATGGCGGATATGGCAGATATGGATGCGTGGTTGATTGTAACACCGGCGGCGTTTTTCCGCGAAACAATGAAAAATGCGCAGAAGTATTACAAAAACCAACCAATCATTATTTGTACCAAGGGCGCAGAACCCACAACCGGTGCCTTTATGTCAGAGGTTTTAGCCGAAGTCTTGCCGTCTGCCGAACATGTTGGTGTATTATCCGGCCCACAATTCGCAGCCGAGGTTGCGCGTGGTGTTCCCACCGGTTCAACAATCGCGGGTGATGAAATCGCGCGCGAAACAGGGCATGAAATCTTAAATAAATTATATTTAAGCGACAGCGATGATATCGTCGGCGTACAAATGTGCGGTGTTGGTAAAAATGCGGTTGCGTTGATTGCGGGCTATAACTTTGTGGCAGGTGCCGGCGAAAACGAACGCGCGATGATATTTACACGCGCCTGGTGCGAAGTTGCAACACTTGGGCGTAAAATGGGCGCAAAAAGCGAAACATTTTTAGATTTGTGCGGGGTGGGGGACTTGTTCCTTTCTGCAACATCGGAAACCAGCCGTAATTTTTCGGGTGGCATGGCGATTGCGCGTGGGACCGAAATGGTCGGCACCGTCGAAGGTGTTTCTGCGTTACGTGGCTTAATTGCCCGCGCAGAAAAGTTGGGTGTTCCAACCCCCATATTATGCGCAATGCGGAACAAGATGGGATTATAAAAAAACACCGGCAAATACCGGTGTTTTTTATTTATCCTCTTTCGGAATACCAATTAAATTGGTTCTTTGTACTAACACAAAAGGGAATAACTGCCATTGTGTGTTTATTTCTGTGATGGTTTCCAGACCATAATTGTTTGCAATCATATCTGGAGAACAATCACTGTTCATTTTAAAATCCAATAAATACCAACAATAATCTGATATTTTCTCGAATTTTGGGGTGGTGTCTTCAGATTGTCCAAAAAAAGAAGTGCTTTCATTAGTAATAGTTCCGTATACGGAACCAACATTTTTTCTGCCGACATCTGGTTTGTAGTATGTGTCGCTTATCGTACAAGCACTACATAACAAAATAAACAGTGTTAAAGATAATTTTTTCATATCATTCCCCTTTTTTTGAAAAAAATAAACCACCAACGAAATTGGTGACCGGAGAGGTGGTAAAGACCAAGAAACTAGTCTGCTCCCCGACCAATAAATCGGGGCTCAAACGGTGCGTTTGCGCCGAATTTTCAGATTACGATGCTTTTGCACCGGATTTTTGAAGGCTTACCACAGCCCGAACCCAATTCCCATTGGATTCAATTCTGATTTTAACATAATTCCGAATAAAAGCAAATTGTTATAAAACGCCTAGCGTTTTCGCCTGCGCGGGGATGACGACCGGCAATCACAAACTATTATTGATTTCTTTTCTTTCTAAATTCGTCCAGGGACACAACACGTTTATCATCGGGGACGGTGCCGGGTTTTTCGTCCAGCGGTAATTCCATATCGTTATCCGCCGCCGCCGGTGTTGATTTTGGATGAAACGACAACATAAAATCGGTTGATGGGTCCTTGAACTCTACCAACGCAGAAAACGGCACGCGAATAAAGAACGGGCGACCATCAAATGTCAATTGTACCCCAAATTCACGATCGGACACATTAAGGTTATTGTACGAATACTGTAAAACTATTGTCATTATGTCCGGATAGCGCATGCGCAAAAAGTCCGGCAAAACAACCCCCGGGTCACGCGTTTTAAATGTAATAAAGAAATGCGTTCCGTCCCCAAGGCCGTTTACCTGGGCATAAATCAAAGCCTCTTTTACGACCGATTTAAGTGCGTTGTCCAATAATTCCTGATAGTTTATTTTCGCCATTTCCATTCCTGTTATGAAACCAGTATATTACTTATATCGCCATCCGCGCAAGAAACAAATACAGCATTTGGCACATCACTGAATGCATCCGCATCCAGTCCGGTTGCCCAAACCTGCGCCTCTGATGTGGCCAGGTCCGCAAACAATTTTGCGCGGGCATTCGCATCAAGGTGGGCAGCGGCCTCGTCCAATAAAATAAATGGTTTTTTGTTTGTGCGTGTATGTAATAATTTTGCGTGTGCCAAAATCAATTCCATTAAAACGGTCTTTTGTTGGCCGGTACTTGTTAAATGCGCAGGTAATTTTAATTGTTTATTAAACACACCAAAATCTGATTTATGTACACCATCAATTACCATTTTATCGCCAACGATTTCACGATTATTTCCCAGGTATTCACGATATGCGCGTTCAATATCGCCCGCTGACCGTTGGTCAATGAACATTTGTTCCAACATTCCAGACACCGACACCGCGCAATTTTCCAGAAAATAATTTAATTCGCCCGCGTATTTTATTCGCGCATCTGCGATAGCGGTGGCGGTGGCGGCGATTTGATCGTCCAGCGCATCAACCCAGCGCATATCGCGCCCAGATTTTAATGCGAACGCGCGTTCAGATAATAATTTAGTAAACCGCGCAACGCGCCCCGAATGTGTGGAATCAAAACTTGATACCAGGCGATCAAAAAACGCGCGTCTTTCGGCGGCGGAATCGACAAAAAGTCTGTCTTCGCGTGGGGTTATCCACACCATTGGTAAATGCGATGTTAAATCGGCCAATGGCGCATTATCGCCGTCTATTTTTGCGTGGCGATTTGCATCGCCCGATACAAAAGATACAGATAATTCAGTATCGTCTGATAATGTTGCGAAAATTGAAAAACCGCCGTTGCCACCAAAGCGCGCAATATCCGTCATTTGTGCGGCACGCATTCCGCGATCGCCAGATAATATAGAAAGAGCTTCCAGTATTGCTGTTTTACCGGCACCATTCGGGCCAACAATAATCACATTTTGCCGACCATGCGTTTTTATTCGACACATTGTATGGTTACGAAAATCGGTAAGTACAAGCGTTTCAATCATAATACAAGAAATCTGGAGGCCAGGGTCGGAATCGAACCGGCATACAAGGATTTGCAGTCCTCTGCATAACCACTCTGCCACCTGGCCAATTTGCCTTTGAATCCTAGACAAAAAATAATTGTAATTCAACAGAAAAATTGTTAAAATACTTAACAATATTGTGCGAGAGAGAGTTTAATGAAAAAACTACTGATTTTATGCGGTTTTTTGCCGGGTTTGGCATTTGCGGCGGATGATTGCGCAACCATGCGTAATGTGCCAGAAAAAGTTTTTACCATATCCGAAGTGGTGGATATGGGCCTTTGTCGCAATCCCCAGACGGCATCTGCATATGCCGCATTACGGGCGGCCCGATTCGATAAAAACGCGGCTTATTCGGCATATTTGCCGTCTGTTAATTTGGGGGCAAATGCCGGTAAAAACTATTCTGACAAGCATTGGGACGATTGGTCGTATGGCGCATCACTTTCCGCATCGTATTTATTGTTTGATTTTGGCAAGCGGTCGTCCGATATGGCGGCAACATTGGCAACATATCGCGCAACCGGATTTGGATATGATGAAACTGTACAAAACTATGTGTACGGTTTAATTGGGGCATATTACGGTTTGCTTAATTCCGATGCCGATGTTACAAGTGCGACATCCGCGCGCGATGTGGCAAAAACAGCCCATGATACAGCCAAGAAAAAATATTCCGCCGGTGCCGTTGCGCGCGCCGATGTGTTAAAGGCAGAAACCACATTGGCAAGTCGCGAACTGGACCTGGAACGCGCAAAAAACAATCGCGAAATTGCCAAGGGGAAATTACTTACACAACTGTCTTTCCCGGCGGACCAGGAAATCACAATTGCCGATATGGAATCTGTGTTCGGCAGTGATACCGATATGAAAAGCATTGATGAATTAATAAAAATTGCGCAAAAACAGCGGCCTGATTTGTTGCGCGCAAACGCCCAGACTGATGCCGCATGGAATCGTCGTAATTCGGCTTTTTTGAAAAACCTGCCGTCAATATCTTTGACGGGTTCGCTTGGGTGGAACGATGATAAATTAAATGGTATTTTTGGCCCAGAATCAGAACGTCTTAATGGGACAATTGGCATTCGGGCATCTATGCCTATTTTTGCTGGGTTCGCAAACATGTATGGTGTACGCAGTGCCGCAGCAAATTACGAAAGCGCGCGCGAATCAGAACGCAACACATCAAACGCGGCGATGCTGGACGTGTTTACGGCCTATCAGAATTACAAGACCGCGCGTACGGTTTTAACACAAACTGAAACATTGTTGAAATCGGCAACCGAAAGCGAACGCGTAACCAGCGGTATGTACAAGGTTGGACGCGCAACGATGCTTGATTGGCAAACAGCACAGTCTGAATTGTTGGATGCACAAAAACAAAACAATGCCGCAAAATATGATTTGTATATTAAACGCGCGGCGGTTGCACTGGCCATTGGTGATATCAAGGCGCAATTGGAAAATGGGGGAAATGAATAATGGTAAGCAAAAAACAAAACACACCAAATGGGTCGCGTCGTTCATTCGTTCGGCGTGCACTGTCATGGCTTTGGCGTAAAAAATGGTGGATACTGATTATTGCGGTTATTGTTATTGGCGCAAATATGATTTTTGGTGGCACCAAAAAGGCGGAAAAAGCAGGCTATTCCACCGTTGAGATTACACGTGGCGATATGCGGCAAATTGTAAGCGCAACCGGTGAAATCAAACCTGTAAATACTGTTAACATTGGTTCCCAGGTATCTGGCACAATTGACAATATCTATGTTGATTATAATTCCAAGGTGAAAAAGGGTGATTTATTGCTGACTATTGAACCATCAGTGCTAGAGGCCCAGGTACGCGAAGCCGAAGCATCGTTAACCAGTTCGCAGTCCAAGGCGCGTTTGGCAAAAAGTGAATATGAACGCGCAAAAACATTGTACGAATCAGACTTTATTGCGCGCGCAGAAATGGAACAAGCCCAGGCATCGTACGAACAAGCCGAACAAGATGTTGTTCGCATGAAATCGCAATATGAACGCGCAAAAACAAATCGTGGCTATGCGACAATTACATCGCCGGTTGATGGTACTGTTATTTCGCGCAAGGTGGATGTCGGTCAAACCGTTGCGGCATCGTTCCAAACACCAGACCTTTTTGAAATCGCCGAAGATTTATCAAAAATGCAAATTGAAACATCTGTATCCGAGGCTGATATCGGTGCCGTCAAAGAAGGTCAACGCGTAACATTTACAGTTGACGCATACCCGAACAAAACATTTGAAGGGCGTGTACATCAAATTCGCCTTTCGCCAACAACGACATCAAATGTTGTTGTTTATACCGTCGTAATAGAAGTTGATAATTCGGACCTTTCATTGATGCCGGGGATGACAGCATTTGTAACAATTATTGTCGATGAACGGTTTAATACATTCAAGGTTCAAAACTCGGCATTTTTGATTCGTTCTTTTGATTCATTGGGTGCGGAAACAAATGGCGCAACACCGGCGACACACCTGGCTATATTACGTGATGGAAAAATAACATTTGTTGAATATACCAAGGGGTTGGTTGGTGCAACAGAAACAGAAATCGTATCTGATGGTATCGTTGACGGCGATAAAATTGTTATAGGCAAGGTTGGCGCAACGGGTGCCCGGACAAATACAAACGGCAATCGCGGTGGCATGGGCGGCGGACGTCCACCAATGTAAAGAATTGAAAAATGAAAAAATCTGACAGTGTCGTTTCTATGCGGAAAGTCTGTAAAAGTTTCCCACTTGAAATGGGCGGGGAACAACAGGTTTTGTTTGATATCGATATTGATATTCGTGTTGGTGAATTTGTCGCGATTATGGGACCGTCGGGTTCGGGCAAATCAACCTGTATGAATATCATTGGTGCGCTGGATTCCGCAACATCGGGTGTATATGAATTATATGGTCGCGATATTACCACCATGGATGCAGACGAATTGGCGCGTGTGCGAAACGAATATATTGGTTTCGTTTTTCAGAACTTTAATTTATTACCTAAACGAAGTGTGTTGGACAATGTAATGTTGCCGTTAATGTATCGCGGGCTGCCTATGTCTGAACGCGTACGGCGCGCACGCGAAATGTTAAAATTGGTGGGGCTGGAAAAATTCGAAACATATCTGCCGACACAATTGTCCGGTGGCATGAAACAACGTGTTGCAATTGCGCGTGCGTTGGCGGGCGACCCGAAAATTATTTTGGCGGACGAACCAACGGGTGCACTTGATTCCAAAATGGGAAACGAGATATTAAAGTTCTTTGAAAAATTAAATCGTGATTTAGGCATAACTATTATCATGATTACCCACGAATTTGATATTGCCAGTTATGCGCATCGTATAATTCATATTTATGACGGGCATATCGCGTATGATGGGCCGGTACCGAAATCGGAATCTGTCCTTACTAAATCGGAAGCAAGGGTGCACAAAAAATGACATTTAACGACATCTTAAAAGAATCGTGGTTGTCTATTAGCGGGAACAAAATTCGGTCGTTCCTGACGGTTCTGGGCATCGTTATTGGGGTTATGGCGGTCGTTATAATGGTTGCGGTTGGTGAAACCGTTGAAAAGCAAATTACGGACCAATTTTCATCCCTTGGGACAAACACCATCATAATTCGTGCCGGCGCGGCACAGAGTGCAGGCGTAAGAACAGGAAACCGCCAAACATTAACTATTGATGATGCCGAATATATCGCGATGTTGCCAGATGTTGCCGCGGTAAGCCCCGTTCAAAACGGCGCAGCCCAGGCTGTATACGGAAACAAAAATCTTTCGACATCACTTATCGGGGTGTATCCAGGATACACAACCGTTCAAAATATCGAGATAGAGCAAGGAACATTTTTTAATAATTCGGCAGTTCGCAACGCATCAACATATGCGGTTATCGGACCAGAAACTGCCGAAGAATTGGGTATGCCCAAAAATCCTGTTGGGCAAACAATTCGTGTACAAAATACACCACTTACCGTAATTGGTGTAACCAAGGCCAAGGGCGATTCTGCCATGGGATCCCAGGACGATATGATTTTAATTCCGATAACAACACTAAAAAAGCGCATCCAGGGCAGTCGTTTTCCTAATTCTGTACAAATGATAAGTCTTAAATTATATTCTGATGCGGACAACAATATTGTGATAGATCAAATCACATCACTATTACGCGAACGGCACAAATTGAAAGACGGGGTCGAAGACGACTTTCAAATTATGGATATGAAGCAGATTATGGAAACCATGACGACGGTTACGGGGTATATGAAAATGTTGCTTATTGCGATTGCGGCGGTGTCATTGCTGGTTGGCGCGATTGGAATTATGAACATGATGCTGGTATCGGTTGCGGAACGTACGCGCGAAATAGGTATTCGCAAGGCTATTGGTGCCCGCGAAAAGCAGATAATTATTCAGTTTTTGTCTGAATCTATTTTGATTTCGTTTATTGGTTCAATGGCGGGTTTGGTTATCGGTGTTGGACTGTCCCAGGGGGTGGGGCGGTTTGTGTTGGGATATAATGTGCCATTTTCACTTTGGCCGGTTATTTTGTCGGTAACCGTTGCGGTTGTGGTGGGTCTGGCATCCGGTGTGGTGCCGGCATTCAAGGCCGCAAAATTAAACCCGATTGACAGTTTAAGATATGAATAAAAACACCGGCAAATGCCGGTGTTTTTTATTTGATTTTATTGCCGGTTAATGCGTCAAATTTTTCTTTACCGACCATAATAACACCGTTTTCATATTTTGGTGATTTTTGCTTTTCAATATTTGTGGTCCAATATGCCGCGCCATCAGTATCGCGAATGGCATAGAGTTTATTATCAATTCCCACAACAAAAATTACCCCATCAGCAACGATAAATGGTTCGGCGGTACCAATTTCAACACACCACTTTTTTGCGCCCGTACCAGCGTTTATTTTACAAAACGCATCACCCAGCCCCCCCGCATAGACATTTTGCCCACGAATAACAATCGGGGAAACAATATCCAAAACGGATGCGCCACCGGTCATATTACTTGCCCGGTAAATATCGGCAATCCATACAATGTTACGGGTGTGTGGGTTAATTTTTATCAATTCGCCTGTTGTAAGGCCCGCATAAAGATAATTTCCCACGCAAACCGGTTTTGCATCATTTTTTACCGAATTAGGTGTCGGAAAACCGGTAAATATTTTGCGTTCGCCGGCCCAGATTATATTTGATGCATCCTGGCGGTACGGACAATCGGTTGTGGGCATTTCAAATGCGGTATCTGGCAAAGATGCGATTTTATCGTTTGTTGTTTTAATTGTGGTTGTGTCAAAAATAGATGTGCGTACGCCCGGTAAAATCGGGTCGTGTTTACTGCACGCGGAAAGCGCCATCAATCCCACAAAACCATAAAAAATCGCATTCTTACGCATATTGTACTTCTTTTATCTTAACATTTGTGCGGTACCGGAAATAGATGCCGGTGCGTTTTCATCCTTAATGATTTTATCCAGCCATTTGTTTGCAGCATCGCGGTTGTCTTCGGACAAATACTTTTGCGCGATGGTTAACATGGCGGTATAATAGAAAGGTGATGATTTTGTATTCAAATCAGACAAATACTTTTCAACATCCGCCCCTGTCATTTCATCGCCACGAATACCAATTACATGTAAACGCGCCAAATCACGAAAATCGCGTGTATCACCGTCGCGTGCCAACTTTTCAATTTTTTCCGCATCGCCAGTCAACATATATGCCTGGAACAGCGCTAAATCAGCCGTTGCACCCGATGTGTTTTCGCCAATTGATGCCAGGGCCGCCGCATCAACATTTTCCACCGCAGTTTCATAATTGATTGCGCGTGCAATTTGGCGCGCACGATATTCGCGAATACCAATTTGAATACCGGTTACGGCAATCATTATTACCAATGCCGCAGCCAGCATTTGACGATAGTATTTTTTGATAAAAGCGGTTGTTTTATCGTTGTTTACTTCTTCCCAAACTTCGCGGTAAAGTGCGTCTTCGGCGTATTCTTCGCGGGTTTTCTTGGGTTTTGGTTTTAAATCTTTGTTTCTTTGTAAAATGGAAGCCATTGAATATTCTCCTGTTCGTTAATGGTGCCCTTGATAATTCCTAATTTATTGCTATACTATAAAAGTAATGAAAAAGCAAATCAAGAACACATTACCGGCAAATCCAAACACGAGTATCGTGGCTGCCCGTGGTGTAAGTGATGAAAATGGGCTGGCGCAATATATTCAAACTATCCAAAAAATACCCATTTTGACCGCCGAACAGGAATATGAATACGCAACCCAATGGGTAAAAAATCAGGATAATGTCGCGGCGGAAAAACTGGTGGCAAGTCATCTTCGCCTTGTGGTATCTGTTGCGTATGATTTTAAAAATTACGGTGTGCCATTGGGCGAATTAATAGCAAGTGGTAATATGGGCTTGATGCAGGCTTTACAGAAATTCGACCCGGAAAAAGGTTTCCGTTTTTCGACATATGCTATGTTTTGGATCAAGGCGGAAATTTATGAAACAATTCTTAACAATTGGTCCATTGTTAAAATCGGCACATCTGCGAATCAAAAACGTGTGTTCTTTAACCTGGCGCGCGCAAAACGCGCACTGGGTATAATGGATAATAATATGTCAGACGACCAGACGCGTCAGGTGGCGGAATATTTGTCCGTCCCTGAATCAGAGGTAAAACGTATGGCGACGCGTATTTCTGCGCGTGATGTGTCATTGAACGCACCAATGAAAAGCGACGAAGAATCAACCGATATTTTATCAAATATGTCGGACGGTCGCGAAAGTATTGCGGATACTGTTGAAAAAATGGAAACGCGCCGTCGGGGGTACGAATTGCTTAAAAAACACTTGGCGGCATTACCGGAACGCGACCGCGAGATTTTACGCGCCCGACGTTTAACGGAACCGGCATTAACACTAGAGGCATTGGCGCAAAAATATAATATTTCGCGCGAACGCGTACGACAAATAGAAGAACGCGCATACGCAAAACTGCGCGATGCAATTTTAAAAGAATCCCAGGGGTAATTTATGAAAATCGCACATATCGGTATAGCATCTGTTATTGCCACCGTTTTATCAGGCGCAGCATTTGCGGCACCACTTGAATATAAAAAAGATGCTTTTTCTGCACGCGTATCCGGCTATGGTAATGTTGGTGTAATAGAACCAAATTTTGCGTTACCGAATGCCGAATTTATTGGTGATTGGTCGGCACGTGCACAATTAACATACGACCTGACTGACGGTCAACGAATTGGTATGGTCTATTCATTAAATCAAAAAACAACAGAAACTGGTGGTGCAATTGATGACCTGTTTGCGTTGTACCAGGTCAAAGATTATGGGCGCATTGAAATTGGGTTAACCGATTCTGTGTCTGAAAAGTTGGGATTGGGTCTGCCAGATGTTGGTGGGTTACGTACGAACGATGATCCAATATTTTATCGGGAAATAAAGCCAGATGGCGCAGTGATTTCAGATTCTACCTTGGACACCGGGGAAAGTGCCTTGCGCTTGAATGCTGTGTCGGCGGTCAAAAATGGTATTCAATACGGACTTTCCGTTGCGGGTATTACCAGCAAGTATGATTTTACAATTGATGGTGGTATAAAAATCCGTCGGCCGAACGGAAAAACTAAAACAGCATATTCATTTGGTATGTCGTTTATGAATGCGCCGGATAATTTTAGCCAATCTATATATTCGCCGCATGTAACGGCCGATTGGCGCGCCCAGACCTCGTTTGCGGTCAATGTTCAATATAACAGTTGGGTTTTCGCATTAACTGGCCGGGCAATTTATGATAAAAACCCGGTTGGTGTTGTGTCGGACGGTTTTATCGTTGGTGCCGGGGTAAGTTATGATTTCCTTAAATACAGCGTATCATTAACTTATTCTTTGTCTGATACGGGTGTCTGGCAAAGCGATGTAGACGATTATTTGAACCATGTTGTTTTATCATCGTTCCGTTATAAATACAGTGAAAATGTAGATGGTTGGATATCGGCCGGTATGACAAGTGAAACACCATTCGTATCGGCGGGCCTACGATTAACATTTTAATAAAAAACACCGGCAAATGCCGGTGTTTTTTTGTTTTTTGTATGATTACTGCAATTCTTCGATTAAGCCATTAAGACGGTCAATCGTTTCCGTATCATTCAACGCGACCGCGATTGTACGCGCCGATTCTAAATCGCTTATTGCGGCATCTGGGTTGCCCTGTTGCAGGTTTAATGCCGCAGACTTTTCAAAATAGGACATCGCATTCGCAGACATCGATTCGCGTTCCGCCGATGTTGGTGCGCCCTGAATCTGTTCAGAAATCACACGAACCGCCGCGGAATAGTCCGCAATAGCAGCCGCATAATCACCGATTGCAGTGTATGCTTCGGCACGTTCGGCATATACAGTTGGGTTAACAATACCATCTGGCCGCGCCAATGAATTGGTATAATCGGCAATTGCACCGTCCCAATTCTTTAACCATAAATTCAACTGGCCACGTTTCGCATACAAATCACGCAATTGTAAAATATCTTCGTCTGTTGTTGCGCGCGCCGCCAATGCGTTATTAATATCGGCCAGGGCCGCTTCATAGTTATCAAGACGTGTATTCAACAATGCACGATCATAATATGCGACCGAACTTGTTGGGTTCATTTCCAATGCCATATTGAAATCGTCCAGCGCACCGGAATAATTTGCGGTTTGCATATAAGCCTCGCCACGCAGAACATACATATCAACCGTTGGGTTGCCCGCATCAATTGCGGTTGTCAAATCAGCAATCGCATCTTCGATATTACCAGCCAACAATTTTGTTTTGCCCGATTCGTAATAATCTGAACCCTGTAACAAAGCCTCTTCGGTAACGGTTGCAGAATTATTCAATGGAACACGATGATTCAAAACACCATGACTGCGACCCAGGATATAAAATGTTGCCGCAATGAAAAACAAAATTATCATCCAATACACATAAATCGAAAACGACCACGGGTTGTATGATTGTTTCGCCGCAGGCTTTGCCACAGGCGCAGTTTTCGTGGCCTGTACGGTTTTTGTCGTCTTTGCCTTGGTAGTTTTTTTCATATAAATCTCCCTTCCTTTTAATTCAATATTAGAAAGATTTTAATATCAGGTCAATTGTTTTCTGATGAATTAAACGAATTTTTCCAACAGGCAAATCACCAAGTTCTATTTTGCCAAAAGAAATGCGATGTAATTTTTTTACCGGCGCACCAATTGCACGCAGAACAATGCGAATTTCATTCTTTTTACCTTCGGTAACTGTAACGCGCAAATTGTGTTCGTCCATAACATCTATTTTCATCGGTTTATATTTAATACCATCAACGGTTATACCACGACGCGCCAAATCCAGTTTTGATAAATCACCATATACAGTTGCGATATATGTACGCGAAATATTTGATGCGGGCAGGGTCATTTTTCGTGCCAATTCGCCATCATTTGTTAACAACAATAACCCCGTCGTTTTGTAATCAAGTCGCCCGATGTATTTAAGGTTTTTATATTCCGCCGGCAATACATCATAAATCGTTTTTCGACCCATCGGGTCGGCGCGTGTCGTCATGGTGTTTATTGGTTTATGAAAAGCATAAAGTTTTATTTCGCCGCGCGTTTCTATTTTTTTGCCATCAACAACAACAGAATCGTTTTCATCAACAAAGAACACCGGTGTATCAATTTTTTCGCCGTTAACCAAGACGTGCCCATTTGCGATTAAATCTTCGGCGGCACGACGTGATGCGACCCCGGAATCAGCAATAAACTTTGCGATGCGTGTTTTCATTCAGCAACCCTTGATACTGCGATTGCGGCGGCCAGTTCTGCACGCAAAATTGTTTTGCCCAACGATATGGGGGGTGCGCCCGCATTGTCCAATGCGGCAAATTCTGAATCTGAAAAGCCCCCTTCGGGTCCGACAAGAACAGATTTTATATTTGTTGTATTTGGGCGCGCCATGCCATGTGCCGCGCGTTCATCTGCGAATGCAATATGTGCCAAATCAATATCAGAAAATTTAACGGGCGGGGTAATTTCGGGCACACTGTTACGATTTGATTGTTCAGATGCCTCGGTTGCGATCTTGCGCATGCGGTCCCAATTGATATGTTCCGCCACCGTATGTTCGGTTATAACAGGAACTATTCTACGAACACCCAATTGTGTCGCCATGTTTATCAAATCATCAGTGCGTTTTACCGGTGCAAAATACAGTGTAATATCACGTGTGGGATCGGTGTGGCCGGTGTCCGCGCCAACAATAATATTTTTTCCGGCATCGTCCAGGGTTGCGGTATATTCATGTCCACCCCCAAAAACAATCGCGTTGTGTGTTCGCATAACGCGACCCAGATAATGCGCTATTTCGCGTGATGCCGGTATTATCATACCGGTTTTAATATCATCACCGATAAAAATTCTTGGTATATTTTTCATGTTTTTTTAGCAAATCTGATTTATTAAGTGCCTTTTTTCTGATATAATCATAACACAATGGCAAATCAGTTCAAGATTTTATCAGCAGGCGGCAAGGGCAAAGGCCTTAATATTTTTAGTTCATCTTCGTACAAGGAACATGAACGCATCCCTATGGCGCGATTATTTTGGGAATTGCGCTGGACGATTGGTATATGGCTGATTTGCGCGTTGGCATTTGGCGCATCGTTTATTTTAGAACATGTTTGGCGGTATGGCTTTTCCCCGGCAAGTATGGTTTGGACAAAAATATATCTGCACAATGCGTTAACTACATTTGGTTTGTCCGTTGTGGCTGAAATACCGTCGTGGATATGGCGGTGTTTGATGTATACAGATATGGCATGTATGGCACCACTGTTTCCAATAATTGCATATTACATTATGGCGGACAGCACATTGGTTTCCGAATTTAACCCGAACGATAAAGATAAATTGGACGAAAAATCTTCGCGCAAGGCAACCGCCGAAGATATCAAACAAATGGGCCAGGACCACAAGAATAAAGAAGGCTTGTTTAACGGCTTTATGATGGTGTTGGGCTATTTCAAGTACAAGGGGAAAAATGCGCCGTTGATGTTTGATGAATCTTTGTCGGCATTGTGTCTTGCGCCCCCGGGGACCGGTAAAACCGCAGGTGTTGTTTTGCCAACTATTTTAGATTGTGATAATGTTTCAATGATTATCAATGACCCAAAGCCTGAATTGAAACAACAATCATCTGGCTATCGTTCGACGGTTGGGCCGGTGTTTATCATGAATTGGGCGGGCCAGGACGACCCCGCGCGTGGTATTTATTACCCGTCGTGGAATCCGTTGTCGCCGGAACATGTGCCGTTTAATTCCGAAGAACGCGATTTGTATGTTGATACAATTTGTAATGTTTTGGTGCCAGATGTTGGTGGGTCGTCTGCGGACCCGCACTGGACAATAACAGGGCGCGCGGCACTTTCTGGAATGGTTCACTTTATTGTATCCAAGGTTGAACGGGCCAAGGCCGATGACTATTTTTATGCGCGATTAAAGGATGGAACATTTAACGACGACGATGCGGCGGTATTGTCTGATTATTACCTGTCTATGATGGACGACCCAAATGCATACGCGGCGGTCGCAACCTTAAAACGCGGTGAATTAACGGCGGACAATTATGTTCATGTTGGCACATGGGAACATATTCCGCCCGCCTGGGTTGGACGCGAAGCATCACTTTCCATGATTCTTGATTGGTTAAACGCATCCCAGATTTCTATTGCCAATGAATTAGAAGAACGCCGTCGTGCCGGCGATCAGATGGTTATGATGGAAGATAATATGCAAAAACTGTTCCTTGGCGCAGTGGACGAGGCGCGCCGTTACGCATATTCACATCGTGCGGTTTTGGAATTGACCCAATTGGCAAATACCCCGGACAAAGAACGCGGATCTATTTTATCAACTGCGATGGCTGGATTGTCCATATTCCGTAATGCCGCGGTGCGTAACCGGACCAGTCATTCCGATTTTCATTTTTCGGACCTGCGTGGCATGGTTGATCCACGTGATGGCAAGGTTAAACCGGTATCCGTATACCTTTCTATCAATATGGTTGATGCCCAGGCACTAAACCCGATTACCGGTATATTTATTGAATTGATGTCTAATTTCCTGCTGGCAAATGCGCCGGACACAGAACGCGATGGTAAAAAAATGGGACCATATCCGGTATTGTTTGTAATGGACGAAATGCCCAAAATGCAAAAATTACAGGCTATTATCCAGGGACCCGACCTTGGGCGCGGACAGAAAATATCATACCTTATCATCGGCCAAGATATTCACCAGATTCGCGAAAAATACGGTGCGGATGCGGCGGACACTATTATATCAACAACGGCGGCAAAAATTGTTTTGCGCCAAAACGATCCCGAAACGGCGGAACGTTTCTCAAATATGATGGGGCAAAAAATCAAAATTAAAACTGTCAAGGGTGCCGATGGCAAGGACAAGGAAGAAAAGACCCCTGAACCGTTGTATTCGCCAATGGACATTATGAAATTAGACGAAGGTAAACAAATTGTTATTTATCAGGGATGGTATCACCGTCCAATAGAGGCCACCCAGGAAAGACACTTCCTTGATAAAACACCGATACAAAAGGCACTACATGCCAAGGTTTTGATGGGTGAATCATCGCCGTTGCCGGAATTTTTGATACCATCACACCATAAAATTATGGGCTATTCGGGCAACCCGCGTGTATATAATCCGATGACCGGTGAATTAAAAGAATTTGTTAATGAAAAAGAATAAAAAATACCGGCAAATGCCGGTGTTTTTTATTTTTCTTTTGGTTCATCGGTGGAATCTTCGTCCGAATCTTCATCATGCTTTTGGGACAAATATTTTTCCAACCAGTGATTATCAAATTTCAATTTCCGCACATCATCATTTTTAAGCAGACGTTGCTGTAATGGAATTGTGGTTTTGATTCCTTCTATTACAAATTCGTCCAGCGCACGTGATGCACGCATTATACAGGCGCTACGGCTTTGCGCATGAACAATCAATTTCGCAATCATTGAATCGTATGTCGGCGGAATTGTGTATCCAGTGTAAACCGCGCTGTCCACACGCACCCCAAGGCCCCCAGACGGCGCATAAAGCGATATTGTCCCCGGGCATGGAATAAATGTTTCAGGATCTTCGGCATTGATACGAAATTCAATCGCATGCCCATGCGGGATAACATTAGATTGTGTATATCCCAATTTTTCCCCGGCGGCGACACGAATTTGTTCACGCACCAGATCCACACCATAAACCATTTCTGTTACCGGATGTTCCACCTGTAATCTGGTATTCATTTCCAGGAAATAAAACTTGCCATCTTGGAACATAAATTCAAAGGTACCCGCATTGGTATAGCCCATTTTCTTGGCCGCGTTTTTACATATTTCAATCATATCATCGCGCTGTTTCTGGGTAAGGGCGGCGGCGGGGCATTCCTCCATAACCTTTTGATTTTTTCTTTGTAACGAACAATCGCGTTCACCAAAAATCACAACATTACCATGTTTGTCGCCCAAAACCTGAAATTCAATATGGCGCGGATGTAATAACAATTTTTCCATATACAATGTATCGTCGCCAAAACCAGATTTAGCCTCATTCTTGGTGATATTAAAAGCCTCGGCCATGTCGTCGGCGGACATAACCGCCCGCATACCACGACCACCACCACCGGCGGCCGCCTTTAACATAACGGGGTATCCGATTTTTTCCGCCCATTTTAACGCATCATCAACAGACTTTACCGCACCATCCGACCCCGGTACCACCGGCAGTCCGCATTTTATCGCGGTTTGTTTGGCATTAACCTTGTCCCCCATCTTTGTAATCATTTCTGGACTTGGGCCAATCCAAATCATGCCATGTTGTTCAACCTTTTGTGCGAAATCGGCACGTTCAGATAAAAAGCCATATCCCGGGTGTATCGCATCAGAATTAGTCAACAATGCCGCCGTCAAAATAGCAGATTCGTTCAGGTATGAATCGCGCGCCGGCGCGGGCCCTATACACACAGATTCGTCCGCCAACTGTACATGCATTGCGTTTTTATCCGCGGTTGAATATACAGCAACGGTACGAATACCCATATCGCGACACGCACGAATTATTCGCAGTGCTATTTCACCACGATTTGCGATTAAAACTTTCTTTATCTTTGGCATTTTATTCAATAATAATTAACGGTTGGTCAAATTCAACGGCCGCGCCGTCTGAAACCATAATCTTTTTCACAACACCATCAACATCCGATTTAATTGGGTTAAAGGTTTTCATGGCCTCTACCAATGCGACTGTATCGCCGGCATGTACGGTGGCACCAACCTTTACAAACGGTGCCGCACCCGGTTCAGATGCCAAATAAACGACACCAACCATTGGTGATTTTAATGCGTGTCCGGTTATTTCAGGTTTTGCTTCACCCGGTGTTGCAGGTGCAGTCGGCGCATTCGCCACCGGTGCGGTCAGAACGGCCTGCTTTGATAAATGTATACGACGATTGACCAGGCCGAATAAATACCGGCGTTCAAAGTCGATTTCTGTTATGCCCATGTCGTCCATTGTTTTTGACAATGATTTCATGGTGCTGCGTAAAGACATATCATTATCCCTTTTGTATATAAATACATATTTTGTCTTGTATTCTTTGATTCTAGCACATAAACAATTAAAGTCAAGGCACAGGGTCATACCCATACCCACCACCCGGCCGACAGCGCAATATGCGTTTAATCCCCATATATACCCCACGAAACGCCCCATATCGTGCAATTGCGGTTATGGTATATTCACTGCAACTGGGGGTAAAACGGCACGCGCACCGCCCACCAATTACAGGGGAAATATTCCGCTGATAGAAACGAATGGCACGAATTGCGATACGCGCCGGCAAAGAAGGCTTATTCGGCATCATCTGGGAAGGGGTGTTTTTTAAGATAGACCAGCGCACGCACCATTGCCGACCGCCCATCTTCACGGGGGGCATCCAAAATAGGTTTGCGCGCGATAAATACATAGTCCATATCGGGACGCATATGTTTTTCAGAAAAGCGTATCCAATCACGCAATTTGCGTTTAGCCAGATTGCGTTGAACCGCAAATTTAAAGGTTTTTTTTGTCGCAATTAACCCATAACGCGCCTTGTTCGGAACCACTGCTGGCTTCATGCGTACGAAAAAGAACGCCGATTTAGCCACCGGGTTATCATCGGTCATTAAAAAATCTTTATGATTCTTAATCGTATCTCGCATGGGGGGTATAATACCACAATATATAAATAATCAAACTTTTTTAATGTGCATTCTTGATTTTTTATGATTCACGTTTTATAGTTCAAAAAAATCATTATTTTGGGGGCAAAGATGTATAATTGGCTGATGAAATTCTTTTCCGCGGATATGGCGATTGATTTGGGTACTGCTAATACATTAATTTATGTCAAGGGTCGCGGAATCGTATTAAACGAACCGTCTGTTGTTGCGGTTCAGGAAAATCGTTTACAGGGACGCAAAGAAATACTGGCCGTCGGGGCCGAGGCTAAAAAGATGTTCGGCCGTACACCCGGCGCAATTACGGCGGTACGCCCGTTGCGCGATGGTGTTATCGCAGACTTTGAAGTTGCCGAAGAAATGATTAAATACTTTATTCGCAAGGTTCATCACAGAAGTCCGATTGCCGCCCCATTAATCATTATTTGTGTACCGTCATGCGCAACCCAGGTTGAACGTCGTGCTATTCAGGAAGCGGCCGATGCCGCCGGTGCGCGCAAGGTTTATATTGTCGAAGAATCAACCGCAGCGGCTATTGGTGCGGGTCTGCCAGTGGAAAAACCGTTGGGTTCAATGGTGTTGGACATTGGTGGTGGCACGACCGAGGTTGCGGTTATGTCCCTTGGGGGAATCGTTTATTCCAAGGCTGTACGTACCGCGGGCGATCAAATGGATTTCGATATTATTGAATATGTCCGCAACAATAAAAACCTTTTAATCGGTGAAAATACTGCCGAAGAAATCAAAAAGAATATTGGTTGCGCAATTGCCCCAAAGGATAAAGCCAACGAATTATCCATGAAAATCAAGGGCCGCGATTTGTTATCTGGCACACCGCGCGAAACTATTATTACCGAATCCCAGATTGCATCTGCACTGGCACAGACGGTGTCTAAAATTGTAAACACTGTGCGCGATGCGTTGGCAAACACACCGGCTGAATTGTCGGCTGATATCGCCGATTTGGGTATTGCGATGACGGGTGGCGGTTCAATGTTGCGTGGTCTGGACGCGGCGATTCGTGCGGCAACTGGCCTGCCGGTGTTCTTGGTTGATAACGCACTTGAATGTGTGGCATGCGGTTCCGGCAAAATGTTAAGCAGCCTGGACAAGAGCAAACACATATTACAAACGATGTATTAAAAATACCGGCATTTGCCGGTGTTTTTTTATAATAATAAAATAAAAAAAAACGGGGATAAACCCCGTAATTCTGGTGGGTGGTATTGGGCTCGAACCAACGACCTCCACGATGTCAACGTGACGCTCTAGCCAACTGAGCTAACCACCCAAAACTTTTGCTTTTCTGGTGTTCTCGCGCCGGGAATCAACGACCACAACAATGTCAACGTGACGCGGCTTTCCAACTAAGCTAACCACCCAAAGCGAAAGGCATTATAACAAAGAAAAATCTGATTGCAATATTATTTTCGGTTTTCTTGCTTTCTGTCATTTTTATTCTATAATGGGGCGATAACAATAATGGGGCAAACAATGGCAAAGAAATATTTGATTACATCGGCATTACCATATGTGAACGGTGAATTACACCTGGGGCATCTTGTTGGGTGCTGGCTGCCAAGTGATGTATATGCACGTTTCTGTCGTGCGCGCGGTCGCGATGTATTGTTTGTATGTGGCGCGGACGAACATGGAACACCCGCCGTTGTTGGTGCGGCAAAGGAAGGCCTGCCTGTTATTGAATATAACAACAAATATTATGAAAAACATTTGCGTGCTGTGCGCGATTTTAACCTGTCGTTTGATTTATATGGACGCACGCACACCAAATTACAGGAAGATTTAATACATGATTTATTTACCCGCCTGGATGCCCAGGGGTTAATAGAAGAACGCGAAACAATACAACCATATTCGGTTGATGACGGAATGTTCCTTGCGGACAGACAGTTAGTTGGTACATGTCCCAAGTGCGGCTATGAAAAGGCACGTGGCGACCAATGCGATAATTGCAGTGCAACGTACGAGGCAACCGAACTTATCAACCCGCGTTCCACAATATCTGGTTCAACAAATATTGAAATGCGCCCAACGAAAAACTTGTTTTTCTTGGCATCTAAATTACAGGACGAATGGCGCAAATGGTTGTCCACACACGCACCACATTGGTCAAAGACGGCGGGTGCCATCGCGCGTGGCTGGGCGGCGGATGAATTACACGACACATCTATTACCCGCGATTTGCCATGGGGTATTCCAGTAAATAAGCCTGGGTATGAAAATAAAGTTTTTTATGTATGGTTTGATGCGCCATGGGGCTATGTTTCGATTTCAATGGCGGCAAATAAAAATTGGGCGGATTGGTGGAAAAATGACGACACATACTATGCGCAATTTATGGGCAAAGATAATGTGAAGTTTCATGCGGTGTTTTTCCCGGAACAACAGTTGGCAATGCACGATGGTTGGAAAACCGTTGATATGCTTAAATCTATGAACTTTTTGAATTTTGAAGGTGGCAAGTTTTCTAAATCGCAAAAACGTGGTGTTTTCCTGGAAGATGCAATTTCAATCGCACCAAGTGATGCGTGGCGTTATGCGTTGATGGCATCGGCCCCTGAAACAGACGATAACGATTTTACATTTGCGCGTTTCGCCGATGTCGTGAATAAAGACCTTAATGGAATGTTGGGGAACTTTGTTTCGCGCGTATGTAAATTGACCGCGAAAAACTTTGGAAACGCGGTCCCGGCGGCAACCAAACTTGATTCAGATTTGGTCAATCAAGTAAACGAAAAAATCACTGAATTGACAACTGCGTTGGATGCATGTGAATTCCGTGCGGCGATTGTTGCGCTGCGTTCGCTGTATGCAATCGGTAATGAATATATGACTGTTAACGAGCCTTGGACACTGGTGAAAAATGGCGATATGGCGGCGGCCGGCGCGGTCCTTAATACCTGTTTCCAATTAATTGATTTATATGCGCGCGTGTCTGCACCGTTCATACCGGATGCGGCGACAAAGATGCAAAACATATTCGCGGGCAACCATGATTTATCATGGCCGGAACATTTCGAATCACGCATCAATGATGGTGAAGAATTTGTGGTACCGGAAAACCTGTTTAACCGCATTGACGACGAAACGGTCGCGAAACTTACCGAAAAATACGCACCAAAAGACGAAAATAAAATTGTGCCTGTTGTCGCAAAAATCGTTGATGTAAAAAATCACGCGGGGCGCGAAAACCTGCACATACTTACGGTGAACGACGGAACACGCGATTTACAAATAGTATGTGGTGCGCCAAATGTACGCGCCGGAATGATTGGTGTTTTGGCACCGGTTGGTTGTGTTCTTCCGGGGCAAAAAAAGCCTATTTCACAACGCACAGTTGCAGGCATTGAAAGTTATGGCATGATGTGCAGTGCGGCGGAATTAGGCGCGGGCGATAATGCAAATGAAATTATTGAACTGAATACCGACGCAAAAATCGGTGAAAAATATATGGGGTAAAAAATGTTGTATTCTATAACCTTTTTACAAAGATTAAACGAAACAAAAAATCGTTTTGATGACAGGAAATGTGAAGATGCCATGGTTGAAACAATGGCATTAAATTGGGGCACGACAAAACGCGCAATACGCAATCTTTTCAATACAGTTAAAAAGCAAAGAACAAAATAATGCGTGTTGTTTTGGCATCTTGCTGTGCACCATGCAGTGCGGGCGCAATAAAACAATTGGCGGATGGCGATATTGCCGGTGTTGATGATTTTATTGTGCTTTTTTACAACCCAAATATTTTTCCAAACGAAGAATATTTAAAACGTATGAACGAACAAATTCGTTACTGCGAAGAACTGGGGGTAAAATATGCCGTTGGCGATTGGGACCATGATACCTGGAAACAGGCGGTGCGTGGTCTGGAATCTGAACCAGAACGTGGCGCACGATGCGATGTGTGCTTTGCATATCGGTTTGCCTATGCGCGCGAATTTGCGTTAAAAAATGGATATGATGCGGTGGCATCTGTATTTGGTGTGTCGCGCCACAAAAGCCAGGAACAAGTGGACAACGCGGCGCGGCGCGCGTTGGGCGAAATAAAATATATTCCGGTTCGCTGGGATGAAAACCTGCGGCAATCAATTGGTCGTGCATCTAATTTCTATCGTCAAAATTATTGTGGTTGTGAATTTAGTTTTAGAAAAAACACCCAACCAGCAAAGGAAATTCTTTTGGTTGCGAAATAGATATACGCAAACTATAATTTATATATAAACATAACAAAGGACGATTATGGCAAAAGTTTTTGTTTTTCCAGGCCAGGGTGCACAAAGCGTTGGCATGGGACGCGAATTATATGAGACATCCGCCGCCGCACGCGCAGTGTTTGACGAAGTGGATGATGCGTTAAATCAAAAATTATCGGACATTATTTTTAATGGCCCGATGGAAGAATTAACACTTACCGCGAATGTTCAGCCGGCGATTATGGCAACTTCTATTGCCATGTTGCGTGCATCGGGCGCGGTGTTACCAGAATATGTCGCGGGGCATTCGTTGGGCGAATATACCGCACTTTGTGCCGCCGGGGCAATTTCTTTGCGTGATGCGGCACGTCTGTTGCGCGCACGCGGGGATGCAATGCAACGTGCGGTACCGGTGGGACATGGCCTTACCGCTGTTATTTTGGGACTTGATATTGATACAGTACGCGATATTTGTGCGAAAACAGATTGCGATGTTGCAAACGATAATTGCCCGGGCCAGGTTGTTATTTCCGGCGCAAAGGAAACTGTCGAAAAAACAATGGAAGAATTAAAGGCCGCCGGTGCAAAACGCGCTATGCCGTTGGCATTGTCTGTGCCGGTTCATTGTCGTATGCAATCACCGGCGGCGGATGCGATGCGTGCCGCCCTGGATACAATTGAAATTCGTATGCCGAACGCGATATTTATTTCTAACAAAACCGCGGACGCGATGACAAAGCCCACCGAAATAAAGGATGAACTTATTTATCAAATGACACATGGTGTTCGGTGGCGCGAATCTGTATTAAAAATGCACGATTTGGGCATTGATGAAATGATTGAAATTGGACCGGGAAATGTTCTGACGGGGCTTTGCGGTCGCATTTGTCCGGAAATTAACGCACATAAGTTGGAGGTAGCATAATGTTTGATTTAACTGGACGCGTGGCACTTATTACCGGGGCCACAGGTGGTATCGGTGGCGCAATCGCACATAAAATGAAAGAGGCAGGGGCAACGGTTGTTGTTTCCGGTCGTAATGTTGCGAAATTAAACAGCGAATTTGATGACGCGTTTATCAAGATTCCATGCGATTTGGCGGCGGAAGGCGCGGCGGTTGAACTGATGATGAACACGATTGAAGCCGCGGGCAAAATTGATATTTTGGTGAATAATGCCGGTATCACACGCGACACATTGTTAATGCGTATGTCGGACGAACAGTTTGACGAAGTGTTAAACACAAATCTTAAATCGTGTTTCAAATTGTGCCGTGCGGCGATTATGCCAATGATGAAAAACCGCTATGGTCGTATTATAAATATGGCATCAATTATTGGTGTTATCGGTGGTGCAGGCCAGGCGAACTATGCGGCAAGCAAGGGCGGTATGATTGCAATGACCAAATCAATCGCAGCCGAGGTTGCGTCCCGCAATATCACCGCAAACTGTATTGCCCCGGGCTTTATCAAAACACCGATGACAGATGTTTTGCCGGACGAATTAAAAGAAACATATTTGAAACAAATACCGGCGGGTCGCTTTGGTGAACCAGACGATATTGCAAACGCATGTGTGTTTTTAGCCAGCGAAGAAGCCGCGTATATCAACGGTCAAACAATCAACATCAACGGCGGTATGGGACGGTTTTAATTTATGACCGAATTTGATGTAATCATTGTTGGTGGGGGACACGCCGGTACGGAAGCCGCGGCGGCATCTGCACGTCGTGGTGCAAAAACGTTGCTGCTTACCATGCGGGAATCTGACATTGGCGCGATGAGTTGTAATCCGTCAATGGGTGGCCCAGGCAAATCACAAATGATTGCAGAAATAGATGCATTGGGCGGTGTAATGGGTCGCGCGGCGGACACGGCGGGTATTCATTTTCGCACACTTAACGCATCACATGGTGCGGCGACAAGGGCATTACGCGCCCAGATTGACCGCAACCTTTATCACGATGCGGTTATGAAAATATTGGGTGAATATAAAAACCTTTCCGTTCTTTATGAACCAGTTGAAACAATCGATATTCAAAATAAAATCGTAAATGATAAATATTCGTTTGGCGCAATTGTGTTTACAACGGGGACTTTTTTACATGGCCTGGTTACACGTGGTGCGGAAAAAATACCATCAGGACGATTGATGGACAACGGCGAATACCAATCGCCAGATATATATATTTCCGACATATTGCGTGATGCTGGATTTAAACTTATGCGGTTAAAAACAGGAACCCCTGCACGCATTTATCGCGACAGTATAAACTTTGCGGTTTGCGAATTACAACCCGGCGACAACCCACACGATTGGTTTAGTGGCCCGAACCCAGAAAACAACTATTCCGCCGTATGCTATATCACGCACACAACGGAAAAAACGCACGAAATCATTCGTGAAAATATATCTGGCGCACCAATGTATAACGGCGACATAGAAGGTATTGGTCCCCGCTATTGCCCCAGTTTAGAAGACAAGGTTATGCGTTTTCCCGCGCATACATCGCACCATGTTTTCCTGGAACCCGAAGGGTTAGACAGTGATTTAATTTACCCGAACGGTATTTCAACATCGTTTGGTGCAGATATCCAGGATATGTGGATTCGTACGATTCCAGGCCTGGAAAACGCGCGTATTGCGCGATACGGATATGCCATTGAATATGATGCGATTGACGCAAGGGGCTTGAACGATAAATTACAATCTAAGGATATTCCGTACCTGTTCTTTGCGGGACAAATCAACGGCACATCCGGATACGAGGAAGCCGCCGCCCAGGGCATAGTTGCAGGCACAAATGCCGCGGCATTTGCCACCGGTGGCGAATACTTGGTGCTGGACCGAACCAATTCAATGATTGGTGTTTTGATTGATGATATAACAACACTTGGGGTGGACGAACCATACCGTATGTTCACTTCACGCGCGGAATACCGGTTAAGCCTGCGCGCAGATAATGCGATTGTGCGCCTTGGGCAGATGGGTATTAAATGCGGTTTAATCACGCAAAAATATTATGACGAAAAATATAAAATGCGTGAAAAAGAAATAACCGAAAACGACAAGTTTTATGCCGGATACATTGAACGCAATGCGCGGGAAATCGCCGCATACAAGCGGGACGCGGAATTAAAGATTCCAACCGATTTTAATTATTCGGGCCTGCCTGGGTTAACAAATGAATTGATTGAAAAGTTAACCGCGACCCGCCCAGAAAATATCGCAGATATGTCGCGAATCCCCGGCATGACCCCGGCTGGAATAATGGTTGTTTTGCGGAAAATCAAGAATTAAAAATCACCGGTATTTTCCGGTGTTTTTTTACTTTTTGCCGGCATCTTTTTTAACTATTTTTAATTTGCCGTTATGCCACTGGGCAACAAAGATATTTTCAATATCGCGAATTCGCTTTTTCCGCAACTGCGTGCGCAGCCATTTTTCAGAACGATTTATTTTCTGTAACGCGCTTTCATCTATATCGCCATTATCAATCACAACAACCGAATATTTCTTTTCACCGCGTTTCACGATTGTTAATTCGCCGTTCGGTTCAATTTGTGCCATTTCAATTTCACGCAAACTGTGTATTTTATGTTGCCGCATCGCAACCGCCAGATCACGCGCAGATATTTTCAATTTTTCCATTTTATTAACATCAATTTGCCCGTTTTGAATAATAACCATTGGATCGCCGATAAAGATACGATGCCCAACATCAGTATAAAACGCAAAGCGGTTTAATATGCTTATTAATATGCCATATATCAAAATAACGATAATGAATTCGGAAATATTTATACTTTTGTTCAAAATAAACTCGGACAAAATCGCACTTAACAAAAGTTTATAATCACCGCCAACGGTGTCATGTTTTTAAGTGTCCCCGATGGTGTAAAAAGGCGCATAAATACAACCGCCGCGACAATCGCCATAACCAGTTTTATTACCATAATTCCATAAATCATAAAATTGATATGCATTTTGCCCCCAAATATATGAAAAACATAGCACCCCCACACACACCAACACCATACGACAAAAAACCCAAAATCGCCTAATTTAATACTGGAAATTGGCAAAAAGATGGTATAAACTTGGGCTGTTGCCGGTGTAGCTCAGCTGGTAGAGCATCTCATTCGTAATGAGGGGGTCGTAGGTTCAAGTCCTATCACCGGCACCAGATTGGTAAAATAAATGAAAATGGACACGATAATTATTATTAGATAAACAGGCAACTGCGCTTTGGCGGTGGCTGGGGCGCGTGGGGCGCCCGTTTTTTATAAATAAAGGGTAAAACAAATGGCATATCCAAAGACCGATGCAAAAGCAAACTTTCCGCAGATTGAACGCGAAATAATGGCGTTTTGGCGCGATGATGATACTTTTCATAAATCGTTGAATCGCACCAAATTGGGACATCCGTTTTCGTTCTATGACGGGCCACCGTTTGGAAACGGATTGCCACACCTGGGACATTTAGGGGTATCTGCGATAAAGGATATGGTATCACGCTATAAAACTATGCGTGGTTTTCATGTGGAACGTGAACTGGGCTGGGATTGCCATGGATTGCCGGCTGAAAACAGTGTTGAAAAAAAGCAAAACAAAAGTGCCAAGGATATTGTTGCAGAATCTGGCATTGGCGATTTTTGTGAAATGTGCCGCGCTGATGTATTAACATATACAAACGAATGGTTATACTATATTGAACGCATTGGTCGTTGGGTTGATGGTGGTAACGAATATGGTTATCGCACCATGGATAAAAATTACATGGAATCTGTTATCTGGGCATTAAAGCAGTTATATGACCGGGGTTTGTTGTATAAAGATTTCAAGGTAAACCCATACGATTGGAAATTGGGAACAGTTTTGTCTAATTCCGAAGCGTCAAGCGAATATCAAGATATTGTTGATGATACAGTGACCGTTTGGTTTGAACTGGAAAATGGTGACCGTGCAATTGCATGGACAACAACACCGTGGACATTGCCGGCAAATTCTGCGTTGGCGGTGAACCCAACAATGAAATATGTTCGTATGCGTCACGCGGACGGCCATGTATATGTTTTGGCGGAATCGCGTTTAAAAGCCTATGACAAAGTTTTTGCCGATGCGGAACGCGTTGGCGAAGTTATGGGTGCCGATTTAATCGGTATGCGCTATACACCGATATTTGATTATTATGCAAATATGCATGCGGAAAATAAATCACTGCACACCATTATCGGTGCGGACTATGTATCGGACGGTGATGGCACGGGAATCGTGCATATTGCGCCCGCGTTTGGTGAAGATGACTATATCGCCGCACGTAATGTTGATTCGTCTTTCCCGATTATCTTAAATGTTGATGACTATGGTAATTTTGATGCGACCGTGACCGATTGGGCTGGTGAAAATATTTTTGTCGCAAACCCAAAAATTATCGATTGGTTGAAACAAAACGGGCGCCTGGTACAAAAGGCACAACATAAACACAGTTATCCATTTGGCCCGCGCAGCCATGAAAAATTAATCTATCGTGCAACGGATGCGTGGTATATTGATGTGCCAAAAATCCGTGACCGTGTTGTTGAAATTACAAAACGCGACACAACATGGACATCAGCGGGAAATCGTTTCTTGTCATGGATCGAGGGCGCACGCCCATGGGGTATTTCGCGTAATCGTTTTTGGGGTGTACCATTACCAATTTGGGAACGAAATGGCGAATACAAGGTATTCGGTTCAATAGCGGAAATGGAAGAATTCTTTGGTACAAAAATTGATGATTTACACCGACCAACATTGGATAAATTGGAACGCGATGGCTGGAAACGCATAAGTGATGTTCTTGATTGCTGGGTGGAAAGTGGTTCTATGCCGTTTGCGCGTTTGCATTACCCATTTGAAAACAAAGATAAATTTGCCGCAACATTCCCCGCAGATTATATTATCGAAGGCCAGGATCAAACCCGTGGCTGGTTCTATGCATTGATGATTATGGCGGTGGCATTGTTTGATAAACCCGCGTTCAAAACAGTATCTGCGAATGGTATGGCATTGGACGAACAAAAACGCAAGTTTTCTAAATCATTACACAACTATTCTGACCCAAGTGATTCATTTGAAACATACGGTGCAGATGCAATTCGTCTGTTTATCCAGGGCAGTAATTTTATGAAAGCCGAACCAATTTGTATGGATAAAGAAGGTAAAGTTTTTGGCGAACCAATTAAAACTATTTTAACGCCACTTTGGAACGCATATCATTTCTTTACACTGTATGCGAACGCGGGCAACATCACCGCGACCGATGATGCGTCTTCACAAAACGCATTGGATAAATATATTTTATCTGAATTAAATGTGTTGGTTAGAACGGTTGGCGAAGCACTTGACGAATACAAACCAGATGTTGCAATAAAAGAGTTTGTACGATTCCTGGACATATTAAACAATTGGTATATTCGCCGGTCGCGTGCGCGTTTCTGGGACGAAGACCAGTCAGCGTTTAACACATTGTATGTGGTTTTAACCACGCTTTGTCGCGCATTGGCGCCGTTTGCACCGTTTATAAGTGAATATATTTACAAGAATCTGACGGGTGCGGAATCTGTGCATTTGACCGATTTTCCGATGGCGAAAGAAACGGATGAAAAAATCGTAAACGATATGCGTCGTGTGCAAATGGTTGTATCAACCGGAAAACAATTACGCGAACAATATAAATTGCGTAATCGTTTGCCGTTGTCTGACATGACAATTGCTGGTGCCGATTTGTCGGAATATGTTGATATCATTGCCGATGAATTAAATGTGAAAAATGTTAAGTTCCGCGCGAACACTGCCGACGTTGCTGATTCATTTGTGTATTTAATTACGCCAAAGATTGGCGCGCGTCTGGGTGGTGCATTAAGCAAGATTATTCCATCGGTAAAATCCGGCAATTACACAATCGATGGTAATAAATTGATTGTCGGCGAATATACACTGGAACCAGATGAATTTGAAATGCGCCTTACCATGCGTGATGGTATAACCGGTGCGGCATTACCAGATAATACCGCGGTTGTGGTGTTGAATACAGAAATCAATGCCGAATTGGTTGCCGAAGGGTTGGCGAACGATGCGCTGCGCTTTATCCAGGATACACGCAAAGAAATCGGCCTGGATGTTTCCGACCGAATCAAGATAGTGTATTCTGCGGACCCGGGACTGGATGTTGCGATTCGCGCACACCAAAAACGTATTATGCGCGATGCGCTGATTCGTGAAATGGAAACAGGTATCGGCGAATACAAAACCGAAATCGAAGGCTATGCGTTTGCAATCACAATTGAAAAGATATAATGATTACACCCGACAGATATTTTACCGTGGTCCCAAAATCCATAAATATGGAAATTCGTTCTGAATTAACACATACCAACGAATTCACATTTGCGGTCGCGGTAATTTTGTCGGCCCAGGCCACCGATAAAAAGGTCAACGAAGTAACCCCTGCATTATTTGCCGCGGCACCAACACCTGAAAAAATGGTGGCGTTGGGTATTGATGGAATTAAAAAATATATTTCACAAATATCATTTTTTAATAACAAGGCGAAAAATATTTTTGCATTATCTGAAAAACTCGCCGAATACAAGACGGATAATAACCAATGGGTATTTCCAAAAAAATATCATAATCGCGATGAACTTATGAAATTGCCTGGCATCGGGCAAAAGACCGCAAATGTTATTATGAATGTTTTGTGGGGCGCACCAAACATTGGTGTTGATACACATGTTTTTCGCAACGCGCATCGATATGGCTGGGTCGGTGATGCGGAAAACACACCTGAAAAAGTCGAGGCAAAGTTATTAACTGTTATTCCGAAAAAATATCACGCGATTGTAAATCATGTTATGGTTTTACATGGGCGATATATCTGTCGGGCAATAAGCCCAAAGTGCGGTGAATGTCCCGTTGCAAAATGGTGCGAATGTAAAGATAAAAAAATATAAAAAACACCGGCAAAAGCCGGTATTTTTTATTCCTATTTATCCCTTATTTTTGCGTTACATTTTTTCTCTACATTTGCGATAACCGCATCTTGTAATTTTTGTAATTCGGAATCGTTCATGTTTTCTGTTGGAATAATAGTAATTGTGAACGCAATTGATTTTTTACCGTCAGCCATATTAAACGAATCAAACACAACCGCAGATGTTATGCGTTTATCCGTTGATATTGCGGTGCCAGTCAAACTTTCCGCCATGGTATCCGCATCCACAATAAATGCGAAATCGCGTGTTATCGGTTGAAAATCACTTAATGTTTCGTGTTTCAATTTCCAACCCCGCGGCAAGTTATCAATATTATCAACAATCGCAACAACAACCGGTGTTTTAATATGTAGTTTTTTTGCAACCACCGGATGTAATGCGCCAAATTCGGCAATAACTTTTTTACCCTGGACAACCTTGCCATATTGAAATGGGTGCGCCCAAAGTGGTGCGTTATCCACAGATACTGTAAAGTTTTGACCACACATTAACGATACAAGATCTGCCTTGACATCATAAATATCAACATTACGATTGCGATGTGTCCAGTGCTTTGGCGAATTTGCGCCTGTACGAACAATCGCGATTTGTGTGTGTTGTTCGCCCGGCATATCGCCATCAAACACCGTCCCCAGTTCAAATAAGTTCAAATCGCCATATCCGCGCTTCTCATTATTTGCCACCGCAATCAGCAGATTTTCCAACAATGTATTCCGCGCAGTATCAAGTTCATTCGTAATCGGATTTGCTATTTTTACAGATGGCTTATCTGATAAAATACTTTCGATTTCAGAATTACCAAAACCAAATGTTTGGCATTCGTTCAAGCCACGCGCCGCCAGTTGCATTTTTATTTTTATTTCAAAACTGTCATGCGCCACCGCCGCGATACCCGATGTGCGTTTTGTTGATTGTGCGATTTTTTCATAACCATAGATTCTTATTAAATCTGCGATTATTGTTTCAGGTATTTCCACATCAACACGCGCAGGACGTGGGGTTATATTCCAGTAAGATTTCTTGATGTCAATATCGTACCCAAGTTTTGTTAAAATCTTTTCCTGGGTTTTCGCATCAATATCAATACCTGTCTTTTTAGCCAACATATCTGGTGAATATTTTATATGGCGCGGTGTGTATTTGTTTTTACCGGCAATAACAGTACCCACAATTTTACCACCACATTGTGCCATGATAATTTCAGTCGCCAACCCCAGCGCACGACCTGTCATCGTTGGGTCAATTCCGCGTTCATAGCGATATGATGAATCAGTTGATATTCCCAGCCGTTTTGATGTTTTGCGCACAGCAACTGGATTAAAATATGCCGATTCCAAAATAATGTTTTTGGTTTCATCTGTCGTCATCGCACGCGCGCCACCAACGACACCCGCCAATGCCAAAATACCCGCATCATCGGCGATAACAATATCGGTTGATTTTAATTCATGGGTGTTACCAAACAAATCTGTGAATTCTTCGCCGTTACGCGCCATGCGCACAACAATATCACCAGAAACCCTGTCCGCATCAAAACAATGCATTGGTTGTCCCATGTCATAACAAACATAGTTTGTCGCATCAATTGGTGCATTTTTCGGGTTAATTCCGATGGCTGCCAGGCGTGATGCTATTTTTTCACTGCTTTTAGCCATTTTAATATTATGAATTTCAGCCATACGATATACATTACATAAATCTGTTTCAACACGCACACCACGCGCCGATTTCACCGGTTTTAATTCGTTGGGTTCGGTTCCAATATATTTACCCGCGTCCGCCGCAGATAAATCAAGTGCCACCCCACGTACCGACAAATAGTCCGGACGATTTGGTGTAATGCCGGCATCAAACACTGTTTTCACATCCAAAACGGATGAACCTATTTTTGTTTTGGCGGGCAATTCAATAATACCACTGTGATCGTCGCCGATACCAAGTTCGCGCGCACTGCACATCATTCCATTTGATTCCACACCACGCAATTTACCGGATTTAATTTCATGACCATCAATCACACACCCCGGCAATGCCAGTGCAGAAATCAGCCCAACACGCGCATTTGGCGCACCACAGACAACCTGACGCAATGTTCCGGTGCCATCGTCCACCATTAACACGTGTAAATGGTCGCTGCCCGTTAGTGCTTTACATTCAACAATTTTTGCCGCAATTGGCGCGATGGGTGATGATAAATCTTCAACTTCCAGTCCGATACGGGTCAATTCATCGGCGATTCCATTTGCCGACAATTTTGTATCCAGGTATTCTTTTAACCAATCAAAAGTCCATTTCATAATTTGCCCCCGTATCTTAAAACCCACTGTTTTTTAACCAGCGCACATCAGACGCTGAAAATTCACGTATATCGTCCAGTCCATATTTCAGCATAGCAAGTCGGTCCCACCCAAAACCAAAGGCAAAACCTTGGTATACATCTGGGTCTATATTACAATTACGCAATACATTTGGGTGAACCATTCCGGCCCCCATAATTTCCAACCATTTACCACCATGCCATTTCATATCAACTTCTATACTGGGGTCTGTAAACGGGAAATACGATGGGCGAATACGCAATTCTATCGTTTTCATTCCAAAAAATGCCGACAAAAACGCACGAATATCCGCAACCAAATCAGACATTGTTATATTTTTATCAACATATAAACCTTCTATTTGACGGAACATAGGCGCATGTGTCGCGTCCATTTCCTTGCGATAAGTGGAACCAATACCAAAAATCTTGATTGGCACACCATCTTGTTCCATGGAACGAATCTGAATTGCACTTGTTTGGGTACGCAAAACATTACCATTTGGTAAAAAGAATGTATCCTGCATATCGCGGGCAGGGTGATACGATGGTGTATTCAAGGCGGTAAAGTTATGCCAGTCGTCTTCTATTTCCGGACCAGTACGCAGGGAATAACCAAAAGATTCCAAAATTGCCGATATTTCACGCAAACTTTGTGTTACCGGATGTAATGTTCCGCGATTTTCCGGTAATGCGTTTAACGAAGGGTCTAATTTTTCGCGTTTTAATGCCGCCATCATGACATTATTTTCAATTTCCGCCTGGCGCGACTTAAATAAATCGCGCAATTCGACATTTTCACGATTTAATGCGGCGCGTTCATCGTTTGATAAATCTTTCATCGTTTTAAGGCGTGCCGTCATCGTGCCATTTTTACCAAATGTCGCGGTATACAATGCCTGTAATTCTTCCAGTGTATCAATTTTTTTAATTTGTTCCTGCATAACTTGTACCTTTTATAAATAAACAAGACCGTCGCTTGACGGTCTTATTATTACAAAACAAAACACCACCGCCAAGGGTTTATTTATTATCCCCAGCCGTAAATCGTTTTGCGGTATCAACCAATTTAACGAAGTTTTCATCGCCGGCATATGCCATTTGGGCCAAAACCTTGCGATCCAGGCTAACACCTGCTTTCTTTAATCCGTTCATAAATTGGCTGTAAGTCAAACCATGTGTGCGTACCGCTGCATTGATACGAACAATCCACAAACCACGAAATTCGCGTTTTTTGACACGACGATCGCGATATGCGTATTGTCCCGCTTTTTCTGTTTTTTCGCGGGCGGCACGATATGTTGTGCTGTGGCGACCAAGATACCCCTTGGCACGAGCCAAGATTTTATTGTGTTTTTGTTTAACGGTTGTTCCGCGTTTTACTCTTGCCATAATGTGCCCCCTTTATTATTTCAAACCATACGGAGCCAAGATTTTCGCCTGACCGACCATATTTTCGTTCAAATACTGTGCTTTCGAACCAGCGTTATTCGCGCGTTTCGATTTGTGACGCAGTAATTTTTTGTGAGCATTTCTGGCAACGCGAATTTTACCCGTTGCAGTCATAGATGCGCGCTTTTTCAAGTACGACTTTGTTTTTAATTTTGGCATTTTAACCTCTTTTTTTAATCGTCCTGATGGCTGCCATATGCCACTTTGGACACCTAACTTGCCTATATTCTGGCATAATAAAACAAAAAATCAAGTTTTTATTGCGTATTCGGTTTTTGGTGATTAAACTGAAAACCGATGATACAGACTTCGGTATATTCCAAAATCATGACAATTATAAAATCCGCGGCGGCGGCGGCGGTTTTGCCTGTTCTGTTTATCTATATCATGATTGCAAAGCCTGACTATCGTATAATGAACGGTCTGGCGCATATTGTGTTACCTGTGGCAAATGCGGTTGGTGATGTTATAACATGGCCGGTACGTGTTGTGGGCGATATGTTTGATAATTTACACGAATTATCGACCCTGCGCGCAGAAAACGAAGAATTACGCGTCCGCCTGGACGAAGCAATGGCAACCCGCACACAATGCGAAATATCTATTGCTGAAAACAAAAAAATGGCAAATGAAATAGGTATTGTCGCGCAAATACCGCACAAGGCAATTATTGCGGATGTTATTCATGATTACCGCGCATTACACCATAATATATTTATAATAAACCGCGGAACAAATGATGGTATTGCGCCCGGTATGGTCGTGGTATCTACTTCAAATCAATTTGCGGGTATGGTTATTGATGCGGGGGCTGGTTTTGCGCGTGTACGTGCGGTTACAGATTCTGACACAAATATTGCCGTCCGTATCGCCGGGTACGAGGTTTATGGTTTTCTATCAGGCAACGGTTCTGCGACCCCAACAATTGGATTTTTTAGCGATCCTCAATTTCGTGCCGCCGCAGATTTAAGTTTAATTACCAGTAATATAAGCGGTGTTTTACCCGCAGGTATTTATGTCGGAAAAATGAAGAATCAGACAGATGTTGATGTATTACAACCCGGCACACTGTCGCGTGTAATTGTATTACAATTCGACACCGAAACAGAATACAAATGATTGAAAAAATTGTTAATTTTTTACGCGCCGCATTTCCGTTTTTAACGGTTGTATTTTTGTGGCGATTGGCAATTCCGTTTTGGAATCCAGGTGGGATACTGGCACTTGTTCCGATATTTTATTGTACATTCATTCGGCCGGTTCCATGGTTTATGCCATTTGGTTTATTGTTTTGTTTTTTAATTGATTATAATTTGGGGCGACTTTGTTATTGGACAATTATTTATTGCCTTTGCTATGCGATAAATGGTTTTCAATTTATCGTAGATTTACCAGAACTTGAATATAACGCAATAGACTTCTTTATGGTATTTGTGGGTGTTGGGCTAGTATTATCTGAAATAATACATATAAATTGGACGGTGTTTGGTCGGCTTATATGGACATTTGCGTGGATGGTTGCGCTTTATTTACCAATAACAAATCTTATACGGGTGGTGCATCGTGATAGATAAAGAAATATCAAATCTTTTCGATCGTCGCAGTGCACTGTTTCTTGGGGGTGGCGCAATTTTAACATCTGTGTTGGTATTGCGTATGTTACAGATGCAGGTGTTTAATCATAAATCTTATTTGAAACAAAGCGAAAATAATTCTTTTCGCATTCAAATAAATATGCCACCACGCGGAAAAATATTATCAAGAAATGGTACCCCACTTTCGCGCGATACGCCAATTTACCGCATATACATCGTTCCCGAAGAATCGGACGATGTGGACAGTTTGGTTGATACAGTTGCGCATGAATTAAACCTGCGGGAAAAAAGGGTAAAAAAGATACGCGAAAAAATCGCGAAACAACCGGCTTTTCAGCCTGTATTGGTAAGTCAGAATACAGATTGGTCTGAATTAGCAAAAATACAGGCAAAAAATCTGCCTGGGTTACGGGTGGCGAATGGGTTTGCGCGTATTTATGAAATGGGGCCGGCCGGTTCACAATTTTTGGGCTATGTAGGCGAACCTGCAAAACCAATTGCGGCGGCACCTTTCTATACAACCGGAATTACAGGGTTGGAAAAAAGGTATAATAATGATTTGGCTGGGACACCCGGACAAACGGTTATGATTACAAATGCTGTTGGTCGTGTTACCGGCGAAGACAAATCACAATATGTCGCACCAATACCAGGACTTGATTTACAAACAACAATTCACGAAGGTGCACAACGTGTGTTATATGATGCACTTACCACGCATCGTGCGGGGTGTGGTGTTGCGCTAAATGTTGAAAACGGTGATATATTGGCAATGGTTTCGACACCTGGTTTTGATGCGAACCTTTTTACATCTGATGATGGCGATGAATATATCGCATCACTTGTAACCGATGTTGCAAAACCGTTTATGAATAAAACGGTCGAAGGTTTATATCCCCCCGGTTCCACATTTAAAATAGTTGTTGCATTGGCCGCATTGGAATCTGGCGCAATATCACCAAAACAAACTGTATTTTGCCCGGGTCATTGGGACTATGGCGACCGGCGTTATCATTGTTGGGAACACAAGGGGCATGGTCGTGTTGATATGGTCGGCGCACTTAAACATTCATGCGACATATATTTTTATCAACTGGCATTAAAAATTGGAATTGATGCGATTAAACGTATGGCGGTCAAATTGGGATTCACCGAAAAATATATGGGTGATATTTTGGCGCGCGAAATGCCGGGTATTATTCCAGATAAAAAGTGGAAGGAAAAAAATACAGGCACACAATGGGTTAATGGCGACACTGTTATTTCAGGTATCGGCCAGGGATTTATCCTTGTTAATTGTCTGCAATTGGCGACAATGTTGGCACGCGTCGTATCGAACAAGGTTGTAAAACCACGACTTATAATGTCCGATAAAAATCCAAGATTTGCGAATCTTAACCTAAAAGAACAAAATATAAAATATGTTCTTAAAGGTCTGGAAGAAGTTACAAAACCTGGTGGTACCGCCGCGGGCAGTGCGATAAATATTGATGGTGCGCGTATGGGTGGAAAAACCGGAACTTCCCAGGTTCGCAGTATATCACGCGCGGAACGTCAACGCGGTGTTTTAACAAATGAACAATTACAATGGCATATGCGCAACCATGGTCTTTTTGTTGGGTTTGCACCAACCGACAATCCTAAATATGTGGTTTGTGTAATAACCGAACATGCGGGCGGATCTGGACCTGCGGCACGAACAGCCGCGGCAGTTATGCGCGAACTATTAAAGTCTGGGGTATAAAATGCAACATGGGCAAACACGTGTTTCAAACGCTAATATGATGACGCTTTCCGAAAAGATGGCGCGTTTTTCATGGGCATTATTTACGCCTATGTGCATTGTTTTGGCGCTTTCTGTTGTTGTATTATATTCCGCTGGTCATGGTTCATGGCAACCATTTGCGTTGTCGCAATTAACAAAAATGTTATTAGGTTTTGTTGTATTTTTTATTGCTGCGTTTTCAAATATTAAATTATGGATTAAGTCTGCAAATGTTATATACGCAATCGCGCTTTTAATGATTATATTGGTTACATTTGTTGGGCACACGGGCATGGGTGCACAACGGTGGCTTAATATCGGTTTTATAACAATACAACCATCAGAGTTTATAAAAATAGCCTTGGTTATGGCATTGGCGCGTTATTTTGCGTGGATGAATTCGGTCGAGGTTGCACAATTTAAAAATTATATAGTGCCAGGAATAATGTTGTTGTTGCCGTTTGGCCTTATTGTGATGCAACCGGACCTGGGCACAGCATTATCATTGGGGCTTATTACCGTTGGTATGTTTTATATTGTTGGCGCGCCAAAAAAATGGTTTATTATCGCGATGATTCTGGGAATTATGGCGGCACCAGTTATGTGGTATGGTGGCATGCATGATTATCAACGGAATCGCATTATTACATTTATAAATCCAGACCATGATGCGCGTGGTGTCGGATATCAGATAAATCAGGCAAAAATAGCATTTGGCAGCGGTGGTATTTTTGGCCAGGGATATATGCATGGCTCACAATCACAACAATCGTTTTTACCTGAAAAACAGACTGATTTTATTTACACTATGTTGGGCGAAGAATTCGGATTTATTGGCGCATTTACATTACTGGCTATATATACATGGATAATAATGGTGCTGTTTTGGTGTGCTAAAACCTGCCGAAATCGGTTTGGTCAATTAATGTGTTTTGGTTTTATGTTGAACTTTTTTATTTATTATCTTATAAATATTTCAATGGTTTTGGGATTGATGCCAACTGTCGGTGTGCCGTTGCCGTTAATGTCTTTTGGCGGCAGCAGTTTGCTTGCACTGATGTTTGGGTTTGGTTTGGCACAAAATGCCCATATACACAAAGACCAACAATTATCTGCCAAAGGAAGCTAAAAAATGAATCTTTTAATAGTCGAATCACCATCAAAGGCAAAAACAATAGAAAAATACCTGGGAAACGGGTGGCGCGTTATTGCGTCTGTTGGTCATGTTCGTGATTTGGTCCCGGAAAACGGCAGTGTTGATACCGAACACGATTTTAAAATGCGTTGGCAAATTATGCCCGGCAAAGAAAAACAATTAAAACTTATTACCGATGAATTAAAAAAGGCTGATGCGGTATATCTTGCATCCGACCCTGACCGCGAAGGCGAGGCTATTGCCTGGCATATTCTTGATATATTAAAATCTAAAAAATTATTAAATGGAAAACCGGTATATCGTGTTGCTTTTCATGAAATTACCAAGAAAGCCGTTTTAGCAGCAATTGAAAATCCGCGTGAAATCGATGATAATTTGGTTGATGCGTATATGGTTCGTCGCGCATTAGATTATTTAATTGGTTTTGGTATTTCGCCATTACTTTGGCGGCGTAATCTGGGCAAAAGTGCAGGTCGTGTACAAAGTGTTGCGGTTAAATTAGTTGTTGATCGTGAACGCGAAATAGAAGATTTCAAACCGGTTGAATACTGGTCTGTTGACGCAGAATGTAATATAAATAAATCATATTTTAAATCATCGTTGATTTCGTTTAATGGTAAAAAAATAGATAAAATGACCATTGAAAATAAATCAATGGTTGATGATATCTTGGATAAAATTGGCAGTCCTGTTATTCCGGCAACTGTTAAAAATATCGAAAAGAAAAAAATATCAAGACACAGTGCCGCACCATTCACCACAAGTACTTTACAACAGGAAGCGGCGCGTAAATTATATTTTTCATCTAAACGCACTATGGCCGCCGCACAAAAGTTGTACGAGGCTGGTTTAATCACATATATGCGTACGGACGCAACTAATTTATCGGTTGATGCGGTAAATGAAATTCGCGCATATATTGGAAAAACATATGGTGATAATTTTGTACCGGCAAAACCAAATATATATGTTACAAAATCTAAAAATGCCCAGGAAGCACACGAAGCAATCCGCCCAACACATTTTGATGGTTCTGAACATAAATTATCCGGGGACGAAGCGAAATTATACGAATTAATATGGAAACGTACAATTGCATGTCAAATGACAAATGCAGAATTTGATTCTGTTTCTGCTGATATTGAAACAGATAATCATATAGCTATTTTCCATGCTGTTGGAACAACACGTACATTTGATGGTTTTATGCGTGTATATATTGAAACGCGTGATGATGAAGATGATGATAGCGACACAAAATTACCACCGATGAATATTGGTGATAAAATTGATATAAAATCATTATTACCAGAACAGCACTTTACCCAACCACCAGCACGATATACCGAAGCATCACTGGTTAAAAAACTGGAAGAACTGGGCATAGGTCGTCCATCAACATACGCGACGATTATGAGTACTATTGTTGATCGTAATTATGTTGAACAAGATAAACAACATCGTTTTCATCCGACATCTGGTGGATGGGTAATCGCATCGTATTTGGATAAATATTTTACAGAATTGGTTGATGTTAATTTTACAGCAAAAACAGAAGATACACTGGACGATGTATCAAATGGAAAAACACAAAAACTTGATGCATTAAATGATTTCTGGCGACCCACCGAAAAAATGATTGATGGTGCGCGTGGTATTACAACAACTGAAATTATAAACCAGATAAATAATTTTATGCACAAACATTTATTTATTGATGGAAATGATAAATGCCCACAATGTGGTGGCAAACTGGGAATAAAATTATCTAAATTTGGTGCATTTATTGGCTGTGAAAATTACCCAAAATGTAATTACACACAAAAGTTAGATGAAAGTTCAAAGTTAAAAGTTCAAAGTTCAGATAATTCAGATAATAATGATAACAGTGGCGAAACCCCAACAAAACCTGTACATACAGATATCGACCTGGGGGACGGAATATCATTTAAAACAGGTCGTTATGGCCCATATGTAACCAATGGAAAAAAAAATGTATCGGCTAAAAAATATACCGCCGACACAATAACTTTGGAAATTGCACGTGAATTATTATCCGGCGAAGTTAAAAAAGCAGAACCTGAAAAACTGGGTAAAAACCCGATAACCGATGCCGAAATATATTATTATCCAACCGGCCGATATGGTGCGTATATATCATCAAATCGTGTAAATGTTTCTGTTAAAGAAAAACCTGATTTGGAAACAGCAATAGATTTGATTAACAACAAAAAACCAAGCACACGAAAATTTATAAGACGTAAAAAATAATGGCAAAATTTGATAACAACTTTACCGATGAATTAAGACAACGTCTTTCAATCGTTGATGTTGTGTCGCGTCGCGTGCCACTTAACAAAAAGGGGCAAAACTTTTGGGGATGTTGTCCATTTCATAATGAAAAAACACCTTCTTTTTCGGTAAGTGAAGACAAAGGTTTTTATCATTGTTTTGGTTGTGGCGAACATGGTGATATTATTTCTTTTGTAATGAAATCTGAAAATGTAGATTTCAAAACAGCGATTCGCGAACTGGCAGAAATGGCCGGATTAAAGGTTCCAGAATATAAACCACGCGACCCTGAACAAATTGCCCGCGAAGAATCTTATGTTGGTATTACAGACCGCGCCGCAACCGTTTTTGAACAAAAATTATTTGACCCCATCGGCGCGCATGCGTTGGAATATGTGCGTCGGCGCGGTTTTACAGATGATATGATAAAAAAATATCGTATTGGATATGCACCAAAAAATAATATTATTTCCAATACATTTACAAATGTTAAAAATGATGCATTGATGGCAACAGGTCTTGTTCGCCGCGGTGAATATGGATTATACGATTTCTTTCGTGATAAATTAATGTTTCCTATTTTCAATGCACATGGGTCAATTGTCGCTTTTTCGGGACGTTCACTTGATGGGTCGGAACCTAAGTATATAAATACAACTGATACTGAAATGTTCCATAAACGGCAAACTATATTCGGTTTTAATTTTGCGCGTGATGCAATACATCGTGCGAATAGAAGTATTGTTGTCGAAGGACAAATTGACGCAATACAAATGCAATGTCATGGTTTTGGCGAAACCGTCGCACCACTGGGGACAGCATTAACCGCGGACCATATTGCGATTTTGTGTAAATCAAATCGTAATATAACATTTTGTTTTGATGGGGATAATGCTGGGCAAAAGGCTGCTGTCCGGGCATGTGATATTGTTTTACCTTTTTTGCGCGATAATTCCGATGTCCGTTTTGCATTTGTTACCGGCGGCAAAGATCCAGACGAGGTTTTAAAGTCTGGGGGTGAATCTGCTATGCGTAAAATAATAGATTCTGCAACACCACTTATTGATTTTCTTTGGCAAACAATAAATAAAAATTATATTGTTTCAACACCTGGTGGACGGTCCCAGGCGGAAAAGTTTTTAAAATCACAAATTGAAAAAATTACAGATATTGATTTCCGGCGTGAAATAGAAAATGAATACGACACACGTAAATTTAATGAATGGCATAAATGGCGAAAAAATAAAGATAACGCCCCACAAATAGAATTGCCGGCAATTGATGAAATGACTAAAAAAACTCTTGTTTATATTGTAAACACTTATCCGGAATTAGTGGAAAGGTATGGTGAATTTTTATCTGGTTTAAATATAGATTTTGATTCAGAAATTGTAACAGATGCTAAACTTGACTTAAAATCATCTGAAAAATACATTGTTTCGTTGAAATTAAACAGATATATAGACAAACTTAAAAATGACAGAACGGCATTAATTCAAATGGCACTGGCCGGTGATTCGTCCGCCAAAGATCAAATTATAAAAATAGATTCAGATATTGCATCGGCTAATGAAAAGTTAGAAAACCTTATGAATATGGAATAAAAAACACCGGTAAATACCGGTGTTTTTTATTAATTATTAAACAAGAAATGGCAAATATCACCATCTTGCATAACATAGTCGCGACCAACGGTGCGCATTTTACCTGCTTCTTTTACCGCCAGTTCACTACCCAATTCCAGCCAATCAGCGGGCGATATAATTTCTGCGCGTATAAAACCTTTTTCAAAATCGGTATGTATTTTACCCGCAGCCATTGGTGCGGTCATACCGCGTGTAATTGTCCATGCGTGTGCTTCCTTGGGTCCAACAGTATAAAATGTTTGTAAACCCAATGTTTCATATCCGGTCTTTATAACCTGGTCCAACCCCGATTCATTTAACCCCAGTTCCGTTAAAAACATCTTTCTTTCGTCTGGGTCAACAATTTGCGCGATTTCCATTTCAATTTTTGATGAAATTATCAATACAGGTGCATCGCCACCAAACTTGTTTTTCACCATATCGGAATATTTATTACCGGTTGCGGCGGAATCTTCATCAACATTACAAACATAAATAACAGGTTTCGCAGTTAACAAATTAAACGGCGATGCGTCAACGCCGCTTTTCCGCGCAGGTATGCCAGATTCCAAACCTTTTTTAATGGTATTAGCATCGGCTAGTAATTTTATTGCAGTCTTGTCCAAACCATGTGCTTTTTTTTCAAGATTTTTAATCTGCTTTTCCAGACTTTCAAGGTCAGCCAGCGCAAGTTCTGTTTCAATCGTATCAATATCACTTAATGGGTCAATTTTTCCATTTACATGAACAATATCGTCATTTTCAAAACAACGGACAACATGAATTATTGCGTCTGTTGATAAAATATTCCCAAGGAACTTGTTTCCCAAACCTTCACCCGTCGAAGCACCTTTGACAAGGCCTGCTATATCAACAATTTCCAGTTGTGTCGGTATGATTTTTGCCGCATTCACAGTTGCCGCTAATTCCAATAATGTCGCATCTGGTACAACAACACGTCCAGTATTTGGTTCGATTGTACAAAACGGATAATTTTGTGCATCCGCCGCGGCACTTTGTGTCAAAGCATTAAATAATGTAGATTTACCAACATTTGGCAATCCAACAATTCCACAATTGAATCCCATTTAAAAATCCTTTATAATCGTGCTTAATATGTCATACATGTGGGAAAATTTCAATATAAAACCATTCCCTGCGGAAACAATAGTTTACCGCGATGGTGTTTTTTGTCCAGATTTATCAACAATAGAAAATGGCAAAATTGATAAAAATTATGATTTGCCAATTCATATTATTTATGTTGGTGAAATAGATGGTGAAAAAAAATTAAATATCGATGTCAATATACCAAACCAAAATGTGTTTTTATCGGTAAATATAAAAAATAAAAAGCCGGCTTTTTTGAATATTTTTATAAAAAACACCGGGAAAAATTCCGAAATTCGTGGGCATATAATGTTGGATAATTATAATAATTTAACATACGAATGTATCGCGCATCATATGTCGGAAAATACCGGTATTTTATTACAGAATAAATTGATTGCAAACCGGGGCAGTTATTCAAAATTATCAGGTACCGCAATTATTAATAAAGGTTGTGAAAATTGTATTTCTGATATTAATTTTGCGGCGGTGGCAGATAAAGATTCAAAAATAGAATTTATGCCTGCACAACGTATTTCATCGGTACCAGACCGCGCCGACCATGGTGCCGCCATTTATACACCAAAACCAATTCAGATTGAATATTTACGCAATGCGGGTCTGGGGACTATTGAAATAAACGATGTATTGCGCGCGGCATTTATGAACGATTTTTCATTATTTTGATAAATAAAAAATATCCCGCAGAATTAACACCCCGCGGAATACCAAAAACACCCACGTGCAAAGCGCACGATATGGATTTATTTTTTCTTAAAGCCCTGTTTTGCTTTCAACTTTGGATTATCTGGATCAATCAAGATAACCTGTTTCCCACGACGAATTTGTTTAATATTGCCGCGTTTTTTCCAAGCCTTTAATGAACTTAAAAATTTCATATCTAAATCCTTTTTGCCAAGCGATTATAACCGCTTTTTCTAAAAAATCAAATATTTATTATATATTTTTGTTGTTTTTATAGGGGGTGTTTAAATTGTTGAAAACTTTTTTGAACGTTTTATTAACAAGTTTTTAACAATTTTTTGCCGGTTTTTAGCGGATTTTGGTAAAATTGTTGATAGTTTTATTGCCTTTTTAACATGTTAAAATTAAGAGATTTTTTAACAAATTTAACAAATTTTATAATTTGCTTTTTATGCTTGTTGAAAATTGTTGAAATTGTTATAATTAATTCACCGGAGAGAAAATGAAACAGCAAGTATTAAAAGCATTGGCAAATCCAGCGCGCATATTTTATGTGCCTTATAATCTTGCTGTGATAAATTTTGCTGTTCAATTTCTGATATTTATAGTGTTTTTTGTTGCTGGATTGTTGGTATCTGGGCTTAAAGACGCAATAAATCCGCTGTATTTTTTGGTATCTGTTATTGTGGTTCATTCAATTATGGCGATTTATTCTAAACGCGATCCGCAACTGGGGCAGATAGTTGCGGCAAAAATACAGTTATTTAAACAAAAAATACCGAAACGATTGGTGGCATAAATGGAAGGATTTTTTGAATATTTTGCCGGCGGTGGTTATTCCATAACTATGACTATACTGGTTATGGCGGTGTTATTTGTGTTTATTGTTTTAATGATATATTTACCCGCTTTGACAAGACGTATTTTCCCGAATTTCGGTTATGCGCGTTATGCGAATTATTTACCTTTCCGTCGTGTATTTACCGATAATTCAATGGAATTAACAAATGGCGCACTTACCAGGGTGTACAGGGTTTCAGGTGTACAAACCAGTATGCAAGATGATGCGACACGTGAAAAATTCTTGGATCTTCGGACTCAGTTATTCAATCAAATTCGCGATCCAAATGTAACAATGCGTTTTTATATGGTGCGTGATGCCGCCCTTGATAATCAGGACTATGAGTTTGATGGGCCTGTATTACAGGGTATTTATAATAAATGGCGGTCCCAGGGATTGCGTATTTATTTAAATAACTATTACATTGTGTTGTCTGTCGCTGGAAATGGTGCGCGCGAAAAATTGAATCAATATGGTAACTATATTGAATCTATATTATCCGCATATAAACCAAAGGTATTACAAAATAACACAACCGATAATATGGCACGATTTTTTGGTCGTATTTTGTCGCCATTATCTAAACCGATGCCTGTGGTGGCTGATAATAAAATAGCGGAAAATGTGGCGGTTGATAATGTCGATTTTGGAAATGATGGTATAATAAGGTACAGCAGTGGCAATGCCCAAACATTTGCGGCATTGCTTTCATTCCGTATATCGCCAGATTATTTGGATGAAGATTTCTTTAATTCTGTATCTACTATTCAAACAGAAATGATTTGTATGAATGGCTTTAATATTATGGGTACGGCCGATGTAGAATCTACTTTGCGTCAACGTACATCAACCGCCGATGAAGACCAAGAATCTACATTAACCCAGGTATCAGAAGCAAAATCTGCAATGGATGAAAATATTTCTGGAAATCAGAGTTTGGTTAATTATTACCCGTTATTTGTTATATTCGGCGCAACGCGCGAAGAATTAGCAAAATATGTAGATGAGTTTAAGAAAATATCGGCATCATTTGGTGTATCGCCGGTTGTTGAATCTTTTGCATCCAAGGTTTCATGGTTCGCCCAGATTCCAGGGTTTGATGTATTCCCGCGCAGTTTTAAATTATTATCAAAAACGGCGGCGGTCTGTATTCCTATGTCCAGTACACCACGCGGTGTTGAAAATTCTGATTGGGGACCGGGCCCATTGGTTGTTTTCCCAACCGCCCAGGGAACACCATATATGTTCCAATTCCATGTTTCAGATAAACCGGCGGCGGTGGGGCATACACTTACTATTGGTCCAACCGGTGGTGGTAAAACAACATTATTTAGTTTTTTAATAGCGCAATCGTTGCGTCATCCGAAATTAAAAGCATTCTTCTTTGACCGGAATAAAGGGGCGGAAATATTTACCCTGGCCGTTGGTGGTAAATATATCACTATGCGTGGCAAGGAAAAGAATACAAATCCGGTTGAACAATCTTTTGAGACAAGATTAAATCCACTTAAAATGCCGGATACGGCGGAAAATCGCGCATTTTTACGTCGTTGGTTTGCTATTATTTCGGGGCAAAATGATGCAGCGTCCGCGGATGAAATTGCGCGTGCGGTATCTGTCAATTTTGATTATTTGTCAGATAAAGACAGGGTTTTAAAAAATCTTTGGGAAAGTTGTTTTTCATCCGCCGGCCCGATGCGTGCAGCATTAAAGAAATGGGTTGACCCGTTACAATATGGCGATATGTTTAACGAAGATTCTGATACATTGGACCTTGGGGCGCGCCTTACTACATTTGATTTTACAGATATATTACAGGACGAGGTTTTATCCCCAGCGGTTATTTCGTATATTTTACACCGTATTAATACAACAACTGTATCGGGTGGCAATCCATCACTTATTATGATTGATGAAACCGCACCAATGTTGGAAAACAAAATGTTCCGCGATAACTTTATTGCCGGATTACAAGAAGGGCGTAAAAATCGTCAGGCATATATGGTCGCATTCCAACGCGCAAATGTACTGGATAAACTGGGGATTGGTGATGTTGTTCGTGGCCAGGCGCAAACAGTATTATTCTTCCGTAATCCAGCCGCAGATGCAGGTGATTATGCACACTGGAATCTTAATCCACTTGAAATGGCATTTATTCAGGGCAAGGCATATCCAAACCTTAAACGCGCGGTATTGTTATCACGACCGGTTAATGGTGAATCTGTGATATTAAATACTGAATTGGGGGGGCTGGGTAATTTATTGCGTCTGTTTGAATCTGGGCGACCATCGGTATTATTGGCCGAAGAATTATATAAAATGTATGGAACTAATTTTGTGGCAGAATACCTGAAAAAGCAATCGGGTGGAAATGTTTAATTCATGTAAATTTTTAGCAATATTTTTATCTTTATTTGGTGTGTTAAATATTGCCAATGCCAACGAATGCGCCACATACAAGATTAAACCAAAAATAGTTATCAATATTCCACAATGGAATAAAAGTGTAATTCAACCACACGAATCAATGGATTTATTACATGGTAATGTTGTGGCAACATTGGTTGATAATTATGATATTAATACCGATATTACATCAATCGAAGATGGGTTTTGTATTTCATTAAAATCTGTATATTCAACAATTGGATATAGCGATTTTCTGGTAAAAATTGATAAAAGACATAACAAAAACAGTTGTTCATATACAGCGATACTTAATCATGAAAATAAGCATATAGATGCATATTTATCTGTTATTGATGATTATAAAACCGATTTACATAATGCGTTATATTCGGCGGCTGATTCTGTGATGCCGATTTTTATAAAAGATACATCAGAAATAGATTGGGCAATTGAAAAATTAAATAACGAATTACAATCACACCCTAATATTGTGCTGATAAAGCAAAAAATACATGCCGCAGAAGAAATTAAAAATAAAAATATTGATATAATAGAAGACTATTCAGAACTTAAAAAATGCCTTAAATAAATAGGTTGTTTTTATATTTTTTATGTACTAACATTATTTTTGTATTAAAATAGAGGCGTTTATGAAAGGTATTATTCTGGCTGGGGGCAGTGGTACAAGACTTTATCCACTTACCAAAACAATATCCAAGCAATTATTACCGGTTTATGATAAACCGATGATATATTATCCACTTTCAACATTAATGCTTTTTGGTATTCGTGATATACTTATTATATCAACACCAAAAGATACACCAAATATTGAACAATTGTTCGGTGATGGTAAACAATTGGGTATGAATATAAAATATGCAGTCCAGGCCGAACCCAAGGGAATTGCCCAGGCTTTTACAATTGGGGCAGATTTTATTGATAAAGATGATGTGTGTTTAATATTAGGCGATAATATATTTTATATAAATGGTCAGTTGAAAGAATTTAAAGAAAAAATAAAATCTAATATTGGAAAATCTGCTACTATATTTGCGCACCATGTTTCGGACCCTGAAAGATTTGGTGTTGTTGAATTTGATGAAAACTTTCGTGCGATATCAATAGAAGAAAAACCAGCAAAACCTAAATCAAACTATGCATCTGTTGGATTATATTTTTATCCATCTGATGTTGTGGAAAAAGCAAAAAATCTTAAACCATCGGCGCGTGGCGAATTGGAAATAACAGATTTAAATAATCAATATTTATACGAAGGGCGTATGTCAGTTGTTCCGATGCATCGCGGAAATGCGTGGTTGGACGCAGGTACCCCAGACAGTTTAATGGAGGCTGGTAATTTTGTTCAAATAATCGAACAACGTCAGGGGTTGAAAATTGCCTGTATAGAAGAAATTGCTTTTAATTGTGGGTTTATCAACAATGAACAAATGTTGAAAATAATACAAGATTTGCATGATGGTAAATACAAGGAATATTTAAAGAAAGTATATGGTGAAAAAAATGAACTTTATAAAAACAGAATTGCCCGGGGTAATCATCGTTGAACCAAAAATATTTCGCGATGACAGGGGATATTTTTTTGAAAGTTATAACGAAGCCGAATTTGTTAAAAATGGAATAACAAATCGTTTCGTCCAGGATAATCAATCAAAATCATCGTACGGCGTGGTGCGTGGTCTGCATTGTCAAACTGGTAATCATGCCCAGGCAAAATTGGTCCGTGTTTTATATGGCACCGTATTAGATGTTGCGGTTGATTTCAGAAAAAACTCACCAACATTTGGTAAACATGTTGCAGTTGAATTATCCGATGAAAACAAACGTCAATTGTTTATACCGCGTGGATTTTTACATGGATTTTCTGTCCTTTCTGACAAGGCGGTTTTTGCGTATAAATGCGATAATTTATATCACAAAGAATCTGAATTTAGTATTAGTTTCGATGATCCTGATATAAATATAGATTGGCGGATTCCAGCGGATAAAATTATAACAAGTGAAAAAGACAGAATTGCAAAGAGGTTAAAAGATGTACTTAATAACGGGCGGTAATGGGCAACTGGGGACAGAATTGTCTAAACGTTTACCAGATGCAATACGCACAGATGTTAATGATTTAGATATTACACACGAAAGTTTAGTTGCAGATTTTGTTAAAAAATACAAAATTGATACAATTATAAACTGTGCCGCATATACCGCTGTTGATAAAGCCGAAGATAATATAGATTTAGCAACCAAGATAAATGTTGATGGTCCAGCAAATCTTGCAAAAACTGGCGCAAAAATAGTTCATATATCAACTGATTATGTTTTTGATGGAACGGCACATAAACCATATAGCCCCGATAGCACCAAAGACGAAATAAATCCAATTTCTATATATGGTAAAACAAAATTTGCCGGTGAAGTAAAGGTGTTAAGGTATGCGATTCATTCGGTTATAATTCGTACCGCATGGCTTTATTCACCATATGGAAATAATTTTGTAAAAACTATGCGGAAACTTGGCGCAGAAAAAGAATCAATAAATGTTGTTGCTGATCAAATTGGAACACCAACATATGCGGCTGATTTGGCAGATGCAATTGTAAAAATCTTGCCACAGATGAATCTAAAAACTCGTGGTATATATCACTTTACAAATATGGGTGTTTGTTCATGGTACGATTTCGCGCATGAAATTATGGATTTATCTGGATTAAAATGTCGTGTGAATCCAATAAAAACGACCGAATATCCAACACGCGCAAAGCGTCCATATTACAGTGTTTTGGATAAATCAGATATTATAAATACTTTTGGTCTTGAAATTCCACATTGGAAAGATTCACTTAAAAAATGTATTGCTGAAATGGAAAAACAAAAATAACAAAAACGCCCAAACGGGCGTTTTTTTTTTACATCTGATTACCAGGTCCATTTTTTTTAATATCATCAGGAATATATTTAACAAAATCATCTATTTTTTGACCTGTTGATGATAATATTTTCGCAATACTGGCGGTCGAAGGCCAACGCGGCTGACCAAATTTGGACCAACGTTTACTGCGGTTAAATGTTGTTGGGTCCAGTCCGCTGCTGCGCGCCAGGCCCGAACAAGACATTCCATGTTCGGTTGCGAATTTTTCAATCGCAGACCAAATATCATCATGTGTCATATTTTCCCCCATGTTTTTGATAATTTAATTTTATTGCGCCACTAGCAATATTTTCAATAGGGGGTGTATCCTAGGAAAATAAATAAAAATACGCCACAGGGGCGTATTTTTTATTTTAACTGGTTGCGGAGTGTGGATTTCGCTCGTCCGTCGCATAAATGCGCCGCGACTGTGCGCAAATTTGTAGTTGCTTGAACTTCGCTAGTATCACCCACAAAATTTTTTAAATTTTGCGGGGCCCGATGCTCGTTCGCGCATACAAATTTTGAACCAAGCAACTGTGTTGCATGGCACAAACAACAAATCACAACACAACTAAAACAAAAAATACGCCACAGGGGCGTATTTTTTATTTTAACTGGTTGCGGAGTGTGGATTTGAACCACAGACCTTCAGGTTATGAGCCTGACGAGCTACCGGGCTGCTCTACTCCGCGATAAGTGGTGTTTATTATATATCAATTTCTGCGCGTGTCAAACAAAATGTGCGCTGTGGTGTCTGATTCTTGCATATTATGTTTTTTATTGCTAAAATTAAAGCATGGAAAAAAGAAAAAGTTTTTTAAGACGCGCACGGAAATGGTTTTTTAGCCTGGGGATTATTCAATGGTTGATCGCCATTTTAATTGTAATTCCAATATGGTTCGTGTACTTGACCTGTCGCATCAAAATAACAAATTATGAAACATTTAAAAAATATCGCCGCCGACCCGCAATATTCGTGTTTTGGCATGGGCGCAGTATGATGTTATCGCCAATTATCGCGGTGGGCGGTATGCGTGCCTTTGCGGTGGCAAGCCAACATCGTGATGGTCGTATAATGGCACATGTTCAGCGGTTGTTCGGGTTGCGACCGTTGTATGGTTCAACATCGCATGGTGGGCTGTCGGTTTTACGCGGGGGACTGCGTGTGTTAATGGATGGGCGGTATTCGATGTGTATTTCGCCAGATGGGCCGGGGGGACCGTCCCTGCGTGTCCAGGACGGCGCGTTGTATTTTTCTAAAATGACGGGTGCGCCGATTATTCCGGTATGTTTTTCATCATCGCGGGCAAAGTTTATAAATCGTTGGGACAGATATTTAATTACCAAGCCTTTTTCGCGGGTAAATTGTATTGTTGGTAAACCAATATTTGTGCCGCGGCGCGCAACAGATGCGGAATTTGAATCTGTACGCGCTGAATTAGAAGATTATATGGTACATACTGTTCATACGATGGATTCTGTGTTTGGACATAAAATGGTTGAACAAGATTTAACTGCGTCTGAATTTAAACGGAAATTACGCGAAGAACGTGCCGCAAAAAAACTAGAAAAGTAGGGGGAAGTATATATGAAAACACCATGGTGGTTTATGCACAAAACACCGATTGCAATAATATTATTACCGGTATCTTTTATATATTATTTTATGTCGCGTGTGGTGTATTGGTTTCGCGGGTTGCGTCCATATAAATCGCGGCGCGGTGTGATTTGTGTTGGAAATATTTTGGCGGGCGGTGTTGGTAAAACACCAATTGTTCGCGCAATTGCGACATACCTGGATTCGCCGGTCGTTATGCATGGGTATAAAAAAAGTGCGAAAACCGGCAATATAGGGGACGAAGCATCAATGTTATCACGCACCGGTTTAATTGTTCATACCGGCGACAGAAAAAGTAATGTTATATTATTGGATAAACAAAAGCGCGAAAATACACCGATTGTTATGGACGACGGTTTCCAAAATCCAAAGATTGAAAAAGATGTTTCCATTTTGGTTTTTGACGAAGGGTTGGGTTATGGAAATGGTTTCTTGTTACCATCGGGGCCGTTGCGTGAACCGAAAAGTCATGCGGCGCGCGCAGATGCCATTATAATAATTCGTTCAAATAATCCGCGGAAAAACTTTACATTACCTGCGGGTATTCCGGTTTTTTATGCGAAAAATCAAACAATATCGCCATATGACGAAGATGTGCCGTTGGTTGCGTTTGCTGGTATTGGGTACCCAAGAAAGTTTTTCAAAAGCCTGAATAACGTTGTGGCAACACGTGCGTTTGCCGACCATTACCAATATACAGATGAAGATATAGAAAAACTGTTCGCGTTGGCGAAAAAGAAAAATGCTAAATTGGTTACAACCGAAAAAGATTGGGTGCGTTTGCCCGAAAATGTGCGCGATAAAATAAAATATGCGCGTTTGGACACGAACATGGATAATCTTTTCTGGGATTGGTTGCGGGGGAAAATCAAATGACAACTTTGTTAAAAACAATAAAATTAAAAGGCAAAGGTATTCATTCCGGATTACCGGTTAATATTGTTTTGCGCCCGTCTAAAAAGCCTGGAATATTTTTCCGCAGAATTGATATAGATAAAAATAAAATGATTGCGACGGCATATGATAATGTCGGTGAAACAAAAATGCGTAATACAACCATTGGTGATACACATGGTGCGCATGTTCAAACAATTGAACATTTAATGGCGGCATTATTTATCGCGGGTGTGGACAGTGTTATTATTGATATAGACGGTGTGGAAACGCCTATTATGGACGGCAGTGCAGATTTATTTTTGCGTGAAATAATGGCGGCTGGAACGACCGGTGGTAAAATGCGTAAAATTATTGTTAAAAAACCTGTTATTGCGTACACACGCGAAGTTCGCCGTCAATTACCATTGGTTTTCCGTATAAAATTATGGGTTATGGATAAAATTGCGCATCGTAAAAGTAATGGGTATGTAAAATTATCACCAAATGACGGTAAAAGTTTGGATATAACCGCAACACTTGTATATCCTGAAAAAATAATAGGGGCGCAGACATACGAATATGTGTTTGACGGTTCAAAACGGGCGCAAAATACATTTATCAAGCAAATTGCCCGCGCACGAACATTTGGAAAATATTCCGAATGGGAATATTTAAAGGCGCATGGTATGGGACGTGGCGCGGACGAAACAAATGTAATCGCACTTAATAACGATGGGGACGGAACACTTAATAAATTGATGTGGCCGGACGAATTTGTGCGCCATAAAATCATAGACGCAATTGGTGATATGGCGACAAGTGGCGGTATGATTTGTGGAAAACTTGAATCATACAAGGGCAGTCATGCACTTAATAACATTGTTTTGAAAAAGTTGTTCAGTGATGCATCAAATTATGATATAATTGAACAATAAAAGGTAAATGGGGAATAAAATGAAAAAGTTTATGGCACTTTGTGCGCTGGTTTTGTTGGCCGCCTGTGGTGGTATGATAAAAAACGAAAATGGCAGCGAATACATCACGCAACTGGACGCGGAACCAATCGGTTGTACATTTTTGTATAAATTGGAATCCGAGGTTTCAGTCTATGATGCCGAAGATGCGCGCCGTTATCTTGAAAATCGTATCGCAGACCAGGCACGTCCAGGAAATGCTTATTGGATTGTTGCGCAACGCACGCGCCCGAATAAATGGGTTATATTTGGGCCGGAACGTGCATTTGTGTTGACCGCAAATGTCTATGATTGTCCACATCCAAACGCGGTTCGTACCGCGCGTGATGGGGGACCGGCAACTGTTTCTGTGATGCCGGCGGAATACACAACACCGATGCCAGATTATGAATATGGATACGAAACGGTGGAATGTACAACGACATATGGTCCATGTAATAATTAAAAAAAGCCCCATCAAAAAATGATGGGGTTTTTGTTAATCTGTATTTGCCAAGGGTTGCCTTTTTGTGTTATAATTAACCCAAGGTAGAGAGAAAAATTGGCAAATCAAACTATATCGGTTCATAGAAAAAAATATGCCGTAGGGCTGTTTTGGCAACCTGTTGTCGCGGGAAACGGGGGTGGTCGTGCGTATGCGCGTCGCCTTGCACATGGTGTGGATGGCCATTACAGTTTATACATTGAATATAATTTTATGATTGGTTTGTCTTCGCGTCGTGTCGGGCACAAGGGTGGTATGCCGTCCGCCGCAGCCGAGGTTGTAGATGCACTTTCCGAACATTCGTCTTTCTTGGCGGTTTTTGCAGTAGACCAAGGGTTTTATATGGTCGCCGTCAGAAATGGTATTATTTTAATTGATCGTATTTATGAAAATGAAGCGGATGCGCGCGCAGAATATTCAAGAATGTCCGAAATGCCCGATTGGGGTGCCTTTATTGCACCTGGCGCATGGGGAATGCCACGCGCGGTTGAACGCGATTTAGATGAAGTTATAACCGGGCATTCGCATGCTGTATTACGGTCGATAAGTATGATGCGTTCAATAATTATATCGGCAATACTGGTATTGTTATTTGTTATGGCGATGGTTATGTTGTATCGTGATTCAGTGGTTAAATCGGTTAGCGAGCATAATGAAATATCGCAAATAGATCCAGAAAAGGTCGCAGAATATCGCCGACAGATAGAAGAAAAAAATAAAGAATTAGACGAACAATTCCAAATTGAAAAGAAATTACCGCCCGAACCAATCGTGCCACCATATGAATTATTACCAGATGTCGCGGCGCGTGCAGATATTTGCTATCGTGCAATTGGTTTCTTGATGCAGCCTATATCAGGCTGGACCCAGACGACGGCAAAATGTGATGAAAAATATGCGACCGTTCAAATTCGTCGTACATACGGGACAATTGGTGATTTTTATTTAATTGCAACGGAATTAATGCCGGGTGCATTTGTTCAAGAATTGTCCGAAGATTTATTATCTGTGCGTGCGGCATTACCAAAAATAGAAACCAGACCAAGTCAAGATGAACGCGATACAGATACAATCGTTCGTGATGTTATGACTGCATTTCAGTCTATTGATACGAATGTAGATATTCAAACGGTTGTTGATACGGTAACAAATGGCGTTGAAACCAAGAATTTTGATGTTGTGGAAATCGCGGCATCATCAAAACTAACACCGATGCAGTTTATGCAGATATTCGATGATTTCGGCGGTGTTTATATGACAAGCTGTGATTGGAATGCATCTAATCGCACGTGGAACTATGAGGTGATAATCTATGCTAAATAAAATAAAGAAAATCGCATTCTTTGCGCTTACAACATGTTTCTTGGTGGGGTCATCGTTTGCGGCGATGGCGACCGATGATGGCACAGATTCTGAATTTGATGAATTGTCGGCGGAATCGGTTGCTGAATATCAGGTCGAAGGCAGCCTTTTCCAACAAATCACAGATTTGGAACAAGAAAAGGTTTTAATGCAATTGGAAAAAGAACGCGCACAATTAGATTTGGACCTGGACAGATTGGCGGCTGAAAAAATTAAACTGCATATGGAAATTGATGCGCTTTCCGGTCGTGCCGAAGCACAACAGCAGGAACTTGAAACCGAAATGGCAAAATTAGAAGCCGAAGCGGCACGTTTGGCGCGCGAAAAAGAATCTTTGGAAAATGCGGTCGAAACCGCTACGACAACCAAGGCAACAACTAATAAAAAAGTTGTCGAAGAAGAACAAGAATCAAAAATTGGTGAACGGTTTAAATTGGTCAATGTTATTGGGGCGGGTTCTCAATTACAGGCAACAGTCGCAGATTTAACAACCGGTCAAAATAAACGTGTTTCGGTTGGGCGCACATTGGACGGCTGGACGGTTAAATCAATATCGCTGGACGATGGTGTTATATTTACCAAAGACGGCAAGACACAAACATTAAATGTTACAAATTCAAAATAATAAACTGGCATAATTTATTATGGACATGGAAAAATATAGCGATTTGAATAATAACACAGTATCAATGGAACAAAAACCATCGGTTCCAGCCGGTTTGGAAAACGCTGAAAACAAAGATATTATCGAATATTTGTTTTCAAACGGTAACAGGTTATTGACCGCAACCGGTGGGACGATTGCGCTGTCCAAAGATATGCAAAGTTTAGTTGCGTATTTTTCAGGCGGCGAAATTATTATTTCACGAACACATCGCTATGACGGTCGTGTGTTGGCATTTATTGATTTATTAAAACGAAAATCATATGTCGTGCGCGCACCATTTTATTCTGATTTAGGGTTGGTATCCGGTATTTACAAGGAATACGAGGCGCGTATTGGTGGTGGCGCATCGTCGCGTACATCACGCGATTATGATAACCAAATGCAGAAAGATTTTGTCGATATTATCGCACGCGCCGCCGCACAAAAGGTATCAGATGTTCATATAGAGGTTGGCGACCAAACAACAATTTATTTCCGTATTGATGGCAGTATGCAGCCTGTATTGGAATATAATTCCGCGTGGGGTGAATCTTTTGTTCGTGCGGCATTTGCATCTGCGGATATGTCAAATGCGAACTATGCGCAAAATGAATACCAATCGGCCCAGAAAGATGGTCGTACACCACTTCGTGGAACGAAAGACTTATATTTGCCGGCGGGTATTTTAAGTGTTCGTATGCAATTTAACCCAATTGCATTTGGGTCGCGCTATGTCGTAATGCGCCTGTTGTACGACAATCCAAACGAAGGAATCAAAACCGAACAAGAATTTGGTCCATATGAACAACATTTATTGCGTCGTATGCGGTCGTTTCCAACAGGTTTGGTAATTGTTGCCGGTCCAACAAGTTCTGGTAAATCAACGACCCTTGTTCGTAATATGTCCATGATGTTAAAGGAACATAATTACGAAATTAATATGATTACTGTGGAAAACCCTGTTGAACAAAAGATTTTTGGCGCGCACCAGATGCCTGTTACAAACGCCATGAATGAAGAGCAACGCGATGAAGCATATACCGAGGCTTTGGCGGCGGCTTTGCGAAGCGACCCTGATACATTGATGGTTGGTGAAATACGAACTTTGGCGGCGGCACAATTGACAGTGCGTGGCGCATTGTCGGGTCATAATGTTTGGACGACATTACATGCTAATTCGGCAATGGCGGCATTGACACGATTGCTTGATATGGGAATTGAACCATTCAAGTTAAAAGAAGAAACATTGATGCGGGGGTTAATATCAATGCGTCTTTTTAAAAAGGTCTGTCCACATTGTCGCGAAAGATTGATAGATCATCCGGAACACCCGGCATATAAACGCGTTATAGATGCCTTTGGCGAGGTTGGTTTAAAACAGGTATTTATTCGTGGGGCGGGGTGTGATATGTGCCATGGAACAGGTACAATCGGTCGTATCAAGGCGGGTGAAGTTATTGTTACAAATGGTGAGTTTTTGTCGTTGGCATTGGCCGGCAAGACCGATGATGCGGTCAAGTATTGGTTGGAAGAAATGGACGGCCGCACATTAAAGGAATCTGCGTCTGAATTGATGCTGTCCGGTATTATTGGGGTTGATGAATTAGAACGTTGGGTTGGATTATTAGATCGTCCGGGGGTGTATTGATGAATCGCCTTAACCAATGGTATGCACGACTTGTATTTCGTTTTAATACAGAAAAACGTATTGCTTTGTTACGCAAATTGGCATCGTTGTTGCGTAATGATTTTACATTGATGAATGCGCTGGGGCGGCTTGAAATGATAGAATCTAATAATGGTCGCAACCCAAATGAGCCGTTCGCAATTGTTATGCGTGCGTGGCAACAAAACCTTGAACGCGGTATGAGTTTTTCTGAAACAACGCGTGGGTGGTTGCCGGACGAAGAAACACTTTTGGTAACAAGTGGTAATATTTCTAATTTAGTAATCGCACTGGAAAACACAACACGTGTCGTGGAAAGTGCGGGGCGTATTCGTCGCGCAGTGCGCAGTGCAATCGCATATCCATTATTCTTGTTGGTGTTAACATTTGGTATTGTGGTTATGGTTGGGTTATACCTTGTTCCACCATTGGTTGAAGTTGCAGGGTCCGATATTATATGGCGCGGTGCGGCGGGTGGCCTTATATCCATGTCTAATTTCACAGTAAAATATTGGTATATATTTGCGTTATTATTTATTGTGCTGATATTTATTGTGTGGTTATCATTGGCTAATTGGTCTGGTCGTTTGCGTGCAAAATTTGATAAATTGCCGCCATGGAATATATATAAAATACATGTGTCGGTTGGTTGGTTAATGTCGTTGTCTTCTATGATTGCCGCCGGTATAACAATGCCGGACGCCATGCGTATGTTGGCAGATAACGCACGCAGGTATTTGCGCAGTATTTTAGATATGGCATTACATTATATTGCCAATGGTGATAACCTTGGGGTTGCGCTGTCCAAAACAGGTCGTGATTTTCCAAGTAAGGAAATAATTGGTGATTTGATGATTTATGCAGATATGACAGATTTTGACAAGAATATGATATCTATTGCGAATGATTATTTGGATGAATCTGTACGTAAAATGGAATCAATATCAAATGTATTAAACAGTATTGGAATAATGCTGGTATCGGCAATAATCGCGTGGGTGGTACTTGGGACATTCCAGATGCAAGATCAAATTACCGCGGTTTTAAGTTAAAAAAAACACCGGCAAATGCCGGTGTTTTTTTGATTTTTTTATACCATAAATGGCAGGTTTTCCAATGTCCCTTCGGCGACACGAACATTAACATCAATCATCATGAATATAGAATCAGGGGTTTTCGGAATATTACACGAAAACAAATCTGTATCCAACAAGTGTGATGTATTAACAGATATTTTTGTTATAAGGTGGTCGTCATCTAAAAGTGTATAAATAGGCCCGATATCACGTGGTGTGTTTTCGCCTATTTCGTGTTCGTTTTGTGGACAACGCAGGCCATCAAACAAGGTCTTTATACGATTGTCAATATCAGAACGCGACACACCGACAATTTCCGGGTGTAACATCTGGATTTCTAATTCAGCCAACAATTTAAGGTTTGGTGTAATAATCGGGTTCCAATCAATTCCACCAATATGACGCGTTGTGATTGGACTTTTGGTCGCATTTGGTATCATATACTGGGTTAAATTGTTCCATGGGCTGTGTTCCAGCAATTTTTTCAATTGTGGGTGAAACTGCATACGAATATCGGATATATGCTGGGCGCGTTTTTTAGGGTTAACTAAAATATCGCCAAAATACAGTAATTTAAATTTCATCTTTTTATCCCTTTTGTTTTTGAAGTGATAATTTCTCGAATTTTTTGGCTTGTTCAATGATAATATCATGAAAAAGTGGATGAATACGGGCATCTAGACGTATTATAACAGGAACAAGGGTGCCAGTATTATTTTTTGCGTGTATATGTTGTCTGTAAAGGAAACCGATTGCCTGGTTAAGAAAAACCGGTTTAATGTCATATTTCTTGGCAAAATCAGCCTTGGTCAAGAAGTCGTTTTTTGTATATTTTTTGTTTATATTTTCTGCCATTTTTATGCCTTTTTCCTTGAAAATTATACCATAAATTGCTATGTTTTACACGTTAAAAAGAAAGGATTTTAAATATGGCAGTTAATAATGAATATACCGGTGATTCAATCAAGGTATTAAAGGGGTTGGAAGCGGTTAAAAAGCGTCCTGGTATGTATATCGGCGATGTCGGCGAAGGGGGGTCTGGGCTGCATCATATGATTTACGAAGTTGTGAATAATTCTATCGACGAAGCGATGGCTGGTTATGCCGATACGGTTTTTGTTTCGTTGAATGCAGATGGTTCGGCAACAATTCGTGATAATGGGCGCGGTATGCCATTTGATATTAACCATGAAACAGGGCGCAGTGCGCTGGAATTGATTATGTGCGAATTGCATGCGGGTGGTAAATTTGATAACGAAAGTAATGGCGCGTACAAGGTTTCTGGTGGTTTACATGGGGTTGGTGTTTCGGTTGTGAATGCATTGTCCACCTGGCTAGAGGTGCGTGTATGGCGTGGCGATAAAGAGGCTATTATGACCTTTGCCGATGGTGTGCCAACGGCCGATTTGAAAATCATTGAAAACAAAACACATCACGAACATGGAACCGAGGTTACATTTAAACCATCGCCCGACACATTTACTGGTACTGAATTTAATTTCGATGTTTTGGAAACATGGTTGCGTGAACAGTCCTACCTTAATGCAAATGTAAAAATCATTTTGGAAGATTTGCGCGGTCCAGAAAAGAAAGAACGTGAATTCCACAGTGTTGATGGTTTAAAGGGTTTCGCAACATATTTGGATAAATCCAAGGAATTATTAAATCGTGAACCAATCCATATGATAAAGCAAATAGAAGATACATATATCGAAATTGTTTTACAATGGACAACCGCATATACTGAAACATCGCTGTGCTTTACCAACAATATTCCGAACCGCGATGGTGGAACGCATTTGGCGGGTTTTCGTGCGGGACTTACACGTGCTATTAACAAATATATTTCTGAACATAATAACAAGAAAGATATTTCACTTACCGGCGAAGATTTCCGCGAAGGTTTAACCAGTATCATCAGTGTCAAGGTACCAGATCCAAAGTTCGGTTCCCAGACCAAAGATAAATTGGTGTCCAGTGAAGTACGACCATTGGTTGAAAATACGGTATCTGATTTACTGTATGAATATTTGGAAGAAAACCCGGCAATCGCAAAGTTGATTATAGACAAGATTGTCGAGGCCGCCACCGCGCGTGAAGCCGCACGCAAGGCGCGTGAATTGTCGCGTAAAAAATCTGGGCCGGAATTGGGTGGGTTGCCCGGCAAATTGGCAAACTGTTCCGAAAAAGACCCTGCAAAATGCGAATTATTCATCGTCGAAGGGGATTCGGCTGGTGGTACGGCAAAGCAGGGCCGCGACAGAAAAACCCAGGCTATATTGCCATTGCGCGGAAAAATTTTGAATGTTGAACGCGTGCGGTTTGATAAAATGTTGGGTTCCGACACAATTGGCGCGTTGATTACAACAATGGGTACCGGTATTGGTAAAGATGAATTTGATATCGAAAAAATGCGCTATCATAAAATTATTATCATGACCGATGCCGATGTTGACGGTCAGCATATTCAAACACTGCTTATGACGTTCTTTTATCGCCATATGCCCGAGGCCATCGAACGTGGTTATATCTATGTTGCGAAACCACCGCTTTATGGTGTAACGCGTGGCAAACAGCAGATTTATTTACAAAACGATGCCGAAATGAACGATTATTTACTGGACCAACTGTCAACAGATGGTGTTATTGAAACATCGGATGGTGTAACGGTTATGGGTGCCGACCTTAAACGTTTGCTTGGTTTGGTATTTAATATGAAAACAACATTACAGGCATTGAATCATATTATGCCGTTGCGCTTTATCGAAGCATTGGCTTTAAACAAAGTATTGGAAGAAGAAAGCGCGGAAAATATGACTGCTGCGGAAAAAATGCTGGATGCCGAAGAATTGGAATTCGAACGCGGGTGGCATATTACAACAGATTTAACTGGTATCACAATTACCCGTACATTACGCAGTGTTACCGAAACACATGTATTACCGCGTGAACGTATTAATGGTGCAGAAATTCGTGCATGGCACCGCATGGACGGCCATGACGAATTGATTGAAACATTTAGCAAACCAACAACCCTGCGCGTGAAAAACAAAGCGCAAAAAATCTGGGGCGCGATGGCATTGTTGAATACTGCAATTGAATATGCGAAAACCGGGTTAAAGATTCAGCGGTACAAAGGGTTGGGTGAAATGAATGCGGAACAATTGTGGGAAACGACAATGGATCCAAACCATCGTTCGCTTTTCCAGGTCAAGGTTTCCGATGCATCCCAGGCAGACGAGGTTGTATCCATGTTGATGGGTGATGTTGTTGAACCACGCCGCGACTTTATCGTGGAAAATGCGCTGGATGCGAATTTGGATGTGTAATGTTTGATAAAGCATGGTTTTTTGACTTAGAAAAACAAATACGTAAAATGGGCGCCGATTCCGACGCCCAAAGTTTTGATGAAATACGCGAAAATCTTTCACATCCAAAAAAACTGTCGCCGGATGCGTTTGCAGATATGTGTGCATATGTAATATTGGCGGGCGGCTTTTCACAAAAGACGGCAAAACGAATTCATAAACAAATTATGGATTCGGTGCGCGAAAAAGGTGCAGACTTTGATACACTTTTTTCAATGTTTCATAACAAGAATAAAATAAATGCGATATGTCAGATTTGGAATAACAAAAACGCGCTGTGCGCCGAATATTACGGCATAGATGCGTTGGACGAAAAATTAAAGTTTTTATCACACCTGCCGCACATTGGAAAAATTACCGCAAATCATTTGGCACGAAACCTTGGTGAAAATGTGGTGAAATATGATATATGGATTCAACGGTTGGGGGTCGCGTATGCGATGCAAAGTTCAAAGTGTAAGGTTCAGAGTTCTGATATTGATAATGGAAAATTGAATCCAAAAATTAAATCGGCGTGTGATGAAATGTTTGCGCATTTATCACAGGAAACAGATTTGCCAATTGGGTATATAGATGTAGTGCTGTGGAAGGCTTCTCAATTGGGGCTGATACAAACCAGTATTTAAATTATTTGTTCTTTAATTTTTTCCGAACAGTTCTGACAAGTTTACGGATACCACGAAATGGGTTGCGGATATATTGTAAACCCGTATAAAAAACAATTCGTGGGTGCCGCGCCATACGTATTTTCTTTATTTGTTCACCACGTTCCTTGGTGCCGGAACGATTGCGAGATTCCGCCGTTGGTTTTATTCTGTAAAAGAACAGCGGCAGTTTTGTGCGATAAATCTTTCTATTATCGTCCAAGAAACACAACCAAAAATCGTAATCTTCACCCCCAAGGCGGTTTAATTCCACACAATAACCACCGTATTTTTCCCACAGTTTTTTAGGAAAAAGTGATGAATTATGAACACCATTACGACCACCGTACATATTAAAATAGTTGATTGGTGGTAATTTCCATAACATACCCGGTGTCGCATCAAAGCGAATGCCCATTGGGCAAACAACAGAATATTTTGGTTTACTTGTTATTATATTGTACAAATATTCCAAACAATTAGGCGCAATCATATCATCGCTGTCCAGTGGGAATATATAATCGGCACGTGCGGTGGCAATAGCATTGTTTCTCGCAAAACAAATTCCTTGGTTTTCCTGATTCATTACGCGAATGCGTGAATCGCGTGCGGCGTATTCGTTAAATACTTCCAGTGCGTTATCAGGCGAACCATCGTTTATACAGATGATTTCGATATCTGTAAATGTTTGCGCCAATACACTGTCCAGACAGGCTGGAATATATTTAGCCGTTTTATACGCAGGTATAATAACTGAAATTTTTGGACTTTTATTCATAATAAAAATGGTATATAAATAGAATGTTATTGTAAAGTGTTTTGTCATGGATGTTAAAATAGAGCAATCTTGGAAAAGTGCACTGGCAAGCGAATTTGATAAAGATTATTTTATCAAATTGACCGATTTTGTACGCGCGGAGTATAAATCTGGGCGCGCAATTTATCCCGAACCTAAAAATATATTTAATGCATTTAACCTGTGTCCACTTTCCGATGTGCGTGTTGTAATAATAGGCCAGGACCCATACCATGAACCAGGCCAGGCGCATGGGCTTTGTTTTTCTGTCCTGCCACCAACACCGGTACCGCCATCGTTAAAAAATATTTATAAAGAGATCGAATCTGATTTGGGGCGGCCATCAAAAACAAATGGCGATTTAACATATTGGGCGCATCAGGGGGTATTACTGCTTAATGCGACATTGACTGTGCGGGCGCACGCGGCGGCATCACATGCGGGGCGGGGCTGGGAACAATTTACAGATGCGGTGATTCGCGAATGCAGTAAACACGATGGTATTGTTTATATGTTATGGGGATCATATGCCCAGAAAAAAGCACAATTTGTAGATGCGGACAAAAACCTTGTACTGAAAAGTGCGCATCCATCACCGTTATCTGCGTATAATGGATTCTTTGGTAATCATCATTTTAGTCGTGCAAATGAATATCTGGTCGCACATGGCAAGGAACCAATTGACTGGTAGCATTAAAAATTGTGATTCACACCAATACCAAAAAACGCATATGAATGGTTTTCTTCGGCTGTATTTGCGTTTGAAAAATGTTGTGCGTAAAGTTCAATACCCCATTCTTCATTTATGCGGTACCCATAAAATAATTTGAATTCGAACAACAGTTTCGCCCCAAGACGTTCATTTTGTTGGGCCTGTAATCCGACACCGGCACCGACACCTGTGTACCAGTTGTCGCCGTAAAACAACGCAACATCACCCGAACCCAGTACAAGCGGAATTGTAAAGTCGGTCCAATCCCAACCATATTTTTTACCCAACCCCAACGTTTCCGCCACATTTAATGACTGACGCGCAGGCATTTTGAAAAAGGTTGTTGGTTGTGAATACTGAAATTGCGCAATATAAAAAGGAACCGGGTGGTATGGTAATGGGACAATATAGCCGTTATCTACACCCTGGCCAATATAGAAGGCAATTTGGTTTTCTGCTTCGCCCATAAAAGGGTTGAATTCAGCATTTGCCGCAGAAATGCAGGACAAAGCGATTAAAAATGTAGTAATTTTTTTCATGACGCGAAAAATATTATACTTTTTAATAATTTAACGCAAGCGGTTTTATTCAAATATCTTGCAAAGTGAAAAATGTTTGTTATAATGCGGTGCATTGGCGGGATAGCTCAGCTGGTTAGAGCAGCGGAATCATAATCCGCGTGTCGGGGGTTCAAGTCCCTCTCCCGCTACCAAAAATTAAATCGGTGTTATGCCGATTTTTATTTTTGGTACAGGGACGCAGAACCACCGAATACAAAATACCGGTATTTGCCGGCTTTTTTTGTGTTTTTACCGGGAAAATATGGTATAATTTATATATAAAAAGGGGGTAAAATGCCGAAAATATGCCAAAGTTGCAGTATGCCGATAACCGATAATTCGCTTTTGGGAACAGAAAAAGACGGGTCGCGGAATAATGATTACTGTATTTATTGCTATAAAGACGGTAAATTTGTCGATGATGTGTCTTTGCGTGAATATATCGAGATGAATGTTCCGTTTTATAAGCAGGCGGGTATGACCGAATCTGAATTTCGGCATCATTGTGAAACAGTTTTTCCAACACTTAAGCGGTGGAAAAATAATCAAAATTAAGATTTTATGATTTTCTACCGTTAATTTTATATAATTTTTTCGTTGACCGCGGGTCAATTAAAGTATAAAATAGCAATCGAAGTTTTAATAAAATGGGACGAAAATGAAAGCAATTGTTTTATATTTTTCGCGCACCGGTCAAAATTATTCCAATGGTTCGATTGTTGATTTACCATGTGGTAATACCGCGATTGCGGCGGGGTATATTCATGAAATTATGGGTGCTGATTTGTTTGAGGTAAAATCGGTGGCGGAATACCCGGCGGACTATATGAAATGTACCGAAGTTGCCAAGGATGAACTTAATTCAAATGCACGACCGGCGGTCAGTGAAATGCCGGGCAATCTTTCGCAATATGACACAATCTTTGTCGGTGGGCCGATTTGGTGGGGAACATACCCGATGCCAATGTTCAGTGTATTGGAACAAATTGATTGGGCGGGTAAGACGGTTTTGCCGTTTTCTACACATGAAGGTTCGGGCCTGGGGAATATAATGTCTGATATGCGACGTGTGTGCGCGGGGGCGAATGTAAAACCGGGTTTGGCGATTCATGGGTCAAATGTTGCCGCGGCGCGCAGCGATATTGAAAAATGGATAGAAAAGGAAGCAAAATGACAAATCGTGAACGGGCGGCATTGGAAACAAAAGAAAAGTTATTAAAAACCGGGCTGAAACTTATTAAAAAATACGGCTTGGAAAATCTGACTGTGGAAAACATAACCGCCGCCGCCGGTGTGGCCAAGGGAACTTTCTATACATATTTTGACCGCAAGGAAGATATTGTTTTCGAAATATGCCGCGATGCATATGCTGATTTAGAAAAAAATTTCTATGAAGATAAGTCGCGCGATATTGTGAAAAAACTGACGAACTATTTTGATGCGTTTATGCGTGAAATAGAACGGTATGATATAAATATTTGTCGGGAATGGATACGCGATGTTATAAATCCAACAACGACACCAACAAATCGTGATTCGCAAAAATGGCTTTTTGATACGCGGACACTTATACGAATTTTACAGACCGCGGTTAAAAATGGTGAATTAAGCAAACGTACCCCAATCGGTGCAATCGCATATATTATTATGTCGGAACTTTATGGTATGATGACTGGCTGGTGTATGTCAGATGGTGCATTTGAACCACTTGATTGGACGGCGCGTTTTTGTGAATTACAATTAAAGCCCATGTTGGAACCATATTTACCGCGGACGAAAAAGAAATGAAAAAAGCATTTGTTGCAATTTTAATGACTTTATTTGGGACAACTGCGATGGCAAATGTTATGAAAATATATATTGATAATCATGAATATGAAATATTGTTAGACGACAATAAAACGGCAAAGGATATTTTTGAAAATATAGCAGATACAATATCGCTGGAAAAATATGCCGGACATGAATATACAACGCGGCTTGATTTTGAACCATACGAGCATAATGAACAAACGCCGAATTTAATTGCCGGGCATATTTATTATTGGGCACCGGGAAATGCGTTTGTTATAAATTATGCTGATACCAATATTGCGCCGTATGTTTCGGTACATGTTGGCGAATTTTCTGATAAATCAATTTGCGATGTTTTAAAGAATGCCGATGATAATATCGAAATAAAAATAACCAAGGGTGAAACAAATGAATAAATATATAAAATATTTTGCGGCGGCGGTGTCAGCGGTAACATTGGCCGCATGTGGTGATTCCGCGTCCGATGTGCCAACAGTTTATTTCACGCGTGATATATCACCGGCCGGTCTGGTACGTGCGTACGAGGCATTGGGTTGGACACCACATGGCAAGGTTGGAATTAAAATGAGTACAGGTGAATCCAGCAAAAGTAATTATTTGCGGCCGGAACTGATAAAAGACCTGGTGGCCAAAGTTGACGGCACGATTGTTGAATGTAATACCGCGTATGGTGGCAACCGCAGTGATTCTGAATCACACTGGGCGGCGATACGCGAACGCGGATTTTTAGATGTTGCGCCGGTTGATATTATGGATGAAGATGGCGATTTAACATTGCGGGTTAATGGCGGAAATGTTTTGTCTGAAAATTATGTTGGTTCGCATTTCGATGACTATGGGTCATTCATAGTTTTGTCGCATTTCAAGGGGCATGCGATGGCTGGATTCGGTGGCGCGTTGAAAAATATTTCAATTGGCTTTGCCAGTTCGACCGGTAAGAAATGGATACACAGTGGTGGCACATCGCGCGATTCAATGTGGGGTGGTGAACAGACCGCATTTTTAGAATCTATGGCCGATGCAGACAAGGCTATTATGGACCATGTCGGTCGCGACAACATTGTGTTTATAAATGTGCTTAATCGTATAAGCATTGATTGCGATTGTGATGGTAACCCGGCGGAACCAGATATTCATGATATTGGTATTTTGGTGTCAACCGACCCCGTTGCCATTGACCAGGCTGGTATTGACATGGTGTCAACGGCGGATGGTAATGAAAAGTTAATGGAACGAATTGCCGATCGAAATGGATTACATATACTGGAATCGGCGGAAAAAATCGGGGTCGGAACCCGAAAATATAAACTGGTTGATTTAGATAAAAAGTAAGAAAAAAGCCGGTGAATGCCGGCTTTTTTCTGGGTGTAAATACATATTGATTTAGGGGTTTTGATTCGCTATGATAACTATACTTTAAGTAATAATAAAAGAGATAGAAAATGGCAAAAAAAGAAGCAAAAAAATTATCTATGGAAGAAATGATTGCCGAAATTGATGCGGCGAAAAAGGTGAACCCACTTGATTTGTCATCTGACCAGGACTTGTCAATTGGTTTGATGAACTTGATTTCATTAGAAGAACATTTCTTTTTCAGTGGTGCAAAAACAGGCAAAACCGGTTTCTATGATTTAATCAACACTGTTCGCGAAATGCGCAAGGAATTGATGACACGCATTGTTGATAAGTCATCGGCCGAAGGTGGCGAAGTATGGTGCATTTCTAAACATTTGTTGGCGGCATCTATGCGTTTGATGGAGGTTGGAACCAAGGCCATGGGTGCAGGCAACAAAGAAGACGCATACAACCTTTTTGCGAAATCGTATGATTTGTATTCATTGTTCTGGGGGTTGAATATGCACCTTATTGATTTGGGCGGTGTTCGTGAACAAATACCAGAATTTTATGATGCTGTTTTGGTAAAAAAGACAGATGCCAAATCTGAAAAGAAAGCAAATGTTAAAAGCGATGCGGCATGTGATATCGATTCTGGCAAAAATAAATCGACAGTAAAACGCCTGGGCGACTGGGTTAAGAACAAGGTTAATTGCTGTATTGAATAAGATTATAAAAAACACCGGCAAAGGCCGGTGTTTTTTATTGACTTGGCGGGGCTTTGTGGCAAAATTGCGGTATGAGAATAGATGTCGCATTGGTTGAAAATGGAATGTTTGAATCGCGTAATCGTGCCGCAAATGCTGTGCGGGCTGGCGCGGTGCTTTATGATGGTGTGGCGGTTACGAAACCCAGTTTTGATGTGGAAAATGTCGATTTGATTTCTGTGTGTGATACGGCGGTTATGCCATATGTTTCGCGCGGTGGGTTAAAGTTGGAACACGCGTTGAAAACATTTCATATAGATATGACCGGGCGGCGCATGATTGATATTGGATCGTCCACCGGGGGCTTTTGCGATGTCGCGTTGCGGGCAGGGGTCGCGTACATTGTTGCGGTTGATACCGGCACCGACCAGATGCATAAATCTTTGCGGGGGCACCCACAAATCGATTTACATGAACAGACCGATTTTCGTGATTTGGACGATGCGTTATTGACGGATATTGATATTGCAACGATTGATGTGTCGTTTATTTCCGTAACAAAAATATTGGATAAATTGGCAACATTACCGCGGTTGCGCGATGTTGTGTGCCTTATCAAGCCCCAGTTTGAGTGCGGACCCGAAATATCCGCGCGGTTTCGCGGTGTAATTCGTGATGATGCGGTGCGTGCCGTGGCGGTGGACAACGTTTCGGCGGCATTTATGGCACATGGGTTTCGGCGTGCGGGTTTAACAAAATCGCCAATTGCCGGCGGTTCGGGGAATATAGAGTTTTTGGCACACTTTGTAAGATAAACACCCCGTCCGCTGCGCATCCACCCCTTCGCAACGCAAAGGGGAATAATGCTTGATTATTTAAAAAGTGCGGGTTATAATGCGCAGGCGTTGCCCTAATAGTCTAGTGGTAAAACACGTCCTTGGTAAGGACGAGTCGCAAGTCCGATTCTTGCTTAGGGCACCACAAAAGCATCGTTATTTTGTTGGCGATTTGTCGCCGTTTTTTTTTGCTATATTTGCTGTGTTGTGATATAATTTCTTTGTCAAACAAAGGAGATTTATATGCCAGCAGTAAAACAAGATAAATATGATATTTTGGCGATGGTGATTGATGCAATCTATGATATGAATAAAAAGGTAATTGTTGAAACGTTGAATAATGGTGACTATTCTTCAAAACCAATTATGCCAACCAAGGCGGGAAAAAACAGATTTGTTGGGCCTTATTCTGAAAACGCGTGGTATGCACAAAGCATAAAAATTGGCAGAATTTCCGTAAAAAGAATGCCGACCAAGAATAACGGATATAAATATATGGTCAGAACCCCCAATGGCGAAGCCGAATTCACAAACGCAGACAGAGATTTTGCCCAGGTTTGGCATGCCGCGCTAAGAAGATATGATATTGATAATGGTATGGCCAAGGGGGCAAACCAAAATATGTCTGATGTAAAGGAGTTCCTTTATAGACAAGTTAAACATAATAAAAAATTGGCTGATTCGGCGGCGCAGGACCTTAAATATAAAGATAAAAAATCTAAATATGAAGCCGCGATTGAACAATTAAAACAAATGGGTGTTCAACCAAGGCGGTTGGCAAAATATATTCAAGATAAACAAAATGATTAGAAAACGCCCATTGGGGCGTTTTTTTATATTCCTTGCAAAATGATATTTTTGGGTTTATGATATGTCCATCGTTTTCGGGGGCGGGACGTTGAAGTGTCTGACAAACACAGAGCTCCAAAACCCAGTTAAAAGTAATAAATGCGGGGTGGCACCGCGCAAGAATATTGCGCCCCTGCGGGAAAAGTTAAAGTGGGTGCCAAAATCCATATTTGATTTTTGCACCCGAAATCCCACTTCGCCAAGGCTTTGTGGGACAAGTTAAAAAGGGGTCAAAATGTTATCTTTGAAATCTAAATACAGAACGCACACATGCGGCGAACTGACCGAAAAAAATGTGGGCGAAACTGTTACACTGTCGGGTTGGGTGCATCGTAAACGCGACCATGGTTCGCTGTTGTTTGTTGACCTGCGCGACAATTATGGTATTACCCAGATTGTTTTTGATGGTGGGGATGAAGCATTGGAACGCGTGCGTCCGGAATCTGTGATTCAAATTACAGGTAATGTTGTTGCACGTGATGCATCACAAATAAATGACAAAATCCCAACTGGGCATATTGAAATTCAGGCAACCGAATGGAAGGTATTAACAGCGGCGGAAACCTTGCCTTTCCCGGTGTTCGGTGATGAAGATATTGGCGAAGAATTGCGCTATAAATATCGTTTCCTGGATTTGCGTCGTGAAAAATTACACCACACCATTTTGGTTCGTAACAAAATGATGAAATGGTTGCGTGATAAAATGTGGGAATTGGGTTTTTCAGAATTTCAAACACCAATTTTGACCGCAGACAGCCCAGAAGGCGCGCGTTGCTTCCTGGTGCCAAGTCGTTTACATCATGGCAAGTTCTATGCGCTGCCCCAGGCACCACAGATGTTCAAACAATTATTACAGGTGTCCGGGTTTGATCGCTATTTCCAAATTGCGCCATGTTTTCGCGATGAAGATTTGCGTTCTGACAGATTGCTGGAGTTTTACCAATTAGATTTGGAAATGTCTTTCGTTGACCAACGCGATATCCAGGCTGTTGGCGAAGCGGTTATGCCGGAATTTGTTCGCGCGTTTGCGCCGGATGCAAATGTATATCCGGAAATACCACACATTACATATGATGATGCTATGCTGAAATATGGTTCCGATAAACCAGATTTGCGTAATCCTATTTTAATAAGTGATGTAAGTGAAATATTCCGCGGGTCTGAATTTGGAATCTTTGCAAATGCAGTTGAAAATGGCAGCGTTGTTCGTGCGGTGCCGGCACCAAATACAGCGGACAAGCCGCGTTCATGGTTTGATAAATTGGGCGAATACGCAACCCGTGAATTGGGCCTGGGTGGATTGGGCTATATTGTTTTTGCAGACGAAGCCAAGGGACCCGTTGCGAAAAAATTGGATGCGGAACGTATAGCGAAGTTGCGTGAAATTGCGGGTGATAATGCATCGTTGTTCTTTATCTGTGATGAAGAAGAAAAGGCAGCCAAGGCCGCAGGTAAATTGCGCAATAAATTGGGCGCAGACCTGGGGTTGATAAACCCACACGACTTTGCGTTTTGCTGGGTTGAAGCATTCCCATTCTTTGAACCAGATGAAGATCGTGGCGGTGCGCCAAAGTTCACGCATAACCCGTTCTCTTATCCGGTTGTTGATTCCATCGAAGAATTGTCAACGCGTGATCCTTTTACAATCAAGGCTGCACAATTCGATATGGTTTTGAACGGTTTGGAAATTTGCAGTGGTGGTCTGCGTAATTATAACCCAGAAGTTATGAAAAAGTGTTTTGATATTGCCGGCTATCCAATAGAGGCAGTGGAAAAGAACTTTTCAGCATTGTACACAGCGTTCCAATATGGTGCGCCACCGCATGGTGGGTGCGCGTTTGGTATAGACCGTTTGGTTTCGGAAATTACCGGTTTCGGCGACAGTGTCCGCGACACAGTTGCATTCCCGGCAAACCAACGCGGTCAAGATTTGTTGATGGGGTCGCCGAACGAGGTTACCGAACAACAATTACGCGATGTGCATATAAAAATAAGGGCAAAAAATTAAACAAAAACACCGGCATTTGCCGGTGTTTTTGTTTACTACCCCGGCGCATTCGCGCCACCCCTTCGCAAGGCGAAGGGGACTTAGTACCTGTCATGGGTGCGGACAAATTCACGCATAAATGCCGGGTCAAATGTCTGCATAATTTCAGACAATGAATAATTGCGTTCGCCGTTTGGCAAAATTTCCATATCTATTGGTGCGGGTTCCGGTGCCGTACCGCGCAAGACAAGGTATAACTGTGCTGACATTTTACCATCGTTTATTTGTAAAGCACCAGTTGCATCGGCATGTGGTACAGACAATGTAAAAGGTTCGGTTGTTTCAAAATTACCGCGGTCATAACGTCCAATGATATGTAAAGATTTAAGTCTTGTTTGGCCATCGTCCAGGGCGATTGACAAAGCCTCTTCGGCGGTAAGAATTGTTATCTTGTTCGCATAGGCAAAGAAGTCGTCCAATCCCAGACCAAAAATATATCCACCGGTAAATGTTAAATCAATTATTCCATTTAAATTGTATTCAAGATCATGCGCAATCATACCGTTGGTTTTCATTGATATATCGCCGGTAACATAAGATTCACCAATGTTTAACGGCATTAAATCATTAAGTATTTTTCCGTTTGTCGCAAAACGATTCATTTGTAATGAAATATCATAATTTGTGCCATTGCGTTCTATCGTTGCCAATATGTTTCCGCGGTAATCATCTGATATTGAAAAAATCATTGTGTTCGGTTGCAGTGAATACACAAAGTTTTTATATTCCAGTCCATCATAAACAAGTGTGTCCGCCGAAAGTGATATTTTCGCATTAATATCAAAAGGTATCATCAATGGGTGCATTGATAAAAAGGACATTTCTTCAAATCGGTCCATATATGTTGGTGATAAAAATGAATCAATGTTTAATACATCTGTCTTTAAAGTAATTGCGTTGTCAACCACTGTGCCGGTAAATACATGGTTCGCAATATTAATTGTAAAGTCAGATATTACACCGTCTTTATATTCGCCCGATACTGTATAAATATTGTCGCGTAATGATTGTAAATCAAGGTTTGGGAACCAAGCCTTGAAATTATTTCCATATATATAGAAGTAATCGTTTTGAACAGCCATTTGCCAATTTTGATTATGTGGGTGAAAAACAACCGCCCCAGATTCCCATTTAAAATCACCAATGGCGTTGGCCATAGATTCTGGTAAAAATGGCAATTTTGCGCCCAACCACCCAAGGTCTTTGTTTTTAGCGAATGTAAATTCTGGCCGCATTTTGTCGCCATTGATTGTAAGTGTACCGGCCGCATCAGCAAAATTAAAGTGAACAACACCGCGTTTACCAAAATCTAACGCGTTTTTACGGACCGTCGCTATATCAGGCATTGGAACAGATGATTTTACAACAATATCAAATTCATCGCCATTTACCCAAAGAGACCCCGACATATTCCCATGCGAATATTCAGAACATTGCCATGCGTCCGGTGTGCCACTGAATATACAAAGTGTATCTGCATCGTCCGCCGGTATTACAGCCATTATATTGTGCGCACCATTGGCATCAATGGTTCCGCCATTAAGGGCAATATTATCAACCACAACCGTTCCGATTTGTAATTTATCGTCGGTGCCGATGGCATCAACCTTGATATGATTATAATTCATATCGCCAAATTTAATGTTGCCATAAAAATCAAGTTTAAGATTTGTTCCGCGCAGGAATTTGCCCGGTTGCATCAAAAACGAAAAATCAAAATCCATATCGCGTGCGGAAAGTTCAATATCGCGACGACCGTCCGGATAAAGACGTATATTACCCGACATATTATTCGCAACAATATCTGTGAATATAAAACCAATACCACCGTCCCATTCAAAGTTCATTGTTAAATCGACGGTTTCATTTATCTTGGGTTCTGGGAATTCAAACCATTTATTTACATCGTCTGTGATAATAGACATTTGCCCACGTGCAGAACCATCAGAATAAAGACGGCCAACAATTTTTACCTGGTTGTTTTGGTTGCGAATAATGAATTCGTCTTTTTCAAATGTAACATCGTATTTGTGTTGGTTGGTGCGGACGGTGCCGGTAAAACGTCCTTTGTCCAAATCGCCGCGTACGATTTCATAATCGTGTGAACGGAAATTAATTATGGAATTATAAAATGTAATTTTATTATTAAAATTAATCGCATTAAGGTTGTTGATTGTGAATCGTGCGTTATACAAAGATATTGGGCCGGTTAATTCAGCATCATTTGGATGAAAAACACTTAACCAAGGTACAGAAAACATTGCCGAATGAACGGTTCCAAAAGGTACAACAATATCACGTGCAACAATTGTGGCACGTCCTAATAAACTAAAATTAATGTCGCCCTTGAATTCGGCATCTATACCAGTTTGATTTTTTACCGCGGTTTCCAGTTGCGGTTTCATATAATTAAGGGTAATCGTTGGTGGTATAAAAACCAATGCCATGAACGCGGCAGCCAAGACACCAAGCAGTGTCCAGCCGATTCTGCGTTTATATCTGGGCTTGATTGCCATACTCTCTCTTCCCCTTGTTTTTTGATTATAATGAATTATAGTATTGTTTGTGAACAAAAAAATGACAGAAAAAGTATTTAATCTTGAAAGTTCCTATGCGCCGATGGGCGACCAACCAACCGCTATTTCAGAATTGGTGGCGGGGGTGCGTTCGGGTCGTCGTTCCCAGGTATTGTTGGGGGTAACGGGGTCTGGTAAAACTTTTACAATGGCAAATGTTATTGCGGAATTGGGACGGCCGGCACTTATTATGGCACCGAACAAGATTTTGGCGGCACAATTATATACAGAAATGAAATCGTTTTTTCCGCATAATCATGTGGAATACTTTGTGTCATATTATGATTATTATCAGCCCGAGGCATATATGCCTACAACCGATACATATATCGACAAAGACGCGTCTATTAATGACCAGTTGGATCGTATGCGGCACAGTGCAACGCGCGCCATGCTTGAAGAACGCGATGTCGTTGTTGTGTCGTCTGTATCATCTATTTACGGTATGGGGTCGCCGGAACAATATTCCGGTATGAAAATATCATTACATGTTGGCGATAAAATAGGCATGGCGGATACGATGCGTGCGCTGGTTGATATTCAGTATAAGCGTAACGATATGGCGTTCGAACGTGGAACATTTCGTGTGCGTGGTGATACACTTGATTTGTTCCCGTCGCATTCTATGGACAGGGGATGGAAACTATCTTTCTTTGGTGATGAAATAGACGAGATTTGGGAATTTGATACCCTTACCGGTGCCAAGATAAGTAAACTGGACAGGGTTGTTGTTTATCCTAATACACACTATGCGACACCAATGCCAAGCGTGGTCCAGGCCATTGGTCAAATAAAACAAGACTTGGAAGAACGGCTAAAATACTTTCATGATAATATGAAGTATATAGAAGAACAACGTTTGCGCGAACGTGTCAATTTTGATATAGAAATGATGGAAACAACCGGGACTTGTCGCGGAATTGAAAACTATTCGCGTTATTTATCGGGTCGCGCCCCGGGGCAACCACCACCAACACTGTTTGAATATTTACCACGTGATGCGGTTTTGTTTATTGATGAAAGCCATGTAACAGTTTCGCAAATTGGCGCTATGTCGCGTGGGGACAGGGCAAGAAAAGAAACACTGGCACAATATGGATTTCGCCTGCCGGCATGTGTTGATAACCGCCCACTTACATTTGAAGAATGGGACGCGTTGCGACCACAAACGATTTTTGTTTCGGCAACTCCGGCGGAATGGGAACTGGGCCAGGCTGGTGGTATTGTGTCGGAACAGGTTATTCGTCCGACGGGTTTGCTTGACCCGGTATGCGAAGTTCGCCCGATTGCAAACCAGGTTGATGATTTGTTAGATACATTAAAGAAAATATCTGGACGTGCGCTGGTAACAACACTTACCAAAAAAATGGCGGAACAATTAACCGATTACCTTAATGAAAACGGGGTGCGTGCGCGATATATGCACAGTGATATTGAAACCCTGGAACGCATAGAATTACTGCGCGATTTGCGTATGGGTAAATACGAGGTTTTGGTTGGTATCAATTTGTTGCGCGAAGGGCTGGATGTGCCGGAATGTGAATTAGTTGCAATAATGGATGCGGACAAAGAAGGCTTTTTGCGTTCAACGCGTTCACTTATCCAGACGATTGGTCGTGCGGCACGCAACGCAAATGGACGTGTGATTTTATATGCCGATACAATCACAGATTCTATGCGTGCGGCATTGGATGAAACCGCGCGGCGACGTGAAAAACAAATGGCATATAATACCGAACATAACATTACACCACAAACGATTACCAAGGCAATCTTTGACGAGGTTGGTGACAGGGAAGAAAAGACCGATAAAGCACGTCGCTTTGTCTATGATAAAACTGGCGGCGTTATGGACCGTGAAAGCATTGAACGCGAAATTAAACAATTAACCAAAAAGATGCGCCAGGCGGCCGAAGATTTGGAATTTGAAACCGCCGCGGAATTGCGCGATACTATACACAGACTGGAAGACGATTTGTTGTTATTGGAGTAGGGCAAAATGGAATACATATTGAATAATGTAGAAGAAACACGCGCGTTTGCACGCGACTTTGCGAAAACATTAACTGCGCCGGTTGTCGTGGCATTACATGGCGATTTGGGTATGGGAAAAAGTGAAATTGCGCGTACAATAATTCAAACACTGCGCGGTGCGGATACTGTGGTGCCAAGTCCCACATTTACAATCGTACAAAGTTATGATGGTATATCGCACTTTGATTTATATCGTATAAACGATGCGTCTGAATTGGTGGAAATAGGTTTGCCATACGCGATTGAAAACGACATAACATTGATTGAGTGGCCGGACATTGCCACCGACATGTTGCCGGAAAACACGATACATTTATATATCACCGCGCATGGCGACGGGCGAAAAGTCGTGGTAAAAAAAGATTAAAAAACACCGGCAAATGCCGGTGTTTTTTATTACTTTTTCAATAAACTTTGAACTGCAATTGGGAAATCGGTTGCGCGGGCCAGGTATGAACCAGATACCAAATAATCTGCACCTGCGTCCCAACAGAGTTGTGCCGTTTTATCGTTTATTCCGCCATCAACAGATATTTTGAAATTCAAACCATATTTTTTACGTGTTGCCGCCAACATTGAAATCTTGTGCAGGCATGCGGGTGAAAAATCTTGGCCGGCGGCACCCGGGGCGACCGCCATTACCATAACTTCGTCTAAATCACGCAAAATGGTTTTAAGAATAGTTATTGGTGTTTCCGGATTTAATGCGATTCCCGCCCGACGACCCGATGCGCGAATATTGCGAATTGCGTTGCGTACCCCCGATGTATTTGTTGAAACAATAACTGTATCCGCGCCCGCCGCAATCGCATCCGCCGCCCAAACAGATGGACTTTCCGTCATTAAATGTACATGCAGGTGGGCATTTGTTTTTGCGCGAATCGCACTAATAAGGTCGGGCGACCCGGCCATTTTATTCACATAAAGCCCGTCCATAATATCAACATGAATCATTGATATTCCCGCCGCATCAAATGTCGTGTATGTTACTGGATCGTTCATATCAAAGCACAGCGTACTTGGCATTATTGGGATAAATGTGCGCCGTTTTTTTGGCTTTTTGTGAAATATTTTTAATATGCGTTCGGTGCGTGTCGCCCATTTATCATGCTTGGCAATAATTTTTGCGCGCGCGTCCGCACTTTGCCGCCAAATATATTCGCCCAATGCGCGTACAGATGCGTCGGGGTGCATACTGTCGCAGGGCAGCCCAAATGTGTTTGATACAAAATCAACAACGCCGTTTGCATCAGATGCGCCACCACTTATTATAATGTTATGTGGTTTATATTTTTCGATTGCCGTATCGGCGTTTGCGCGAATGTCGTTTATAATATCGTTCATAAATTCGACAACAACATCATTTACATCGGCGCGTGAAAAATCGTACGCGATGTCCGCCGGGGTGAAACGGTCGGTCGGGCCGGGCAACATAGTAAATACCGCGCGTTTTATTCTGTCCGCTTCGCCAAAAGTGATACCATGGTTTTCAGAAATCGCCTTGCTTATACTGGTGCCACCGATTTGTAATTTATAGTGCCACATAGGGCCGCGGTCCGTCCAAATAGATGCAGATGTAAATTCTGCACCAAAATCGATAAACAAGGTTGATGTGTGCTGCTTTCTAAAAACGGCACTTTGTACAAAGTGTGGATCATAGAAACCACGCGTTTGTAAATGGGCGCGGCGCATAAATGTAATTAATTCAGAAATGTTTGCGCGGGGATAAAATATCGCACCAAAAGCCGATATCAATTGATTATCAACATGACCAACCGGTGTTTTCATATTGTGTTTCGTTGGCGAATCATAACGCAACGGTATTATATGTAACGGCATATAATCGTCGGGTTGCGTAATTTGTGAAATCTGGTTTTTTACATCGGCATTTGTTATTCTGTGTGCATCCGCCCAAATCTGATTTTTTACCGCCAATTCATAATAAGATTGTCCAAAATTGCCTGTGATATATGCTTCGTCCAGGTGGCGACCAATTTGAGATTCCAGTTCGTCAACCACCGCCTTGATTGCGGAAACGGTATCAAAAGATTCCACAACATACATAGCCGATTTTGCAATTCGCCCGCCGCGCACACGATGCGCCAGGCCATGTACGGCCGATGTCCCGATATCCAGGCATAAAAAAGCAGAATCATTCAGGTTCATTTTTCTTACTTTACCAATATGCGCGCATTGTCGCGCATATCAATTACCTTTAATTCGCGGTTCAATATGTGTTGGTTTTCATTTAACGAAATTAACCCCCGTACGGCGGCAACCGGGTTTGATTCCGGCAACATAATCGTTATGCCATCGTTGGTTACAATGTTCCAACGGCGGTTTTCTATCCATTCAATATAATCAATCTTGTCGGCAAGTGATTTTGTCGCATCCGTTATATCAGAAATGTTGTCCGGTAATGCGCCACGAAAAACAATTGCGCCCGCATCACGTGTGTCAGATGGAATATTAACCCATGTGCCGTCCGCGGAAAGTGGAAAATATGCCACCCCATCATACCATTGGGCAACGGCACGGTGTAATTCAATATCAATACTTAACGTGCCATTTGGCATACGACGTGTTGCGGCATTTCGTACCCCCGGGACCGACCTTATTCGGTTGTTTAGTGTTTCCAGGTTTAATGCCCCCGTTCGTGTCCCAAGGCCAGATGCCGCAACCGTCTGAATCGTGGTAAGGTCCGCATCGGACGAATCCGCCGTTATTGAAACATTATGGATAATGGCACCGCGTCCATATCCCATGCCATTCATGATAATACGGGTCGTTAAATAGATGCCAAGAACAATGGCAACAATAAAATACACCCAAAACATAATTGAACGTTTCATGTGGGTAATTATATCACAAAATTATGTCTTTACAAAAATTATATCGCACGCAGTAAATATCCACGCCGAAACATACATTTCCGGTATGCGCCAACCGATTTAGAGGTTGCATTTCGTGGCACCGACATCAATGACCGTTGGCCGACATCACGATATTCGTTTGATTGGAATGTAACCCAAAGCCCGTCCCAGTCCGGCATCATGGCACTTTGATTGGGGGCCAAAAGTTTAGCAATACGCGAACGCGGTTTGTACGAATTATCCTTTAACCCCAGGCAAGCCTTGTGATCACGAACGAATTGTTCGGTGGTAACAGCCTCGTTTTCCCAGTTTAAAATGGTGGCATTGTCAAGGTTACCACTGTTAACCGAAGCGCACGCGCCAAGTAATAACAATAAACTAATTATTTTCATTCTCATAATTCTTATTATAATTTAATTGCGTTCGGGGGGCAATAGTTTTTATAATGTAGAAAACAGGGAAAGGATTTTGCGTATGGCGCTATCGGTTCAACAGTTTATAAAACTGGCAAATTATTATAATCAGACGGCAATGCTGATGTCGGCAATTTGTGTACAAAAGGGCGGAATACCAATAGAAAACTATTCGGGGCGTATGTTCGCCGCCGATGTTTTGGAATATATTGTGGAATATGCCAAACGGTTAAAGGCAACCGGGGTTGCGATACCGGCCGATGTCGCACGCGCGATTGAACAATTCAATGCACAATATGCGCGGGTAAAAAATCACACGACACCGACGCAAAAACCAATCTATGAAATGTCGTTGGCAGAATTTGAAAAGTTTATGAATATCTGAAAAGAAAAGAGGGATACAGATGAAAAAGCATTTGTTTGATTTATTAAAACGGGGTGTCGCAATAATGTGTGCGGTGTGTGGTATTGTTGCACTGGCGGCATGTCAAAATCCAAATCAGACGGACGAACCAGAATATGATACGGTTACAGTTATCGATAATTTGGTGATTGATGAAAACTCGGTTCCTATCTTTCCGAAGAAGGCGGCATTAACCACCGACACTGCGCGCCGCTTTTCAATTGAATTGCCAAAGCGGTGCAGTGTTGATTGGAATAACCAAAATGTTGTATCCGTTGTACCAGAAGAAAGAATAGAAGTTGTGCGCCTGGATACAGGGGACAAGTTGCCCGATTTGAAAGTTTCAGATTATGAGTTTAAAAAATTAACTGTGCGCGAAGCATTGGAAAAACTGCTGGACGGAACAGATATATCGGTTGAAGAAGATGGCGAATTGATTGAAAAAATATCTGGAACGATTGCATCGGGGGCTTTGTCTGATGCGGTGGAATTGATGGCCAAGATGGGACGCGCGTATTATTCATATGATGAATACGAAGGTGTTATTCATTTAACTAATCGCGCAAAATGGTTAATCAAAATGCCAAAAAATGAAACTATTATAATGGCTTTGTTGGACGCAATGCATGGCGCGGATATGCGCAATTTGCTGGTTAACTGGCAGGATAAAACCATTATGTTCGAAGGTAATTATCAAACGGAACGCGAAGTTGCGCGTATGATTGCCGATATTTCGTCAAAAAAATATATGCTGGCATGGGATATTGACGTGTACCGCGTTTATCCACGAACAGATAATCCAATTATTTGGATGAATCTTTTCCCGGCATTTGGCGATAAAAATATAAAGATGTCGATACCTGGTGTTGTTGGTCGTGCGGTTGTTGTGGGGCCGGAAATTAACACAAAGACATTACAGGAATTTATGTATCAACAGGCTAATGTTGTGTTGATATCCCAGGGTACATTTGCGATACCAAATGGTTGGCAATCGCGGTTCGATATCGGCCAGTGTGGCAAGGAAGAACGTTTGGAAACAGACCTTACCATCGGCGCAACGGCAAAATATGGAAATATGGGTGGACTTAATAAAATTGATGCGAAAATTGTTTTACGCACATCAAATGGTGAATTGTCGTCATTTACAATTCCGTCCAGTGTTGGCGACAACTATATAATTGTTGGTATACCAACACATTCATTTGTTACAACACCGGAAACATTGATAAGTCCATTTGCGGAATTGGTTGTGTTTATGTCGCCACGTCTTATTTCTATTGTTGACCCGGCAAGTGTAAAAACAACAGATACAGGAATGCTGGTTGGGGACGCGTTGCGTGCGTTTTTGAACGATTAAGGTGATACAGATGTTTTCAAAACTGGAAAGAAAAGTCGCATTCAGATACCTTGCTATGAAAAAGCGCGGGTTTGGTTCTGTTGTGTCTTGGGTGTCGTTGATTGGTATTATGTTGGGGGTCGCAACCCTTATTGTTGTGATGTCTGTGATGGGCGGATTCCATGACACATTGTTGTCGCGCATTGTTGGAATGAATGGGCATGTGGTTGTCTATCACCAGGATGGCGCAATATCGGACTATGATTTCTTGATTGAAAAAATGAATCAAAATAAAATCGTAAGTTCGCATACAACATCTATCGTTCCCATCGCCGAAGGTCAGGTTATGGCAACCGCCAATGGCAATAATACCGGCGCAATGATTCGTGGTATTCGTATGTCTGATTTGGCAAACAAAACAACAACCGGAACACGCATTTATGGTAAACCCCTGGATATGATTACGGACGGTGAATTGGTTGCGGGGGCATCGTTGACGCGCGCACTTAATGTAACAATGGGCGATAATATTTCGTTGGTTTCCGCAAATGGCGCAACACCTACACCGTTTGGAACAATGCCACGCATAATGGCATATCCGGTGATGTCATCGTTCTTTATGGGAATGTATGAATATGATAGTGGTTATATATTTATGCCACTGGAAACCGCACAAAAATATTTGAATATTGGTAATGCGGTTACACATATTGATTTGTTCCTTAAAAATCCGGATGATACTACACGCGTTTTAGATGCGCTGGTGCGTTTATTACCAGATGGATTTGTGGTCCGTGATTGGCGCGATTTAAATCGCGGGTTCGTCGGTGCATTACAGGTTGAATCAAATGTGATGTTTTTGATTTTGTTGTTAATAGTTATTGTTGCGGCATTTAATATCGTGTCATCGCTTGTTATGCTGGTCAAAGATAAAAACAAAGATATAGCGGTGCTGCGAACATTTGGTGTGTCGCGTAAATCTATGATGAAAATATTTATTTTATCTGGCACCAGCATTGGTGTTATTGGTGCGTTTTTTGGTATGATATTTGGAATTATTGTTGCGATTTATATTGAACCAATACGTCAATTTTTCCAATGGGCAACAGGTCGCGATTTGTTCCCGTCTGAATTATATTATTTGTCGGAATTGCCATCTAAATTGGTGGCAAGCCAGGTAATAGGAATTGTTGTTTTGGCAATCGCACTGGCATTTTTGGCAACACTTTATCCCGCATGGAAGGCGGCAAATACAGACCCAGTTGATGTGTTAAGAAATGAATAGGTGGTGAAAGTTATGGCAGGTATATTGAATTCTTTATCAAGGGTGAAACGCGGCGATGTGGTTATGTCTGTGCGCGATATAAAAAAGACTTTCGTAGAAGGTGGCCAGCCATTACACATTCTGCGTGGTGGTGGTTTTGATTTACACCGCGGTGAAATTATCGCACTTGTCGGGCCATCGGGTTCGGGTAAATCAACATTATTACAATGTGTTGGTTTATTGGACAAGCCAACATCGGGCAGTATTATTATCGCCGGAACACCTGTTCAAAAAATTACCGAAGAAGCCCGCACAACAATTCGTCGTAAAAAAATAGGATTTGTGTATCAGCGGCATAATTTATTGTCAGATTTTACCGCATTGGAAAATGTTGTGTTGCCAATGTTGGCAAATGGTGTGGATGAAGAGTCTGCTATAAATCGTGCGATGAAGTTGTTGCGTGCGGCATCGGTTGCACATCGTGCGGAGCATTTGCCGGGCGAAATGTCCGGTGGGGAACAGCAACGCACCGCGGTTGCACGCGCATTGGCAAATGAACCGGAAATACTTTTGGCGGACGAACCAACAGGCAGTTTGGACCCAGCACATGCCAAGGCTGTATTTGAACAATTGTTGGCACTGGTGCGCAAAAACAATATGGCAATGCTTTTTGTAACGCATGACATGGAATTGGCAAATCGTGCCGACAGAAAAATTACCATTGAAAATGGTATCGTAAAATAGTACAAATGAAATATAAAACCAGAGCACAGAAGGAGAGAGAGAAATGAAAAAACAGACCAATCACACAAAATCAAAACAAACCAAACTGGCGGCTGCGATGGATCGTGCTGTTGTATCGCATAATCGTCGGCAACGTTTTTGGGGGCTTGTTGCGTTGGTTGGTCTGTTCCTGTGCGGATTTATGTTGGGTACAGATGTCCAAAAATTGCGTGTCAGTGCGGCCGTCGCGGCGGAAAAAACGGTTCCTAATACCGAAGAAACTGTTGTAGAAAGTGAAGAAGAATTCAAAAAACTTTCAACGTGCCAACAAATTGAAAGTTTGTTAAGCAGACGTTTGTGGAATGAAGATACAGATATTTCTGATAATCATATTGATAATGCAAAAATATATGCGAATCTGTCCGAACGCGGTTGTCCGGAAAATAGCCAAAAATATGTTGATTTGGCAAAGCAAGAATTGGAAATCGCACGCGCATTGGAAGATGACGATGTAAGCCACCAACGCGAAACAATCGAAATTGTTGAAACATATAAACGTCTGAGAATGCAAAACGCGGCCCAGGAAATCTTGGACAAGGCGAAAAAAATTACTAATCCTGCAATCGATTTTATAATCGAACTGGAAAAAATAATTAACGAATAATTGGGGTAAAAAATGAAACTGCCAATATTGCTTGTGGGATTTATGATGATGGCGATGCCGGCATTTGCCGATGATGCGGCACCCACACAAAAACTTGCTGAACGCAAAACATGCGCCGAAATCAAGACGGAAATAGAAACATTGTCCGCGATTGTAGACCCAGATGACGAAATTGCCGCGCAATTAAAGCAATTACAAACAATGCACCGCAGTAATTGTGTTGCTAAATCGGCGGGACGGCGGACGGTTATGCGCAATCTGCCATTGGTAAAGCAGGCGCCTGTTACGACGGTGGCAACATCTGACGCGTTAAGCGAATATTTGGCAAACAAAAAATCTAATTGCGAAAAGTTAAACAGTGAAATCGCAAAATTGGCTGCAACCGATGATGCAACCAAGGCGGATACATTGGCATCTATGCGTGGTGTATATGATATGGATTGTGTTGAAAAGCAGGCCCCTGTGGCAGCAAACGACAACGCGAAAAATGAAATATCAGAAGAAGAATGGGCGGCACAATATGATGCGAATTTGGCGGCGGGCCTTTGTGGCGACGGAACCAAGCCGAATAAGTATGGGTGCTGTACAGACGAAATATTTAAAGATTTGGGCAATCTGAAATTCGCATGCTGTCCAAAAACTGGTGGTGATTGTTTCCCGCCAATTAATAAATAGGGTGGGGAATATTCGCTTGATTTTCAATTAAATTAAGATATAATCAGGGGGCTTACGGACATCGCGGGCATAGTACAAGGGCTAGTACGCAAGCCTTCCAAGCTTGATGTGCGGGTTCGAGTCCCGCTGCCCGCACCATCCGTCTTTGCTGGCGCAAAGCCGCGACAGGCGGGTTGGGGCCAAGCAAAACGGAATGCCGCGGATTTGCCGAATGGCAAAGACGGGCTGTCCGTCAAAAAAAGTTCTGGGCGTGCGCCGGAGTTGGAGAGCCGGGGCAGACTGTAAATCTGTTGGCTTAAGCCTGAGGTGGTTCGAATCCACCCACTCCCACCAAAAGATACACCGCGCTTCAAAAGTGCGGTTTTTCTTTGGATTTTGTACTATTCGGGAGGTTCGAAAATAGCATATCCAAAAAACACTAAGTTCTACCAATATTCGAACAAGTTATGCTCGTTTTGAATATTGGTGCTTGCTGAATAATTTTTATTAATTATTATATACTCAAGTAAAAGTTTTTATGTAAAGGATATCGATATGCTTCATAGACAAATTTTTGAATGGTGCCCAACCTGTCAAGACGAAGCGTCCAAAAAAGAGGAAATGCCACCTTATCAATATGAACAAATTAAACGAAAATCTTTATGGAACAATGCAACAGATGAATTTCAGGTAGAAGAGTTTAAGTGTCCAAAGGGGCATATTACGGTTGGTATTCACCAAAATTTTCAATATGAATTTTTATTAGATATGGCATTAGAGGATTTACTCAACTGTAATTTTCGAGGGGCTTTTTTTAATTTTGCATCTGCAGAAGAACGTTTTTTCGAATTTTTCATAGAAGTAATTTGTATTAAACATAATATTTCTTTAGAGGCTTTTGACGAAACATGGAAAATTATTGGTAATTTATCTGAAAGACAATATGGTGCTTTTTCTTTTTTATATTTGTTGGAATTTGGGATTTCTCCGATTGATATCTCACGAAAACAAATTGAAAATAAAAGAAAAAACAAAAAATACACAGTCAAAGAACTAAGAAACAAAGTGATTCATCAAGGATATAAACCAACAGAAAAAGAAGCCAAAGATTATGGAAATGCTGTGATTAGTAATATACGGAATATTGTCGCAAAACTAAAGGATTCAGCAGATTCCGCAATCATCAAGATGACCCATAAAAAATTAAAACTAAGAACAGAGGAAGTGAATAAGTTATATAAAAACCAAAGGGTAAACATTGCGACTATTTGCGGTGGCGGAATTTGTTCTAATTTATTTGCTAGTAAACCACAGGAAATATCTATTGATAAATTACTGGAAGAAATGAAAAAGGATATCGAAAACAACAAAAGACATTACAACCTTGATTAACAGCTTTTATTTTTATATTTCTGATACTTTTAAATAACTCGAAGAAAGTTTATGATTTATACCAATCTTCGATAGCTTGGTTGCCACGTTCGAATCCACCAAGGCGGGTTTTGAACAAAAAACTCGTCAAAATGACGAGTTTGTATTTTACTTTTTATTTGTGTTCTTTTTCTTTTCTTGTTTATAACCATCAATGATAAATTTTATAGGAAACACAACAAAGAACGGCACATAAAACCAAAAAATTACCCATAAAAAATTCCATAAAGAATAAGAGTTGTTGTACAATTTATGCCAAGAATAACTGTCATATACATTGTTCAAGCAAATAAAACTACATATAATCCCCAAAACAAACAACAACCTAATATTTCCTGTATTTTTTATAGTATTAAAATATATTTTTTGTAAAGTGTTTGTAATTGATATGTTAGTTTTTTGGGGTTTGTTTTCTTTTTTATTTAGTGGGATAACATTCGGAATTTTTCCGAACTTATTATCAAATGGATCTGAGGCTCTAAACACGGCCCATACTTGCACAACCAAGCATACAAGACCCAGCAAGAAAAACCATAGCACCCACATTCCATTAAAATTGGCTGCCCCAATCGCCTCTATTATAGGTTTAAGAAAGAATATTGAAATTGCTATTACTGGTGAAATTCCTACGTCTCGGAATCGTCTTACACTCAAAGATAAAAGAGGCACAACGAAGAATAATAATAAAAACAACCAGACCATTGGCCACATTTTTTCAATAACATTCATAGGAAAAATAATACATAATACAATCCACCATAATTCTGATAGTGCTGCTCTAGACTTAAAATCAAAAGCTTTCGCAAAAAAATTAACTATTGCTTGTTTGCAAGATAACCGTTCTTGTTTTAAACCCTTTTTTGCCAATGTAGCTTTTGTTCTTTCTAATGTTTTTTTATTGTATTGAGAGATTAATAGTATTACTGCAACAAACAAACCAAGTAATAACAACATTAAGAATATTTCAATTGGCTGATACATCACTATAGTTCCTTCTTATTACACAATATGATTATATTCCAATATGTAAAAGTTTTCAACTAATCAATTTTCACCCTCGGGTGAAATTAACCATTTATCTTTAAACTCTTTTACCCGTTGCATTAAATCGGCAAATTCTTGTTTGTTTCCTGCTCGATTAGTGCAAGCTGATTCCCACCAAAAATACAAACCACCAGAAAGGGTGGTTTTTGTTTTTGATAAAGTGGGGTGGGTGGATCGGTCAGAGTGCCAACGGCACGCATGACCAATACGAGAATAGACAATTAGAAAAATCTTAAAAAATCGACCAAGGGAATTTCTTTTGATTTTTATTTGTTTTTATCTATTTTCACTATACACTTGTATTATAAAAAGGATATAACAATGAACTATATTTTGGTTGCGGATAAACAAGAGGCAGACAATATCAAAATACCACCTGAACTTGAACAAACAACAGAAATAATAGTTTTGGGTATTGGTTGTCCGGCGACATTACGGACACTGGCAAAATTATTTTTGAATAAAAAATTTAATCATGGCGATAGATTTTTTAACATAGGCTATGTCGGTTCAAATGAATATCCAATTGGTACGGTGGTAAATGTTGGTGTGGCGGCGGCTGAACAAAACTCTAAACACTTTCCATGTCCAGAATATACCCTGGATACCACATCAAATGTCAAATGCTATTCATCTTTTGACTTTGTTGAATCAAGTGAACACACAGGCATATTTGATATGGAACTTTATACATTAGCCAGTTTGTTTCCAACAATTAAATCAGTTAAAATTGTTTCAGATAATTTAAATTTTCATGATTGGAAAAGTGTTGATATTAGTGATGCTTGGAAAATCGCAAACAGTATGTTATTTAAAATAATTTCAGAACAATAAAAAACACCCACAATCGTGGGTGTTTTTGTAATAGGTGTTATTACAGAATACGGCCAAATACACCGCCGTCCAATGCCAATGTTAACAATATCCACCACCATGACCAATTAACAACCTTGGTCAGTTTCAAAATAACAAATATAAGTGTAAGCATTATGGACTCCTTTTGTTTTGTATCCATTGTTAATTATATGTGAAAATAGGATTTTTTGCAACCGGTCTTTTAGTTAAAAAAAACACCGGCAACCGCCGGTGCTTTTTTAATTGTCTTTCTGTATTGGGTATTTACCATCAATAAGGTTTTGACGAACAACATGATGTTTTACCTTTTGTGTGCTGGTCGTGGGCAAATCATCTGTTGTCATGGCAAAGTGCGTAACCCATTTATAAGATGCCAACTTCTTGTTTGCGTTCGCGACGGCGGACGACAACTTTTCCATTGTCATATCTGGTTCAACACTAAATACCGCATAGGAAACAGTTTTGTCTTTCAGGCGATGTTCGAATACCGCAACATTTTTTACACCTGGTATTTTCATAAACATCGCTTCCAATTCATCGGGGTAAACATTTTTACCGGAATCAAGGACAATAACCTGTTTTTTACGGCCGGCAAAATGTAATTCGCCATTTTTATCCATAGACACCAAATCGCCTGTATTAAAGAAACCGCGTTCATCAAATACAGTTGCGTTCACTTCTGGGTTATTAAGATAGCCACCGAAAACCTGGTGTCCACGTACCCATAAAACACCGATGCCGTCTTCGTCTTTGTTGCGAATTTCAACCTCGTTATTTGTGGTTGGTGCGCCAAAGGCAAACGGTAAACGTTTCTTGGTACGTTTTGAAATACAGATTGGTCCAACAGTTTCCGTCATGCCATAACCCTGGATAAAGGGCATACCAAGGCGTTCATAGAATGTTTCAACCTCTGGCTTGGTGGCGGCACCGCCGGCAATCAACAAACTGACGCGGCCACCAAAGATTTCACGAACAGGGTCCTGAACCTTGCGTACAAGGAAACCAAGGCCGATTCTTTCCAATGCTTTGCCATAGCGCAATACGATGCGTGCAAACCACCACAGGCGACGCGCCTTTAACTGATCAATAATGCGGTTGCGTATGATTTCAAACAAACGCGGTACCGCAGGTATGATTTGTGGACGGAATTCCTTGAAATCGGCAAGTAATAGTTTTGGATTGATGCTTGGTTGTAAAATAAGGCCATCACCGTATTCCACCGTTGCCAATATTTCCACCGCAAACCCAAAGATGTGATACATTGGCAAAAATCCATACATATAATCACCATCGTTAATGTATTCACGCATATCCTTTAACGAATGTGCACATTCGATTAAATTAAAGTGGGTAAGTGGTACAACCTTTGGTGTGCCAGTAGAGCCAGATGTAAAGGACAATGTTGCGATATCAACAGATTCCAATGCGGCAGGTTCCAAATCGGGGTTTGGTTTGCCATCTTTCTTGGTAATATCATAGAAGGTAAAGTTTTTCGTTTTATAGAAAAATGACGGTTCCGCACAAACAAAATGACAATCTGTAATAGCGGTCATATTGTCATATTCAAACGGGGTAAGGTTGGTGTCCAACATCAATACACGACCGCCCAAAAACCAAACAGCAAATAGTGTAATTGGAAATTCGGGTATATTGTGCGACAATATCCCAACAACATCGCCCGATTTAACCCCGGCGGCATGCAGGGATGCGGCGCGCGCGCGTACCATTTCCAAAAATTTGGTATATGTTACATTTTCACGCACCAAAAATAAATGGTCTGGAAATTGACTTACGGTGTTTTCCAGAAACTTGTACATATTCATTTTAAAAATCCTTGTATTTTATATTTTGTTGCGGTTATTATAATACTAAAACAATGGATTTCCAACATGAAAATTATGACTCTTAATATCAACTCTATCCGTGCCCATGCGACAAGTTTTATAGACATTTTGCGCTCTGGGGAATACGACGTAATCATGGTCCAGGAAATTAAGGTTGAAGATGCGGCATTCCCGCATAATCTTTTTGATGACTATGGTTATAATATACGGGTCTTTGGCCAAAAAAGTTATAATGGTGTGGCGATTTTTTCCAAGTATTCCATCGAAGATGTATCCCGCGGGTTGCCCAATTATGCAGACCCTGCGGCGCGTTTGATTGAATGTGTGATTGATGGGCGTGTGCGTATTATAAATGCCTATATGCCAAATGGTGATACCGTCGATTCACCAAAGTTTCCATATAAACTGGAATGGATGCATGTGTTTGGCGAATATATATCGCAATACCTTGATTCAGAAGAGGCGGTTATAATCGGTGGTGATTTTAATGTCGCACTGGAAGACAGGGATGTTTGGAATCCGAAAAATTATGTGGGTATCGCAATCGCCGCACCAGAGGCACGCAGCATAATGCAATCATGGCTGGATGCAGGCTGGATTGACGCGTGGCGCAAATTACACCCAGATGAAATAGACTATACCTGGTATGGATATCGCGGACGTGATACCGTTGGCAATCGCCAGGGATTGCGATTAGATTATTTCCTTTGTAATCGTGTGGCGAATAAAATGATTGCGAATTGCGAAATAGATATGTCGCCACGATTGGCAGACAAACCAACCGATCATTGTGGCCTAATGATTAAACTGAAATAGTTATATTATAAATCATCAACGCGGGCCAGGTCGTCGTATGTTTTATATCGATAATCATTCGTTTCGTGGTATTCATATGGTGCTTGGCCGGCAGAATATGTTTTGAATACTTCCTGTGTCTTTGCCACAGCGGCATCTATCATCATTTGTGTTGTATTGTAATCAAACTCTATTTTTTTCACATGATTGCTTTGTAATTGTAAAAACATCATGACCGGTGTTTTGCTGCGATCTGTTGTTGGTATTTTAAAGCCACCAGATTGTAACATTAATGCCTCTAATGGTAATTGTGGCATTGTGCCCGCCGACAGTTGTGATGGCTTTGGTGCGGCACCTGTTTTTATGTCCATAACCATGCCGTCGCAGATGCGGTCGGCACGTGCGCGAACAGTGCGTTTTGCGCCATTTTCCCCAACTGGTATTTCCACAGAACCAGATATTTCAGAATCTGCATTCGGATGCGCAATTAATTCATTCGCAATAATTGGTGCCATTTCCATAAAACGTTTATGCCAAAAACGGAATAATATGCCGTCGGTTTTTAAAATCTTGATTGCCGCCGCATCCAGTCGCGCAACAAGTGTTGATGGACTGTCGCCTGGTTTCGCATCTTTTATTATCGCGTGAATCATTGTGCCGAAATCGCGTGCATCCGGCCCCAGCCAATAATCGTTAATTGGATAAAGGCGCAATATGTGCCGCGCATAAAAGGCATATGGATTGTGAATTAAATATTCTAAATCTGTTACATAAACATCGGACCAATCGGCCGGCGGTGTCGGCGCGGAATAGTCCAGTTGCCGTAATTCAATGTTATCACGCGCATGAATGTTGGATACGATTTGTCGTCCAATTTCAGTATCAAATTTGCCGCCACGCGCCATAATGCGTGATATAAAACGCGACTCGGTCGTTTGGGTGCCACCGGAAACCATGCTGCGTAACCAATAAACCGTTGCCCCACATGACAGGTTCATAAAGTCCAGCGACATCAATGATACTTTCCGGTTTGGTGATGGCAGACCGATTTTTTCAGCAATCGCGGTTGGTAACCATGCGTTTTCATATCCACGCGCCGGAAACATTCCGTCATTAAGGCCGGTTAAAATAATAACATCGGCGGTCTGCATACGCGATTCAATTGTTCCCAATACGCAAACACGCGTGTCTGTATCGGGTGTGGTGCGTATAACAACCCCCGATAATGTGTCCGCAATAAATGCACGCGCATCGGGTGTACTTAATATAATTCCATTATTTTTTAATGCATCTGATAATTCGCGCAACGCAGTCCATATAGATATGGTATCTTTATCTGTTGGGTTAAACGTGGGGGCCCAAACAATATCGGTTGTGTCATCAACCATTTTTAAAATAGTTTCAAACAAATCATAGTTTGTAGTTTTATATAAATCATCGAAATTGCTTTTGTCGTGTTCAATCCATTCATCAAAAGTATTTAGAATCGCGCGACCAATGTTATGCATCGTTGCGGGACGGCCACCAGAAAAATCTGCTGCAATATTACGCGCAGATAGCGCGGACGCGATACGTTGATTTCCGGCGGCATCGGGTGTAATTACCAATACAGATTTATTATCACTGATTGCGCGTGCGGCTATTTCGGCAACGGCAATGGCTTCGACACTTTCGCGGTCGCATTCAACAAGATGACAATGTGATACGGCATCCTGGTTTTCCGGTAATGCCGGATTATTACCAAACGTCGCATTCATAAAATCAATGGTTTTGGAATCACCAACATTGATTGGTTGAATTTCTGAAACATCGCAACCAATGCTGGTTAAAAACCTGTATTCAGAATAATAGGGATTCGTTGTTAATTCAAAATCAGATGTGCGCCCCGCAATTTTACCTGATAAAATAATTATACCATTCGGCATGCCCGCTATGTGTGCCATTAAATCGGCGGTGGCGGGAACACTGGCGGTGGAACCACAAACGATAATCAGTTTATATTTATTGTCAGGTTTATTCAAAAAATCAATCCATGCGCGAATATCTGCGTTGCGTTTTTGGGTTGTTGTTTTACAACCATGCGTAATCGCAGAAATATTTTCAGACAATATTTTTAATATGCGCGCCTTGCCCTTGAAATGTTCAGCAAAACGATCATCAACTAATTCTGTCCAGGAAATTTTTGAAGCATCAATACCTTCGTTTTCAAGATAATCTGTCAGTCGTACCAAATCATGCGCAATAGGCAGGGCGGTTGCGATATTCCCAATGTTTTTGTCCGCCGATAATAACCTGGCTAAAATTACAACGCGTTCTGTATTTGATACGGTATCAGGTGTTGCGGGTTCATATTCGTCATCTTCATCAACCCCTTCGCCCAATGCAATCAGGTGTGGTAAAAATACCGCATGCCCGTATTTTTTTACCAGCATTTGTTCCACACTGCGTACGGCACGACGACTTGGTAAAAAAAGCAATATATCAGATAACGCAACACCTGACGCGTCTATTGTTCGCCAAAGTGCGTCCAACATATTTGCGGGGTTTGTTGCGTAAAATATATTTTTATTTGATGCCAATGATTTTCCTTAAAGGTTCAATGCCTGTTTTCTTTTCGGCCGATGTTTCAATTATTTCAGGTACCATCGCACCATGTTCGGTATGGTTTATTTTTATTTGGTTTTCTTTGCGTGTGCGCTTGTCCCGCTTGGTATACACGATTTGATATTGAATCGCGTTTGTATCACAGAAGTCCATTAAGTCCAGGTCAGAATCGCGTGGGCCAATGCGCGAATCAATCAAAATAAACAACCGTTTTAATTGGCTGCGGGTCAACAAGTATTCTTCTAATCTTTTTAACCATCGCATCGCATCCGCGCGTGATACGCGGGCATAACCATATCCCGGCAGGTCCACAATCATAATTTTATCGTCCATGTTAAAAAGATTTAATGTCTGTGTGCGTCCCGGTGTGTTCGATGTGCGTGCAACAGGCACACCAACAATCGCATTAATTAATGATGATTTACCAACATTACTGCGCCCGACAAACGCATATTCGGCAAATTGGGTTTTGGGTAAAGATTCCACTGCTTCAAATCCACCAACAAATTTAATCATTGTTGTCCCCCTTGGCAAGCATGCGTTTGTATGCCTCTTTCTTTGATATGCCGGCACGTGCCGCCAAATCCGCCGCCGCAGATTTTGTCGATGTTGCCGCGATATCATTTACAATATCACTTATTTCAGTGTCTGACATTTTGTGGTCAGGGGCGGGCGCAACAACAATTACAATTTCACCGCGTGGGGCCGCTATGTGCATTAAATCTGCGGGATAACCAATAATTGCTTCTTCGTGTATTTTTGTAATTTCACGAACAATTGCAATTTGTCGTTCGGGCATAACACGCGCCAAATCTGCGATAGTGTCCATTATGCGATTAGGACTTTCATAATAAATTATAGTGTGGCGAATACGGTTGTCATCGTGTAATTTTTTAGGATCAAAAAAACCACAAAAGGTAAAACGGTCCGTTGGAAAGCCTGATAATACCAATGCGGAAATTGCCGCAGTGGGACCGGGGACAACAAATACAGGTATGTTTTCCGCGCGTGCCGCACGCACAAGGCGAAATCCAGGATCGCTTACCCCCGGCATACCGGCATCGGACACCGCCGCGATTGATGCGCCACCGCGCAATTTTTCAATCAATTCTGGTATAACATCGCGTTCGTTGTGATCGTGGCATGATACGCGTTTTGTTTTGATATCAAAGTGCGATGCCAATTTACCAAACACGCGTGTATCTTCGGCGGCAATTAAATCTACACCACGCAAAACTTCTATTGCGCGGGGGGAAAAATCACCCAGGTTTCCAATAGGTGTGCCAACAATGTAAAGCCCTGATTGCATTTTTAAATCCTTTATAGTAAAATATTACAGAAATAAATGGATTTTTCAATGTATATAAAAAGAATTTTCGGATTTTTGGCATTGTGTGGGCTGCTTGTGGGATGCGCGGGTGGTCCGCGTGGTCGTTGGTCGGTTGATTATAACGATGCGACAACCACACCTGCATCGATGATGTATGGGGCATATAATGATGCGGCAAACCATCGTGTTGCTGTTATCTTGCCAACAAGTGGCGATGCCGCGGCGGCCGGGCGCGCAATTCGTACATCGGTTGAAATGGCGACTTTGTCCACCGGGGCGGATAATTTGTCCGTATCATTCTTTGATTCGGCGCGCGGGGCAGATGCGATAAATGATGCATTGGCTTCTAATCCAGAAATTATTATTGGACCGTTGTTCGCAAATGATGCGCGTATGTTGCGTGAATCAAAACCATATGATTTGCCGGTATTATCGTTTACATCGGACGCAACCGCAATTGGCGATGGGGTTATGACAATGGCATTGATGCCGACAAACAGTATCGAGGCTATTGTTCGTGAAATGCGCACCGACGGTGTGCGTCGTTTTGTGGTGTTGGCACCGGATACGGAATCGGGACACCTTTTGGCTGGTGCGGCACAGGGGGCATCTGATATACATAATGTTCAATTGGCGGGTGCGTTTTTCTATACTGAAAAAGATACTGATTCAATCAAATCTGCAACGGAACGTGCATCAATGAATGTGGCACGTACCGCGGCACACAAGCGGGCACGTGAAATATTATCCGATGTTTTAACAAATGAAAAATTAACATCAATTGAACGTTCGTCGGTCCTGCGTCAAATGGACCGCTTGTCCAAGCATGATGTACTGGGCGATTTACCGTATGATGCGGTTTTATTTCTGGGGACGGGGGACGATACAAAATCGCTGGCATCATTTATGCGCTATTTTGGTGTGGGTAATCGCGATGTTGCGTTTTACGGAACGGCTATGTGGGACGGTGCGGATATCGCAAATGATATAACAATGACGGGCGCAAAATATGCCGCGTTGCCGGATACAGATGAAACATTTGTCGCAAATTATGAACGCATTGCGGGTGAAAAGCCATCGCGCATCGCATCGTTCGGATATGATGCGGCAAATCTGGCAATTGGAATGTTGTATTCTGATAAATTACAGAATGCGTATTTGTTGGATCCGTCTGGCTATGCGGGGGTTGATGGGGCGGTGCGTTTGCGGCCAACGGGGGCCAGTGAACGCGGACTGCGTATTATGGAATTGACCGGCGACGGTACACCACGCGTTGTGAAAAATGCGCCGGCTGACTTTATGACACCGATTTATAATATCGAACAGCGGCACATTACACCGATTGAAACAACAGTTCCATTACAGACACGTGGTGTGAATCCAATGAACTATATTACTTTGCCGGAACGCATAAGTGGCAAGTATAAATCAAAAACATATGGCGCAAATATGACGGCGCAATCAAATGCGCAATTGGTTGATGTGGTAACGGTATTACCCGAAGACGACCGCGACCCAATTGTTAGTGAAAATTACAAGCCCGTCAAACTTTCCCCTGTTAAACAAACATTGATTGACAGTATTGAAGTGGAAGAATAATGACATTAAAACTTGTAAAACCATCAAAAAAATATTTGCAGGCATTTTTAAAGGCATGGGATGATTATAAACAAGACACAAACCGGTTTAAACATGTTGATATAACACCGCTGGAAAGGGCATTGGAATCAAATAATGTAGATGGTTTTTTCAAGCAGATTGAAAATAATGAACGTGGAATAAATCTGCCAGATGGTTATGTGCCAAGCACAACATTTTGGTTGATGGATGATGATGATTGGGTTGGTTCGTTTTCAATAAGGCACCAATTAACACCGAAACTGGAACAGATGGGCGGACATATCGCGGTAAATATTTCACCAAAATATCGTGGGAAATATTCAAGTTTTGTTGGTATAAAAATGTGCATGGTTAAGGCGCATAAATTAGGCTTAAAACGCGTGTTGATGACGTGTGATGAGAATAATCGGGCATCGTTTCGGGCAATTATGGGGCTGATGAAATTATATGGTGGTGAACAATTACCGGATACAATTGTTGATGGCCATGGTGAACATCGTGTATGGGTGAATACGGCAAGAAAATAATTAACACTGGCTTTTACCGGTGTTATACTAATCACTAACCACCAACGACGAACAACTACTTACCTAAACACAACTGTGAAAATGTTGCATCCATAACGTCCGCCGCGGTGATTTGCCCCAATATTTTTCCGATTGCATCCGCCGCCGCGCGTACATGTTCGCTTATTAAATCAAAGTTTTCGCCGCGGATTTCCATTGCAGATTTCAATTCATCACGCGCGGTTTCCAATAAACACTTTGTTCGCGCGTTGATAACCAACATATTTTCCGAGCCATCCGTCAATTTATGTAATTGTGTGCGAATTGCGCCCAGTAATTCATTCAATCCATCGCCAGTTTTTGCAGAAACATAAATCGCTTTTTTATTTGGTTTTGATTTTAACAAATCTGACTTATTTATAACAACAATTTCATTATCGGCGATTTTGTCTGTGCTTGGTTTTCCAGTATATACACGAATTATAAGATCCGCATTTTCAATTTCGTTTTTCGTTCTTTCAATTCCGATTTGTTCAATTTTATCATCTGTATTTTCGCGCAGGCCCGCCGTATCGGAAACATTTACCAGGTATTCGTCAATGTCTAATGTTGCCGACACAACATCACGTGTGGTGCCTGGGATGTCGGAAACAATTGCGCGGTTTGTTCCCACGATTTGATTAAACAGCGATGATTTACCGACATTTGTTTCACCAACCAATGCGATATTAAAACCGCCGCGTATGGCACGCGCCGCCGCATAGCGCGATAATGCATTTTCAATTTCAGTGTATAATTGTTTGATTTTTTCGCGCACCGTTTGCCCAATGTTTTTCGGCAAATCGTCCGCATCATAGTCCAGAATTGCAGCGCTGTATGCTGCAATCTCTATCATCTGCGACCGCCATGTGTCATAGATTTTGCCGTCGCGCCCCATCATTCCCGCCAATGCCGATTTACGCTGAACATCTGTTTCGGCATCCAACAATGCCGCCAAGCCATCAACATCGGTCAAATCCATTTTGTTGTTATAAAATGCGCGGCGGGTAAATTCGCCAGGTGTTGCCATACGCATATTGTGCGCCGATAAAAATTCAAAGATTTTGTTTATAACCGCCGGTGCGCCATGCGATGCAATTTCAATAACATCGGTTCCGGTGAATGATTGTGGCGCTGCAAAATATGTAATAATACACTGGTCAATGATTTCACCCGCATCGTCCGAAAGATTTACAAAATATGCATGGCGGGGTTGTATTCCGAATTTGCCAATAATGCGTTCCGCAAAATCAGAAAGGTTGTCGCCCGATATGCGAATAACCGCAACGCCCGATTTCCCGTGTCCACTTGATAATGCAAAAATTGTATCGTTATTCATATTACCTGTTCCCGCTTATTTGTTTCAGTGCCATTGGAACCAATGTTGCGACATCGGCACCCGGGTTTTCTGCAACCAGGTGTTGCGCCATATCAATAATGTCCAGACGGCGATAGCCCAGGGATTCCAATGCAGCCAGTAAATCGGGCAGGGCGCCCGCCGCATCCGCCCCCGTCGCGCCGCCAAAGTCAAATGATGCGCCGCCGATTTTGTTTTTCAATTCAACAATGATTTTTTCCGCAACCTTTTTACCAACGCCCGGTGCGGTTGCGATTGTTTTTGCATCGCCCGTCGCAATTGCAGACATCAGGGTATCGGTCTTTATTGTGCCCATGATTGCCAGTGCAACCTTTGGTCCAACACCAGAAACGGTTGTTAATTGGTTAAAAATGTTTTGGGCGGCAATGCTGCTAAACCCGAACAGGCGTATGGAATCTTCGCGCACAATCGTTTCAATCCAAAGGGTCACGGTTGATTTAGGGGTCAGGTATTCGGGGGTATAAACCTTGTATCCCACGGGGCCCGCCATGATGATTACGAACCCATCGCCAATATAATCAACAATACCTTGCAATTTTCCAATCATTTGTTATCCTTTTGTCGTAATTCTAAACCAATAAAAGCAAAAGGTCAAATATGAGTGGGCACAGTAAATGGCACAATATTCAGCACAAAAAGGGGCTGGTTGATGCGGCGCGCAGCGGTTTATTTACCAAATTGGCGCGTGAAATAACAATGTCGGCAAAGTTGGGCGATCCAAATCCGGATAATAATCCGCGTTTGCGCCTGGCTATTTTACAGGCACGTAAAAACTCTATGCCGAACGATAATATTAAACGCGCGATTGATAAGGCATCCGGCGCGAACACCGAAAACTATGTTGCGGTGCGTTACGAAGGCTATGGCCCGGGTGCCGTTCCAGTGATAGTCGAGGCATTGACCGACAACCCACGTCGCACAGTGCCCGAAGTTCGCAATATCTTTGCCAAAAATGGTGGCAACATGGGCGAAGAAGGTTCCGTTGTGTTTATGTTCACACGTGCAGGGCAAATTATGTATCCGGCAAGTGTCGGCAAAACCGAGGATGAAATGATGGAAATCGTTATGGATGCGGGTGCGGATAACCTGGAAAGTTCAGAAGAGGGTTTCATTATCACAACAAAGCCAGATGACTTTATGACGGTGCAAAAGGCATTGGCGGACAAGTTGGGCGAACCGGAAAACGCGGAATTGACATGGATTCCGAATATGCCAATGGACCTTGACGACGAGGCATATGCCAAGGTTGAAAAGTTAGTCGATGCGTTGAACGACAACGATGATGTCCAAAAGGTATTCACCGCCGCGAATTAGTGAAGAGTGGTTAGTAAACCGCCCGTTCGGGCGGTTTTTTGTTTGTCATTGCGAGCATACGCGAAGCAATCCAGTAAATATGTTGCAACGATGATACGTGCATAAGTGTATTGCTGGATTGCCGCGGTCGTTTCACTCCCTCGCAATGACAAAATACGAATAAAACAAAATATATTCTTTTTTGTGTTTTATATGATATAATACGAATTGAATCCAATGGGAATTGGGTTCGGGACTTAGAACATCCCAAGTTTGTGCGGCACAAAAGTGTCGTAATCCGCTTATGGCGCTTTTGTGCCATACCCTGGCTTTTATGGTCGGGGTGCCACTTATGTGGGGGCATTCACAAACTTGCCTGTTCTAACGCCCCGACCGCTCTTATTGGAGCGGTTGTTTTTTATGAAAAAAATGATATTATAAAAACAAAAGGAGACTTATATGAAAAAGAGTTTGTTATATGTGGCTGCTTCTTTTATATTGTTTAATCCAGTCATTGCAGAATCAATAAAAATTAATCAAAAAACAATAAATGTACATGACGATTCTGGGATTGAAATAGGTGATAGTGAAGAAATACATATACAGAAACAAAATAAAGATTATCACTTTTTTATCGGAGCTAGCATAAATGGGAACTTTCCATTATATTCCGAATATGATTTGTACAATGATGTTTTTGGATATGGTTGGGGAATAGACGCTGGTGTTAGGTTTCGTAAAGATAAATACATATATCATCCCGGCATAAAATTTGTTTTTGAAAAATTGTATAATGCCGGAGAATATGATTATACATATTATGATCCATGGTATAACACATATACATTTAATTTAGACATAGCACATACGATTTACGGAGCAATTTTTGACAATTATATAAAATTTACTAATTGGCAAAACGGCAATAGCTTTTTCACTGTTGGAATAGGATATGGAAAAATAAATTCAAAATATGAAATATCAGATTTTAATACAGATGCAGAAGATAAAGGCAACACGGTCATTTTAACACTTGGAACTTTAAGCCAATTTGATAATGGGCTGGGTATAACATTTGATACTAAATATTTTATACCAGATAACGAAACGGTTGATTTTATTCTTACTCTTGAATTGGGGTTAAGGTATTCATTCTAGGAGAGAGAAATGTTTAAAAAAAGATATATGTTAATGGTGTTATTAAGCGCCTGTGCCAAAGAGGTGCCATTATACACGTATGAAAATACACACGTTTTGGATGATCGTTTGCAAAGTAAGGAAGTTTGTCTTGTTATAGATAATGATAGTACAACATATGAAAAAGGAACGGAAAAATTGGATCTGAATCCATTTTTAGGAGAAGAGGGGTATTCTGCGGATTCTGTTACAAAAACCAAAAGAAATTATGATTATGCTTTTGTGAATGATTCTTGTGAAAAACCCGTATCCCTGTCTAGAAAAATCAAAGTATCAGGGATTATCTATCCCGGTATTTGTACAGAAAGTGTATACGCAGGATCTGTTTATACAGGTAGTACAACATATTCGTCTGGCTATGGTTCTGCGACACGTATAGGTACTTCTGCATATGGATCTTATTCTGGGACATCAAACACCTATGTAAATAGTATTCCAATATATAATACTCATCGCTATCCGTGTATAAAAGAAAATTATTTAACGGATATAGAGTTTTATCATGACAAAGAATATATTGGGAAAATAAGGAATAAGTATTGGACATCAGACGATACGGATGAAACAATAGACGTATTTACAGAAGAATATTTAAAATTGTTGAAAAAGGGTGCGAAGCGTTAAGCAATACCTATAACTCTCAACTCGCACCAGCAACTATTTCACCAACCGTTCCAATGCACTCATATTGCTGTGGGCAAGGGCGATTGCGATTGCGTCTGCCTCGTCCGGCGTTTTGGGGTGCGCCGCGGGCAGCAAGATTTTCACCATTTTATCAATCGCGCTTTTGTCCGCGTGGCCCGCGCCGGTAAGTGCCTTTTTAATTTTATTTGGTTCGTATTCATAAACCGGAATATCGCGCGTTGATATTGCGACGATTGCCGCCGCGCGCGCATGCCCCAGAATAAGTGTTGTTTTTGGGTTCATGTTTACAAATGTAATTTCAATGCTGCATTCGTCCGGGCTAAACGTTTCAACCAATTCGGAAACCCGATTAAAAATAATTGCCAGTCGTTCGGGCAGGGTCCCCGATGTTTTTGGTAAAATTACCCCCGATGCAACATAGGTGCGTGATGACCCAGCAGTATCAATCACCGCCCAACCAGTATGTAAAAGTCCTGGATCAATTCCCAATATTCGTGTCATTTTCTAAATGTAACCTTGTTTACCGCGTCAAAGCCAAAGTATTTATTTACGCGATTTGCGATTTCCGCCGATTGATAAGAAAGTTGTAACGCAAATGCGGGGTTTATTGGGCGCACCGCAATATTAAACTTTCCGTTTGGTGTTTTTTTGATTGCCGCCAATGTCGATATGCCACCAATATCCGGTCCCATAATTTCCGACCAACGCGCGTTCAGGTCCGCGTCCGATGCGCGCACACCAAAAATATTAAAAAGACCACCAATCGCGCCCGCCAGGGTGTGTGGGTGTGCGGTGCGATTTTCCATTTTCTTTTTATTACTTACTTGGTTTGACATAGGTGTATTCCCGCGGCATTAAGATAAACATTTCACCCTTTGCGTGCTGGCCATGGGCATATTTATATGCATCGTCGCCCTTGCCAAAGAATATGTCTGCGCGTATCCAGCCACGAATTGCAGAACCGGTATCCTGGGCAATCATCAGTCTTCGGAATTTGCGCCCGTCCGAAAGGTTGGTTGATATATAGACCGGCATACCAAGGGTATATATACTGTCGTCCATGGCAATAGAACGAATCTTGGACAATGGCGTGCCCAGTTTACCAATTACATCTGGTGGTACAGATTCATAGAAATAGACATAACGCGGGTTTTTATAAATCACATCACGTGCCAGTTTCGGATTCTTTTTTAAATGTGTCCAAACCGCATCGGCGGAATAGCCCCCATCGGGCCGAATGCCGCGACGGCGCAGTTCTTCGCCAATAGATTTAAACGGCATATCATTTACGGCGGCAAAGTTAAGTTTTACCATTTTCCCGTCGTCCAGTTGTAACATACCGGAACCCTGAATCTGGATGTTTTGGACATCGACAATGTTGGCCCAATAAAGCACGCGGCCGATTTTTTGTTCAACAATTTTCTTTTTTTCAACACCCTTGTAATTACGGCCGTCGGTTGGGACCCCCATTAACGGTTCGTTACATTCAGCCGTCTTGGTTCGGCAACCGCGAATAATAGGGGAATAATAGCCGGTGTATGTACCGCGATCGGTGCCGTCATCATTATATACCTTGTACGGTTGAAAGTTTGATTCAAACCATGCGCGCACAGTTGGCAAATCCGCCGATGCGGACGGCAACATTTGGCATTTTTCCGCGAACAATGCGCGGTCGGGAATTACGCGGCCGGTATATTGAATCTTGGCCCGACAGGAATTACGAAAAGCCTGTAACGCATAGCGCACATCGTCATCGCGCCAGCCGGGTAATTCAGAATACGATACTTTTTTAAGGTTTCCCGCGGGCGCAACGGAATCGTCGCCGGTATGTGTTGGGGTCGATAAATCGCATGATGTTAATATAAATGCGCACAGCCCAACCCTAAACAGTACAGACAAGATTTTTCCCATTTTTTTCATCCCCCCACTTGTAAAACACAAAAATAGATGCTATATATACTTTATCACAAATTGACGCGCAAAAAAAGGAGCAATCGCGATGGCTAAATTTAATATTATTTCTCAATTCCTGAAGGACTTTTCATTTGAAAACCCAAATGTGCCAGAATTGTTTTTCAAACAGGACAATACCCAGGCTAAATTAGAAATCAACTTGGATATTCAGATCAAGGGTTCTGAAAACAATTTGTTCTTGGTCGATTTGATTACCAAGGTACATTCAAAATTAGACGCAAATGATAAAACAGTGTTCTTGATTGAATCAACATATTCAGGTTTGGTCCAGATGGAAGAAGAAAAAGACGAAGAAGCCAAAAGACGCACATTGTTGATTGATGTGCCGACATTGTTGTTCCCGGCGGTACGCGCACTTATTACCCGCGTAACAAGTGAATCTGGCATGGCACCATTTGCGATGCAGCCGGTTGATTTTGCGCAATTGTATGCACAACGCAACGCAAAGAAGGAAGCCCAGGCAGATTCCGCAAAATAATATTTGGAATATATTTTTATAAAACCGTCCTTTTGGGCGGTTTTATTTTTCGACTTTTTATGATATAATACATAAAATACGGAGAGAGTTTTATGGCAGGGGACAAGTATATTTCGTTCAGCAAATATGTAAGTGGTTTTTCATTCGCAAACCTGGGGATTTTTACTGGGTTTGCCGATGGTATTTATAATGCGGTTTATGCGCTGGTTATTTTGGATATATTCCGTTCAAGTGCGGTGGTTGGACTTTATGTTGCGCTGTATTCCGCGTTTTGTATGTTTGTGGGGCTTTTCGCGAACGAGATTTTCCGTCGTTTTTCCAAGGTGCGTGTGTTTTACTTTGTTTTGCTTATGCTGGCCGCTGGATACGCGATGATGAGTTTTTCTATTCTGCCGCGAACATTTATTACACTTGATTTTACAACGGGTATCGCGATTACTTTAAGTGCGATGTTAATACCGCTTTTTATGTCGGACTTTGCGGGAAATGTTGGTATGGCGCGACTTAATTCGCGTTATCATTTGTGGCTTAATATAGGTGCGCTGTTTGCGCCATTGGTTGCGGTAACAATTGCCAGCATGTGGGGAAACAGGTCGGCATTTATGGCTTCATCAATCATATATATGTTGGCATGGTTGTTCTTTAAATGTTTCCATATTGTTCAGCCCGATAAACAGATAAAGCCTGTAAATCCGCGTCGGACATTTCGTGCGTTGTGGAAAAACACACGTGCCTTTTTTGCCACCCCGGGTATGTTGCGGGCATATCTGATTAACTTTGGGTATTATTCGTTGCGTGCGGTGCGATTGCTTTATGTGCCAATTGTTGTAATAGAAGCAGGTTTTAGCAAAGATGTCTTGGGGTGGGTTTTGACGATTGGTATTATACCATATTTGATATTAAGCGAACTTATGGCGCGTGCGGTACGAAAATATGGTACAAATATATGGTTGATTTTGGGATTTGGATCGTTCGCCGGGTTGTCGGCGGCGGCGACGTTGGTAACGGGATATCCGTTGTTGGCTATATTCGTGTTGTGGCAAATATCGGGCGCATTAATGGAACCTGTACACGATTTGTTGTTCTTTGATAATACTAAACCTGCCCAACGAACACGATTTTACGGTGTCTTTCGAACAAGTGTAAATATGCCGAATGTGATAATGCCGGTATTGGCGGCGGCGTGTATTACTTTCTTTGGGGCCACGACTTCTGTATGGTTTGTAACCGCGGTGATGGGCGCATTGGCGGTTGGAATTATTATAACCCCACACAAATAAAATCTGTTGCGTGGGGGCCGTTTTCTTTGTATGATTTCAGTATCAAGCAAAGGGGAATTTAATGGCAAAAAAAGAAGTAGCAAAGGAAAGCGCGACACCGGCAAAAAATCCGGCTTTGGAATCTGCGCTGGCCCAAATTCAAAAACAATTTGGTAAAGAAGCCATCATGAAAATGGGTGATGGTTCACAACAGAATATAGAGGCAATATCATCTGGTTCGTTGGGGCTGGATATTGCATTGGGAATTGGTGGTTATCCACGTGGCCGTATTGTTGAAATCTATGGTCCGGAAAGTTCTGGTAAAACAACATTGGCGTTGCATGCTGTGGCCGAGGCACAAAAGAAAGGCGGTACATGTGCATATATCGATGCTGAAAATGCGCTGGACCCATCATACGCAAAGAAATTGGGTGTTAATGTTTCTGAATTGATTATTTCACAACCTGATTCCGGTGAACAGGCATTGGAAATTGCGGACACACTTATTAAATCAGGTGCGGTTGATGTTGTGGTTGTTGATTCTGTTGCGGCATTGGTACCCAAGGCTGAATTAGAAGGCAATATCGGTGATACTTTTATGGGGACAACCGCCCGTTTGATGAGTCAGAGTTTGAAAAAACTGGCCGGTTCTGTATCGCGCAGCAATACATTACTTATTTTCATTAACCAGATTCGTATGAAAATTGGTGTTATGTTTGGGAATCCTGAAACAACATCGGGTGGTAATGCGTTAAAGTTCTATGCGTCGGTGCGTTTGGATATTCGTCGTACTGGTGCAATTAAGGATAAAGAAAATGTTATCGGTAATGAAACGCGTGTAAAGATTGTAAAAAATAAAGTCGCACCACCATTCCGTACCGTTGATTTCAAAATCATGTATGGCGAAGGTATTTCCCGTATAAGTGAAATACTGGATATGGGTGTAAAATATGACTTTATTGAAAAGGCAGGGTCGTTCTATTCCTATAATAATGAAAGAATAGGCCAGGGCGAAGCGAACGCACGCCAATGGTTGAAAGACCACCCAGAAGCGCAACAAGAATTGCTGGATAAAATTATGGCGCGGGCATCTGGGATTGCCGAAGAAATGACAACGGGACCCGCAGAAGAAGATATTGCGGACACCGCAGAATAAAATAGTGGGACAGGCGGTGCCTGTCCCTTGTTCGTATAAAAAGGAGGAAAGATGAAAATCGCACGCATGTGGGCATTAACAAAGATTGTTATTCGTGGACACATATTAAATTGGCCATGGCGGGAACGTTCGCATCGTCGTCGTGTGCGTACCGACTATACAGCCAAGGTCGCAACAAAATATTTCAAACGGTATTTGCCTGCCGCAGCCGCAGTGGTTGAAGAACCTGTTGTGAACAATGATAAAAATGACAAGATTTGGACAATCTGGCTTCAGGGCGAGGCGCATGCGCCAAAGATAGTCAAGGCCTGTTTCAGAAGTGTGCGTAAACATTGTAAACAAGAATTGGTTATATTGGACGCAGATACAATATTTGACTATATTGATTTGCCAGATGAAATTGTAAAAAAGTATCGCGATGGTAAAATCGGTCATGCGCACTTTGCCGACATTTGCCGCGTGGAATTGTTATATCGATATGGCGGTTATTGGTTGGATGCAACCGGATTTGTAACGGCACCGATTCCAAAGTGGATAAGTGATGAAGATTTCTTTGTGTATTTGGCGGGGCATAATTACAACATCGGGGGCAGCCCGTACAGTTTTATGCAAAACTGCTTTATCCGCGCGCGCAAAGGTGCGTATTTATTGGCCGCATGGCGTGCGATGATACTTGATTACTGGATGCACGAAAATCATACATTTGATTATTTTATGCACCAATTATTATTTAAAACCTTGGTTGAAAACGATGCGCGTGCAAAGAAATATTTTGCTAAAATGCCCCATGTAGACCAAGACCCAACCCATGTGTTGTGGTGGGAATATCAGAACAAGCCGTTTGATAAAAAACTTTTTGATAAATTGACGGCGGATTCGTTTTTCCAGAAAACGACTTATCGTGGAACAGAAAACCCAATTCCAGATTCTTTCGCGGATGTTATGATTAACAAAATGTATAAATAAAACATGGGGGAATATATGCCAGCAATATCAATAATAATACCGGTATATAATGTTGAAAAATATTTGCGTCGTTGTCTGGACAGTGTTTTGAATCAGACCTTTACAGACTGGGAAGCAATTTGTGTCAACGATGGTTCACCAGACAATTCTGATAAAATATTGGCTGAATATGCGGCGCGGGACAAGCGTTTCAAGATTGTAAACAAGGAAAACGGTGGACTGTCGGATGCGCGTAATGCGGGTTTTCCGGTTGCCACTGGAAAATATATCATGTACCTGGACAGTGATGATTTTATTCATCCGCAAACAATGGAATTGGCATATTATATGGCGATGCGTGATGATTCCGATATTGTGTCGTTCACATATGACAGGGCATATCGTCCGCAATTGATGGTTCGGCATTTTTTACATTTGGATACTGATAATGTTGTGCCGCGCAGATTACATAAAAAATACAACCCGGCACATGTAAAGACACTTATAACAGATGATGTTTATAAATATGCGACCGAACGCACACATAACATGTTTAACCCAAAACGCAAATGGCTGATTAAGCATTGTCAGGTTTGGAAAAATATGTATCGTCGCGAACTGATTGCGGACATTCCGTTTATCAAGGGTATTTTGTTTGAAGATTTCCCCTGGTGGAGTGTGGTTATGTTGAAAAATCCACGTGTTACGATTATGCCGTTGCCGTTGTATTTTTATATTCCGAACTTTAATGGTATTGTGTTGGCGGCAAAACAGTTGCGCATTATGCAAAGTTTGTGTGTCGGAATTGAAACGGCCTATGCAGTATATCGCGACAAGGCGACACCGTATCAGATGAAAATGTGGGCAGATAATTTTATGTGGTATTTTGTGAATTGGGCTTATCGCAAGGTGCGCTATATGAAAACCGATGCCGATATCGCAGGTGCGCGTGATTGTATGCGGAAACTGGTTCGGTCGGGAGCATTGGAATGCCCGACATGCGAATGGTGTGAAATGAAGAATAACCTTATACGATTTGCGTGTGGGGAATCAGAAAAATAAAAACCGCCCGTTTGGGCGGTTTTTATTTTTCAAATTCAGATTTATTTGGGAAACGTTTTTCCAAAAATTCACGATTTTTACGCAGTGTGTTGTTGTCGTTTTCCGGTCCATCATTTATACAAAATGTAGGCGCAGACAAAAGGACCTGTTCTTTGCCAACAACATTGGAAACATATACATTTGATTTTTTTATTTCAAACCAGTGAATAAAATTATATATCGCATTTAATACTTTGTGGCGACCATGTTTTTTCGCGCGTGCGTGTTGAAATACAGCACGTCCCATCACATAATCATACATGTTCATTGTCCAACGTTGAATTTCATCGTTGGTGCGGAATTTGTTTTTAATTTGTGAATCTATTTGTTCTTTTAACATTGGATGATTTCGGCATTCAATCCATGATGATTTTATATATGGGTCAATTCCGTGCGACGGGCGCATGTTATACATCTTTTTACCAAACATGTCGTCAATGTATTTCGCGGACAGTGCCAATGTCTGGGTGTATCCGTCCAGGGTTGATTTCCATTGCGCAAATGGAATACTGTCGTCATACGAATTTTTTGAATAGCGAAACATGGCGCGACCGCGTGCGTCAAAGAAAAATGATGGCGATAATTTTTTATTAAAAAATGTATCATCATTCATCAAAATAAAATGTTCAGATAGCCCCGGAATGTTCGGAATACACATATCTATTGCTGATGCATTAAATGTAGGCAATGCATTTTTGGGCATAATTTGTTCATGTGGAACAATGGTTATCTTTGGGTGATTGGTGTTTAGCCACTTTGGTACATGACCAAAACCAGTGATTAAATAAATATGATTTACCCATGGCGCACATTCCGCAACGGAACGAAACGAATACAGCAATTCGCCGTTATCGCGGAATCGTTCGGTTGCCACAGAATCACGCGCCATTGGTACGCGGCCTGTTATTTTTTGTAACCATTTGTCTTTTTCGGCGCGCCAATTTTCATCGGTATCATCAACCCATAAATAAACAATATCGATTTTATCTTTCATATCTATACCCCCGATTTAATAAACCGTTGTGGTATTTTTACCACGCGTTTTAGCCCCAGCATGCCCGGTTTGTCAAACGCATAGATTGGTCGGAATATTCGTTGCATGATGCGTGCGCGGCGCAAATATTTTTCAGGTTTTGGGGTAAGTTTTGTTACCGCGTTAATTGTTCCGTTGCCGCGCCGACGCAGGTGATTTACCCAATCCGCCCCACGCGATTCCGCCTTTTTAATTAACATATTCATATCAACCGCACCAAAGTGTAATAAATATAAATTGGGGTCAATATGGAAATTGTGATTTTTTATGCTGTGAAAACCGCTGCCCCAATTTACTGGGCGATTTATAACAACAGGTTTTGTATAGCGCGTGGACAGCAGGGCATATTCGCGTTGTTCCAACAATGCCATATCGGTATCAAGCGGACGTTCCAATTCCATGTGTTGCCCGATATCCAGTCCCAACCCAGATACAGTTGTTTTGATATTAATTTCCGATAAATATTCAGCCAATGTTTTTTTTGTGTTTGGATCCACAATTAAAAATTCATCAGAATCGCACCCAATCACAATATCGTATGATTTTAATAATTCGTGTGCCAGTGCGGATATTTTACCAATTCGATATTTATCGCCAGCGGCGCGCGACATAGGTATATGCGGTAATTTTATTATATGTGCGTTGCCGGCATTAAGCGGTGTTTTTTGGTCCGTACCATCAAGTATTATATACAGGTTTTCCGTCCCCAGTTGTTTTCCATAATATGCAATCCATCGCGACAGAAAAAATTCATCATCACGCGCCATGGTGATTGCAGCAATTCGCTTGGTTTTCTTTATCATATTCCGCCGTCCCTTAATTTTTTTAATCCATATCGTATGTTTCGATACATAATTTTTAACGGATTGTATGTTAACAACCAATTCATATATTTTTCGCCATACAATTCGTTCGCAGATTTTATAATCGCACGACGCGCCACCACATCACAGTGCGACAATATATATTTTATTTGTGCGCCGGCGGCACCGTTATGGCGAATGAAAGATGCCTTTTTAACAAATGGACAGCCCCATTTAAATAACTTTATCGGTTTGTTATATGTAAATCGTCCGCGGCATTTATATATACCACCCCATGAACATCCATTATCAGATATCAATTTGGATAAACCATGTTCGTATGCGATTGTAATACGTGCCTTGCTTGGTTGTATGGTAACGGAAGACATAAATTCGTTAAACCAATCTTGGCTAAATATGGCCGGGTTCAGTCGAACAAACCACGATTCCATATAGGCATGGGTTTTGTGTGTTGTCATAACAATACCGGCGGCATCTGTATTTATGTTTTCGATATCGTGTATCGTTTTGCGAATGTTAATTAATGGTCCGAACACAGAATCATTTATCAAATATACAAAATCATAATTGCTTAATATCTTTTTATCGCGCGCCCAAAGGAAGCATCTTTTATATGATCCAAAGTCGTATTCCCCATGGCGCACCGCGGCAGCATGTAAAACATACGGTTTTAACTTTTGTAATTCTGATTTTGGACAATCTGAATCTATATACAAAACAATATCGCCATATTTTGATATGGCACGCACATACAACAACAGCGAATCATCAACGATTCCATTTTTGTTATAGCCCGCGAATAAAAATAAACGTTTTGTCATATATCTTCCTGTTGTTATTTTACAAAACAAGTTTTGTTATTGCAATGTGTTAAATGTGTAATTTAGATTTAAGCCATTTCCTTGCCCGATTACGATTAATGCGTCCCGGAATAAAGCACGATATAATTTTAACCATGTGTTTTAAGATTTTTGTGCGAATGGTACTGCCGTTTTCGGAAATGTATTTTTCATATTGTTCCTGGTATTCTTTCATAGCGTCATTATCAATTGCGATGTCTGAATTTGTGTATTTAAAACCGAAATCATCAAAGAATTGTTTTATGTATTGGGTCGCACCAATGATTTGTGGTGGGTGTTTGCCACCATGGTTTGATTTATGTGGTTCAACAGATGCCCACACAAAAATCGATTTCAGCCCGCATACAGAATTAAACATATGTTGGGTTTGAACAAACTTATCACGTTCCAAATTTCGTTTTAATGTTATAACGGTTCCGCCTGGTTTCATAAAAAACGCCCAGTGTAATGCGGTGCCCGCACATCCCGCCAAATATCTGGCATCGCGCACAGCGGCGATTTGTTCGGCGATGCTCATTTGTTCCGGGTAAATGATTTTATATCCATTTTTTTCAAAAATTTTTTGAATTTTTTCTTCGCCGATTGTACGAATAGTTTGTGGCAATTTGGCACGCGACATATATACCCGATCGTATCCACCCCCGGTGGTGTTTTGTGCCATTTTTTGATATCCCAACGGCATCTGGTTATCAATGATTGCGTTTTTGATATTAAGGGTTTGTGATGGTATATATAATTTTTTAAATCTTGCCGATTTGTTCAAAATTATAATATCGTTTTTATCAACCCCAAATGCCGCCATAAATTCATAAACAAAGTTTTGTGCGCCGATTCCGCGGTTGTCCATAAATATGTATTTAATATCGCGTGGTTGATTGATTGCGCCAAAAAGGCGATTCATTTGTTCCACCAAAAAGTGTCCAAAGTGTGGGTATATGTTTCCAACCAGAACAGCAACAGAATCAATATATGGCGCATCGTGTGGAACAGATTTTGGTATAAATTGATGATTTTTGCCGCGATATTGTAAAGATTGTTTTACAAATTTACCGTTGCTGTCAAAAACACCGTATGCGATTGTTTTTGTATCAACAACAATGGTTGGGTTGTCCACAGATATCACACTTGCGTTTGATGTGATTTTTATCTGATTAATTATTTTGTTGGAATACTTTATATTTTTATTATCGCTGTATATTTTAAATGGTGTAATTTCGGGCATCAATACATCCTTTGCTTTTTATAAGACAAGGATAATAAAGAATGGTTTGTGTTTCAATAAAATACCGCCCATGTGGGCGGTGTGTTTTAATCGTCTGTTTCGGCAAAGCGATATGCTTTCTTGCGTTTACCGCTGTCCAGTTCCTTTTTGCGCAGGCGGATTACAGCAGGTGTAACCTCTACCAATTCATCATCTTGAATGTATGACAAGGCTTCTTCCAGACTCATTTTGCGCGGAGGGGCCAGGAATAACTTTTCATCCGCAGTAACCGAACGAACATTTGTTAATTGTTTTCCCTTGACCGGGTTAACTTCGATATCATTTTCTTTGGAATGTTCACCGATAATCATACCAGAATAAACCTCGGTTTGTGGGCCAATGAACAATGTACCGCGTGGTTCCAAATTGTGCAGTGCGTATGTAGCAGCAGATCCAGCCTCCATGGAAACAAGCACCCCTGGACGATATTGTGAAATTGGGCCGCGGTATTCGTCGTATTTATCAAATACGCGGTTCATAATGCCGGTGCCACGTGTGTCGGTACGGAATTCAGACAGATACCCAATTAACCCACGCGATGGGGCGGAAAAGACGATACGTGTTTTGCCGGCACCTGATGCCTTCATTTCTGTAATTGTGGCTTTGCGTTTGGTCATCTTTTCAATAACAACACCGGAAAACTCATCGTCCACATCAATAACGACTTCTTCGATTGGTTCCAATTTTTCGCCGTTCGGTCCGGTCTGCATAACAACGCGCGGACGGGATACAGATAATTCGAAACCTTCGCGGCGCATTGTTTCAATTAAAATACCCAACTGTAATTCGCCACGACCGGAAACTTCAAAACTTTCATTGTTGGCACTTTGTGTAACCTTTAATGCGATGTTTGTTTCGGCTTCGCGGAACAAACGTTCGCCAATCATACGCGATGTTAATTTTTTACCAGATTTACCAGCCAACGGTGATGTGTTAACAAAAAATGTCATGGTAAGGGTTGGTGGGTCAATTGGCATAGCCGGAATTGGTTCGGTAACCGATGGGTCGCACAGGGTGTCCGCCACAGTCGCTTTACTAAAACCAGCCACAACGATAATGTCGCCCGCCGATGCAGATTCGCGTGAAATCTTTTCAACACCGCGGTGTTCAATAATTTTTGTGATTTTTGCGTTTTCAATAAATTCGCCATTTCTGTTAATAGCCTTGACCGATTGTCCCACACGGACAGTACCTGATTCCACCTTGCCTGTTAAAATACGGCCGACATAGGGGTCTGCCTCCAATGTGGTTGCCAACATTGAAAAGGGGGCATCTAATTGGCAACGGGTCCCGTTACAATCAGGTGCCGGCACATGATCTACAATTAATTGGAACAGTGGGGTTAAATCTTTGTGTTCATCGTTCAGGTTGCGTACCGCCCAACCATCGCGCCCAACGGAATACAGATATGGGAAATCAAGTTGGGAATCGGTCGCACCCAATTTATCAAACAAATCAAATGTTTCGCTTAAAACTTCGTCCGGGCGGGCATCACTGCGGTCAACCTTGTTAATACACACAATCGGGCGCAGCCCCAGTTTTAATGCCTTGCCCAACACAAACTTGGTCTGGGGCAGGGGTCCTTCGGCGGCATCAACCAACAACACCACACCATCAACCATGGATAAAATACGTTCCACTTCGCCACCAAAGTCGGCGTGTCCCGGTGTATCAACAATGTTGATTTTATATTCGCCCCATTGGATAGATGTGGGTTTTGCGGAAATTGTAATGCCGCGTTCGCGTTCAATATCGCCACTGTCCATGACACGATCTTCAACCTTTTCGTTTTCACGAAAAGTTCCGGCTTGTTTCAACATGTTGTCAACCAGTGTCGTTTTTCCATGGTCAACGTGTGCGATGATTGCGATATTGCGAATCTTCATATCAATGCCCCTTAATTTTTACATAAATCGGGTATAGAGTATACCATTTTTCACGATTTTCAACAATATAGAACATTTTTTTGTAAAAAAATTGACATTTGGCATATTTTGTCTATAATTATAGTGAGAATAAGGGGGCATATGATGAAACAAATGATAGATTATGAAGTTGTTATAAAAGAATTTTTTCAATCGGCGATTCGCTGGCTGGTTGCACGTCAACCGCGTGATGTGGCCGAACAAAAACAAATTGCGACCGCAATTGCGCGGTTTAGACTGTTGTTGCAAGACCCAAAAAAATATACAGAATGGTATGAATTGTATAACAGTTTTGGTGATTTTATGGGTATGATTATTCAGGGCGCCAAAGCGGGTCAGTTTAATAACAAGGTCTATGTCGCTGCGACAGCGGTACTTAGCGATATTTGTGAATATTACAAATCGCCAACAAATTCGTGGTACCAGGAACGTTTGGAAAAAAGTTTGAAAAAATATTATGTCACGATATCTGAAAATGTATTCAAGCGCGCACAGTATGCAATAATGTCGCCACAGCAATTGATACAGAAAATATCAAATCAAAAAACAAAATAAAAATCGCCCAATCGGGCGATTTTTATTTTTAATGTTTTCCACCAATTTTTGTACGACCACCCATAAGTGCTTGTAATTTCTTTGGTATATTGACCGAACCATCGGCATTTTGGTGGTTTTCAATAACAGGCACCAATGCACGTGGCAGGGCGATACCTGTATTATTCAATGTCGCACAGAACTGTAACGACCCATCGTGCGCACGGAAACGCGTGTTTGTGCGGCGCGCCTGGAACTGACCAATGGACGAACAAGAACCCAATTCACGATAAGCATTTTCGGACGGGAACCAGGCTTCTACATCGTTCATTTTAACCTTGTTGAATCCCATATCGCCGGTGCAATTTGCAATTACACGATATGGCAATTCCAAATCTTCCATTACTTCGCACAGGTTGTTTAAAATATGTTCGTGCATTTCGTCCGATTGTTCCGGGGTGCAGTATATATATTGTTCAACCTTGTTAAACTGATGAAAACGGACCAGCCCCCGCGTATCGCGCCCGGCGGCACCCGCTTCTTTGCGGAAACATGGTGAAAAGCCAGCATATTTAATCGGTAAATCTTTTTCATTTAATACTTCGTCCGCGTGTAATGAATTCAAAATGATTTCCGCGGTCCCGGCCAAACATCTGTCGGTGTCCGTCAACATGAATACATCATTATTCATTACCGATACATCAGACCCCATAAAGTGTCCCGCATTAAATATAGTTTGCGGTTTCGTGATTGATGGGCATTCAACAAAACGGAATCCCTTTTGAATCAATTTTTGAATAACATATGTTTGAATGGCCAATGATAATTCGGCGGCTTCGCCCATTAAACAATATGTACGGGTACCGCAAATTTCACCAATCTTTTCTGGTGCCCACCAACCATTCATATCCAGCAAATCCCATTGTGCGCGTGGGGTAAAGTCAAATTCGCGTGGGGTGCCAACGCGGCGAACCTCGACATTTTCGGAATCGTCGCGACCAACCGGCGCGTCGGCCGCTGGTATTTGTGGAACACAATGTAATAATTCGTTAAGCGTGGCCTCTTTTTCCGCCAATTCCGCCATATCGGCCGCGATTTCGTTTCCAATTTCCTTGGACCGCGCGATAAGTGGTGCCTTGTCCGCGGCGGTTGGTATTTCACGCGTGATTTTATTTTTTTCCGCAGTCATTGTTTGCGTAATTGTTTTCAATTCACGTACGCGTTTGTCCAATGCCAATATTTCATCGGTGTGGTCGGCAAAGCCCTTGACCGCACAGGCGTTTTTTACAACTTCTGGATTTTCACGAATATATTTTATATCAATCATCTTGTCCCCATTTGTGTTAATTTATGCGCGAATTATAAAATCATTTTGCCCGAAAATCAATATATTCGTCGGTTGAATTTTGGGTTTGCGTTCATTATCTTATATGGTATGATTTGGACAATAAGTAAAAGGAAAGTGTGATGGATATTACAATGTATGATGTGATTATTCTGGGGTCGGGTCCGGCGGGGCTGACCGCGGCATTGTATTGCGCGCGCGCAAATAAAAATACAATTGTGTTGGGTGGACCAACACTTGGGGGGCAAATGTCCCAAATTGCCAAGTTGGAAAATTATCCCGGTTGGTCAGGGGACGGATTGGGCCTGGCCGAGTTTATGAAGAAGCAGGCTGAATCATTTGGCGCGCATGTTGTATTTGCGTCCGCGAAGTCGGTTGATGGCGATGCGGAAAGTGGTTTCAATATTTTGGCGGATGATGGCAAACACTATATCGGCAAGGCTGTCATTTTCGCAACGGGTGCATCCCCGCGTAAACTGGAAATAGAAGGGGCGCGCGAATTGATAGGCAAGGGTGTGTCATATTGCGCAACATGCGATGGATTCTTCTATTATGGCAAAGATGTAATGGTTATGGGCGGTGGTAATTCCGCATTGAATGATGCGCTGTATTTGGCGGATATCGCAAAGTCTGTGAAAATAGTTTATCGCAAGGGTTCCTTCTTTCGGGCCGAGGCAATATTGCGCCAACGTGTCGCCGAACGCGAAAACATCGAATGTTTGTTCAATACCGATTTAAAGAAAATTGTGGCGGTGCCGAATTCTGAAAAATTGGTTGTAACAACAACCGATGACCAGGAAATTGAAACCGACGGTTTGTTTGTTGCGATTGGGCATGAAGCAAATACAGATTATTTGGACGAAGGTGTACACCGCGATGAAATGGGACGATTGGCCCCCGATGCGTTGCCGGCGGGAACATTTGTTGCGGGCGATGTACACAGTGGTATAAAAATGCAAATTGCAACCGCGGTCGGAACGGGTTGTACCGCCGCCATGGATGCAATTGCATATTTGAATTCAAAGGAATAAAAAAAACGCGCCATCGGCGCGTTTTTTATCTTTCTGTTTGGTTCATTTTTACATGAATATTTTGTTTGTCTTGGTTTAATCTATATACACGTGCACCTGGCTTGGACGTGATTTCTGTTATGGTCTGTTTGTCATTGTCTGTTTGAATCATAATTGCCGCACCTTCGTCAACGCCATATCCAGATATAGATTCGCGTTTCAACATATCATTCACAGATTTTTTTGATACAGATTCTTTATCAATGCCGGTTTCATTTTTTGTGTCCCAGTGTGGTTCAAAATATCCGCGGACAAAACCCAGTGCGCGTTTGGGTTTGAATGTTTCAAATGTTCCGTCAAAATCATCGTCTTCGTCATTGCCATAAAATTCAAACCATGCGCAACCACCCGCACTGTTCCCAGACATAATAATTCCGTTGTCGTACGCGGTGCGTAATAATTTATCAACCCCAGTTTTGCCCAGTATTTTCATAAGGTATGTGACATTACCACCGCCAATATATATAATATCAGCACCCAAGATAATCTTTTTAAGGTCTTCTTTGTTTGGTCTTTGGGAATCGTCAATTAAATTTAAATTTTCAACAACACAACCTAAAGTTTCGCCAAAGTATTTTTTGATTGCCAAGAAACGAGATAAGTCGTCACCATGTGCGGCACCAATAAAAACTAGTTTTGGCTGTGTTTTACCAGTGAGTTCAATTATTTTTTTATCAATCTTTAATGTTTCCATTGGTTTTTGTACTTGGCGACCGTCTGGATATGTTTTTAATTGCCCGAATGAACCGCCACCAATCGCAATAATAGTTTTTGTCATAACTGTGTCCTTTTATTTCTTTCCAAAATATTTTTTAAGTGTGTCGTATGCGCTGGATATCTTGGCAAATTCCGTTGCAGATCCGGCGCGGTCGGGGTGGTGCTGTTTTGCCAATGCGCGGTAACGCATGCCAACCTCGCGCCAGGACGAAGTGATGGGAAGGCCGAATAATTTAAATGCCGCCGTAACTGGTCCGGGCAGTGTCGTCTTTTTCGGCATCTTGTCAAATGTGTCGCGCCCGGTAATAAAGTCATTAAGGAACTTTATATAGTCCGCTTCGTCTGCATTTGCTTTTTGTTTGTCTTTCAGGGGTGAACCAAAAACCTGGGATTCCCAATCTTCTTCGATTTCGTCCGCACTCATTCCCGCGTAATAGTTCCAATTTTTATTATATTCCGCCGCATGTTCCGGACAAAAATGCCAATATTCACGCAAATCGCGTGTTTTCGGACAACGACATGGTCCCGCCTTGGTACAGCCCGGGTGTTCACATTTTTGAATCATTTTTTACCACTTCTTTGTTTTGCCAATGGGTGATGTTCCACAACCGTTTCACGTAACCGTTCCGGCATAACGTGCGTATAGATTTGTGTTGTTGAAATATCTTCGTGTCCAAGCATTGTCTGTATCGCGCGCAGGTTTGCCCCCCCGGCCAGCAGGTGCGATGCAAACGAATGGCGCAGGACGTGCGGACTTACGCGTTTGGGGTCAATACCCGCCAAAACAGCGCATTTTTTCAAAATCTTGAAAAAGCCATCGCGGGTAATGTGCCCAGAATTACTGTTGGACGGAAATACATATTTTGATGGATTGTCGCCACGCATATCCAACCATTTATTAAGCGCATGTACGGCACCGGGGTGCATGGGGACAATTCTTTCCTTGGCCCCCTTGCCATGAATCAATAATTTATCGCCAAGGTTTGCCGTCATCGGTAATTCACACAATTCCGATACACGCAACCCCGATGCATATACCAATTCCAACATAGTGCGCAGGCGCGTTGCGTTTTTTACATCGCCCGCCGATGATATAAGCAATTCTATTTCGTCCACCGATAAAAATTTAGGTAATGCGCGTTTGCGCTTTGGTAATTCCAGATTGGCAGTTGGGTTTTTTGTTATGATTTTTTCCAACATTAAAAATTTGTAAAACCCGCGCAGTGCGCTGGCCTTGCGTGCGATGCTTGATGCGCGGTCCGGCAAATCGGTCAAATATTTTTGAATCGCATTGTCGTCCGCCGTCATTAAACCACCCGGAATAGATGCGTCTGCGTGTTGCAGGTCAGATGCATATGCGGCCAATGTTTTTTCAGAACGGCCTTTTTCCGCAGACAATGCTTCTAAAAATATATCAATATAATTCATTACGACAAAACCACTTCGGTCATATTTTGTGGGGCCGGAAACGAAATAATCATCAACGCCAGTATAACAATGGCAATCACGATAATGGCGATTTTATAAATGTTAAACTTTTTCTTTTTCCGCAACGGCATAGCAACCCCCATATAGATTAAATTGTATCAAAACTGGCAATAAATACACCCGCGCCCGCAATAATAATAAGGGGTGGCGCAATAATCGCCAATATTGGTGGTAATACCCCCGTCGCCCCCAGCGCATTAAACATATTTATTGTAAAGTACGATGCGAAACATGTTGCAATACCAATACTAAACTTAAAACCAAAACTGTAGTTACGACGTTGACGGGTTTGGGAAAACGCAATACCCAATGTCGCCATCGCAATCATAGAAAGCGGCAGGAATAATAATGTCCAAAACTGAACCCAATGGGAACGAACAGGTATACCGACATTTTCCATTTTCTTGATAAAGGACGGTAATTGCCAAAATGAAATCTGGTCGGGTTGTAAATATCTGTCCAGAACGGTACGCGGTGTTAATTGGGTGTCGGCATGCCATGATGTTTGTTTGTCGCCCCCAACACCGTTCCATGTGTGCGCAGATTCCGCATCCATACCATTGTCGGACAATGTTATATGGTCCGCCATTACGCGTTCGGTTAATTTAAAGTCGGACCCCTGAACAAATGCGGTCGCATTATTGAATACCAGATTTTCCCCATCGCGCCCGATTGATTCCGCACGCAGTGTTATAAAGCCGTTTTCGCCCGCTTCGCGTAACCAAACCGCATTATCAACCAATTTCAAATGGTCCGTTGTGATTTCGCGTGTACTTAAATGTACGGAATAGGGGTTAATAACGGTTGTCGCGAATATGCCAATCAGTGCCGCACCAACTAAAAATGGTCGTGCCATCTGATATGGCGACAGGCCCGCCCCGGCAATAATGATGTTTTCACTGGATTTAGTAAGGTTATAGGACGCAAACAGTGTTCCCATAAATATCGCCATTGGTAAAAACAACGGGATATATTCCATTAAACGCGACCATGCGTCCATTATTGCGGCGACGGCATTGGGGTTTGACGGCAAACGTTCAACAAATGTTACCGCCAATATAATTCCGCATACCACCAACAATACCAGGCCAACCCCGGAAAAAAATCGGCGCATTAAAAATCTGTTTAAAATTCTGTATCTTGACATAACGCGTATATTATATATATGTATTGATATTGAATTATAACCTGAACATTTGTTAATTGCAAAATTAAAATGTTGTCCTATAATGCGGGGACAAATATATAGGAAAGAAGCATGGAAAAGTACCCAATATCAAGAAATGGTTTTGACGAATTGGTCAAAGAATTAAAGGACCTGAAGGAAGTTCAGCGTCCTGATATATTAAAAACAGTCCAATGGGCGCGCAGCCTGGGCGATTTGTCGGAAAATGCTGATTACAGTGCGGCCAAGGAAAAACAGCGCCAGATTGATAAACGTATTCAGTTTATCGAAGGGGTTATTGCCAATGCTAATGTCGTTGATGTAGAAAGCCTTACGGGTAATCGGGTTGTGTTTGGTGCGCGTGTCATTGCCGAAGATGATGATGGTAACCAAATGCAGTGCCGTATTTTATCCGATATAGAAGCGGATGGTAAAACCGTTATATCATGTAATTCGCCGGTTGGGCGCGCGATGATTGGTCGGTGTGTCGGTGATACATGTATCGTGAAATTGCCCAGTGGTGAAAAGGAATACGAGATTTTAGAAGTTAAATTCAAGGAATAAATATAAATGCCAGTACGCGTTTTGCCCGATTTCCTGGTAAATCAGATTGCCGCCGGCGAGGTTGTTGAACGTCCGGCATCTGTGGTCAAGGAATTGGTGGAAAATGCGCTGGATGCGGGGGCCGATGAAATAGTTATTGATGTTGTGGACGGCGGGCGCACATTGATTTCCGTAATTGATAATGGTTCGGGTATGTCGCGCGACGATTTATCACGCGCAATTATGCGGCATGCGACATCTAAATTGCCCGATGATGACTTACAAAATATTACATATATGGGTTTTCGCGGCGAAGCATTACCGTCAATCGCATCTGTGTCCGATATGACAATTGATACATATAATGGCGCGGATGAAAATGGTTGGTGCCTTAATTGCGAAAGCGGTGAAATTCGTCCGTCTGCGTGGGCGGCCGGGACACGTATAAGGGTTGAAAATCTTTTTCGCAAGACACCCGCGCGGTTAAAGTTTTTGCGATCTGATCGCGCCGAAATGATGTCTGTACTGGATACCGTTAAACAACTGGCGATGGCGCGCGGTGATGTTGGGTTTACATTAAATAATAAATGGCGTTTTCCAAAAAATCAGGATATTGAACAACGGGTCGCAACCGTTATGGGTGATGATGTTGTGGGAAATATGCTGCCCGTTGATGTGGCGTCGGCATCGTCAAATATGCGCCTGCGTGGGTTAATATCCGTACCAACGTTACGTCGTGCATCATCGGTGGATCAATATTTATTTGTGAACAATCGCCCCGTCAAAGACAAGGTTTTGGTTTCTGCGTTGCGTGCGGCATATATGGATGTTATGCATGCGCGCGAATTTCCGCTGTGTGCGCTGTATTTGGATATTGATTCGCGTGCGGTCGATGTTAATGTGTCGCCCGCCAAGACCGAGGTGCACTTTCTTGAACCGAACCATGTCCGTAGCTTTATCATAAAATCGTTGCGTGATGTGCTGGCTAAAACAATGAACGAAAATACTGTTCAAAATGTCGCAACCCCACCAAACGATGTACATAGCGCGACCCCAATACACTTTAATATACCACCAACTGGGGCATGGCATGTCGCCGATAAAAAGACAAATTTTGATAATATATTCAATTCGATACCGTCAAAACCCAACAAACCATTTGAAGTTGATTTGAAGTCGGATGCGGACACAAATATTGATTTGCCATTGGGGCGCGTGATTGGGCAAATTGGAAAAAAATACATATTAGCACAGGCCGGTGAACAATTGGTTATAATTGACCAGCATGCCGCCCATGAACGCATTACATATGAAAAGTTGCGGCGACATACGATAAAAACCCAACCATTGCTTACCCCGATTGTTGTGAATATGCGCGCCGAAGATGTTATGGCAATAATATCAATCGCGGATGAATTGCATAATTCAGGGTTGAATATTGGCGAATTTGGCGAAGATGCGATTGCTATTTTTGAAAAACCAGCAGATTGGGATATGGACTGGGCATCTGTGTTGCACGATATCGCAGACGAGGTGCGCGCCAACGGCCATTCGTCCGAATTAAATGAAAAATTACATTTGAAATTAGCCAATTATGCGTGTCATCACAGTGTGCGTGCGGGGCAAAAACTGGATATGGCGCAAATGGATGCGTTGTTGCGTGATATTGAAAACACAACACGCGGTGGCGAATGTAACCATGGTCGGCCGGTATATAAGTTTATACCGCTGACTGAAATAGATGGGTGGTTTGAACGGTCATAAAATGGGGTGGGGTGGTTGTGCTTTTTGTGCTTTACACCTGGGGGATTTTTTACTATTCTGAACACCATAAATAATAAAGAACAAGGAGAAAAATAATGCTGGAAACAGAACAGGCAACCATTGATACCGTAAATAATGCGGCACAAACAGGTAATGTTTGGGGAATGGTGCTTTATTTAATCGTTATATTCGGTATAATTTATTTGCTGATTGTGCGCCCGAACAAGAAACGCATGGCAGAATATCAAAAAATGCTGGATTCGTTGGCGGTTGGTAATCGCGTGTTGGCGGCGGGAATCTATGGCACGATAAAGAAGGTTGGCACCACAACAATAGATGTTGAAATTGCCAAGGGTGTTGTCGTGGAAGTTAATAAAAACGCAGTTGCAAATGTTGAAAAGTAAGGGGTGTATCGTATGTTAAAGAAGTTGGCAATAATCTTTGTTGCGGTGTTTGGGGTTTTGTTGGCTGTGCCGACGTTTGTGCCTGGGGCATCGTCTTATTTCCCAAAGTGGATTAAACCTGTGCCGTTGGGTTTGGACCTGAAGGGTGGTGCGCAACTTTTATTAGAAGTTGATACCGACACAATGTTTCATGACAAGGCAAATCAGTTATACGATGATGTCCGTTCGGCATTGATTGACAGAAACAAGGGTGTTATTCGTTTTTCTGATTTGCGTAATAACAACGGTGTTGTTTCGTTTAAGGTTCGTGAATCGGACGATGTTTCCGCGGCCAAGGGACGTTTGAAAAGTGTTCTTGGAAATACCGTTGATATGGAATCAAGCGGTGATACGATTAAATTATCTTATTCTGATAAACAGAAAGAAGAAATGGTCCAGGATGCGCTGGCGCGCAGTATCGAAATTGTTCGTCGCCGTATTGATGCGCTGGGGACCAAGGAACCTTCAATTCAATCCCAGGGTGGTAAATACATCTTGGTACAATTGCCGGGGGTTGATAATCCGGAACATATCAAGGACTTGATTGGTCAAACCGCTAAAATGACTTTCCATTTGGTAAATGAAAATGTGTCGCCGGAACAAATTGCATCTGGTCGTGCGCCAAGTGGAACGGACTTTTTACCATATATGGATATGCCGGATCAAATTGTGCCGGTTTATTCACGTATAGAAGTATCTGGCGAAAGTCTTAAAGATTCCCAGGCAGACTTTGACCAAAATAATATGCCGGTTGTAACAACTGTGTTTGATGCGACGGGTGCACGTAAATTTGCGAAATTAACAACAGAACATGTTAACGAACGTTTCGCAATTGTTTTGGACGGCAAAGTTTTGTCTGCACCAAATATTCGTGAACCGATACCTGGTGGTCGTGGTCAGATTTCAGGTGGCTTCACTTTACAGGGGGCAAAAGACTTGGCGGTGCTGTTGCGGTCGGGGGCGTTGCCTGCGCCGTTAACCGTTATTGAAGAACGTACGGTTGGTGCCGGTTTGGGTGCGGATACAATTGCATCTGGAACAACGGGGGCCGTTGTTGGTTTGTTGTTCATTATGTTATTTATGTTGATGGTTTATCGCAGTTTTGGTGTTATTGCCGATGTGGTTTTGGTCGTGAATTTGGCCATGATTGTTGGTATGTCGGCATTGTTCGGGGCAACAATGACATTGCCAGGTATCGCCGGTATCGTGTTGACACTGGGGATGGCGGTGGACGCAAACATTTTGCCGTTTGAACGCATCCGCGATGAAATACGTGCGGGTGTTCCGACCTTGCGCGCGGTTGATGTTGGGTTCCATCGTTCTAACAAGGCTGTGTTGGACGGTGAATTAACAAACCTTATTTGTGCGTTAATTCTGTTCCAATTCGGTGCGGGTCCAATTCGTGGGTTCGCGGTTACACTGTCTATCGGTGTTTTGACAACACTGTTTACGTGTATGTTGCTGTCCAAGGTTATTATTGATTGGTATATGGGCGGCAAAAACAAAAAAGTTGGTTATGTTAAAACAAAATAAGAAATGCAAAGGGGAAAATAATGAAACTGCATTTTATGAAATATCGTAAATTGTCATACTGGGTTTCCGGTATATTGGTTGTGTTGTCAATTTTGGCACTTTATTTCAAGGGATTAAATTATGGCATTGATTTTGCTGGTGGTATTTCGATGGAGGTTACACCAGTATCTGCCGAATATACTGTTGATAAAATGCGTACCGAATTGGCGGCATTTAGTCCTGAATTACAGGCCGTTGATGGCGGGTCCGTTTTGGTGCGTGTTGGGTTACCCAAGGGGGCGACGGACACAATGCAAAATGAACGCGTCCGCGAAATCAAGGATATTTTGGGCGAAAATGTTACCTATTCCCAGGTCCAGATAGTCGGTCCAAAAATTGGTGGTGAATTGGTCCGCGGTGGTATTTGGGCGATTTTGGTTTCGTTCATTTTGATGAGTGTGTATATCTGGATTCGCTATCGCGGTGGTTATGCGGTGGGTTCATTTGTATCGTTGTTGTTGGACTTTGTGTTGATGTTCGGCTTCTTTTCTATTGCCGGGCTGGAATTCAACCAGACAGCAATTGCGGTTATTTTGATGGGTATTGGATATTCTATTAATGATAAGGTTGTGAATTACGATCGTATTGATGAAAATATCAAAAAATACCACAAAATGCCTATGAATGATTTGATTGATTTGTCGGTGAACGAAATGTTAAGTCGTACATTGATGACCAGTATTTCGACAATTTTGGGTTTAATAGGTATTTATATCTTTGGAAATCAGATGCTGCGTGAATTCTCTATCGCGATGACCTTTTCAATTGTGATGGGGACATTGACCAGTATTTATATTTCTAATGTTATTTTGTATCACTTTAATTTGCGTGAAACAAAGTATTAATATAAAAGCAAAAAGGACAGGGGGGCGACAATGAAAGTTCAAAGTGCAAAGTTCAAAGTGCAAAGATTGTTTGGGGCTTTGGTGGTTTGCTCGTGCGTGTCATTGTCGGTCCCTGCTTTTTGCGAAGGCTTGTTTTTCCCCGATGAACCGGTCCAGGACGGTATGCATGTTTTCGATATGTCGAATACTTTTGCAGACATTTACGAAAAACTTGATTCTGTGAAATGGGGTGGAAAAAGCATAAATGTCGCAATTGAAAGTTTGGAAAAATTAAATAAAGATGCACATATTGCCGCAACCGATGAACGCGTCGTGTTGGTTTGGCGCGATTCTATTATCGCAAATTATCCGCGCCCCAGCGCACATGACTGGAATGGCTTTGGTGAAATTACAACCGCATTGGTGTTAAAATTACGCGCAAACGATCCATATTTGCACAGCGCAAGCGAAAGCGAAACATACCAAATGGTTGTAGATGCATTAATGCGTGGCATTGATGAACGGGGCCGCTATATCTTTTCTAAACGTGCGGAAATAAGCGAAGATGGTCGTATCCTTACCAGTGTTGGTATAAACGGTGTGCGGGACGAACGCGGAAACCTGCGTATTCATGGTGTGTTCAAGGGGTCGCCGGCCGATGCCGCGGGGGTACACAGTGGTGATATAATTGCCGAAATAAACGGTACACCGGTTGCTGATATGTCCGATGATGAAATCGAAGCATTTATGAGTGGTTATAATTCCGGCACATCCAAGGTTCGTTTAATAACACCATCGGGCAATCGTGATGTTGTTTTGCGTCGGGCGACAATTGTTTTGGCCGATGCAGATGTTGTTCATCGTGCAGGCGATGATGAATCCGGCGGTATATTAGAAATTGTCGTACATAATATATCAGATGGTGCGGTCGGCATCGTGAACGAGGCGCTAGCGCGCTATGATGATATTGGTGGAATTATTCTTGATTTGCGTGCCGCAACCGGTGATGATGAACGCGCGGCGGCAAAATTGGCGGGACTTTTTATCGGGCAAAACCCGGTTATGCGTATCGCACAAACCGCCACAGAAGAGGTTGAAGTTGTCCCCGGGTCGTCCGCGGTAACGGGGGTGCCGGTTGTTGTGTTAATGTCCGATATGACCCGCGGCACAGCCGAAGCCTTGGCGGCCGCATTTTATGAAAATGGACGCGGTGTATTGGTTGGAACACCAACGGCGGGTTTGGCACGAATTGCAACGCGCATTGATTTGGAAAATGGCGGTGCGTTGGAATTGATGAATAAATCTTTGAAAACGGGGTCGGGGCGCGATATTGATGGTCGTGGTGTTTTCCCAATTGTATGTCTATCAAATATTCGCACCAGCCAACAACAAAATGCGTTTTTCCTTAATGTAATAAACAATTATTTTAATGCGACAGACTTTAATAAAATGCCGAATGTGAATGTTGCAGATGTTCGCAAGGGTTGCCCGGTTATTACCAGTGGTGCCGACGAAGATTCGGTCGCATCGGCGGTTGCTGTCAAGATTTTGACCGATAAAAAAGTTTATAATCGTCTTATTGCGGAATAAAAGGATAAAGTGATGTTTTTAACACCTGATAATAAATTAAAAACAAAATGGTTGGCATGGGGTGCGCTTGTAACGGCGGCATTGATTGCGTGTGGAATGTTGTGGTTTGATAAACCGCTGTTTGTTTTGTTGCGCAAAATTGATTGTAATGCCTGGACAATATTTGGATATATATTTGATGTGAAAGTATGGCTGATTTTAACCGCCGTTTTGTTGTTGGTGGTTTATATAAAAAAATCACTTGAATCAGGTGTTAAATATAAAAATGTAAAAAGCAAGTTCAGCATTGTTGCGCTTTTTCGCGACTTTATGTCCAAGGTGCGCACCAATTATGCTTTTTTGATTTTTTCGTCTGTGTTATCGGCGGGTATTGTCGCTAAAATTATCAAGGTATGCGTTGGTCGTTTTCGTCCGATATTTTTTGAAGCATTGGGTATAACTGGTTTTCGTCCAGGCTCGTTCGAATGGGCGTTTAATTCAATGCCGTCGGGACACACCGCCGCGACATTCGCAGGGTTGGTTATGGCCGGGATGTTATCACCAAAAATCAAGCCAATAACATGGACGTTGGCAATATTGGTTGGTCTGTCGCGTGTGGCGGCGGGGGCACATTGGCCAACCGATGTAATATTGGGGGCGTTTATTGGTATGGTTGCCGCCGACCTGGTTAAATATTTCGCGTTTAGACGCAAATAATATTACCGCCAATATGGCGGTTTTATTTTTTTCAAATCGGACTAACACTTTTGCGTTTTTTATGATAAAATGCATGCTATGAAACAACAATCCAAATTTTTGCCAGAAAGTGTTTCCGGGGCAATTCGCACTTTTTTAAAACGCGTGTTTGGTGCGGTGGTATTGTGCGCGGGGGTTTTGATGCTGGGGGGGCTGCTGTTCCATAATTCCTATTTGGATGGTTTTGCGTGCGCATCTACATTTGGTAATCAATCTTTTATTGGTAATGTTGTTGGGTTTGTGCGCTATATGATTGGTTTTATGCCGACATTGTTTTTGATTTTGTGTTTGATGCGGTGTGGTATTTCGTGGGCAATGAATTGGGTGCCGGAATATGCGCCCGAATATAATATCCTGCGGGGATTTATCGCGATTTGTGTTGGGGCGATGGCGTTTGGCATGATTGCACCGGGCGCGGCATTTGGTGGCCTGGTGGGTGCGTTGGTTGCATCTGATTTAAGCGCGCTTGTTGGTGGGTGGACGGTGTTGGTCGGTATGCTGATGCTGGGGCTGTTCATATATATGGGGGCGGTGTTATTACATATTAAGTTTGCACACATACAATCTTTGTTGATGGCAACTTGGCGCGCGATTCGTTGGGTGTTGTCTTTGTTCCATTTGATACCGCCGGCCGAATATACGGAAGATGACGACGAAGAAGACGATGAAGAAGAAGACGAGGAAGAAGAAGAGGAAGCCGAAGAAGAAGAAGAAACACCAAAGCGCAAAGTGCGTGCGGCGAAAAAACGTACCCCGGTTAAACGCGATGCCGGTGAATATGAATTGCCAGACCCGATGTTACTAGAAGTATCCAAGTTTGGTAAAAATGTCGTTACCCCAGAATTGAAACGTCAGGCGGCTATGCTTGAAACACACTTTGCGGAATATGGTGTCTATGGCAAGGTTGAAAATATCAAGCCCGGCCCAATTGTTACATTATATGAATTTTTGCCAGATGCCGGTATGCGTATATCCAAGATTTCCGATACGGTCAAGGATATGACACGTGCGATGGCGACCGCAAGTATTCGTATTGCGCCATTGCCTTGTTCAAACTATATCGGGGTCGAGGTTGCGAATGTCGACCCGCATGTTGTGCGGTATCGCGATTTGATGGAAAATGATATCTTTGTTAATTCTAAATATAAAATACCGTTGGGATTGGGTGTAAATATTGGTGGCGAACCAATGTATTTTGATTTGGCAAAAATGCCACATATGTTGGTTGCTGGGCGTACCGGTTCTGGTAAATCTGTGTTCGTGCAATCTATTATTACATCAATCGTATATCACTTTACACCAGATAAATGTAAATTGATTATTATTGACCCAAAGGGTGTTGACTTTGGGTTCTGGGACGATATACCGCACCTTATTACACCTATTGTGAAATTGGATCCTGTGCCGGCGGTTAATGCACTTAAATGGGCGGTGCGCGAAATGGACGACCGCTATAAACAATTACAGGTTTTAAATGCCCAGAACATTGAACAATATAATAATGCCGCCGCCAAGAAACGCGAAGCGGGCGAAAAAGTAACGCGCCAGGTTCCAATCGGTAAAGATGAAGAAACGGGCGAATTATTATTCGAAACCCAGGAAGTAGATTTGTCCGATATGCCGTACATCGTTATTATTATTGACGAGGTTGCTGACTTGATGTCTGTTGCGCGCAAAGAGGTTGAAATGTGCGTCCAGCGTATCGCACAAAAGGCGCGTGCGGCGGGTATCCATCTTGTTATGGCGACCCAGCGACCAGACGCGACAACCATTACCGGTGTTATCAAGGCTAATTTCCCGACCCGTCTTTCGTTCCAGGCAAGTAGCCGTATCGATTCTATGACCACATTGGGAACAACCGGTGCGGAACAGTTATTGGGCCGCGGCGATATGTTGTTCAGTGAGGGTGGTAAACCGGCGGTGCGTATACATGCCGCATTGATTGATAATGACGAATTACAAAGAATTGGTGATTTCCTGCGGTCCCAGGGCGAACCGGAATACGATGCGGGTGTTGTGGAATCTGGCGATGATATGGGTGGCGCGCCCGGTATGCCGGCCGGCGCATCCGCCGGGGGCAAGGGCGATGATTTATATGCCCAGGCAATTGAAATCGTGCGTCGTGATAAAAAGGCAACAACATCGTATTTACAACGTCGCCTGGGGATTGGGTATAACAAGGCCGCGGGCTTAATCGAACGCATGGAACAGGACGGAATTATAAGTGCCGCCGATTCCCATAACAAGCGCGAGATTTATTAACGGGCGCATGCCTCTTTTTGTGAAAATCTTTCCCAAATTATTTTTTGTGCTTTGTGCTTTTTTTAGGGGTGGTTTTATGATATAATATTTATCAAAAGGAGTTATATATAATGAAGAAACAATTATCTTTATTGGGTGCTGTGGCGGCGTTGGCGGTTGTATTGCCGGCGGGCGCGGCGACAAATTGGGGAACGCGTGCGGGGTCCAGCGTGGATTTATCCGGTGCACCGGCCACACGTACACGCGAAAATGTGGATTATGCGAAATATCAAACACGCACAACCACAACTACATATCAGGTTAACGACGGGAAAAATATGTATTATACCCAGCCGGCTAACCGCAGCGCATTATATAAACAATATGCGTCGGGCAATTCGTCCCAGACCGTTCGTACAACACGCGCGGAAACTGTTCGTACTGAATTGAAACGCAAATATTATTTGGCGCATCCGTTCTTTCAACCGTTACAGGGCAAGTTCGGTTCGATAACCGATTTCGGTTATAACATGGGTTCGTATGATATCGCTTTGACCGAAGCGACGGGATTCTCGCTGTCTGATCCTAAGGCTGCTTGGGATATGAAACAATTTGCAATCAAGGAAGATTTCAGTTATGGAATCACCGATCGTATTGCTGTTTTGGGTATGTTGCAATATGAATTTAATAAATATAAATTCGATTGGTCCGCATCCCCAGATGACAAAATGGACGACAACGATTTGAATATGTTTGGTTTGGGTGCACAATGGCGTTTTGTTGATAACGACAAATGGATTGCGACCGCATCTGCATATTTCCAACATCAAAAAGATATTGCGAATAACTATGTGTTAGATTTGAAGGCTGGGTACAAGGTTTCCCGTTCAACAATCTATGGTTTGGCACGTGGCTGGTTTGTTGACTTTGACGGAACCGCATATGGCAACGGTATCAAGGGCATAGATGCCGGCGATCACGAAGAAGCAATCTTTATCGCATATGATGCCGATGCGAAAAACGCATTCTATATCGAAGGTGGTTTGGGTGTATTCAGTGTTCTGTCCGAAGATTGGACATTAAATGTCGAAGGCATCTTTGGCCACTATGATTGGCACAACCAATTGTCAATCAAGGGCGCAATTGGCTGGCAACCAAACGACTGGTTTGCTTTGAACCTTTATGCGAAAACATCATTGTATGATGATGCCGATGATAAAGATTTAACGTTCTGGTGGTGGGGCGCAGAAGATGCGGGCAATCCTGGAACACATATCTATGAATGGATGAAGGCTGGTGATGCTAAAATCAGCGACTATCGCGAAACAAGCATTGGTATCCAGGCTATATTCCAATTCTAATGCATAAATAAAAACATACCCGACCGGACAAATGTTCGGTCGGGCAAAGGGTTGTCATATGAAACAGGTTTTCAATATCTTTGCGGTGTTGGCTTTTTTGTTTGTGCCAAATTTGGCACGCGCAGATTATGGTATTGAAACCGATACATCTGATCCGTTATTCATTTTGCGCGATGATGCAATTTTATCGAAAACAGATATTTCATATGGACATGATATCTTAAGGCTGGGCCAGGAATTCGGCTATGGCCTTAACGACCGGCTGTCGATTTCGGGGCGTGTGCATTACCAAATTGATTTTGTTGATGATGCCGATGGTTTTTCCAGTATCGACCTTGGCGGGACATATCGCATGGCGCGCGCGGACGACAATAATGCGAAATTAATTTCGGATGTTATTGCGGGATTTCGTTTCGGTGGTTCGAAACACGTACGAACACCATGGTTTGCCGATTCATCATATTACGCGGGACTTCGTTTCGGTCGGCAATGGGCGGGTGTATCGTTGGCCGCGACAATAAAATCTACTTGGATTTTTGATGATACCCGCGGAATGAGTTATATTGACTTTATCCCAGAATCTTATTTTCGTATTGACCAAATGTGGCGCGTGGGCGGTGGTTTTACATTCCGCAAATCAACAAACCCACATTATAACCAGGAATGGCTGAATTTAAAGGGTGTTGCCCAATTCGGTCGCACACAATATGTTGCGCACTTTGACTATGAATTTGAACACGAAGAAGTTCAAATCGGCGCAAAAGTTAATATTTTATTCTAGTATTATTTCTTGCCCAATTTTTCACGCAGGGCATTCCAATAATCAAGTCGCTTTTTAATTTCACGTTCAAAACCGCGTTCAACGGGTGTATAGAAAGTGCGTCGGCCCATTGATTCGGGAAAACAATTTTGTCCGGAAAAACCGCTTTCGGTATCTGGTTCATAAATATAGCCCGCGCCATAGCCCATGTTTTTCATCATGCGGGTTGGGGCATTTAAAATATTTTTTGGTGGTGGCAACGACCCAAACTCGTTCGCCGCCGCGTATGCCGCATGTATTGCTTTGTCCAGGCGATTGCTTTTTGGTGCGGTGCCAAGATATACAACCAATTCCGCCAGGGCAATGTCGCCCTCGGGACTGCCCATGCGTTCGTATGCGTTCCAGGTCGCAATTGCCATTTGAATTGCGTTCGGGTCGGCCAGGCCTACATCCTCCATCGCAAAGCGGGTAAGACGGCGGAATATATACATAGGATCCTGACCGCCGGTCATCATGCGCGCAACCCAATATAATGCCGCATCGGTGTCTGATGCGCGCAGCGATTTATGTACCGCAGAAATTAAATTATAATGTTCATCGCCGGTTTTGTCGGATAATGGTGCGCGTTTCTGAATTGTGTTATCAAGTTCGTCTGGCGATAAATCTTTTTTAAATTTTGCATTTAATAAATATTCTAATGTGTTTAGTAAAAATCGTGCATCGCCGTCCGCCATTTGTGCAAGGTGCGTGCGTGCCGCCGCATCCAGCGGTAATTTTTTACCGGTGAATTTTTCAGTGCGCGCCATCAATTCAATTAAATCATCTGTGCCAAGTGGTTGTAATACCCCAATATGACAGCGCGACAATAACGCATTGTTTAAATTAAAAGACGGGTTTTCGGTTGTCGCACCAATAAAAACAACGGTGCCATCTTCCAAATATGGTAAAAGTGTGTCCTGTTGGGTTTTATTAAAGCGATGGATTTCATCGATAAATAATAATGTGCCACGACCGATTTGTTTGCGAAGTTTTGCCGCCTCTACCGCCTTTTTAATATCGGCGGTGCCGGAAAACACTGCGGACATAGGGACAAAATCCATATCAACTGAATTAGCCAATGCGCGCGCAATCGTTGTTTTACCACACCCCGGCGGACCCCATAAAATCAAATTAGATATTTTTTGATTTTCAACCATACGGCGAACAAGGCCGTTTTCGCCCAAAATAGCCGTTTGCCCCAATACTTCGTCAATGGTATTGGGACGCATTAAATCTGCCAAAGGGCGTGTGTCGGTTGTCATCTATTTTTGTTTTACTTGTATTTTACTTGTGCTTTATTTGTGATATAATAATGATAGTACATAAATATGGGGTTGGCAAATGGTAAATAATAATAAAGAGCCCGAAGTTGCACTGGCAATCGCAAACCTGGCGGCGGCGGCGATGGCTGCAAATCCGAAACTTACCATGGCGGCGGCGGTGGCCCAGGCGCGCACAACATTGTTGGGGTCGGCGGCAAGTGATTCTGAAATAGCAAAGTCTGTACGGCCAGATAAGATTCAGTGTTTGGAAGATGGTACATGGCATATAATGTTGCGCCGCTATATTAAACGCAAATTTAATCTAACACCGGAACAATATCGCGAAAAATGGGGGTTGCCACATGATTATCCGTTCGTGGCACCGAACTATGCGCGCACACGTTCCAAAATTGCGAAACGTACAGGTTTTGGAAAGAAATAAATAGGGGAAGTATATGTCTGAAAAATTTCAACACATTGTGAATGCGCCACACATGGCGGTTGGAAAACTGGGGAAAAAAATCAAGGATACTACCCCCAAAAAAATGTTTGGCAAGGTTGCACGCGGTACGGGTATTACAACAGCGGCAACAGCCCAGGCTTTGCTGTGGTTGGCAAAATATATCACATTGGATAATCATATAACACGCGGTGGTGAAAAATTATTTTCTGAAATCAAGGTCGGAAAAAATAAAAATGGTGCTGATAAAAAGTTCCCAAAGTTTATAAAGAAAAATCCTAATTTTACATCAATTGTGTCTTGGTGGATGTTGTTGGCCAGTTTGGGTATCGGCGGTTCGAAGTTTGTTCAATCTCGTGATGGGGCAGGTAATATAGATGATGATAAAATTGAAAATATAGACTTAAAATATGAAGACAAAACATTGGGCGGGTATTGCGAAAAAATTAAACCTGTTACACCGTTCTTGATTGCCAGTCTTGTCGCAAACGAGGGTGTGCGTGTAAACGAAGATGGTTTACATGTGGTCTATGATGATGCAACAGGTAAACCATTACGACCAGGACAAAAACCAAAAGGACGTGCAACAATTGGTTTTGGTTCTACGGTATTAAAGGACGGGACATCTGTTACGTCATATACAAAACCTATTACAACCGAAGAAGCATATGAGTTAGCCCGTTGGCACCTTGAAGAAGGGGAAACTTATTTCGGAATGTATTGTTATGATACCGCCTTTAATTCTATAAATATAGACAGTGTGCCAGAAGCATTGGCAATTGCATCTATTATGTATAACGGTTTTAGTAATTTAATTGAACCACAATTCATAAACAAAAAAAGGAACAGACAATTAAATGATCGTTTCGCAGATTTGAGACAAGCCTATAAAGATAAGGGTGCTGGGCTTTCCGAAGAAGATGTATTGGATGCTTTTGCGAAAAATCCTGTAGATACAACATACAGTTTTGGAAAAATGTGGTTGGGCGGAAAATCTAAAAAGGCGGTGGCAAATACACTTGGTAATTTTTGTCGCGAAGGACGTGGCCTCTGGATTCGTCGTTGGGTCGAGGCAGGTTTGCTTACTGGTGATTTAACCCCAGATGTTTTGTTGAAGTGTCCAATAGATGGCCTTTCTGCTTTTCTAAAGTATAAACAGAAAGATGTAAAAAACAAGAATACAGATAAATCTGCTTTTTGGAAAAAAGATGTAAATGGTAATACAATTGTAAACAAGGCAACATATGCAGAATTTTTACAATGGCTAGAAAATCCGGTTAATGAATACGGACAATCAATTGCGGGATGGAAAAAAGTTCGTGATTACATGCCAGATTTTGCATTGGTGGAATGTGATAAAAATATTTGTGAATTAAAACCTGTAATTAAATCAGTGAAAGAAAAGCAGATAGAAAAATCTACGTATGTTATGAATTATGAAAACTTGTACGCAGATGCGGTAAAGGTATATAAGTCAGGTGACTATGAAACAGCATTTATGTTGTTTGAAAATCTAGCAGAAGAATATCCTGATAATGCATTATTGCATAATGATTTGGCTGCGACTTGCAATCATTTGGGCCGTTACGAAGAAGCCATCTTTCATGCCCAAGAAATTGTTAAACGTATTGGCGATAAATCACAGTATGCGGCCGCACAATATAATGCCGGATTTGCATACGAGCAATTGGGTAATTTGAATAAAGCATTGGCAAATTATAAATTAGCTGTCGCAAATGGAAATCGAAGTGTACAGTCTGATGTTACGCGTGTAACTAATTTGTTAAAGAAAAACACAAAGCAAACGTCCCAGAAAATAGCGTTTAATGATGGGGCGGCGCGTATCAAGAAAAAGGCAACCCAAAAAACAACAATGGCAAATGTTAAAAATGGTGCAAGCCGCGCCTAGATGTATATAGCGGGGGAAAAGACAAATGAAAGTTTATGTAAACTATGATGATAAACGTTGGAAAAAATATGCGGTTGATTTTGAAAAAATCGCATCTGCGGCGGGCCCAAAACGTAGTGATGCCGAAGTGTCTATTACACTGACCAATGATGCCGAAATACATAAACTTAATAAAGAATATCGTGGTATGGATAAGCCAACAAATGTTCTGTCGTTTGAATTGGGAGATGATATATTGTTGGGGGATATCTATATTTCGCTTGATACCGTTAAACGCGAAGCCGATGCCGCCGGCATATCGGTTGCGGAACATACCGCGCATATGGTGGTGCATGGGATGTTGCATTTGCAAGGTTATGACCATATACGCGATGATGAAGCGGAAATAATGGAATCGCGTGAAATCGCAATTATGAAAAAATTGGGCTATAAAAATCCATATTTGGATGAAGAAAAAATAGAGTGCACCAATGGTTCTTGTTGTCCAGGTGCGCGCACAATTTCGTTGTTGAAAAAAATAAAAATACGTGAAAATAGTTTTTGGCAATATGCGCTATATGCACTGTTTGGCTGTGTTGCGGCATTTGGTTTTGCGCCATTTTATGCCTGGTGGGCAACATTAATTGGCATCGGTGGTGCGTATTGGTTGACAACAAGGCGCATGAATCATGGTGGTGTTTTGCGTGAAATGTTGCGTGTGGCACCATTTGGTGCGATGTATTCCATCGCTATGTTTTGGTGGACACTACATTCAATATATGTTGTACCAGAACTTGCAAAACAATTTGCTATATGGACTATACCTGGCTTGGTTGGTTTGGGAATTGCGGGCGTATTGATATTTACAATTCCTTTCGTGGCATTGTTCCGCGCGCATGGGGCGGGACGGCCATTTATGTTCGCGGGTATCTGGACACTTGTTTTATGGTTGCGCGAATGGGTGTTTACAGGTTTCCCATGGAATCCTGTTGCAAATATAACAATGCCTTGCCCGATTATATCTAATTCAATGGCGGTGTGGGGCGCGTTGGGATTAACATTTGTTATTGTGGGGTTAATTGCGGCGACGGTGGAATTATTACAAAATATAAAATCGTGGCGCAATTGGTTTGTGTTTTTATTGTTTGTAGTAATCGCGCTATGTGGCGGATTTTCCGGTATACACAATATTTCAGTGTCGTCAAAAGATATGGGAACGGGGGCGATGATTCGTATTGTTCAGCCGGCACAATCACAATCAGAAAAGATGGTTTATTCGCGTGAAGGCGCATTAAAGCGCGCAGAAGAAAATCTGATTAAACTTTTTCAAATGGCGGCGGACGAAGGGGAACCCGATTTGGTCGTTTTCCCGGAAACATCATATCCATACACAATAATAGATTCTGACGATATGCCGTTGGCAACCGCGCTAAAAACAAATGTGATTATTGGGGCAACGTCTGTATCAGATGGCCGGCCATATAATTCCTTGATTGTGGCTGGACCCGATGGAAATATAAATAATATTTACAGTAAATCACACCTGGTGCCGTTCGGGGAATATCGGCCATTGGGATTTATGCCGGCACCGATTGATTTAGCATCTGGGACTGGTGCAGAATTGATTTCAATAAATATGGAAAACGCTGATTTTGTATTCGCGCCGGCGGTGTGTTATGAAATCATCTTTTCAGATTCTTTGGTGCCGAATAATACGGAATTGCGGCCGAATGCGATTATAAACATAACTAATGATACATGGTTCGGAAATACACCGGGTACATATCAGCATCTTGACATGGTACGTCGTTATGCGATTGAATCTGGGTTACCTGTTATACGTGCTAATTATTCTGGAATAAGTGCATTTGTTTTGTCAGATGGTGAAGTTGTGGCATCGTTACCAATCGGGCAAAGTGGTATACTGGACGGCACGATTTGGGGGGCGCACGATACCATTTATCGCACAATTGGTCGTGATGGGTGGATGATTATAATTTTGATTCTTTCATGTATCGGCGCAATATGTATGAACGCACCGCAGAAGAAAGATTAGATTCCGGTGAACGCATGTCATCAATTGTTTGAATAATTGATGCAACAGAAATATTATCGTGTGTGGCTATTTTATGCAGGGCATCTATGAAATCTTCTTCCAGTGAAATGCTGGTTTGGTGCCCGGATAAAGATACAGATATTTTTTTCATCTTAAAATTTTCCTGCGATTAAACAATCGGACAAGGCACGATAGGGGTCGTCATATTTGCGCAAAACGCGCAACCCCAGGTTATCCAGCATATAGAACGCGCCAAACGCATCAAATGCAAATAAAAACAAATCGTTCCGACCAAATATTGTTTTACCACGCAAGGCGCTAATAATAGATAATTCAACATTTATATCAACAATAGATGGTATTGGGTATTTGTTGCCACGCGAAACCTCGAACGGACCAAAAATATAACCGTTGCCAAGGTTAATTGATGATGCAGTTTGGTAAAGTTTATTAAAAATTGCCGGAAACATTGCGCATCGGCGCGATTGTAATGCGTTGTTTGCCAATGTTATATCACGTGTGGTTGCCGGTGGAAATATTATTGCACCACGTGATTTCATCGAAGATATAAATTCATTCATATTCATGTTTTTTATTCCATTCCGCGTGATGCCATGATTTGTGATGCCAGTTGGCTTAACCGGTCAGATGTTGCGTTGCCACCGTCGCCACCATTCATCATGTGCGCCGGTAAATATATCTTTTTTGTTGGATTCGGCATCCATATAACATCATTCCCAGATTGTTCAATAATAAACCTGTCCATATTGTGTGCGTGCGGGAAAGTCATACAAAGAAACATATTATCGATTTCTAGTTTTCCGCCCCAAACAAGTGGCTTGCGCAATCTTAACGACAGGTTTTCTGGTATGCGTCGTCCCATGATTAAATCCATAAAATCATCTTGGGGCAGGTTCATAAATGCCAGTTCCTGGATAGAATCTGTCAAAGACATTATGAAAGAGCGCGCTGTATCGTGATATTTTTTAAACCAATCTGGGGCAACAGGTTGTGGTGATGGGCGCATCTGGACCAGTGGCAAGTCGTCCATGCCTAAATCTGTTATCCTTTTTTCTGCTGTGCCCTGGTTCCACTGCATTAGATTTTTCCTATATAATCAACAACTGTTCCTATATAGCCAGAATACGCATCAAAGTTGTCTTGGTCGTCTGCATTTGGTGGCGTATTTGGAACACCACTTATATAATTGCGCAAATCATTTACAGTTTCAAATGATAAAATGCCGGTGTTTTCAACTGAATCGACAGGGGCAATAATAAACGCGTTAATGTTAATTTCGATATCGTCCAAAGTATCTGAAAACACACCAGATAATGTTTCAACGGCGCGTTGCATGTCTGATGCCATGACCCCGACGGCACCAATCCATAAAACCTCGCCGGTGCCGATTGCGATGATAGCGGTTTGAACACCGCGGATTTTTGGTGTCCCCTTGAACACATAGCCAGCGGATTCAAACGCGGCGCGTATATCGGCATATTCTGTTTCTGGAACAATTCGCGCTTTTGGTGTCGATGTCAACGGTACGCGCGGTACAACCTCGGTACGTGTAACGGTTGGAATATTAAGGCGTGGCGGGCGCACAATGCCGGGTGCCGAAGCGGTTGTTGCGGTCGGTTGGGGGGCCGTTTCGGTTTTTTGCGTTGGTTGTGGCGCGTGGACCGAAACTGGTTGTGTAACCGGTGCGGTATGCGGCTTTGGCGAGGTGTTTTTGTCAAAAATAGGCATGGTTATATGACGGAATCGTGGGTGTAACAGAATATAAAAACCGAATGTTACAATAATCACTATTACGACCAACGAAATATAGAACGATAATTTCACCGTTTGACCGATTGCCTGCATATAGGCCAAATGCTGCCAATGCTGAACAGAAAAAATATTAAAGCCATACATCACATTGAACCAAAAGGTCGCCGCCAATGTTGATGCCAACAGCCATAACAAGCCAATTAAAAAGTTATTTATTCTGTTATTCATTTGTCTTTTATTGTATCATATTTATGATAAAGTAAAAAGTAGAATGATTGAACAAAACGAGATTTTTACCGAAGTAAAAGATAACCTTGGACTGTGGTGTGGGGATGATTGTTCGGGGGCTGATTTGGCGGCGGCGGCGGGTGTTGCCATTACAAATCAATTACATGCCGTCGTGGTCGCACCAACGGAAATAGAACAATTGTGGGCGTGGTTGGAAAATACCAATGTTAAAATATTTAGTCGGTTTTATATCAAATCTGATATAGACGATGCATTTATGTCCGATTTTGCAACGCGGGTTAATGCGTCTTTTCGTGCCGGTGCAGATGGTGCAATTGTATTTATGCGTGTTCGTGATTTAGACAAATTCGCATCGGAAATGTCCTTTGTTCGTGATGATTTGTTTTTTAATAAAACTCTTTCTGTGGGACTGGATATAAACGAAATAGATGTGGCAGATTGGGCAAGGGTGTTTGAAACCATGCGAACATTGCGGGCCGATTCGTTAACCTTGTTTTTATCAGATGATGATGGCGACAAGTCAGACTTTGTTGGACGCGTTTATTCAATGATGGATACTGATATGGGCGATTGGCATGGGGCATTATATTTTGTGTCGGGGGAAAATATTGCGCGCATAGATCAGTTTTACCGTTTGGTTGGTCAAATGCGTCCGAATATGCTGTCAAAAATGTTGTTCTTGGTTAATAATGGATAAAGGAAATGTTACAACGATTTATAATTTTAGTGGTTTTATTGTTTGTACCATGCGTTACAAATGCGTGTGTGCGTTATCCAATATATCGTCCGGCAAATACCCATGTGATTCGTGATAATCGGGTCGCATTACACCCGGTGGCAAAGCACCCGGTTCAACTGCGACGGGTTGCAACCGCACGACGAAATAGACGTATGTAAAAATCGATGTATGCCGCGTAAATGTGTATATAGCGCGTTTTTTATTTTTCAATAATTATGTATTTGGGGGCGACTGTTTCAGCCATATTTTTTTCTTGGTATCTGGTATGTATTGTTTCGATATCGGGTGTTGAATATTTTAAGCCCGTAGTTTTTACTTGTTCACAAATCCAATCGAAATATTCCCAGTGGTCTGTGCCGATAATAATTTGCCCATGTTGTGCTAGGTGTGTTGCCAACATTTTTATAAAATCGGCGCTCAGCAATCGGCGTTTTTCATGTCTGGCTTTGGGCCATGGGTCTGGATGCAGAACCCAAATTTGTGAAAACTGCGAATCGGTATCGCGCAGGTAATCGCGCACATCATCCGGCCAAATGCGAATGTTTTTGTATTCTGGTTTTACTTCGTTTGTTTTTTCATCGCATATTGCAGAAAGCAATGCCGCAACCCCATTCGCAAATGGTTCCGCACCAACAATAACAGAATCGGGATATTTGTGCGCCAAATCGCGCACGTGTTCGCCATTGCCGAATCCGATTTCCAAAATAAGATTACCGGCTTTTTTGATATTTTTTGGCAAAATTGCCGGCAAAACATTATCCATCAGCCACACTTTGCGTGCGGAAAGTTTTTTGCCATGTCGCCGGCCAAAAGTTCGTATTTCTTGATTTTGCATATATTTAGTATAAAATCATAATGTTATAAAAACAAGGTATTTGAACATGAGACAAGGTTTAGATAAAGATTTAATTGCGCGTGTGTTGGGCGCGGCACCGAAATATACACTTGCGGAATTGGAAGAAAAGTTCCCGCCACGTAATTTACCAGATGGCGCCATGGTGACGCGTGTTGCACCAAGCCCCACTGGCTTTATGCATTTGGGGACTTTGTACCAAATGATGATTGCAAAAAAATTAGCAAGTCAATCAGATGGGGTATTTATGTTGCGTATCGAAGATACAGACACCAAGCGCGAGGTTGCCGGTGCCGTCGATGTTATTTTAAAATGTGCGCATGCGTTTAATTTGTTGCCAGACGAGGGGCCAGAAAATGGTGGCGAATATGGTCCATACTATCAGTCAATGCGCAAAGAAGTTTATCATTCGGTAGTGGCGGAATTGTTGGCGCGTGGCTTGGCATATCCATGCTTTTTAACCGCAGAAGAAATGGATGAAATTCGTGAACGGCAAAAGGCGGCGGGTTTTGCCACCGGTATATATGGCGAATTTGCACGCGACCGTGATTTAACCGCTGATGAAATTATTGCACATCTGGATAATGGCGAGGTTCCATCGATTCGTTTATATTCAACAGGAAACAAGGATAACAAGGTTATTTATAATGACAAGGTTCGTGGTCGTCTTGTATTCCCAGAAAACGAAGAAGATATTGTTTTAATTAAATCAAACGATGGATTGCCGACATACCATTTTGCGCATTTGTGTGATGACCACTTTATGCGGACAACATTGGTACAACGCGGCGAAGAATGGTTGTCGTCATTAAACCTGCATTTGCAGTTATTTAGAATGATGGGTTGGAATGCACCAGAATATATCCATGTGGCAACCATAAATAAATTGGATGAAACAACGGGCAATTCGCGTAAATTGTCTAAACGCACAGATCCCGAGGCAAACACATTGCATTATTTGCAAGATGGTTATCCCCAGGAAGCCGTGTTGAACTATTTGTTTAATATTGTTGCCGCCGGCTTTGAAGAAGAAAAAAATAAAAAGCCAGACACAACGATATGGAATTATCCATTGCGTGTTAAAAAGATTCCAACCAGCAGCGCGTTATTCAATATGGACAAACTGGAATGGTGGGCGAAAGAGTTTATTGGTTCGTTGCCGGTTGATGAATTGGTTGCGCGGGTGGCATCCTGGGCAAATGAATATGGCAGTGATGATAATAAAATGCAGGTTGCAGATGAAAAATATTTGGCGGCGGTGCTGGGCATTGAACGCGACAACCCGAAACGCGTGCGTAAAGATTTTATCACGTGGCATCAAACATTGGAAAATGTGGCGTTTTTCTGGGATAAATTATTCCAGCCGGCAACCGATTACGAATATAACACGGATGTATTGCGCGCATTTTTGGAAACTTACAACCCGGCGGATGATAAAGACACATGGTGGAATAAGATTGTCGCAATTGCCGAAAAGACTGGTGTTAAAAATGGCGATGTCGCGATGAACCTGCGGGTTGCGCTGGCTGGGCGGACAAACACACCGGACCTTTATTCCATAATGACGGTTATGGGGGGGGATATGGTAATGGAAAGAATAAAAGGGGTATTAGATGACTAAATCAAAATCTGTTGTGCGGAAAAAATTGCGCGAAATAAAGTGCGATTCGCATGCGTGCAAAATATTAAAGGCTTTGCGTGCAACGGGCCTGTTTCGGTGGGAACGCCCCAGCACCCGCGGGGAAGAGGCGTTGAATATTTTAACCCACGGCATTGGAATTGGCCTGGCAATCGCGGGGTTGGTATTGTTGGTTGTATATGCTGCGATTGCGGGCGATGCATGGGCGGTTGTGTCCTGTGCGATTTTTGGAACGACAATGATTACACTGTATTTGGGTTCGACAATGTGCCATGCGTTGATTGGACATCGTGGCGAATGCTTTTTCGAGGTTTGGGATAATATCGCCATCTATGCCTTGATTGCCGGTACATACACGCCGTTTATGTTGGTTAATTGTCGGGGACCGGTTGGGTGGAGTGTGTTTGGTTTGCTCTGGGCGATTACAATATTTGGTGCGATTATTAAAATTCGCAATCCGCATCAGCAACCAAAATGGACGGTTGGTCTTTATCTTGTTATGGGTTGGACGTTGCTGTTTATTTTGCCATATATGATAAGTCATATTTCCGCACGCGGTATGACCTTTATTTTGGCGGGGGGGCTGTCGTATTCAATTGGGGTTATATTCTATGTATGGCGTCGGTTAAAGTTCAGTCATGCAATCTGGCACCTTTTTGTGATTGGGGGATCGGTGTGTTTCTTCTTTGCGGTGCTGTATGGTTCAATCATAGATTACCCCATATTGCCAATGTAATAAAAACCGCCAATGTGGCGGTTTTTTCTTTACATCGTAATAAAAACTGCGTATAATAGATGGGCTATGTATAAATATATGTTTGTTTTCACAACCACAACTACTACAACCCCCGCGGGGGTGTAATTTCTATTTGCGCTTTTATGTGCGCGCGCTATAATCAAAAAACGAAAAATTAAATAAACAAACAAATATTAAAAGAAGGTATTTATTATGTCATATCCAATCGAAACGGTTCGTCATTCGTTGGCGCATGTTATGGCGGCAGCGGTCCAAAAATTATTCCCAGATGTTAAATTCGCGGGTGGCCCGGCAATTGAAAACGGGTTCTATTACGATTTTGACACCGAACATCGTTTTTCCGAAGAAGACTTTGCGAAAATCGAACGGGAAATGCGCGAACTTATTAAATCAAATGGTCGATTCGAACAACGTTTTGTCGAACTTGACGAAGCCAAGGAATTATTCGCATCACAGCCATATAAAATGGAATGGTTAAACGAATATGATGCGGCGGGCGAAAAACTGTCGGTGTATTCTTTCCGCGATTTTACAGATTTGTGCCGCGGTCCGCATGTTGAAAGTTCCAAAGATTTGCCACGCGATGGGTTTAAAATTCGCAACGTTGCGGGTGCATATTGGAAGGGCGATTCCAAAAACAAAATGTTACAACGTATCTATGTTGATGCGTTTTTAACCAAGGAAGACCTGGAACAATTTTTAAAGATGCAGGAAGAAGCCGCACAACGCGATAACAGAAAACTGGGCAAGGATATGGATCTGTTCCACTTTGAACCGGACTATGCGCCGGGTGCAGTGTTCTGGCACGACAAGGGGTACAAGATTTATCGCCGTTTAATTGAATATATCCGTGCACGTCAGGAACGCGCAGGTTATTTGGAAATATCAACACCATCTGTTATGGATCGCAGTTTGTGGGAACGCAGTGGCCACTGGGCGAAATATGGCGCACACAATTATTCCGGCAAAACCCAGGATGGAAAAACGTTCTGTGTAAAACCGATGTCATGCCCAGGTGCCATGTTGGTGTTTGGTCATGGAATTACATCATATAAAGATTTGCCGATGTATTTGTCTGAATTCGGCAAGGTGAATCGTTACGAGGCCGCAGGCGCATTATCTGGTTTAATGCGAGTTCGCGAATTTACCCAGGACGATGCACATATATTCTGTACCGAAGAACAGTTGGAAACGGAAGTTGTAAAAATCTTGCGCTTTATCAAGGATATTTACGGCAAATTCGGTTTTGATAAGATTTCAATGAAATTGGCAACGCGTCCAAATTCTGAATTCCGTATTGGTTCTGACGAGGTTTGGGACATGGCCGAAGGTGCATTGAAGCATGCGCTGGATGCAAACGGTATTGAATATGAAATTGCCGAAGGGGATGCTGCGTTTTATGGTCCAAAGATAGATAACTATCTTAAAGATTCTATGGGACGTGTATGGCAGTGTGGAACGGTCCAGTTGGATATGAATCTGCCAGAACGTTTTGATTTGTCCTATGTTGGCGAAGATGGCGAAAAGCATCGTCCGATTATGTTACATCGCGCAATGTTGGGTTCTATTGAACGCTTTATGGGAATCTTGCTGGAATCAACGGGTGGTAATTTACCATTGTGGTTGTCGCCAGAACCGGTGGTTGTAACCCCGATTTCCGAAAAGCAGGCAGACTATGCGAATGAAGTGGTAAGTGCATTGCGTGCGGCGGGTGTATATGTTCGTGCCGATTTACGTGATGAAAAGGTTAATTACAAGATTCGTGAATTGTCGTTGGCAAAAACACCGATTATCGCCGTTGTTGGTGATAAAGAGGCGGCCGATAAAATGGTAACCCTGCGCCGTTTGGGTGTTGAAAAGCAAGAAACAAAATCGTTGGATGCGTTCGTTGCGGAAATGGCGGATGCGATAAAAATGCCGTTGTAATAAAAACTGGGGCGCGTGTTCGCGCCCCAAATGATATAAAAAGGAAAGGGCTATGAAAAAATTTCTATCAATTATTTTGTTGGCTGTAATTGCGGTTGGTGTTGCTGGCTGTGTTCATAAATGCGAAACAGAACCAATCGTCGAAGAAAACCATAAATTAATCGTTCCACCACATTTCGGACAAATGCCAAAATAATTTGCCGATAACATTTGGTAAATGGCTTTTTTTATGATATAATATAGCCATACATATGGGGGGATTTCGCATGGAACAAGAAGAAAACAATATGGACTTTTTAGATTTAGACGATGATACACCTGTTGAATCGTTGCCGGAAACAACACCTTTTGCCGCACCACGTCCGCGCAAGCCATGGTTGTTAATGGGGCTGGGGTTAATCGTTATTATTTTGGCAACATATGTCATCATTCGTACCATCGGTGGTAATTCATCGAAATCTGTGGAAATCAATTTGGATGCGCCCGAGGTGGTCGCCGAACCAGAACCCACGATGGTTAATGTACCGGCACCAAATGATACATTAAATGTTCCGGCGCAACCGGTTGCTGTACAGCCAGCACCGATGCCAATGCCGGCCCCAGCACCAAAACCTGCGGTCCAGCCACAACCAGCACCAATGCCGGCACCAGTTGCGGAAAACAATGGCGTGCCTGTACGCGTGGTGGCCGACCGTCGTGATGTTACATTTAATCCGGATAAACCGGCGACCCAGGCGGCACCAAAACCTGCGGCACAACCGCAACCTGTGGCCCAGCCACAGCCAAAACCGGTCGCGCAACCAAAACCTGTTGCGAAACCCGCGGCCAAGACTGTTCAAAAAACGGCACCAATTGCAGCGGGCAAATGGTTTGTTCAATTTGGTTCGTACACAACGCGTGCGGCGGCGGAAAGCGCAGAACGTCAAATGCGCAAAGGCCATGCAAGTTTGTTTAGTGGTAAACAATTCGTGATTTTGGCGGCGCAGTTGCCAAATGGTAAAACGACATATCGTTTGCGTGTATCGTTTGCAACATCAAATGATGCAAATGGATTCTGTCAGAATGCGAAATCTGATGGCCTTGATTGCTATGTCGCAAAATAGTGATTAGTATAAGGAGATAAAAATGCGTATGGGTGTTTGGGAAATACTTTTAATCGTTTTGTTGGTCGTGATTCTTTTTGGTCATGCCAAGATTCCTGGTATGATGAAGAATCTGGCAGATGGGTTAAATGTTTTCAAAAAAGAAATGAAATCGGAACCAAAGGCATCTGCGGAACCGGTGGAAAAACCTGTTGTGAAAAAGGTACCTGCGAAAAAGAAACCTGTAAAAAAAGCGGTTGCTAAAAAAGTACCAGCGAAAAAAACGGTAAAAAAATAATAAGTTTGGTTGGACAAAAAAACACCGGCGTTTGCCGGTGTTTTTTATATCTTTTTATTTTAATTTTTGCGTTGTTCGTATTCTTCCTGTTCTTCGATAGTCATTGTCGCCAGGGGGCGTGCCAACATACGTCCAATACCGATTTCATCACCGGATACGACACTGTAACCATATGTGCCGTCTTCAATGCGGGCCAATGCGGCATCAATTTTGCGCATCAAATTGCTGTCGCGTTGACTCATACGCAAATTCATTGTGATTTCTTGTTCCAATGTTGCGCTGTCCGAATCGTCGCCAACACCTTCTGATGATGATTTTTCCGCCATACGAACAGAATTTAATACATCGCCAGATGCGTGTTGTAATTCTGTCTTTTGTGCGGTCAATAACTGATAAAAATAAGCCAACTGTTCTGGACACATATATGGTTCAGATTTCTTTGGAACATATTTTGGTGGTAAAACAATCTTTTTGAAATCTTTTTTTGCCATCTTAGGAAGCCTTTAATTCATTAATCCATGCCACAACTGTTTCTTCGTCCATTAACCCTGTACGAGCCTCGACTAGTTCGCCGTTTTTAAATGCCAAGACACTTGGGATACTGCGGATGCCAAACTTAACAGGTGTTTGACGGTTTGTGTCATCAATTTCAAATTTGACAAAATTAACATCGGTAATTTTTTCGGAAACACTTTCGAAAATTGGGCCGAACATACGGCATGGACCGCACCATGTTGCCCAAAAATCAACCAATGTAATGCCATTACCAATCATACTTGAAAAAGTTTCGTCGTTAGCGTGTTGTAATGCCATCTTTTTTCTCCCTTGGTTATTGATATTTGGCTAAAGTGTATTATAATCGCTAGAAAAAGCAAGAGAAAACATAAATGAATAAAAACATATACTTAGACGCGGCGGCAAGCGCATTAAAACCGGAATCTGTTATCGCGGCCGAGGGCGCATTTTTACGCGAATCATATGCTAATACCGGGCGGGGGGTATGTGGTCGCGCGGCAGCGGCGGATAAAATGTTGGCAGATGCAAGGTTCGCAGTTGCAGATTTTATCAGTGCCGAATATCCGAACCAGGTCGTTTTTACATCTGGCACAACCGATGGAATGAACCGAATCGTGAATATCGTGCGCGAATCATGTGATATAAAAACCGTTGCGGTGTCTGATTTGGACCATCACAGTGCGCGTATGCCGTGGGAACATTTGGCGCGAACTGGCAAAATAAAATTGGTAAAAATACCACTTACCAAAAATTATGATATTGATTATGAAAATATGCCGACCGCCGATGTTGTTGTGATTACTGCTATGTCCAATGTGTTGGGGGCCGCGCAAAATGTACGGGAAATCGTTGCGGCAGCGCGCGCAAAGAAAAGGAATGTAATTACAATTGTTGATGCCGCGCAATATGTGGCGCACAAACCAATTAATGTGAAAACATGGAACTGTGATTTTATGTGTTTTTCGGGGCATAAAATCGGGGCTGATACGGGTGTTGGTGTAATGTATATTGCAAACTCCGATTCGTATAATCCTGATAAATTCGGTGGCGGAATGGTACAAACAATATCTGGGGATAATTGGACAATTGATGCGTCCCCAAATAAGTTCGAGGCGGGCACATTACCATTAACACAAATTGCCGGATTGCCGGTCGCAATACAAGAATGGCAATCGTGGTCTGGCGCAGGTGATATTATTTCTTATATGTATGATGCGCTTTCAAAAATGTCGCACATTCGTTTGTTAACAGAACCAGATGCTAAATTGATTTCTTTTGTGGTGGACAATATGCATGTGCTGGATTTCGGGGCATTGATAGGTGCGCATGATATTTGTGTGCGTGTTGGAAATATGTGTGCATCATGGATACACAGTGCCATGGGAATAGATGGTTCAATTCGTATTTCTGTTGGGCCATGGAATACAATGGACGATGCCAAAGTGGTGGTTGATGTAATACGGGGAATTGTAAAATAATGGTCACAACACGTGAAGATATTATCGGCGCATTGAAAACGGTGTATGACCCGGAAATCCCGGTTAATATTTGGGATTTGGGTTTGGTGTACGATATCGCAATAACCGACAAGGAAGTTGTTGTAACAATGACTTTTACCAGTCCGACATGTCCGTTAATGGAGGAAATGTTGGCACAAATTAAAAATGCGGTTATTGCTGTGGCCCAGGGTACGCCGGTGCGCGTGGAATTGGTATGGGACCCACCATGGAACCTTTCCATGATGTCGGATGCGGCGCGTGTGGAACTGGACCTTACCGAAGGGGGCTGGTAAAAATGACATATGACGAAATTAAAAATATTTTGTCGGCGGTGGACGATCCGGTTGTACGGTTGGAAATGGTGATGGACCTTGGTAAACAATTATCGCCGGTGCCGGATGGGGCGGTATGTAGCGAGATTACGGGCTGTGCATCGCATGTGGAAATATGCCGTGCGGGGAATCGGTTTTATGGTATGGCTGATTCAGATTTGGTGCGTGGAATTGTTGCGATAATGGTGGCAATTGTGGATGGGAAAACACCGGACGAAATAAAAAAAATAGATATTATGAAATTATTTTCAGACCTGAATATAAATCTTGGGGCGGGGCGATTGAATGGGGTAAATTCAATGATTCGCTTTTTACATAATTTATGATAAACTGTATTTAAGAATAAAATCGGGGAAAGGGGATATGAACGAAGACGAGAAAATGTTTCACATCGGTGCATGGTCGTTGATTATAATGGCGGTGCTGACTGTTATGTTACAGGTGTGTTATCGTACGCAAAATCGTGTGTTAAATCGTGTGCGTGCTGATATTATCCAAACTAAACAGGCGATTGCTGTTGCGGAAACAGATTTTGCATCCTATGTTCGCCCCGAAGTTTTAGGTAACGCAGTAAAAATTATAAATAGCAAGGCGGAAACGGTCGGTTTCCAAAAAAATATTTCCATAACTGATATACCGGAACGACAATAATGTTTGAAATAGGCCACGATATTTTTAAACACAATATGAATGATTTACAAACGCCCCGCGTAAGCAGATTGCGTATGGCACTTGTGTTGGGGTTCTTTTGTGTGGTGTTTGCGATTTTTGTGATTCGGACATTGTATCTTGGGTTTGTGGGGTCTGATGAAAATCGCAGTTTTCGTGCAACAGACTGGAATGCATCGCGTGCGGATATCGTGGACAGAAACGGGGTTGATATTTTGGCTAAAAACATAGCTTCGTGTGATATGGCATTGGTGCCATCTCGTCTGGCGGATAAAAATAAAGAACGTGCCGCTGAAATAATACATAATGTTTTACCGTATAAATATTCTTTGTCGGATGCTATTTCATTGGTATATAACACGACGCGCTATAAACCGTTGGCGAAAAATATATCAGAAGAAAAATGTAATATGGTGCGCGCCGCCCGTATAGAAGGTCTTGATGTCAAACGTGTTCAGACACGTAAATATCCGAAACACAGATTGTTTTCACATATAGTTGGTTTTGTTGGGGAAAACGGCCATGGACTTGAAGGGGTGGAAAGCATATTTGATGATTATTTGTCTGAAAATCTTGATCCGTTGAAACTGTCGTTGGATACGCGATTACAGACGGTTGTATACGAACAATTATCTATTGCTATGCAGAAATACGATGCACGTGGTGCGATTGGGTTGCTTATGAATTCGCGTACGGGTGAAATGCTGGCGATGGTGTCTTTGCCGGACTTTGATCCGGAAAACAGGGGGCTGGACCCGGCGGCAAATCATATGTTCAAACCGTTGCGTGGTGTTTTTGAAATGGGGTCTATTTTCAAAATATTTAATACAGCCATGGCGATGGAAAACGGCATAAACAAAAAATATGTTATAAACAAGCCGTATCCAATATTAGATAAAAATGGTCGTGTGGCACATCGTGTTACAGATGTCGCGTCCTTTAAGCCCAAAACACCGACAATGTCGGTCGAAGAAATTATGTTACATTCTTGTAATGTAGGCAGTGCGCAAATTGCGCTGGATTTTCCAGATGGCACCCAGAAAGAATTTTTCCATCGGTTACATTTGGATGAAAAATTAAATCTTGAATTCGGCAGAACCGAACGTCCGCTTATGCCACGCAAATGGGGGCCGGTTGAACGCGCAACAATGTCATATGGCCATGGTATTTCGGTAACGCCTATGCATTTATTGTTGGCGGTTAATGCGATGACAAATGGTGGTATTTATATTTATCCAACAATACAAAAACGCACCATTGGTGCGGTGCGTGGCGAACGCGTTTTAAGTGAAGAAATATCGGCGAGGTTGCGTCAAATAATGTATGGCGTTGTCGAAGAAACCAGTGGTCGTAATGCGCGTGTTGCCGGGTTTAAGATTGGTGGTAAAACAGGAACCGCGGAAAAATACCTTGGGGGACATAACGATACAAAACGCAACCAAACGGCCTTTGTTGCGGTGTTCCCAGTTGATGCACCACAATATATTTTGTTGGTAATTTTGGACGAGCCAAAGGGAATCAAGGAAACTTGGAACCTGCGAACATCGGCATGGAATGCGGTGCCGACGGCTGGGAAAATATTAAGCGCGATACTGCCATTGCTATTTGAATAATTTTCAGTTATAATACTCTTGATAATAAAAAAAAGAGTATAGTGTGAGAAGAATAGTTGATAAATCCATGTTGGGTCGGACATGGGTTGTGGATGCGTATGAAGATTCGGAAAATAGTACATATGCAACCGACCGTTTAGTAGAAAAAATATTATCAAGGCGTGGTATTACATCGCCCGATGATGTTGAACATTTCCTTAATCCCAGCATCAAAAATAATATGCCGGACCCGTCAACTATGCGTGATATGGATGTGGCGGCGCGTGTAATTGCAGATGCGGTTTTGGCGCATGATAAAATTGCGATATATGGCGACTATGATGTTGATGGTATTACATCAACTGCGGTGTTGGTTAAATACCTGCGCGCGTTGGGGTGTGATGTTACATGGCATTTGCCCACCCGCGAAGGCGAAGGCTATGGTTTGAATACAAGTGCAATTGACGATATTATTGCCGGTGGCGCAAAATTGATAATAACTGTCGATTGTGGAATAAGTGGTATTGATGAAGTAGCATACGCAAAATCACGCGGTTTAAAAATCGTTGTAACAGACCATCATTCACCAGATGAAACATTGCCGGCGGGTGATGCCGTTGTGAATCCAAAACGTGCCGATGATACTTCGGGTTTGTCCTATATGGCTGGGGTTGGGGTCGCGTTTATGACAGTTGTTGCGTTGCGACGCGAATTGCGTGGACGTGATTTGAATGCGGACCTGCGTGAAAAGATAGATAATATAAACCCAAGTTCTTATTTAGATCTTGTTGCACTTGGGACTATATGCGACACAATGCCACTGGTGGGACTTAATCGCGCATTTGTGGCGACCGGACTTCAGGTCCTGGACAGACGGCAGAACCTTGGGTTGCGGGTGTTAATGGACGTTGCAGAAATTAAGCATGCATCGGTCTATTCGGCGGGGTTTGCACTTGGGCCGCGGCTTAATGCGGCGGGGCGTTTGGATTCGGCGGCACCTGCGTTGGAATTATTATTGACCGACAATTCATTGGTTGCATCTGATTTGGCGCATCAATTAAATGATATGAACCGGGAACGCATTGATATTCAAAATGCTATTATGGCACGTGCGACCGAAATGGCGGACCGTTGTTGCGAAAGTGGTAAATGCAGTCTGTTCGTTTGTGGCGATGGATGGCATGGTGGGGTTATGGGAATTATTGCCGGAAGATTAAAAGACAGATATTGCCTGCCGACATGTGTTGCGACAAAATCAGATGGTATGATTAACGGTTCGGGCCGTTCAATTGCCGGGGTTGATTTGGGGCATATTATACATATGGCACTGGCGGCCGGTATATTGTCCGAAGGTGGCGGGCATGCGGCGGCAGCCGGTTTTTCGCTGCCAGAAGGAAACGAAAACGCGTTCTGTGAATTTTTGGAAAGTGCCGTTCGCGAACAATTAAATGGTCAGGCACCAGAAAGGGAAACTTTGGTTGATGCAGAAATAGATGCCGCCGGCGCAACCCTGGATTTGATTGAAAAGTTATCTGTTTTGGAACCGTTCGGCCAGGGAAATCCAGAACCAACATTGGTTTTGCACGGTGCAAGGTTACGCTATGCAACGGTTATGGGGAATGGTTCACACCTTCGTGGGAATGTTTCGACTATGCAGGGTAATAATTTGGCGTTTGTCGGGTTTAATTTGGTTGGTACGCCGGTTGGTAATTTTTTACTGGACGATGCGAATACAAACACTACAATAACATTGTTGGGTAAATTAAAGAAGAATGAATATAACGGGCATGTGTCGCCCCAGTTCATGATAGAAGATATCGCGTTGGGATAATGGAAAAGAATATAAAAATCTTTGATGAAAAATTACGCAGTGCAAAAAGCATTGTTGTTATGGCACACAAAAATCCTGATGGCGATGCGTTGTGCTCTGTGCTGGCGATGGCACAGTTGATTGAAAAAAATTATGGCACCAGGTGCGTATGTGTTTATGACGGTAATGTGCCAGATTATCTGGATAACATACCGTTGCGCAATAATGCACATTGTTGGGACAAGGTTGATGTAAAAAAATCTTTTGATTTGGCAATATTGCTTGATTATGGTGCCGAACACCAGGTTGGCGGTCCGTTAACATTTGTTCAAAACGCAAAATATGTTGTCGAAATAGACCATCATATAAATGATAACCCGATTGCAGATTTATGTATTGATGATGATGGGGCAGATGCAACTGGTGTGATTTTATATCGTATTATGCGAAACCTGGCATGGCGCGATGATGCCGATATACGTGATTTGTTGGCAATTGCTATTTTAACAGATACCGGCAATTTTAAATTTGCGCATAATGGTATGTCATTGTCAATTATGGCTGATTTAGTTGACGGTGGGGTAAATATTCATCATCTTGTTGAATTGATGAACAATAAACCACGCAAGGCTGTTTTAGTAGAAGCAGCCGCTGCCGCGGGGGCCGAATTTTTCTATCGCAATCGGTTGGCAATTGCGACTATTTCACGTCGTGATTATCGCAATATGGATGGGCGTGGGGAAATGATTCTTAATATCCTGGGTCAGATTAAGGGTGTTGAATATGTTGTTTTGTTAAAGGAACAAAAAGAGACCCAGATTGGTATTTCTATTCGCAGTCGCAGTGTCGCGATTGATAAAATCGCATCTGCGTTTGGTGGTGGTGGACACGAACGTGCCGCGGGGGCGGTTGTGCGTGGGGACACATTGGAAAATGTCCACAAAAGAATAATAGATGCGTTCAAGGGGATGTAGGAAATGAAAAAATTATTAGTTTTTGTTTTGTCGGTGCTTGCTTTTAATTCATCGTATGCGGCGGTGGATACGGCATTGGTCGCGCGTGCGGAAAAATATTTAAATAGTATAACGGGCTTGTCTGGTGATTTTGTCCAGACGGCCGGTGCGCGTACGGACAAGGGAGCTTTTTCAATGTTGCGTCCGGGGCGTGTGCGTCTTGACTATAATGAAATGCCGGTACAACTTATTGCGGATGGCAAAGATTTATATTTTTTTGATAAATCGTTGGATCAAATTACAACTGTGCCCCTTACCAGTACACCGGCCGGTATATTGATTCGCAAAAATATTGATTTAAGAAATGCCGATATAAATGTTGTTGATACAAGTTCAAATGAAAAAACATTTTCATTAAAGATGAATTTGCGTGGCCAGGAAGGGTTGGGCAATATGACGGTCGTGTTTGATAACAACCCGGTAAAATTAAATTCGTGGTCTGTTGTTGATGCGACGGGCGCAAAAACAGATGTTGCGTTTCATAACATGAAAACAAAAACCAATTTTGGTAAAAACTATTTTCAGATTTCTCGTCATAAAACGGTTAATACCAATAATGGCGATGATTTCTATGATTAAAGGTTTGATATGTTCGGTATAAGCGGCCCCGAATTTTTAATAATTGTTCTTGTTGCCGTTTTGGTTATCCCAAGTCGTATGTGGCCCGATGTGGCGCGCGTGTTGGCGCGTGTGGTACGCGTTGCGCGTGATATAATTTGGCGTGTAACGGATGCGTCTGAAAAAATAAAAACCCAAATAGAATTGGAAAAACCAATTGATGAATTGATAAAAACAACAACTGACGATATTTTGTCTGATTTTTCAGTAAGGAAAAAAACAATTAAAAAAACAGCAAAGACAACAAAAACAAAACGTGGGGCGGGGCGGAAAAAATGAAAAAAATGACAATAATGCAACATTTCGCCGAACTGCGCCGTCGGATATTGTGGACATTTTTAATATTTGCTGGGGCGATGATTTTTGGCTGGGTTGTGGCACCGTTTGTTCAAGATTTTTTAACTGCGCCACTTATTAATATTTGGCCGGATGGGGCACTGTTGTATTCGGGACTTGCCGATGGGTTAATGATTCAATTGTCGTTGGCATTTGTGGTCGCGCTGGTTATCACAATACCAGTGGCATTATGGCATGTTTGGGCATATGTTGCGCCAGGACTAAAACGGAACGAGCAACGTTTCATATTCCCAATTTTAGTTTTATCGCCAATCCTGTTTGTAATTGGGGCGGCGTTTGCGTTTTATGTGTTGCTGCCATTTGTGTTCAGATTTTTTATAGAATTAAACGAATCGTCGCCGGTACCATCTTTGATGTTGCCGGTGGCGCGTGATTATTTATCTTTCGCAACGGGGCTTTTGCGTGTTTTTGGTATCGCGTTTCAATTACCATTGGTGTTGGTAATGTTAAACAGGCTTGGTATATTGGCGCGTTCACAGATGGTAAAAATGCGTCGTTATGCCATTGTGGCAATCGTTATTATGGCGGCAATTTTGACACCGCCAGATGTTGTTTCACAAATATTGTTGGCATTACCTATGTGGGCATTGTTCGAAATCAGTATTTTGTTTATGCGTCGCGATTAAAAATGGCGTATAACTGTTTATTTGTTGCCCAATTTATGATATAATTGTGGCGTGAAAAAAATCGGTTTGTTTTTATTTTGTTTGATGCCGTACATTGTTGGCTGTGATTTGCAGCCAAAGATTACTGCGTTGCCCGATACGGTTGGCGATTTTATTAGCGCGCGTTATCCTGCGTTGTTGGCGGACCCGAACACGCAACCAGAAATCTATAATTCGGCGGCAACAGATTATGGTGTGTATGCGGCACCCGAATTATATGGAACCGGGGTAACAACCGACGATTATGTTTTGTATGCATCGGTTGATGATTATATTGTGCCGCCCGATGACAATGTGGTACCAGAACCAGATACTACCGAATCGAATGTAAATACAGAACCCGCGCAAGACGAAGTTCCGGACACACCAAATGTTGATGATGTGTTGGTCGTGGGTAATCGTGTGGTGGACGAATCCCCGGAACAAAAGCCCGACGGGAAAACAGAACCCGAAACTGATGGTGATGATGCGCCATGGGCCGAAACGAATGATGTTTTAAATATTCCAAAATACATGTATGGCGGACACAATGAAACAGAAATAACTGTTGTGCGGGGTGATACCCTTTATGCGATTGGGGCAAAATATGGCATGCGTGTGGCAGAAATCGCGGAATTGAATAACCTGAGTGAACCTTATAGTTTATCCGTTGGGCAAAAATTGCGTGTTCGTGCATCTGTCGAGCAGGTTGTAACAGAAATCCCAAAAATGCCGGAAACAAAACCAACACCAAAACCAGCACCCAAGGTGGAAAATAAACCCGAAACCAAACCAGTGGCAAAGCAGGATACAAAGCCCATCACAACCGGCCGCGCCACAACAACGCGCGTTGAATTGAGTGAGGTTAAAGTTACCCCTGGGGATACCCTTTATTCGTTGTCGCGTAAATATTCAATACCTGTAAACGATTTGGCCGTTATGAATAATTTAACCCCACCGTTTGCGCTTTATGCGGGGCAAAGTGTGCGTGTGCCGAATCTTGGGCAGGCACAGGTGCGCGTCGCCGATAATACAACCGCCAAGGCATCTTCGTCCGCGACTAAAACGCCAGCGGCCCAGAAGTCAGCCCCCGCCACACCAAAACAGGCCAAGGCAAATACAGCCCATGAACAGCCAAAGTCCACACCAAAACAAAACAAAAAAACAGAACAAACAAAACCACAACAGCAAAAAACACCGGCTAAACAATCAACGGGTAATGCTGTAAAGAAATTACCGGCAATTGCGGCACGTTCATCGTCGCGCTTTTCATGGCCAATTCGTGGCAAGATTTTATCGGGCTATGGTTCCAAGTCCAAGGGGCTGTTTAACGATGGTATTAATATTGCGGCTAAACGTGGGGCATCGGTTTCGGCGGCGGAAAATGGGGCTGTTGCCTATGCCGGAAACGAGGTTAAAGGTATGGGAAATCTTATTATTATCCAGCATAGTGATGGTTGGATGACGGTTTATGCACACATGGATTCGTTGGCGGTGCGGCGTGGTGCACGTGTTAGTGTCGGCCAAAAAATAGGTACCGTTGGCCAGACGGGCAAAGTTGACCAGCCGCAATTACATTTTGAAATTCGTCGTGGCACCAAGGCATACAACCCGATTCAATATTTAAAGAAGTAATTGTAAAAAACTTGCATTTAATTAAAAACAGGGTATAATTGGCGTCGCTGGATGCATAGCTCAGTTGGTAGAGCAACTGACTCTTAATCAGTGGGTCCAGGGTTCGAGTCCCTGTGCGTCCACCAAAATAACATACCACCCGAAAGGGTGGTTTTTATTTTTGAAACACAATATAACCGCTTTATTTTTGTGCGTAATTTTCATTGGAATCCATACCTATGTAATATGTGCTATTTGTTTGATAACATCAAAAGCATAGACATGAAAACAAAAACCAAAAAGGAGAAAAAATGAAAAAATTAACGATATCTGCGCTGGCAGTTTTATTGGCTTGTCCGGCATTCGCAGGTCAACACTCTGATTCCAGTTTTACAATTATGGGGCTGGAACCATATATCGGTTTGCATGGGGGTATGGGATATAATAACTTGAATTATTCTTTTAATGACAAGAAAGAATCTATTCAAGATTTGACCTTCCAGGGACGTGTGGCCATGGGTTTAGAAGTTTGCGACAAGGTGCGTTCTGAAATTGAATATTCTTTTTACAGCAAGGCCAAAGACACGAAAGATTTTGGCGACATCAAAGATGTTAAAGTTGAAAGCAAATTACAAACTTTGATGTGGAATTCGTTTTGGGAATTTGGCAATTATGACATAATCCGTCCATTCATTGGTGCTGGTATCGGTCTGGCATTCACAGATGTATCGCGCAACGGTGCCACAATTGATAGTTATAGCCAGGACAAAACCCGCTTTACAGCAATGGGTTCGCTTGGTATGACTTTCGATTGGAAGGTGTTTGCAGTTGATGTTGCGGCACGTTACAACTATGTCGATGTTAATTCCGGGTTACACGATTTCGGTGGTGATGTCGGTGTAAGATTTATGTTCTAGTAAATCTTTTGTTTGTGTATGGTACCGTCGGTTCGCCGGCGGTATTTTTTTTTGTAAAACGCGCTATGTGCTTTGTTTCCTGGGGTTTAGGGATTCAAACCTGGCGATATATTGTGAAAGATAATGTACAATATATACCGAACCACAAAACCAAAAGGAGACATTAATGAAAACAAAACCGTTGTTCGTTGTGGCATCGTTATTTGGTGTCGCAGTATTGATGGGTGGCTGTACATGCCCAAATAAAAACTATGGTCATCAGGCACATGTTCAATGTGATGCTAAAAACCATAAAAATTGCCAACACGCAAAAATGAAATCACCCCAAGTTACAGAAACGGTCGTCTTTTATCAAACATACGAAGGGGACGATGTAAATAATGTTCGTGCAAATATGTACACCCGCAGTTCACGCGGTGGCGAATCGCCAATGGGAACAATCAAATTCAAAGAAACAGATTCTGGCCTTAAAATGATGGTAGATTTGATTGATTTGCGCCCAGGTAAAACATACACCGCGCATGTATACCAATGTGGTGCATGTAACGACAGTACATGCTGTGATACCGCACCAATGGCGATTGATTTACCACAGTTGAAAATTGCATCTGCTGGGCGGTTACAAAAGTCTTATATAATTCGTGGTTTAACCGCGGCGCAATTGAATAATGCGAAATTGATTTTAACACGTGATGGCGGATACAAGGCCGCATGGGGAACACTTAATCAATAATAGTGTTGTTTGTTGTGTAAAAAAGGGTGTCGAAAAGGACACCCTTTGATTTTTTATCTTTTAGGAAAATATTCTTTTGTGCTAAGGTTCGGGTATGAGAACCCTGGCATATGTTTTATTGTTCGTTGCCATACTTTACACGCATTGCGCGCCGGCCGCCACAGAACTAGCAAATAATATTACTGCGTTTGGTAATTATATAATCGTTGACAATTTGATTGTGCCAAGCGGTATCAGTTTCGAAGCGCATAATATCGTCGTTTCTGACAGTCTTAATATCACTAATTTTGGCACAATTCATGGCGGTATTGAAATATGTGAAAACTGTGTGCTGGAATTGGAAAATACGGGTGTGTTTGATGCGACTGTTACCATGCATCCGGGCGCAAGGTTGGTTCAGGTTATATCATCAGATGCGGCGGCCACTGATATTGGACTTAGTGATGGGTATGATGTTCGCGTACAAAATGGCCATGATATAACCTTTAATACAGTTATTAATATTGCGGATAATGCAAATACGATTGAGTTAAATAATGTAGAACTTAATGCTGGGCGCACATCTGACTTTGTGGTGCTATCAGATGTAACATTACATGGCAATACAATGCTGGTATTTGACGATGTGCCAAGTGGTGATTTCTTGCTGTTTTCAGATGTTAATGGCGAAGGTGCCGTTTATGCAGATTCGCCATCGCTGGACAGATTACATATATTACAAACATTTGTGATGGACGATGATGTGTATATGCGTCTTGCGCGGTCAACAGATTATGCGCGTATATTGAATAATGATATGGGACGTTTCCTTAATGATTTACGTGCTGGTGGAAATGATACAAAACTGTTTTCAAAACTAGATAGGGCAAGAACTATTGGTGAAATAGATAATATTTTATCAAAAAGTGTTCGTACCAATCCGATAAAATTATTAAGGCCAATGAATTTATTGTATCGTTATAAAATGGCGGAAACCATGTACATAGACGATTTTACCGTATTTGGAATATCGCCATTAATAATTTATTCAGATGATGTCTTAATTAGTGGTATAAAACCAAATGTTCGCTTTAATGTTTTTGATAAATTACACATGGAATTATCGGGTTATGTTTTGAATACTGATTATTCAGATGATATAAATGATTATCGTGGTATATCGTATGGGGTCGGTGCGCGTGGACAATACGATTTGTCGGATAAAGATTTTATGCGGGCATACATTGGTGCGGATATATCTTCATTCAATGTTGGCCCTGTCTTTGATGGTGAACGTGTTATTGATAACCCAAATGGTATGACATTACATGTGGCGGGTGAATATGCGCGCCATTTTAATATTTTGAATGAATATACAATCATGCCGTTTGTTTTGGCCGGGGCGGAATATATGGCAATAGCAAGTTCCAATGATATGAATGTGTTTGTTGGTACAGGGGCGGAAGCTGGCTATAAATATGAATTTGACGGTTTGCGTTATGATTACACATTACGCACATTTGTACAGACCGATGCGGTTGTGGGAATTGGTGTTGGTATGTCTGTTTGGTCTTTGGTTGATTCCGCCGGTGTGGATGTGCGGTTGGGTGCAATTTACGATAACGATTTTGGCGTATCGTGTACCGCATCTATCAATGGAATCTTTCGATTTTAATCTGTGATTTTGCCACGCAGTGATGCCTTGTTTGCGGCGGTAATTTCAATATTACAGATTTGTGGGGCATCGCCCGCGGGGCATGCCACAATACATTGTTGCATATATGGTGTACGATATACCAGGTGTCGTCCGGTTTTATCCACACCTTCGCATAAACAGGGCAGGGTTTTACCCACGCAACTTTCATTAAATGCGCGTTGAATTTCGTTTAATTCGGCATCTAAAATTGCCAGCCGTTTGGACTTTATGTTTTCGGGTATCTGGTCCTGCATAATTGCCGCCGAGGTGTGTGGTCGGGGCGAATATTTGAACGAATATGAATTGATATATTTAACTGTTCTGGCTATTTGCAGGGTTTGTTCAAAATCATCATCTGTTTCGCCGGGGAACCCAACAATAAAGTCGGATGATATTTGAATATCTGGGCGCGCCGCCTTTAATTTTTTAACGATTCCCAAATATTGTTCCAAATCATACGGACGGTTCATGCGCTTTAATACATCGGGCGAACCACTCTGAATTGGCATATTAAGAAAGGGCAATAATTTAGGTTCCTGTGCAAACATTTCAATCAAGTCGTCGGTCATTTCGGTTGGATAACTTGATGTGAAACGAATACGCTTTACTGTATCGATTTTTGCCGCCGCGCGAATTAAATCAGACAGACGATATATTTTTCCATTTTCATCCGTATATTTATATCCATTTACGTTTTGCCCCAAAAAGCAGATTTCAACAGCACCTGTTTTTGCCGCCATTTCTGTATCACGTACACAGTCGGCAAAACTGCGTGAAATTTCGCGACCACGTGTATATGGCACAATACAATATGTACAACAATGGTTACAACCTTCCTGGATAGGAACATATGTTACCAATGGTGATTTTTCAAGTTTGGGCATTTCATCGAATTTTTCCAACCCGGATAATTCAATATTAAACAAGCGCGTGTCAGGGTCATTTAATATTTCAGGCAATTTATGATAACTTTGTGGCCCCAAAACAAAGTTCAGGTCCGGTACACGTTTGAACGCATCGGCACCAGATTCACGTGCAACACACCCAACAATTCCCATGAGGGCGTTCGGTTTTTTAGCCAGGCGAATTCGTCCCAATGCAGAATATACTTTATCGGTTGCCTTGGCACGAACGGCACATGTGTTTAGTATAATAATATCGGCATCGGCAACATCGGTTGTCTGATGCAACCCATGCGCATTAAGCATTGCCGCAATGCGCCACCCGTCATAGACGTTCATTTGACAACCAAAAGTTTGAATAAAGTATTTCTGCATTGTTATAAATATTTTCTATTTTGATTTAGTGTTATTTGCGCGACGTAATTGCTTCGCACGTGCATGACGTGTGCGGTTGTATAATTCCGTTGCCTTGGACGCAATCACGCGCTGATTTTCATTGCGTGGTTCAACATCAACACTTACATAACGAACACCCATAATCGGGTCATAAGACATTTTAATCATTTTATCTTCCTTTTTGTTTTTTGTTTTGATATGTGCGTTGGGCTATTTTAGATTGGACCCGCGCATTTATATTTTGAAAACGCACGCGTTCGCGACGATCTGTATTTTGTTTTTGTGATTCCAAATGGATTCTATCAAAATCATACAGACGTATGGCTTTATCCTTTTGAGATATTATTTCATCAATAGGGTCAATGTCTGGTCTGTGTATTACAACCGGCGCGGGACAAATAACCGATGCAACGGCATTTATTTTGACAAGGTTTATTCTGTCCATGTGTGCGGGTGCGCCAATAACAAGAATATCGTCTTTCATTTTATCCCAATTTCTTGCGCAAGATTTCATTTACAACCGCCGGGTTTGCCTTGCCGCCGGTTGCCTTCATCACATTGCCAACAAAGAAGCCCAGCAGGCCCACCTTGCCGCCGCGGTATTGTTCAACCTGGGCCGGATTCGCGGCAATAACAGAATCGACCGCCGATTCGATTGCGCCTGTGTCGGTGATTTGTTTCATGCCAAACTTGTCCGCAATTTCGTGTGGTGTGCCGGCTTCGCCGTCCAGCATTTTGATAAAGATTTCCTTGGCCTGTTTACCGTTGATTTCAGATGCTGCAATCATATCAACCAATTCCGCCAAATCGCTTGGTGTGATAATGCGCATACCGTCAACAATACCAGATTTTTGGTTTTCAATATCATAATTTTCCGGATGCGCAAACAATTCAGAAATCATCCAGTTCGCAATTGGTTTTGCGCGTTCTGGTTTATTGCCAACCGCGGCATCAAACCAATGTGATATGTCCGTCGTTTCGGTAAGTCGCGCCGCATCATATTCCGCCAAACCCAATTTCTCAATAAAGCGCGCGCGTGTCGCCGCCGGCAATTCCGGCATGGTTTTACGTATGCGTTCAATTCGTTCGTCATCAATTATCAATGGCAACAAATCTGGATCCGGGAAATAGCGATAGTCCAAGGCGTTTTCCTTGCTGCGCATTACTGTCGTTATGTTGTCGTCCGGGTGATAGCGCATTGTGTCTTGGCTAACTTCGCCACCGTTTTCATAGATTTCAATTTGACGACGCGCTTCGTATTCAATGGCCGCCTTGATGAATTTGAATGAAACCATATTTTTTGTTTCGGTACGGGTGCGGAATGTTTTTTCACCAACTGGACGAACAGATACATTAACATCGGCACGCATGGAACCTTCTTCCATGTTCGCCTTGGATACACCAAGGGCACGTGCGATTTCGCGAATCTGACGCAGGTATTTTTCTGCTTCGTCTGGCGATGTAATAAATGAATTTTCTTCTTTATTTGTGATATCAATAAAATTCACAATTTCCAGCAGTGTAACACCAGTACGGTTATAGTCCGCAAAAGATTTTGTCGGGTGTGCGTCGTGTTTTAATTTACCGGCATCTTGTTCCAAGTGGGCGCGCTGAATCAAAATCTTCTTGGGGTTGCCGTCATCGCCAATAATTTCAATATAGCCACGACCCACCACTGGTGGTTCTTCAACAGGTTGTGAAATCTGGTATCCCTGGGGCAGGTCAGGGTAAAAATATTGTTTACGGGCAAACATACTGCGGTGCGAAATCTCGGCATTGATACCAAGGCCGAATTTAATTGCCTGGTCCACGCAATAATCGTTCAGAACCGGCAACATACCCGGCATTGCCGCATCAACCATTGAAACCTGGGTATTGGGGGCAATCGTAGGGTTATAATCCGCAGATGCACCACTAAATAACTTAGATTTAGACAGTACTTCAATATGCACTTCTAGTGCAATTACCAATTCCCAATCGCCTGTTTTGCCATGTATTGTAAACATTTTTTATTTTTCCTTGCTTTTTCGTTTCTTGTATCTTATTATGTGCCCCGTTGGCTAGGTAGCTCAGTTGGTAGAGCAAGGGACTGAAAATCCCTGTGTCAGCGGTTCGATTCCGTTCCTAGCCACCATTTTTTTTACCTTTATTTTCCCATTATCTTGGTTGGTCGGTTATCAACACCTGCGAATTGTTCGATGTGTTTGGCCAATTGTAAAACGCGCAAATCATCAAAACGTTTTCCCACAACCTGTAACCCCAGTGGCAAACCGTTCCCCGCCAATCCCGCCGGAACACTGCATGCCGGAATGCCGGCCAGATTCATTGCAACCGTAAACATATCCAACGCGTAATATTCCAATGGTGATAAATCGGAATCAAGCGGCATCGCGGTACCACTGCTGGTTGGACAGATAATCAAATCGCATTGTTCGAACGCGGCATTGAAACTGTCCGCAATCATACGGCGAACACGTGCGGCCTGCATAAAATAGACTTCATACGATTCGCTGGACAGCACCGCCGTTCCGACAATCATACGACGCTGAACCTCGGTTCCAAAGCCGGCGGCGCGTGTCTTTTTATATGTGTCGATTAAATCGGAACCTTCGACCCGCAGACCATAACGCATGCCGTCATATCGGGCAAGGTTGGATGATGCCTCGGCCGGGGCGATGATGTAATATGCCGCCAACGCGTCCAAAATGTTTGGAATAGATACTTCTACTATTTCCGCCCCCAACGATTTCAAATCGGCAATACGCGCATTAAATAATTTTTTCATATCGTCCGATATTGCCACATCATTCAATTCACGAATAACACCAATGCGCAATTTTTTACCATCACCCAATATCGATTCAAGTGGTGTATGTGCATTAAATCCGGCACTTTCACTTGTTGAATCTTTTTCATCGTGCCCCGCCATAACAGATAACAATAATGCCGCATCATCAACAGTACGCGCAATTGGACCCGGTGTATCAAGGGACGATGCAAACGCAACACAGCCCCAACGAGAGCAAAGACCATATGTTGGTTTCATACCAACAAGGCCAGTTATTGCCGACGGGAAACGAATTGAACCACCGGTATCTGTCCCGGTTGCACCCATGGCCAGTCCCCCCGCCACCGCAGATGTAGAACCACCCGACGAGCCACCGGCGGTTAACTTGCGTTCGATTTGCCATGGGTTTACCGGCGCACCAAAATAGGATGTTTTACTGAATGTGCCCATCGCGAATTCGTCCAGGTTTGTTTTGCCAAGCAATACAGAACCTGAATCAATAAATTTTTGTGAAACAGTTGATTCGTATTCTGGAACAAAATTTTCCAACATGTGTGAAGCCGCAGTTGTGCGAATACCACGTGTTGCAAACAAATCTTTCATGCCGATAGGAATGCCTTCTAATGCGCGCGCCGTGCCGTTTTTATAACGCGCGTCCGCCGCCGCGGCATCCGCCAGTGCGCGTTCTGGTGTGGTGGTGATATATGCGTTCAAATCACCACCCAATTTTTCAATGCGGTCAAGGTGCGCGCGTGTTAATTCGGTTGCGCTTATTTCACCTTTCTTTAATTTTTCCAATGCCACATGTATAGTAAGATCGATCATCGTTGTTCCTATTTTTGTTTTGTTCCGTATAATTCAGGCAATATATATTGTGCAACATTCGCACGCATAAACGCATCGCGACATTTACCATTACACAATGTTTTGTAACATAATTCCGTTTTGGCCGGGTGCGATGGATTACGCAGGTTGGCGGTACATTTTGTTATATCGCGAAATTCGGTTGCCAACATAAACTTACCGTTGTACCAGATGCCCGCAATTGTACGTATACAAGATTTTTCATCTGGTGTATTTGTTTCCATTGCGCGTTGCAGTTTCTGTACGGCACGTTCGTTTACACGTAACGGCGCATACATTTCGCCATGCGCCGCCGAATACAAGTATTCGTCATTCAAAGAAATTAAATGTCCAATATTTTTTGCCATTTTATTCACCATCCATAACCTTTGGTACAGCAAAATATCCGCGTGAAACACCGGCTGTGTCAGGCGTGTTCTTTAATATGTCAGCACGTGGTGCGTTGTCGGTTACCGTGTCCGCGCGGCGTGGTAAATCGTGTGATGCCGGGTTAAGCATTGGTTCCACCCCGGTTGTGTCAATTTTCTGTAATTTGTCCAACCAATCAATAACGGAATCAATGTTCATAGATTCCAATTTTTCGTCGGTAATATCGATATGAATAAGATCGGCGAATTTGTGTAATTGTTGCTTGCTAAATGCCATTTTCAATCCTATTATTAAAACACAGGGTAGATTATACAATGATTATGCCAGATTTCAAGGATTTTCCGCGCGCTGGACGCGTTATAGGAATTGACTGGGGCGCGCGTCGCACCGGGGTTGCCGTATCGGATGAAAAGCGTGATTTTGTTTTTTCGCGTCCTGTAATAGTCGCGGGGCGGGGCGAAGATATGGTAAAAAAGATTGCCGATTGTATAAATCAATCGGGTGTCGTTGGTGTTGTTATGGGGTTGCCGTTGCGTATGGATGGTTCTGAATCAGATACCACAAAAATGGTACGGGATGTGGCGAATAAAATTGTGGAATATATTGATTTACCAATTTGCCTTATTGATGAAACGTTAACCAGTAGCGCCGCCGCCGATGAAAATGGTTTCCATGATAAAAAATCAGCAAAAGAAAAATTAGATTCTGAATCGGCGCGTGTGATTTTAGAAAACGCAATCGCGGTGATAAAACGATTGTAAAAATATGTATATAAAAAACGCGCTATGTACACGAATTGCTGTACATAGCGCGTTTTTTTGTTATGTGTTTTATTCTTCATCACGAATATCCGGTATCGTTCCATTTTCAGATAACAATACCGCAATCGGACGCGTGGAATCAAACTGGGCGGTGGTGATAAATATTATCATCAATAATGGCACAGAAAGGAACATTCCAACCACACCCCATATCATTCCCCAGAATACTAAGTTGATTAATATTGCCAATGTGGAAAGGTTTAATGTTTTTCCCGTTAACTTTGGATCCAATATATTTCCGAAGAATATTTCCAAACCAATTAAACCAACGGCGGTAAGTATCGCCAGGTGTATAGATGACCCAACGGCCAGGGCAAATAATATTGGTAATGTGCATGCGATAATGGAACCGATTGTTGGAATATAGTTCATAATAAACATCAAAAATGCCCAGGCACCCGCGAATTCCAAACCAATCATTCGCATCCAAACATATGCACAAAGCCCAGTCATTCCCGATATAATCGTTTTCATAAACAGATAACGTTTCATGTTTTTATTTACACTTTCAATTATATACGCATATTTTTTGGATTGGCGTTTATTGGCAAACATATTTTTAATTTTGTTACCAAATGTTTCCTGTTCAACAAAAAGAAATAATATGTAAATCAATATCATTCCAACGGATGCAACAATAGATGCCGCCGATGCACCAACCGACGCGGCAATTTGCGCAAAGTTCGGTAAAATATCTGCATCCAACGACATGCCCAGTGAATCGGACATATAGTCAATTACGGTAAATAATTTATCCTGTAATACCGGCAGGGCAGCCTGTAATTGAGCAAACATCGGATGAATGTGTGTGGCGAACAGGTATATAGAAAAAACTATTGCCCCAACAGATAATATGCGCGATACCCAATCAAATGTTCGTCCCATAAAAGACGGCTTTTTATATTGGGGCATGAATTGACGAAAGCCGCTGGCGATAACGTTTATCATATACCATAAAAACAGTGCCACTAAAAATGGAATAAAGATTGAACGTCCCAACCATAAAAACCCAATCAATAATAAAAAGAATATCATTGTATGCATTTCTATCCCCCTATGATTTTTCCGTTTTTAATTTTTGTTTCCGCGGACGGTTTTACCAGTTTTGTAAATTGCGCCTGGTGCGAAATAAATAAAAACGTTGTGTCCGTCATTTCCGCTATTGTGTCGGCAATTTGTTTTTGTGTGTCGGCATCCGCACCGGAATCTGGTTCGTCCAAAATAGCTAATTTCGGGCGTGTCATAACCAATTGTAACAGCATCAATCGTTTGCGTTCCCCACCAGAAAAGCCGACATTGATGCCACGATTTAGCCAATCTTTTGGAATATTTAATTTTTCGCGTGCCATTTCCAATTCGTTCAAAAATTCACCCATAGACAAATCGCGGCCCGTATCAAAATGTGTGTGCGCAGCGCAACTGTGTTTCAAGAAACTTAATACGGTTAACCCAGGTATTTCAGGAACATTTTGTGCGCCGACAAATATTCCAAGCAGGGCACGTGTTGTTGTGTTGTCGGTCGTTACATCGCGACCATCAAAAATAATTTGTCCACTATCAATTGTATACGCTGGGTTTCCAGATATTGCGTGTACCAATGTTGATTTGCCAGACCCATTTGAGCCCGACAATAAATGTCGCGCACCACACGCAACATGCATATCTATATTATGCAATAATTCACGACCGTCCATTGATACACTAAGATTTTTTATTTCCAGCATTTTGTTTCCATTTGTTTTTATTTTAATGCGCCAAGGCCATCTGAATCAACTGTTTAGATTCAACCAGAAACTCCATCGGTAATCGCGAAATAATTGGTGCCGCCGCTGCACCAATAATAAGTGCGGTTGCGGTGTCGGTATCAATACCAGCAGTTGCCAAGAATTGTAATTGCGTGGCATCGATTGTGCCGGTGGTGGCTTCGTGGCTTTGTAGATTGTCGCCATTGGTGTGTACAATTGTTGGTAATGTATTAGCCACCGCGTTATTTCCGATTATACGTGTGTCGCATTTTGATGCGTTTTTACCACCATGTCCAGAAAAAGAAACAAGACTGCGGAATGTCTGATTTGAATTATCAATTGCAACACCATATGATAAAATATTTGATACAGTGTTATCGCCGATATGAATCATTTTTGTGCCGGTATCCGCACATTGTCCGTCGCGTGTTATGGCAAGTGAATAAAAGTCGCTATGTGCATTGTTTCCGGCCAAAATTGTTGATGGGTATTTCCATGTTAATGCCGATCCGATTTCGACCTGGGTCCAATTAAGTGTTGCGTTTTCTTCACAACGTCCGCGTTTTGTAACAAAGTTTAAAATGCCACCGGTTTGTTTCCCGTTTTTATATTCCCCCGCATACCAATTTTGTACGGTTGAATATTTAACCGTTGCATCGTTACATACAATTATTTCAACAACGCCGCTGTGTAATTGATGGTTAGGGCGACGGGGTGCACTGCAACCCTCCATATACGATAATTCGGAACCGGTATCGGCGATTATAAGGGTGCGTTCGAATTGTCCGATTTTCGCGGTTTCAATTCTAAAATAACTGGCTACATCAATTGGGCATTTTGTATGTGGTGGAACATAAACAAATGTGCCGTCTGAAAAAACAGACGCATTTAGTGCGGCAAAAAAATTGTCGCCCGCCGGTACAACAGAACCCAAATATTTTTTCACCAAATCGGGATATTTTTTAACCGCATCTGAAAATGGTAAAAATATGATTCCAAGTTTTTCTAATTCTGCAGAATACGATGTATGAACAGATTTACTGTCAACAACGGTGTCGGTTGCCATACCCAATAATGCGCGCTGTTCCGATTCCGGTAATCCCATTTTTTCATAGGTTTCTTTTAATGCGGAATTATCAATGGGTTTTGATTCGTTATAGTAATTTAATGTATCGTAGTCAATCGGCGGGTAATCAAATTCGGCCCAATGGGGCTCGACCATTTTTTGCCATTTTTTAAACGCATCAATTCGCCAATCACACAACCATTTCGGTTCGCCCCGGCGTGATGATATTTCGCGAACAAGATTTGCCGATAATTTACTCATTTGATTCCTGGGTTGCCAGGGTTTGGGCCTGGGTAAAGAAAGTCAATGATTGCCCCAGCAAGCCGTTCGTAAATGTTGCCGCCAAAATGCCATCTGGTTCGGTCGCATTAAGATGACGTAACAAGCGGTCAGCGCGGGAAATATAATTATCGACGTTACGCGCAACCTCGGCATCAAGTTTGATGGCGCGACGCAATTTTTCCAATGCGAATGGATTTTTTGCGTATTCGTCCATAATTCCGCCCAATGCACGCCACAATGGGTGTTCAGATGTATTGCGCGGCATAACACTTATCGCCGCCATGATTGGAATAAGGCTTTGTAATAAATCTTGATAAATCATTTCGGCATTTTCAGCAACGGCATTTGTCGCAGATTTTGTTTTTAACACAGATTGCATTTTTACAATAAGGTTATATTGATATTCCAATGTCTTGTTTATATTTTGAATTCGTGCGCCCATACGAAATATCGCCACCGTAACGGTGATGCCAAGGACCAAAACCAACAAAATACCAACCAAAATCAATGTGTTTTCCATATGTCGTTACCCCCAAATTATCATATCACATGCCCCAGTATAACATACTTTTTCCGATTCGTACGATTTAATATCTGGGAAAATAAAAATAGTGTGTTTTTAATGCGTTTTAGGTCTTGCACAGATTCGGTCAAATTGATATAATAAATACATTAAGTAAGGAAAAGAAAGGAAGTTCAATATGTTCCGCAAGATTTTAATAGCAGCAATGTTCTGTTGTGCGGCGGGTTACTGCTTTGCCGCTACTGAAACTGTCATGCCCCAGGTGGTTACATCAGAGGTTTTTTATACCGAAGATAAAACCGTTGATGAAAACCAGTATGTCGAGGCTGTCGATACCCAGGAATATGCCCAGGTAGAAGTGCCGGCATGGCCAATCGCGGGTACTGATGCCGACGTAGAAGTTGGTTGTGATGACGGCATGTGCAGCAAAAACAAACAATCAGACAATATCCGTATCGTGTCAAAAATTGGTGCAGATTTGGTCGTTGAAAATAATTTCAATATGGGTGGTGTTCGTGGCGACTTTAATGGCTGGTCTGGTGGCGCGAACATGTTACATGGAAATCAAATTCCGGTTGGCTTTGATGACGAATGCGAAAATGGTTCTGAAATGCCGTTGTTGCATCGCGAAGTATTGGAAGACGATGGTGGTGATGTTTTGACATTGTCGCGTTCAGGACGTAAAAACTGTGTAAAATATGCCGATGGTTATACCGCGTATTTGGCAAAGATTGGTTTAAGCAAGGAAGAAATTGCGGCATATACCGCCGAACAACAGGATGATGTGAATGCTGCATTAAGTGGTTTGGAATCTGAAATTGGTGTTAATGTTTCCGCAGATGCCGAAGCGCCGGCGGTAATGGTGGACCAGGTGCGTTCATGGGTTGTGGCAAGTGGTCAAACATTACGCGAAGTTTTACAATCCTGGTGCGACAAAGAAGGCTGGGATTTGGTATGGACGACAACACGTGAATATCCAATCGAGGCAAGTGCTGTATTCAAGGGACGCTTTGTTGATGTGGCATCTGCGTTGGTGCGTAATTTTGAACGTGCTACACCAATTCCGTATGCGAAGTTCTATAAAGGAAATCGTGTATTAGTAGTTTCGACCACAGAAGAATAAAATATCAGGGCCGTAGGAGAAAATATATGAAAAAACTTACAAGATATTTCGTTGTGTTCGCGTTGGCTATTGGGGTGCTGGGCGGCTGTACAAGACGGGAATCAGCCAAGGTTGCCGCATCGGTCGATCAGGACTTTGTTAATGCGTACGATGCGTTTGAAATGTCAAAAAATCCGCGTGCCAAGGTGGCCAGCGGTGATACCGTTTCTATGTCCGAAGGTATTTGGCTGGGTAATAAATCAACGGTTCTGGAACATAAAAACAAATTACCGGCGCAATTTGAAACAGATTCAGGTATTACTATATTATTAAATGAACCTGTTACATTACAGGTTTTGGCAAATGATATAAACTCTATCACAGGCTTGCCGGTTAAAATTGACAGCCAGGTTAACGGCGAAAAACTTAAAAAGACAATGAATATCGCGTATACCGGTAAATTGTCGGGTTTGTTATCCCAGGTTGCGACAGATTTAGATTTGTTATGGTATTTTGATAAAACATCTATTGTCTTCTATGAAACAGAAACTCGTACATTTACATTGTATGCATTAGGGACCGAGGTTTCATATCAAACTGCGGTAAATACAGATGACGGTAACCAGGTCGCGTTGGAATCTACATTAAAAGAATGGGATGAAGTCGAAGGTGCAATATCGTCTATTATAGGTAAAAGCGCAAATGCCGACTTTACGGTGTCGCGCAGTTTGGGAACAATTACCGTTACCGCACCACCGTCCGTTTTGGCGCGTGTTGGTGAATATATTGAACGTCAGAATAAACGTTTGTCGCAATTGGTTACAATCGATGTAAAGGTATTACAGGTATCTATATCTAATGATTCTGCATTTGGGTTGAACTTGGCGGCGGCAATTAATTCTACGTCTGGGTTGAACTTGGTTGCAAATCCAAAGAATAATTTGGCCACAACCGAAGCCAGTGCGATGAATATTGCTGTTTTGTCAAATGATGTTTCAGCGCTTACCGGGGCAACACATACAGTTAATGGTTCAGAAGTCGCCGGGGCCTATAACCAGAACGATATAAAGAATGGTTCTTTGGCTGGTTTGGCTGGAACAAACGCATTGATTCAATCTTTGGCAAAGCAGGGTAAGGTATCGCTGGTTACAAATGTTGGTGTAACGACACGTAATAATCGTGTTGCACCAGTAAATAACACCCGTACAACCGGCTATATCAAACGTTTTGAATCACGTAATTTCACAACGGTTGAATCGTCAACTGTTGACCAGGACGATTTGGAAACAGGTTTTTCAATGCAGTTGTTGCCGAATGTTTTGGAAAATGGAAAAATCTTGCTGCTGTTCAGAATGTCTGTGCGTGAATTGTTAAAAATGTCAACCCAAACAATTGGCGAGGTTACATTGCAGTTGCCCGAGGTTGAAGAACGTTCGTTCATGCAGGAAGTGATTATGGAATCTGGACAAATGTTGGTGGTTTCTGGCTTTGAAAAACAGAATAACAGCGACACCCGTTATGGTTTGGGGGATCCTGACTTTTTGGCATTGTCGGGTTCGCGTGAATCATCGGCACAACGTGATGTGTTGGTTGTTATTTTGACACCACAGGTGTTGGTCAGCCCGATGGATGCCGAACGTTCAATTCAGCAACATTGGGGTGCACCGCTGAATTAAGTTAACAGTGTTAAAAAAAATCTGCCAAAAGGGCAGATTTTTTTTATTTTTCGCTTTACTTGACTTGCTGTTTTTTACTACACTTTTAACAGTAGACATAGGAGAGGACATCTGGACCTGGAAAATATACCTTGAAAACGATGGGAAAACCGCAGAAAATCGCGCTTTTTTTGGGTTTTGATGGCTGTGTGGTTTTGTGGTGCGTTTACTTGTTTATAAGGGTGTTTTCCTAAGGGGGAAGTTGGATTAAAGATATATGAGAATGGCGGCTCGGATTATCTTTGCAGGTTTTGTTTGTATGCTGGTTGGCTCAGTGCGTGCTGATATTGCCAGTGTTCAATATGTTCAATCTATTATCCGATCACTTGATTTGCCGGATGCTGTCCAGGCAAATTGGGCGCAGACAGATTCAACGGCGGCCGATTTTATTAAAAATAAACCAACATTGGGGACGGCGGCATCGGCAAGTGCAACTGATTTCGCAACAGCAGCCCAGGGGGCATTGGCAGCCAGTGCAGTGCAACCTGATGATTTAGCGGCGGTCGCCACCAGTGGTTCATATAATGATTTGTCCGATAAACCGACGATACCAGCGGCACAGGTAAATAGTGATTGGAATGCAACCAGTGGTGTCGCGCAAATCTTGAATAAACCAACATTGGGGACGGCGGCATCGGCAAGTGCAACTGATTTTGCAACAGCAGCCCAGGGTACGTTGGCAGCCAGTGCAGTGCAACCTGATGATTTAGCGGCGGTTGCCACCAGTGGTTCGTATAATGATCTGTCCGATAAACCGACGATACCAGCGGCACAGGTAAATAGTGATTGGAATGCAACCAGTGGTGTCGCACAAATCTTGAATAAACCAACAATTCCGACGGTTAATGATTCCACGATAACAATACAGAAAAATGGAACGACGGTTGATACGTTCACAACTAATGCAGCCGCAAATAAATCAATCAATATTACTGTGCCGACAACAGCCGCAGATGTTGATGCGGTGCCAACCACAAGAACCGTTAACGGACATGCGTTATCAAGTGATGTTACCGTAACTAAATCAGATGTGGGCCTTGGGAATGTTCAGAATGTTGATACAACGAACGCAGCTAATATTACATCGGGCACGATGGATGTTGCGCGATTGCCGGTGGGTACAACATCAACAACGGTTTCAGCGGGTGATGATGTAAGGTTTAATACCGTTTCTACGACCCAGCCGTCAGGTACACCACCAACCGGCCAGGTATTCATCTGGTTTAATTAATGAAAAGAAGTTTTAAATGTAATAAATAAAAAATGTCCCGATTGGGACATTTTTAATTCCAAGAATTGGTCAAAGAAAATTAAGCCATTTTGGCAACTTTCTTGGTCAAACGAGAAATCTTGCGTGCTGCACGTTTTTTTGGCATAACCTTGCCAGCAGATTTCATCAGTTTGCTTTCTGCGGCACGTGTCGCGCTTACTGCTGCGGCTTTGTCGCCAGATTCAATTGCCTTGACAGATTTTTTAACCGCTGTTTTAACCGCACTGCGACGTGCCGTATTAACTGCGTTTTTCTTTTCTGTTACCAAAATTCTTTTTTTAGATGACTTGTGATTTGCCACTTTATTTTCCTTTTATTTTCGTCACAGTTCTGTTATTTTATAGAAAAGAAACATAAAATCAAGGAAAAATAAAATGATGTACGCAATAGTTTTAATAATTTCTTATTTATTTGGATCTGTACCAATGGGGTTGGTCCTGACTAAATTGGCAGGCAAGGGTGATTTACGCAAGGTCGGATCTGGTAACATTGGGGCAACAAACGTTATGCGGGTTGGTGGTTTACGTTTGGCGGCACTGGCCTGGGCACTGGACATGGCCAAGGTTATTGCGGCGGTGTTCCTGGGGCGTGCGTTTGGGGGACTGGCACTGGGGGCATGGTGCGGTTTTGTCGCAATTTGTGGACATTGTTTCCCGATTTGGCTGCGTTTTCGTGGTGGCAAGGGGGTGTCTGGATTGTTCGGGCTTATATTATCGATATCACCATTGACTTTCGTTTTTATCGGAATTGAATGGTTGATTGTGGCATTAACAAGTGGATATTCGTCCCTGGGGGCATTGGTGGTATTCTGTTTGGCACCTGTTTTCGGGTTTGTAATAGATGTAAACGTTGGGTTCGCATTTTTGGCGACCGCGATATTGTGCCTGGTCCGGCATCACGCAAATATTGTGCGTCTGATTCAGGGCCAAGAATCAAAAATAGAATGGAAATGGAAGAAATAAATATCCGCGCATTATTGCGCGGTTTTTTTATTTATACTTTATTTTAACCCTTTTTTGTGATATAATAAACCCAACGTTATATGGAGACGAGGGAATGAAACACTTAATATCTTTTATGGTTTTGTGTATGATGACAGTGCCGGCCTTTGCGGCAACTGGTCGTGTTGGAATGGTTAAAAGCCCTGTTGGCAGTGCGAACAGAACAAGCCCCGCAAAAATGGCTTCTATGGTCGTGAATACCACCAATGCAATAACGACGGAAAACCTTAACGATAAATCAAGTGTTCGTGTCGAACCAGAAAAAGATACAACCCCGGCGCAACCAGAAAAAGATAAGCGCGAAAAGGAACGTGCGGCATGTTTGCAAAATAATATTGGTGTCGGCAATACTTTTGTTTGGGCATCGCGGTACAGCAATATTAACGATTATTCCACCATGGTAGAGGATACAGAAAACCCAGAAAATAATACATGCTTTGTATTGGTAAATCTGAAATCGTCTGATGCCAAGATTGATTTGGCTGATGTTCGTGGTCAATATTTTGAAATGGGCCGTAATATCACATGCGGTTCATGGGTTGATGCGAACAAACTGGAAAAACGCATTTTGGATGCCAAGAAGAATGCGCGTACATGGGCAACCGTCGGTGGTGCAGTTGGTGGCGCGGCATTGGGTGTCGGTTCCATGGAATTGTTTGGAAATAAGTTGATTGGTGGCAAGGTCGAAGGACAGAAAGCATTGTCTGGTGATGAACTGTTGCGTTCCCAATTGCTTGTTTTGAAAAAGGACAACCCGTCACAATATAACGAAGTGATGCGCCATTTAGAGAATGTAAAGCGTGAATGCGAAAGTTCAGTGTGGGAGGAAAGTGGCGCGACAAAACCAGAAGATTGTGAAACAATCAAATATGACTATTTACTGGCAACCAAGACAGTAAATGCAAAATAATAAATGCGCCCCATCGGGCGCATTGTTTATTATATATAATGTATAATTGACCGTTGAATAAACAACGGTAATTTTTTTATAATACGGCCATGGATAAAGAAATATTTGATAAGTTATTGATTTTGCGAACACCGCGCGTTGGACCCGCCAAGTACAACGAATTGATTGAAAAATTTGGGTCGGCTGCGGCGGCGACGGATACAATTGGCGCGACAAGCGAATTGCGCGATGCTGTTGCGCGTGAAATGGAAAACGCGGCGCGTTTAAATATTACATATATATGTGATACAGATTCGCTTTATCCGCCAATGTTAAAGGAAATAAAAAATCATCCACCGGTAATAACCGCGCGTGGAAATCTTGAAACATTGCGTAAACACACCATTGGAATTGTTGGTACGCGGCATGCAACGGCGGCGGGAATAAAATTCGTTGCGGAATTGGCAACCGCGTTTGCGGCGCGTGATATTGCGGTTGTGTCAGGTATGGCAATTGGAACCGATTCGGCGGCGCATCGTGGGGCCTTGCGTGCGGCGGGGGACAGTCAAACAATTGCGGTATTGGGTGGTGGCGCAGATTATATTTGGCCGATTGAAAACGAATCGTTGTATTACGAGATACTGGAACGCGGTGTGGTGGTAAGTGAAATGCCGGTTGGGTTTATGCCGGTGGGGTCAAACTTTGTTGTGCGTAATCGTTGGATTGCCGGAATTGCTGAAAAACTTATTTTGGGCGAGGCTGATTTAAAATCTGGCAGTATGACAACCGCCCGATTCGCCATTGAATCGAATCGGGAATTGTGGGCAATTCCATCGCATCCGGCGGATTCCCGCGCGGCAGGTCCGAATTCTTTGATAGCATCAGGCAAGGCAAGACTGCTTATGGGGGTGGGGGATTTTTTTGATGGGAATAAAAATACAACACAAAAAACTAAAAAAGAAGACGCGGGGTCCGAATCGGAAAATGATGTTTTGGACAAGTTAGGAACAATTCCAGTATCCGAATCTGTATTGACACAAATTGTCAAAAAAAGTATTTCGGAAATTAAACGCGATTTAGTTGTGTTAGAATTGCGCGGATTGATAAAAAAAGTAGATGGTGGCTATATAAAATTATGATTCTTTTCTTGTATATACAGTGTATATACAAAGCGCGGAAAACGGGCAAAAAAACGAATCGTTGTCAAAAAATAAATCTTTAAAAATTTATGAAGATTTATTTGCAAATGTAAAATTATCTTATAAATTGTTTTCTGTAATCCAAACGATTGAATCAAATCAATCAAACAAGTGAACCGGGGTTATAAATATAATATGACACTGGTTCGAAAAATATGGGTGGGTTTTATATTTGGAATACGAATATGAAATCAGCCCAGGAAGTGCGAGAGGGTGTAGGGCTAACATAAACACTAAATTTTTTCGAATGCGGAAAAATTTGGCGTTTATGTGCAGGTGGTTTTTATACTCTACTTGTACGGGCAGGAAACTCTTTTAGGGAAGGAAAGGAGAAACGGCATGCAGACAGTGGCGACAAAAAAAATGACAAACTTGGATGTTATCCGGGGGGCCATCGCCGCAAAAATGGATTCTGCTGCTTTTAATTCCTGGATTGCGCCACTTGATTTTGAAATTGTTGATAATGCGTTGGTGTTGCGTGCGCAAAATCAATTCTCGGTCGATTTTATTAATTCTGTACATCGTAATACACTTGAATCCGTTGCGGGTGAATATGGTTTGACATTAGATATTTGTGTTCGTGGTGCTAAAATATCCAAGGCACAAATTGCGAACGATAACAATGTTCAAAAATATACACCTGTGGCAACAACTGTTGCAGATGCAGGTGCGTTTGATGCGTTTATTGCTTCTGATGAAAACACATTTGTTTTGTCGGCATGTAAAAAGGTTGCAGCGGGCGGTGTTTCTTTTTCCCCGCTGTTTATTTATGGTGCATCTGGTTCTGGTAAATCGTTATTGGCGGGTTGTATTCGCGATGCATCTGCTGGACGTGTTGTTATGATGACGGGTGGCGGTTTTGTATCTGAATTCACACGTTCATTACAAAATCACAATGTTTTCGCATTCAAAGATTATTGCCGTAATTGCGATACATTTATTTTGGACGATGTGAATGCGCTGGCCGGGAAACGCGCAACAACCGATGAATTTGTACAGTTAATAATCGATTTGCGGAATGCCGGTAAAAACATTGTGTTGACTGCGAACACAACACCAAACAATCTGACGGGGTTTGATCGTCGTATTCAATCATTGTTTGCATCAGGCTTGGTCGCAGATGTTGCGATGCCAAATGAAAATGTGAAACGCGTAATGTTGATGCGCGCGGGGGTATCGGCAAATGTTGCGAACGCATTGGCGGGTCGTGTTTCATCGGACGGGCACATGATTGCGGGTGTCGCGACCAAGATTCGTGCATATGCTGAATTGATGGGGACAGATGTAACGGTTGAATTGGCGGAACATTTGTTGGCGGACACACTTAAAAAATCAAAAACACCAATTGCGATGGTTCATGATATGTGCGACAAGTTGGGTGTTTCATATGATGCAATCTGTGGGGCGGGGCGGAATCGTTCGCTTGTTTTGTCGCGTGGAATAATGATGGCTGTGTTAAAGGGTGCAACAAAACTATCGTTGGCGGAAATCGGGCAATATGTTGGCGACCGCGATCATGCAACCGTTATGTATGCATTGAAACAAATTGAAAAACAATCGACGTCTGATTTGGTATTAAATGCGCAAATCAAAGAACTGATTGCGGAATACAAATAAAAAGTTTTCTTTCTTGTTTTGGTTGTTGTGAAAACCGCCCGTTTGGGCGGTTTTATTTTAAGTTTCCATTTGGTTTATGCGATAAAATATGATAAAATAATACACAAAGTATAGTTCCTAAGGGGGAGAATGATGAAAAAAATACTTATGTTTTTGTGTTGTGCGTTTATTGCTGCGCCGGCGTTTGCAACAGATTGTTCAACGTATGGTGTGGAGGCTGGTCAATGGTTCCTTGAAAACAAGGGCTCATATTGGCAGGTTAAGCAATGCAAAAATGATAGAAATGGTAATCCTGAATTGGGATCAGCAGAAAAAGTCCAGTTTTGTGATAACCCAAATGAAGATTGGGTTGGTTGGGAAAGCCGCCCGTTTATTGGCAATGCAACCTTGCATATAAGAACCGCATCTATTGCGAAGCCAAATATTGATGGAACGGGTAATGTTGCCTTGACCGAATATCGTGATAAAAATACCGCTTGTTATTATTGTGATGATGGGTATTCATATAAAAATGGAAAATGCGTTGAAGATATGGCACAAAGTTGCACCCAGTTGTCTGTTGAAAAATGTAAAAATAATACACATTTAATCGAATCTGGTGGAAATGGTTGCTATGTCTGTGATCAGGGACAAAAAGCATCTTGTCGTGCGGGAAATCGTATATTTATGAAACGTGCTCATATCGGCAAACAGGATGATATAGAAAATCAGGTTTGGGAATGCAACCCAGCAAGAAAGACATGGACACACCGAGATCCATATGTTTGCAATGGATCGGTTGATTTGTCGGTGGATGTTCGTGCGGGTCGCGCGACTTTGGAAATTGTTAATCCGAATCGTTCGTCAAGCCACAATAACGCATCAAGTTGGGTTGTTGATAATGGTGATATCTGTTATAAATACACGTGCAATGCTGGTTGGGTGCAGTCTGGGGGTAAATGTATCCAAGATGCAGACTATAAGACATTATGCACAAACAGCGGCGGCATATATGACGAAGCCAATTTATCTTGTGTCTGTGCGGATGTAAAAGGATTGGTGTTGGCATCTGATGGATATCGTTGCGAATGCAAAGAAGGTGCAGATTTTGCATGGAATGCGGCCGCGGATAAATGTGAAAAAACGACAAGTGCTGTACGTCGCGACGAACAACGGCAGCAGCAACGTCAACGCCAACAACAGCAGCAAAGTGCGGCCAAAAAAGCCTGTATTGAATCTGGTGGTGAATGGGTAAATAATGCTTGTACGTGTCGCGCAGAAAAGAACATTGTGTTAAGCAATGGCAAATGCGAATGCAGAAATGCCGACTTTAAATTCGAAAGTGCGGCGGTGGGCTGTGTCGAAAAAGATGAAGCCGTACGTCGTCGTGCGTGTGAAGCTGCATCTGAAACCGGTGCTTATTGGAACGGCACAGCGTGTTTGTGTAATGGCACCGATATGGTATTTGTTGGGGGAAGATGTCAAAAGTCTGCGGATGCTGCGGCCTGTGAAGCAGCTGGCGATACAGTTTGGAATTCAGTAACCAAGGTATGTAATTGTAAGAAAGTTGGTTATGAATGGACTGGTGAAAAATGCGAAGAGTCTGCGGAATCAATTGCGGCACGCGAAGAAGCCGCGCGCAGACAACGTGTAACAAAATCCAGTGCGGCGATAGAAAGCGCATCAAAGAAATTGGACGATATAATGGCAGGGTTAAAAATCAGTGTGTGGAAAACGTCCGAAGGTAACTTTAACGGTGCGCGTCTTGCATCTGATTCTATTGCGGGTGTTGTATTGGGTACCGCGGGCGGTTTGATAACCAGTAATGTTGTAAAGAAGAATCAGGTTAAGACCGGATTTGAAGATATAAGTTGCACCGTTGGTGGCCAACGTGTTGCCGATTGGGGTGATGAATTTATGGTTGGAATAAGATAAAAAATGCGCCATCGGCGCATTTTTTATTAAAGTTCAAAGTTCAGAGTTCATAGTTCAAATATAATAAAGCAGAGCCGGCATTCGCCGGCACACATTATTTGAACTTTCCACTTTGCACTTTGAACTTTATACGAACAGGTCTTTTACAAACTGTGCATGTTCGGTGATAAATTTGAATCGAAATTCTGGTTTTTTACCCATCAATTCTGAAACGATGGTGCGGGTTTTTTCCGTATCTTCGATTCCATCGTCTGTTTTTGGCGGTAAATCAACACGAATCAAACGGCGTGTCTTGGGCGACATAGTTGTTTCCCGTAACTGATTTGGCATCATTTCACCCAGACCCTTGAATCGTGAAATTTCGACCCGTTTGTTTTTGTATTTACCGTTTGTCAGGTTTTCTAATTCTTCGTCCGTATCAACATAGACCGATTCGGTTCCACATGTTAATTTATAAAGTGGCGGACAGGACAGATACAGGTGCCCACCATAAATCAATTGCGGCATATATTGATAGAAAAACGCCATCAACAACGATGCAATATGCGAACCATCAACATCGGCATCGGTCATAACAATGATTTTTTCATAACGTAATTTTGTTTCGTCCCAATCTTTTGCTGTGCCGGCACCAATAATATCAATCAATTCATTTAATTCCTTGTTCGCGTTAAAGCGTTCATCGGAATTAGACATAACATTTAAAACCTTGCCGCGCAGGGGCATAATTGCCTGGGTTGCGCGTTCGCGTGCCTGTTTCGCGGTACCGCCCGCCGATTCACCTTCGACGATAAACAATTCTGTTCCTTCGACCCCATGTTTAGAGCAGTCCGCCAATTTCGCCGGCATACGTGCACGTTTGGTTGGGGTTTTGCGGGCGATTTCCTTGACCTGTTTTGTTTTAATACGGGCATTCGCCAGGTTTATCACAAAGTCCAATATTGCGTTTGCGGTTTTCGGGTCGGACGCCAGGAACATTTCCCATGGGTCGCGCAGTGCATTTTCGGTATAACGCGCGATTTCTGGGTTGGACAATTTTTCCTTGGTCTGACCCAGGAATTGTGGTGTTTTATAAAACACAGATACAATCGCTGCAACGGAATCAAACACATCTTCGCCGATGATATTTGCCGCAGCCTTGTTATTAACCTTTTCGCCATAGGCCTTGATGCCGCGGGTAATAGCAGATTTAAAACCGCTTTCGTGTGTGCCGCCGTCAATTGTTGCAATTGTATTACAGTACGATGCAAAGAACCCATCGTCCGATGCAGCACCGTTTTCGTCTGTTAATATCGTTAATGCCCATTCAACGCGACCGGTATCGTCCGGAAAATCAACCGAACCACTGAATATCTTTGGCAAGATTTTGGGTTCTGAATCAGTTTTTTCCGCCAAAAAGTCCGCCACCCCATTTGCATAGTAAAATGTTGTGGTGTCTGGAATACCCATATCTTCGGTAAGTAATGCCGGATTGCACCGCCAATCGATTTTTACACCACGCGACAGGAATGCCTTGGCCCGCGCCATACGATAAATCTTGATAGGTTTGAATACCGCATTTGCGCCAAATATTTCATCATCCAGGGTAAAGCGAATTTTCGTTCCATGCGCCTTTGTCGCCGCACCGCGCGTAATTGGTGATGTTGTTTTACCGCGGGAAAAAGTCTGGTGCCATTCGTACCCATCGCGCGAAATAGTTACGATCATTTCCGACGATAATGCGTTCACGACCGCGGAACCAACACCATGCAAGCCGCCACTGGTTTTATAAACATTATTATTAAACTTGCCCCCAGAATGCAGGGTGGTTAAAATCACTTCCAGGGCCGATTTACCGGGGTATTTTGGGTGTTCGTCAACCGGAATACCACGACCGTCATCGGTAATTTCAATTGTTTTAGCGTCAATCAAATCAACAGATATTTTTTTTGCAAAACCCGCCACCGCCTCGTCAATCGAGTTGTCCAATATTTCGACAGGAAGATGGTGCCAAGCCTTTTCGTCCGTCCCCCCAATATACATACCTGGGCGCAGACGGACGGGTTCAAGGCCCTCTAAGACCTGAATATCTGATGCATCATATGTGTGTGTGTTCTTTTCAACCATAGTGCCCTTATTATTAAGCATTATTTGATTTTGTGCAAACGAAAAAATAACGGTTTTGGGCTAAAATACCGCCATAAAAGTTATGGGCGGGGGCTTGATTTTGCGTGGGCATGCCCTATATTTAATGGCAAGTAATATTACGGACAATAAAAAATGAATAAAAATCCATACGAAGTTTTGGGTGTCGCGCGCGATGCGACCGATGCCGATATTAAGCGGGCATATCATAAATTGGTACTTAAATACCATCCGGATAAAAACCCGGGCGATAAATCTGCCGAAGAAAAGTTCAAAGAGGTTAATAATGCCTTTGATATATTAAAGGACCCGCAAAAACGTGCAGCATATGACCGTTACGGTGATGCGGCGTTCGCAGGGGGTAATGGTGCATCCGCCGGGGCTGGATTCGGTGGAAACCCATTTGGGAACGGTGCGTTCCACTTTGATATGGGTGGTGGCGCCGGAATGGACGATATTTTACGCGAAGCGATGCGCGGTTTTGGCTTTGATATGGGTGGTGGTGCGCGTGCGGCGCAAAATCGTGCGGGTCGTGATTTGTTGGACCAGGTGGTAATTGACCTGCGTGATGCGTATTTTGGTACAACCCATACTGTTAATTTTTCAAGTAAGGTTACGTGTGAAAAATGCCATGGCTATGGCACCGCAGACGGCAAGCCGGCACCGACCTGTTCGCGTTGTGGCGGTTCGGGTGTTGTCCACACGCGCCAGGGGTTCTTTGCGATGGAAACACCATGTCCGGAATGTAATGGGCTGGGGCATAAAATCGATAAAAAATGTACCACGTGCGATGGAACGGGGGCCGTTCATAAATCGCGCAGTATTGATGTCAAGATTCCAGCGGGAATAGAAGATGGCGCGCGTTTAAGATTAGCGGGCCAGGGCGAAGCGGGCGCGAATGGTGCGCCGTCAGGGGATTTCTATCTTGATGTGCGTGTGCGCCCGGACAAACGATTCGTGCGCAACGGTGCCGATTTAATTACACGTGTTGATGTGCCGTTTACAACATTGGCACTGGGTGGTGAAATAGAGGTTGAAACCATTGACGATAAGAAGTTGTCAGTCAAGGTTCCATCAGGTACCCAGGTTGGCGAAAAATTGCGTGTGCGTGGACACGGTATGCCAACAGGGCGGCGCGATTCGTTCGGCGATTTGTATATAGATGTTGCAATATCTATTCCAACCAAACTTACCGAAAAACAGAAAAAGATTCTGACCGAATTTTCCGAAACAAAATCGGCGAAAAAGGGTTGGTTTTAATACAATAAAAAACGCGCTATATGCTGGTTTCTGTGCACATAGCGCGTTTTTGTTGTTTTCTTTTCTTATTATTTCTTTTTTACATTTTTCAATTTTTCAATAAATGTAAATGTGTATTGTGTTGCGGACCAGACCGATGCCAACAACGACACCCACAAACCAATAATACCAATTTGTGATAACAGGTTCATCGCAATCAAATATGATTTAGAAATTGTTTCCGGGGTGATTTTTGTGCTTAATGCGAACAGACCCAGGAATGCCACAATTGTTATCATTTGAAATGTTGTCTTTACCTTGCCCATTGAAAAGCGTGCCTTTGGCACAGGCATTTCAATTTTTTGTGTGCCCAGAAATTCGCGCAGGCCACTTACATACAATTCACGCGCAATCAAAATGATAACTGGTACAACAATAAACCAAACCGGCATCATTACAGTTAACATAATCAATGTGTTTACAACCAACAATTTGTCGCCAATGTGATCCATAACACCGCCCAGTTTAGTACATACATTGTATTTACGTGCCAGGAACCCATCAAAGAAATCAGACAATGCCGCTAATATAAATAATATCAGCGATGTCCAATACATCTGAAACATCAATGTTGGGATAATCGCAAACGACGCAGCAATGCGGAATGCGGACAAGAAATTAACAAAGAACTTCATATATTTTTTCTCCTTTATTTATAATTCACTATATATGAACAGATTAATTATAACACTTCTGAATGAAAATAGGCATAGATTTTTTTTGCCGCCACATCACCCAGTTCCGGCACCCGACGTAACGCGTCCATATCTGCATCCATTATGGCACGCACCGAACCAAAGTGGGTTAATAACAGGTGTTTGCGTTTCGGGCCAATGCCGTCTATTTCGTCCAGGACAGATGCCGTCATTTGTTTTGCGCGGGTTGTGCGGTGGTATGTAATAACGAATCGGTGTGCCTCGTCCCGGACGGCGCGCAACATTAAAAACAGCGGCGAATCCTTGGGTAAATCGGTATAAACAGAACCGTCCGGCATAATAAAGTGTTCATCACCGTTTCTAACTTCTCCCTTGGTTACCCCAAGGATTGGTATGTTTGGTGCAACGCGGTGTGCGATGTTCCATTGGGCAGGGCCACCATCGACAATTATTAAATCCATTTTTGGACCACGCGCAACGGCGCGTGAAACAAATTCGTCCATCATGGCAATATCATTTCCAGCACGTGATTTATCATTTAATTTAAAATGGCGATAACCAGATTTTACAAAACCATCATGGCCAAATGCAATCATCGCACCAACTGGGTTTGTTCCGAATAAATGCGAATTATCAAATACCCCCGCCAATTCAATTTTTAACCCCAGCCATTTTTCCAACGCAGATACATTTTTATCCCAATCTAAAACCGCGCTATGTACATGATTCCGGCGCATACCGCGATTTGATGTTCCAGTAAGTTGTGCAATTTTATCGCGTACAATTGCGGCTTTTTCAAAGTCCATATCGATAGAATATTTTTTCATCTGTTTTTGTAAATCGGCGATAATGGGTTCGCTGTCGCCGGTCAAGATTCGGCGTGCCAATGATACGCGTTCGGAATAATCCGTTTGTTCAATACAACAGGGCGCACTGCACCGGCCGATTTGATAAAGCAGACATGGTCGCGCACGATTTCGCATAAATGTATCAGTACATGTGCGCAAGTTACAAACCTTTTGAATAGTCTTGATTGTTTCGTTTAATGCCGTTACCGATGGATAAGGACCAAAAACATCGCGTCGTTGTGATATTTTCCCACGAAACTTCATAAGACGCGGATATTTAGAATTAGTTAACGCAATCATTGGGTACATTTTCCCATCGGTCAACATAACATTGTATTTCGGTTTAAGGGTTTTAATCAATTCCTGTTCCCGAATAAGTGCATCTGATTCTGTTGGAACGATTTCCCAATCAACCCGCGCAACAAGGGTGCGCATAACCTGTTTATGTAATTCCAGTTTCGATATGTCCATATACTGTTTCAGGCGGGCGATAAGGTTTTTCGCCTTGCCCACATAAAGCAGGTTCCCATCCGCATCGTACATCTTGTACACACCGGGGGAACGGGGGGCATTTTCTATTAAATCTCTAAATTGAATATTCATAATCTTTATGATAGAATAATATAAAGAAAAATCAAATGGGGGATAAAATGAAACAAGAATCAGGACGTTCAATGATTGAAATGTTGGGCGTATTGGCCATTATGGGTATCATAACGGTCGGGGCATTTTCGTTGCTGCGTTTGGCATTGAATTCACAAAAAAAATCTCAGGTTACAGAAGATGTCGTTACAATCGTAACCCAGGTACGTCAATTGCTGGGCGGGTATGACGATTTTTCCAATATCGACAATTCGATGATTTTTGGGGCAATTGGTGTATCTAATAAAAACCCGTATGGCGGTGCATATACGGTATCGGTTAACCCGTCAAATGCCCGTCAATTTATTGTCGGTATTGATGGTTTGCCAATGTCTGATTGTGAATATCTGGCGACCAAGGCATGGACCGATTCGGTTGGGTATATTTCATCAAATCATACTGAAAGTGGGGCAACAGGGAATTGTAAAAATTCCGGGACTAATAATTCCGTTCAGATTGTCTTTGGGGACTAGTAGTTTATTTTACGGGGACCGCCATGGCGGAAGTAAAAACAGTTTCACAAGTCGAAGATGGCACACGCCTTTTGCGGTGGTTCGGTCGGCATTTTCCGTCAATGCCTAATGCCGAGTTTTATAAACTTTGTCGCGGGGGGCAAATAAGGCTTAATTCATCACGTGTTCATGGTAACCCAGTGTTACGTGCGGGTGATGCAATTCGTATTCCACCAACTATTTCCGGGTATGTTACAGAAAATGTTAAAAAGACAGAGTCTGGGGATAAGTTCTCGTTGTCTGACTTGGAACAATTGCGTAAATGTATAATTCACAACGATAACGACATTGTTGTATTTGACAAGCCGGCAGGTCTGGCGGTCCAGGGTGGTACAGGTATTCGTAAATCAATTGATAAAATGGCGGCGGCACTTTTTCCGTATGCGCGGGTTTCATTGGTTCACCGTCTGGACAGGGAAACAAGTGGTGTTTTGGTTGTCGCAAAAAGTCAACGCGCAGCCCAGGCATTATCAGCCCAGTTCCAATCCAAGGTGGCACACAAAGAATATTTGGCTTTGTTAAACGGGGAAGTGAAACAATCACATGGTGTAATTGATAATTACATGTTAAAAGGTCAGGTGTTTGATAGCCCAACCAGAATCAATAATGGTACCGGCCAGCGACCACAACGTGCGGTTACAGAATACGAAGTTTTGGGTACGGCATCTGGTTGTGTTTCGTGGGTTTTGTTTAAACCAAAAACTGGCCGTACGCACCAATTGCGTGTACATAGCGCGCTTTGTCTTGATGCGCCAATTGTGGGTGATGATATATATGGTCGTGGTAAAAAAATGGATGGTGCGATAAACGCTATGTTGGCAACAAATAATTTGCATTTGCTGGCATATCGTTTAACATTTCGCCACCCGGCAAATAACAAAATAGTAAGTTTTTGTGCGCGGGTTCCAGACTTTATGCAACCTGTGATGAAGTTATTGGAATTACAATTACCAGAATAAGTTATAAAAATGGCACGTAAGAAAAAGAGTACAATTTTAACCGTATTGCGATTGCTGGGGCTGTTCATTGGTGGAATGGCCGTTGCATTGTTTATTGCGTTAAGTCAGGTTAATCTTGAAACTCTGCGGGGCAGTATTTTAAATGTTATGCGCGATGCGACCGGATTGCCAATAGAAATAGACGGCGCTGTGTCGTGGAAGTTTTCATTGCGCCCACAAATAGAACTAGCAAATGTGCGGGTGCCTAATGCCAGTTGGGCAAAAGAAAAATATGGTGTTAATGCGAAAAAAATTGATGTAACACTTAATCTGTTATCGTTGTTACACAACCGCCCAACAATACAAAATATCAAGGTTTATGATATAAAAATCGCAGTAGAGCAAAATGCCAATGGCGAATATTCTGTTGCACAAATTTCAAGCGATGGTGATGTAAGTGGGCCAGATGAAACGAACGAGAAGAAAGAACCCAAAACACCGACTAAATACCCGTTCAATGAAATCGCGCTGGGGGGTATAGAGATATATGACCTTAAAGCGAATCTGGTTGGTGAAAAATATTCTGTGTCTAATTTTAGTTTACGTTATATGTCGCATCATGGTAAACGCGAATATTCGGGGTGGCTAAAAAACGGAACTGATATATTCCCATTTATTGTGTCGTTTTCTGAATACAATTCTGAACGGCGCGTGTATCCATTAAGTATTGCGTTCACGACGGGGGGGACACCGCTTATTGCGAACATAGCACTGGAAGGTAAAAGCAAATTGCCAATTGATTTTGTTATCAAGGGCGATGTGCCAGATTTTGCCGCGTTTGGTGCGGCATTGGGGCGCGATTGGATTGATTTGCCACCGATGGCGGTTAATATGGCGGGGGGATTTGGTAATAAAAAGATAACTTTGCGTAAATCATCAATCGCGGTTCGTGGTGTTAATTTTGATATATCGGGTGAATATGATTGGACAAAGTCTGTGCCGAATATAACCGCAAATATCAAGGCCGGTGATGTTGGATTAACAAAGTTGTTCCCGAACCTTTATGGTCATAACTGGATACACCCAAAACGTGATTTAAATGTGTTTCAAGACATTCCTTTGTTTGGTCAGGAATTGTATAAAACCAATTTAAAACTTAATATCAATGTAAAGTCGTTAAATATTTATCGTGAATTTACATTAAAAAATATTGATTTGAAATTAAATGTAATTGATAAAAATGGTCGCGCAGATATATCACTGGTATTGGCAGATGGTAATATAAAAATAGCATCTGATTTTGATGTTATGGCCGATGGTATGATAAATGGTCAGGCGGCTCTGTCCGGCGAAAACGTGTATATAGGCAAGATTTTAGAACAGGTTCGTGTTAATGATTTTATTTCTGATTTGCCGGTCAATTTACAAACATATGTTATGGCACATGGACGCAATTTAACCGAAATTATGAAAACAATAACGGGACCCGTCCAGGTTCAATCAAGTGGTGTTGGGTATGCGCATTCTGATTTGGTTACATATATGTATGGCAAAGATACACTTACATCGTTGCGACATGGTATTCAAGATTTATTTAATTCAAAGAAAAAATATGATCAAATAAAAATATCATGTGTTGCGGTTAATACAAAATTGCGTAATGGACTGGCGGAAACGGAAACAGGTGTAGCTGTTGAAACAAATGCTATTAATGCGCGATTGGCGGGCAGTGTAGATTTGGGTCGTGAAAAAATAAAACTGGCATTGACAACTGTGCCGGTGCGCGGACTTAAAATATCTCTTTCGGGGAATGTTGTAAACTCGGTTGAAATCACTGGTAACCTTGCCGAACCAGATGTAAGGGTAAGTGGACTTTCGGTTGCAGGCAAGGTTGCATCCGCAACTGGTATTGGTTTATTGTTGGCACCGTTTACAGGCGGAATAAGTTTGGTCGCGGGTGCAGGACTGGGGTTGGTCGCAGGCGATTTGCTGGAAAATTGGTTGGCGGACGACGAACCATGTAAAACAGCAATGAAGCATGGCGCACCGTCGCGTCGCGATGATCCAGGGTGGTTAAATATGCCAATGTCTGAATTGGTAGACGGTGTTTTTAATATAAATACAGATGAAAAGAAAGGACAGGAATAGAAATGTTTAAATGGATTAATTTGGCCCAGGTTTTAATTATTGTTATTGCGATATGGTTTTTCTATAAAACATTTATAAAAAATACATCTTCGGAAAAATTGGTTCGCGGATTGTTGGGATTGGCGGCATTGTGGATTGCCAGTTTTGTTTTATCGTGGGCACACCTGGATTTGTTGGGCGGATTTTTCCATTGGATGGCATTGTTCCTTTCCATAAGTTTGATTGTTATTTTTCAGCCAGAATTACGCAAGTTTTTAGCATTGATGGGAAATATAGAAGAATGGCGACGCGTGTTTGGGCGCGACGGGGTTTCGGCTAAGAATACGGCATCGCTGGACGCGATTGTGGCGGCAACAGAATATATGTCGCAGAAACATACCGGGGCATTAATTGTGTTCCCAAGTTCGCTGGACGAAAGTGCGATTGATAAAAAAGGTATAGCGATTGATGCTAAAATCACATCTGAATTATTGCTAACAATATTCTTTAATAAAACACCATTACATGATGGTGCGGTAATAATTTCACACGACAGAATTGCGTATGCGGGTGCAATATTGCCATTGTCGCAGAATAATCTTAATTGGAAATATGGCACGCGTCATCGTGCGGCATTGGGTTTGTCTGAAAAATCTGGGGCAACCGTTTTGGTTGTGTCCGAAGAATCGGGCGATATTTCAATCGCTGAACGTGGCAAGTTTACTAAATACGATGATATAAAAAAATTGCGTTCCAAATTGGAACGGGTTATAAACAAATAATTTTTTGAAAAAACAGTGTCTTTTTCGATGGTTAAATTGTTTTTTGCCGGGTGGTGCTTTTACCCTTGCACCGAATCGGCATTTTTTGATAAAGTGAATCAAAAGAGAGATGTAGCCGCAAAATAATTAGGAGTATATAAAATGGAATTTTCGGTATTTCGTCAGGTTTTAATTCGTGCGCTGGGGCACATGCAGTCTATCGTTGAAAAACGTGCAACACTGCCGATTTTGATGAATGTTAAAATCGAAGTGGCCGATGATTTGGTGTTGTCTGCGACAAATGTTGATTTGGAATTGGTTGAACATGTCGCGGCCGATATTACATTGGGTGGTAAAACGACTGTGCCGGTCCAGATGTTGTACGATATTGTCCGTAAATTACCAGATGCGGCGGAAATAAGTTTTAAACAATCGGGCGACCAGTTGGTTGTGTCATCTGGTCGTGCGGTGTTCCGTTTGCCAACTTTGCCGGCTGAAAACTTCCCGGCGATGGCGGGCAGCAATTTAACCACCAAATTCCAAATGACAACTGGTGATTTGGCACATCTTATTAATCAGACTAAGTTTGCAATTCCGACCGACGATGTGCGTTATCATTTGGGGGGCATATTCTTTCATATCGCAGAAGAAGGTAAATCCAAAATGCTTACCGCGGTCGCAACCGATGCCCAGCGTATGGCATTGTGCGCGATGGCGGCACCAAACGGTTCTGTGGAAATGCCATCTGTGATTTTGCCACGTCGTGTGATTGGTGAATTGTCCAAATTGTTGGAAGATGCAAATGTAGATGATGTTTCGGTTGAATTGTCTGATACCAAGGCACGCTTTGTTGTTGGTGCGGCTACGTTGACCAGCAAATTGGTTGATGCGCAATATCCGAATTATCGCGTCGTTATTCCAAAAGGTAATGACAAGATTGCAGTTCTGGACAGAAAACAATTTGTTGATGCGGTTGATTTGGTTTCGGTTGCATCAATTGATAAAACTAAATCTGTTCAATTAACATTTTCTATGAATAAATTGGTTATTAACGCGTCCAGCCCAGATGCCGGTACCGCAACCCAGGAATTAGATGTTGAATACAATGGCGATAATTCATTTACCATTGTGTTTAATGTAAAGTTCTTGTTAGATGTAGCGGGTCAGGTTGAAGGCGAAAAGTTCCAGATGGAAATGCAGGATCCGTTATCGCCAACGATTATTAAATCAACGGACAAGAAAACCGATTCTTTGTTCGTTTTGATGCCTATGCGTATGTAGTTAAAATCGCCCGTTTGGGCGATTTTTTTTAACTTTAATCTTGCGTTTTGCGCGCGGGCGCGTATAATTGTCGCGTTATTTATTAAAACCCAGGGGGTATAAAATGGCATCATATGCTGCAAATGATATGCGTGTTGGTTGGGTTATTTCCCACAACGGCAAACGTTATTCGGTTACATCTATTACTAAGGTAAAACCAGGCAAGGGCGGCGCATTTGTCCAGGCGGACCTGCGTGATATTGATTCTGGAAACAAGGGCGGCGATCGCTGGCGCGCCGAAGACAAAGTTGAAAAGTTGATGGTTGAAGATTTCGATTGCCAATATTTGTATTCGGATGGTACAGATGCGTTCTTTATGAATTTGTCTGACTATGAACAATTCACGATGCCAGTGGATGCATTGGGTGAACAAATGAAATTCTTGGCACCGGAAATGACGGTCAAGGCAAACTTTGTTGAAGGTCAGCCGGTTTCTATTTCGTTGCCGAAAACAGTTGTTGCAACCGTTGTTGAAACAGAACCTGCATTAAAGGGGCAAACTGTTTCTTCGTCTGGTGGTAAACCAGCGATTTTGGACAATGGTGTTCGTGTCCAGGTTCCATTGTTCATTGAACAAGATGAAAAGATTGTCGTGAATACGGAAACACTGGAATATGTTGAAAGAGCAAAATAAATTATAATGGCGCATCTGCTTGTTGTTGTCGCGTTCATGTAGCATTTGTACACTTCACTTGACAACAACGGCGCATCTGCACCATTCTAATTTATTTACAAAAACACCGGCATTTGCTGGTGTTTTTTATGCTTTATTTTTACTGTGCATTTTATGTGTGATTTCATATGTGCATGTTTCCGTCATATATTTTATTGCGTTTGCCAAATAGTCGCGTGGGTTAAATGTGTCTGGACTTTCTTTTATTGTTTTGCGAACGGCGGCGGTAAAGCCCAGGCGCAAATCACTGTCCACGTTTATTTTACAAATATTTGTTTTTGCGGCGCGTGATAATTGTTTTTCATCTATGCCGCATGCGTGTTTAATTTTTCCGCCATATGAATTTATTATTTCCAGAAATTTTGGGTGAACACTTGATGCGCCATGTAAAACCAGTGGAAAATCTGGTAATTTTTTTTCAATTTTACGCAAAATATCAAATCGCAATTTTTCGTCCGCAGATTTACATTTATAGACACCATGGCTGGTGCCAATGGCAACCGCCAGTGAATCAACACCGGTTGCGCGGACAAATTCCAATGCGGCATCGGGGTCGGTGTATGACGAATCGGTGGCCGAAGTATTTTCATCTTCGATTCCAGAAAGCACGCCAAGCTCGGCTTCGACCGAAACATTATGGCGATGCGCATATTTCGCAACCGCGCGCGACAATTTTATATTTTCATCAAATGGCAGGTTTGAAGCATCAATCATGACCGACGAAAACCCCAGTTCAATCGCATGGATACACGCGTCCAGCGAATGCCCATGGTCCAGGTGTAATGCTATGCGTTCGGTTGGGGTTATACATGCCCCGGTAATCAGGCCCAAAAGCATGTCGTCGCCCATATATTTAATAGCACTTTCAGATGCCGCCAAAATAACAGGGCTGTGCATTTTGCGGGCCGCCGCCAAAATTGCGGTCAAGGTTTCCATGTTGTAAAAATTAAAAGCCGGCACCGCGTATTTGCGCGCAATCGCATCCACGAACATTTCGCGGGTATTTACCAGCCCAAAATCTGAATATTTCATATCTGCCTTCCTTGGGTGAAATTATAGCATATTTAGGGCCGTTTGTGTGATTTTTATTTTTGTACAGCCTTGACAACGGGTCAGTTTGTGCAACAATTATATCAACGAATCGGGGGCGCGCAGAGAGACGACAACAAACAAAGGGTTGTGTTATGAAAAAAATATTGTTTTCAGTTGTTGCGCTGGCTGCGTTGGCGGGCTGTGCGTATGATTACTATCGTGGCGGGGTTCGCTATGTCCAGGATGGTGATGATTGTATTTTCTATTCTGGTGAATATGGTTCCCACTATACAAACGACATTCGTGGTTTGAACACAGACAAACGCGTTGTTTACCGCAACACATCTTGCGCAGATTTGTTTGCACGCGACAATGGTGGTGTGGCGCCACGTCCAAATCGTGCGGTTTTGACACGTGCGGCAAATACAACTTCGTCCTGTGGTTGTGGGGCATGTGCAAAAACACAACGTTATGTCATTGTTCCAGCGATGTAAGTTGAAATGATTTTTATGTAAAAAGGCACCCGTCGGGTGCCTTTTATATTTGAATAATTGCTTTTTTTATGATAAAATTAAGTTACAAGAAAATATAGAAAGGGGAATCCTATGAAAAAAATTATGAATAAAATAAGTTTTGCGATTGTTGCCGCGGCGGTTGCGAATCCTGCGTTTGCAGCTGTTGTGAACGAAAGTGCTATCTGCCAATTGGTCAGCGATTTAAAGGGTGTATTCACCATGTTGCAGACATTCGCATTTATTGGTGCCGCATTTATGATTGCCGGCTGGGCATGGGGTTATATTTCCAGTGGTAAAGCAGAAATCAAAGATTTGAAAGACAAAGGAACCGGTTTATTGGTTGGCTTTATCTTGTTGTTCGGTGTTGGTTTATTATTAAGATTTATTACAAGTGCATCTGGTGGCGCAGTATTAGGTTGTGTTTCGGCTGCTTTTTAAATAAATCGGAATAAAAAATTAACGCGGCCATTTGGTCGCGTTTTTTATTTGTTTTATTTATCTTCTACATTGGCCAGGGAAAACAACACCGATGATATAAGTGATTGATAGGGCACGTGTTGTTGTTCAGCCAACTGTTTAATCTTTTCCAGAACGGGTTTTGGAATACGCATATTTATCACACAGTCAGATTTGTTAAATGTCTTGTATGCGGCATATTCGCGCAACAAAGAATCTATGTTCATTATGAATAATTGTTGCAAAACATTCGGCATTGGCAAACCTCTATACGTATAACAATACACCGGTAATTACAACTGACTATATCAATGTATTTACAATTGTCAATACAAATATAAATACACTTGTAATTACTGGTGTAATGGCGGTTGTGGGGGCGTGTGTAAATCAAAAATATGTTTTTGCTTTTTATAATTTGTATGTTTAAAATGGGGGTGTTGTTCATATATATGGAAGGGAAAATATGCTTAAAAAAATATTTATGGTTTTCGCGTTGTGTGTATCGTTCGTGTTGCCGGCGCGTTCTGAATTAAAGGTTGATATTGTTGCCGGCGCGCTGGAACCGACGTCGGTTGCCGTCCAGAAATTTGAAACGGGTAATGGTGTCGCGGCATCTGATGCCAAAATGATAAGGGAGGTGGTGGAAGCCGACCTTAAACGCACTGGGTTGTTCCGTATTGTTTCACATGATGCGTTCCCAGAATATGTTAAAATGGGCGAAATGCCGAACTTTAAATCGTGGATGGCGATTAAAACCCAGGTTCTGGTCCAGGCGCGTATGAATGTGGAAAAAAATGGTCAATATAAATTAGAGTTCTTTGTTTGGGATGTTAACGGTACAGAACAGATAGAAGCACAAAGTCTGGTTGCGAATAAAAAATCGGCGCGGCGCATGGCGCACATTATGGCAGATGCGATTTATGAACGTCTGACCGGGGAAGAGGGGTATTTTGATACACAAATAGTGTTTATTGCTGAAACCGGGCCTGTGCACAAACGTGTGAAACGTATGGCGATTATGGACTATGATGGGTATGGTATGCGCTATCTTTCCGATGAAAAGACATTTGTTATGTCGCCACATTTTTCACCAAATATGCGCACAGTTGTATTTTTATCCTATCGTGATGATGACCCGATGGTATGGTCGCTGGACCTGGATACAGGCGAACAGCGCAGACTGGGACGATTCGGTGGAATGAACTTTGCACCGCGTTTTTCACCAGATGGTAAAAAGATTGCTTTATCCCTGGTCAAAGACGGTATTACACATATATATGAATATGATATTGAAAACAAGGCGTTGCGCCAATTGACATTTGGTAATTCTATTAACACCAGTCCATCTTATTCACCGGACGGCAAAAAAATGGCATTTAATTCCGATCGTTCGGGCCGTCAACAGATTCATATATTGGACCTGGAAACATTAGCCGAAGAACGTGTTACGTACGGGGCGGGGCGGTATGCAACACCGGCATGGTCGCCGGACGGTCAATTTATCGCATTTTCCAAAATCGCCGATGATACATTTTATATTGGTATAATGGATCCGCGCGGTCGTAATGAAAAGATTTTGGCGGGCGGCTGGTTTATGGAGGCACCGTCCTGGGCACCGGGGTCGCGTCGTATTGTCTATTATGAAACGGAAAAGGCCGAAGACGACATTGAACGTATAAGCCATATTCGCAGTGTCGATATTACCGGCCAGAATATCTATGATATTGATTTGCCGGACAATATAAACGGCCTGGAACCAACATGGTCGCCGCGGTTGATGTAGTTTATGAAAATAAAATATATCGCATTTGTTGTTTTATGTGTGATGTCGCGTTATGCGTACGCGGTGCCGGCGGTTGCAGACTATGTCTATGATGGCGATACTTTTGCGGCATATGTTTCGATTGCGCCGGACGTTGATATTTCCGTTCGGGTGCGATTGATAAATATAGATACCCCCGAAATACATGGAAAGTGTGAATATGAAATCATGCGTGCCAAAATGGCGCGGGCGCGTCTTATGGAATTGATACCGGCCGGTACAGTTATTGATTTACAGAATATCAAGGACGATAAATACCTGGGGCGAATTGACGCAAATGTTATTCTGCCCGATGGTCGCAATGTAGGGCAGGTTTTAATTAATGAAAAACTGGGGCGGCCATATGGTGGCGGCAAACGCGCCGGTTGGTGTGAATAAAACTACCCCGTCTGCTTCGCAGACACCCCTTCGCACAGCAAAGGGGATTTTTTATGCACTGTGGCGGTTTATCGCTTCACTTATTTCTTCCAATGTCGCATTACATGGCAACATTGGTTCAAAATACACATTCGCGGTACCTGGTGTCATTTTTCCGCGTTTGGGCCAATAAAGTCCGGCATCCGTTCCAACGGGTAAAATCGGCAATTTTAATTCATGTGCCAAAAACAATAATCCGCGACGCAGGGGCGCGCGCGTGCCCGGTTTTACGCGTGTTCCTTCGGGAAAAATCACAAGTGTGCGTCCGTCCATAATTTTCTTGGCTACATCGTGTTCCAGTTTTTTAAGGTTTGTTTTCCCACGTGAACGGTTAACCGGCTGTAATCCCATGCGCCAAAATGCCCAGCCATAAATCGGTATCCACATAATTTCGCGCTTGCAGATAAAAAAGGCATTTGGAATCTTGAATGATAAAACCGCAATTTCTAATAACGACATATGTTTTGACGCAACAATAGCCTTGCCATCAAGACGGTGATTGCCATTTGGTAACATTGGAACACCATTTTCTTCGGTTGGGGGAAAATGTACCGCGTATTTTATACCGCATATAATGCGTGCCAAAAATACCAGACCGCGTGCGCATGACACCACCAAAAAACGACACAGTTTCGCATCGATAAGCCCGATGAACAAAATTGGTGCCCATAAAATAAAATGTATTGCAGATGCAATTTTAAAAATAATAGTGCGTAACATGTTAGCCCTCTTTAATTCCAATCATGGTAACCAAATATTTTATATATTCGGTTGTCCAACGTTCCACGCGTCGCGCCGCAGGCATACCATATAATGTTGCCGGGCATGTTATGATTTCTGTATTTGGTAATTCATGCCGGACCAGGTATTCCGCGCGGTTCATGTGATCTTCGGTTGTGATGATAACGATTCGTTCAAGACCTGTTGTTTCAACAATTTTCCGAATCGCAATTGCATTTTGATATGTTGATTTTGATTCTGATTCAACGGTAACCGGTCGCGCCACATTTGATGCCGCCGTTTCTGCGCCGGCACCAATAATATATACATCGGTCGCAGGGAACTGTTCCACCATGCGCATGGCAAACGGAATGCGGCGCACATCGCCGGTCAAAACAAATACACTGTCGTCCGGCATAATTTCACCACAGTTTCGTGGCGCATACGATTTGAATACCATGCCGCCAATGACAAACAATCCCAAAACAATGAAAGAAGGGGTTAAAAACTTCATTATTCGTTTTGTAATATTTTAATTGTTGTGCGTCGTGTCATCCATATCGCGAAAATTGTTATCGCAACCGGCATCAGCCCAAGGCATATCCACCCACCACCAGATATTGCCAGCATCGCCATAAGTCCCACACGCGCGGAATGTGCCGCCGACAAAACCAATAACAATACTGGTACCGAAAACAGAAAGCCCGCACAGCATGCAACAACACAAATACGCGAAACAATAATTTGCATTTGGCGTGCGATAAACGAATCGGTCGCACCGATTTGATTTAATATTTCTAGTTCACGTTTATGTAACATTGCAGTATTGCGTGCGATATATGAAATACACACCGTAATAGCCCCCAATGTGAGTCCCAAAATAAGAGCCGCAATAAATATCATTTTCCAGCCCGCCGACATCGGTGCCTGTAATGCATCTGCGTGCGTAAGGACACGACCATACTGAGTAATTTTTGCGGATACATTGTCCAAATCCGATTCGGATTTAAACTTAACCTCCCACATTTTGGGAAGATAGTTTTTCAACACGCCACCACCAGATACCCATGGCCGCATAAGGTTTAACATTTCTTCGTTTGTGATTTCGCGCATGGTTTCGATTTTTGCGGTGTTGTCCGTCAATATCTTGCGTACGGCAGGTTCGTTTTTAGTGTTTGTAACCTGGACCGTTGCGAATAAATCCCACTGTGCGTTCCATCGGGCGACACCGGTGCCAATAGAAATCGCAATACCCAATGCCATTACCGCCAAAAAAGTCAACAACGCCATTATCGCCGTCATAAAGACAGATTGTTCACGAACCAGTGAAAATACAGTTGCTCGTTTCATTATGCGTTTCCAATATCATCAAATTGTTTTGACAATTCTGTGAAATAGTTTTTTGGAACCGGTCCTTTCCATACCTTTTTATTTTCAGGTGTGGTGGCGGTTGATTTTCCAACAAATGCGACGCGGTGATTTTCAACATTTATCACAGGAAACTTGTATGTATCCATTAATTTTTTATTATGTGTTGCCAATATAATGGTCGTGCCAAATAATTTATTCATTTGGATAAAAAGTTCCATAAGGCGCGATGCGTTTTCATCGTCCAGATTTCCCGTTGGTTCGTCCGCCAGTAAAATAGATGGCTGAACAATAATAGCACGCGCAACAGAAACACGTTGTTGTTGCCCGCCCGACAATTCCATTGGTTTTACATCGGCGAATTTACCAAGACCAACCCATTCCAATACCTTGGCCACCAGTTTTTTGATTTTTTGTTCCGAAATGCCACGCACCCGCAACGGCAAGGCGACATTATCAAAAACCGTCATGTGTGATAATAACGAATATTCCTGAAAAACGATGGCCATTTTGTGTCGCAGGTTTGCAATATCATCGCGGGACAATTCCGCGGTATTTTTTCCGAATAATTTAATTTGTCCGCGCAACGGTTTATGTAATTGATATATAAGGCGTAATAATGTTGTTTTACCCGCGCCCGATGCACCAGACAGAAAATAAAACGCACCGGCACTTATATTAAAAGAAACATCGGTTAAAACCTCGTTCGCGGTGTCGTACGCGGCGGCGACATTTGCAAAAGATATTATTGTCTTTTCTTCCATAACAATGATAGTAGTAAAAAAAACGTCGGTTGTGCAAGAAAATTAACAATAAAAAAATCGCCCGATGGGCGATTTTTTATTTCGTTTTTGTCTTGGTTGTAACATTTCTGTTTTTCGCCCAAATCTTTTCGCCAGAACCCGGATATTGTGGATTTTCCTTGCCATAAGAAATGGTTTTAATTCTTTCTGGTTCGATACCGTCTTTTATCATGACGTGTGCCGCATTACCCGCACGCAATGCCCCCAGTGCCAAATTGTATTCGGTTGAACCGCGTTCGTCGCAGTGTCCTTCTAATACGACATTTTTATCGGTGTGTTTTTTCATATAGCGTGATTGGTCGTGTAAATCTTTCTTTGCGGCATCGGTTATTTCAGCCGAATCGAAAGCAAAGAAAACCTTGTCGTCATTGATATTGCTTTTTGTTGCGCATGCCGCCAAGGCCAGCAAAACAGGAACAAACATAATTTTTTTCATTTCTCATCCTTATCTTTACGAACTCAATTTAGCAAAAATTATAAAAAGTTGTCAATATGTGTTTTTTTCCATTTGGGAACGGGGTCAAAATGTGATATACTTATGAAAAAATTAGGGGGAAAATTCCATGAAAAAATTAGTTTCGATTATTGCGCTGTGTGCGGTTGTAACACCTGCGTTTTCCGCGACCAAGGCTGCCCGCCCAAGTCAGTTAACACGTAACGCAAAGGGGGGTTATGACGTTACATATAGTTACACCGACAAGGCAAAGTCAGGTTGGTACGGTGCGGTTCGTGCGGAATTAAGTTTTTTGAATTGGGAAAACAAATATTCTTCGGATATTCCGTTAAATGCGTCTGAAAATCACGACAAGTATTCGTTTGAACCATTGTTTGCGGCGGACTTGGCATTTGGTAAACGTATAAATTATTTCTGGCGTGCCGAAGTTGAAGCCGGTTATATCAGTGAATTTACAGATGAAGACGAAGGCTATGCGTTCAAAATGTCTGTGCCGTATTTAGTAGCAAATGGTTATTATGATTTTGATAACGGTTTGTATTTGGGGGCGGGTGTTGGTATTGCGTTACCAACAACAACCCTGGATTCTATTGCGTTTACCGACGCGGGTAATCGTAAGGAAACAGATGTTTCGCCAATGTTGGGTTTGATGGCGGGTTATTCATACAAATTGGATGACAATATTGTTCTTGATTTACGTTATCGTATTGCTGGTTTTTATGGGACAAGCCAGGAAAGAGAGTTTAATGCAACACACTATTTCAAAAACAAAATCGATTTAGTTTTGGATAATTCTATATCAATTGGTATCAGATATGAATTTTAACCAAAAAAGTTCTTGGAGCCGATTCGCAAATATGATAAAATAGACGTGGAAAGAGAGAAATGAAAAAGCATACATTAAAAATTTCGACAGTATCAGTTTTGTGCGTTTTGTGCGCTGTTGCGACCGACGCGTTTGGTGCGGGTTCTGTTCGTGCGCTGGGTGGAACGGGTACATATAACGGTACCGCGGCGGCGACATCTGCGACCACGTCTTCGACGGCGGCGCGTGCGACCCGCGCGGGTTCGTTACGTATATCGCCATCGACAACACGTTCTGTATCGACTGCGACCCGTACGACACCATCTGGCGCGACCGAAAGCACACAACGTTTATCAATTGGTAAATATCTTGGACCTGCCACATCGGTAAGTACATCTGGTGGTTCATCGTCTGGTGGTTCGACAACACCGGGTGCGACCGCGGCGGAAATTGCTGAAATCAACAACAACATTACCAACATTATCAGCAATGCCGACAGAATTGAAGACAAGGTTGATGCAATCGACAATGCCAAACAGGATAAATTAATTGCCGACGACGAAGGTATTGTTGAAATCGAAAACAGCACAGTTTCTATCAATATGGATAACCTGGCGGCTGCATTACAGTCTCAGGGTTGGGCGATGGGACACAAGATTGAATTACAATATGACGGCGATGCGCATTTGGAATGGCGCTATGCTGATACCCCGTCGGCCACATGGAAAAAGTTAATGAATCTGGACGAATTAGCGGGTACATATGCGACCGCAACCGATTTAGCAAATGCTATATCCGGTTTGGCATCGACATACGCGACCAAGTCTGAAGTTAACGCGTTATCTGATATCGTTGCGCAAAAGGCTGATTCAGACAGTGTTTATACAAAGACTGCGACCGATGCATTATTGGAGGCTAAGGCCAACACCGCAGATGTTTATACGAAATCTGACATTGATACCAAATTGGAAAATGTTGCGACCGATGAAGTTGTTGCGGGCAAGCAGCCAAAATCAACTGCTGATTATACATTGGGTACTGCGACTGGTGGATGGAACCAATTGACCGAGGCGCAGCAGTCTGCATTGAATTCCGGCATTGATGCGACCAAGGTTGGGCAAATCGCCACGAACAAGGCTGATGTTGCATCAATGTATGGCGCGTTACAGGTTATGGACGACAAGATTGCCTTGAAGGCTAACCAAAATTATGTTGAAACGGAATTGGGAACAATAAACAATGCCATTTCCGATATTGAAACAATCCGTTCAAATGCGACGGCTGGTAAAACGGCATCTGATGCATTGGGAACCGGCTTTGATTCAACGAATACGGTTGCCTCGACAATCGCGACATTGTCTGACAAGGTTGACGATTTACCGACCGATGCGAATTTAGCCGAAGCCAATGAAAAGATTACCGCATTAGAAACCGCGGTTGGTGATGCGAATTCTGGTTTGACCAAATCGGTTGCGGATAATGCCGCGGCGATTGCTGCGAATACGGCGGCATTGGCGGACAAGCCTGACTCGGACGATTTGGCGGACGTTGCGTTCAGCGGCGAATACACCGATTTGTTAAATACACCAACTATCCCAGATGTATCTGGTTTTGCGACAACGGCGGCGATGAATACCGCGTTGGCGGACAAGGCAAATGCGTCTGATTTGGAAACATTGGCTGGTCGCGTTGGTACGAATGAAACGGGTATCTCTACAAACGCGGGCAAGATTACCGAATTACAGGAAGTTGTTACAACAAACGCGACAAATATCGCAAACGCGTTGGCGGACAAACAGAACTCTTTGAACGAAGGGCAATTGGCGGCGGTTAATTCCGGTATTACTGGGGAAAAGGTTTCTGCCTATGATGCATACGCAAATCAAATTGCAGGCAAGGTTGATGCAACAACACTGGAACAAAATTATTATTCCGTTGCCGAGGCTGACGGTAAATTTGCCACCAGTCAGGCTTTGAACGAAGGTTTGGCATTAAAGGCGAATACGACTGATTTGGTCCAGGCAGACTGGGAAGAAGAAGATTCTGCAAAATTAAGTTTCATCCAAAACAAACCGACAATTCCAGCAGGGGTTATTGTTGATTCTGAATTAAGTTTATCAAGCGCTAATGCAATCCAGAACAAGGTTGTAACCGGCGCATTGGAAGAAAAGGTTATCAAGGGGGCTGTTCCACCAAGTGGTCAATATGTATTAGGATTTGTTAATGGGGTCCAGGCATATATACCAATCGTTGATGGAAACGGTGATTCAGATGGTCCGGCAATTGCCGCCGCCACGGGTGACACAATAGAATAAAACAACAAAACGGTTCCGGGGATTCCGGGCTAAGAAAAAAAGAAAGGAAAGAAAAAAATGAAAGTAAGAAACATTGTATTTTCAGGCTTTGCTGCGGCAATCTTGATGGGAACCGTGGATGCTAACGCGGCATTCACAATTGCATCAAAAGACTATGTTGATAATAAGGTTAGCGAGTTGACTGGTGAAAATGGTGCAATTACCGAATTGTCCGATTTGGTTGCCGGTGAAAACGATGCGTTGGACGATGGTTTTACATCTGATACTGTTGTTGGTGCGGTCAATGAATTAAAAGATGATGTTGACACATTGATGGGTGATGCGGATACGGCTGGTTCTGTCGCAGAAGCCAAGGCTGCCGCAGATGCAGCCCAGGCTGATGTTGATGCATTGGAAACCAAGGTTGGTACCGACACATTAACAACAACCGCACAAACAGTTACCGGTGCAATCAATGAATTAGATTCTGCGTTGGACGGTAAGGTTAATGTTTCCGATGCCGCAACAACAATTGGTGCCGCCGCAAGTGCATCAGACACTAAATGGGCAACAGAAAAAGCGGTTGCCGATGCGTTGGCCAGTGTAACCGGCGGTGCGGGTTCTGTTTCACAACAAATTTCTGATGCATTGGGTGATTTGGGTACTGGTAATACCACCGTTGAAGAAGCTTTGGCAGACAAAGCGGATGCAACCGATGTTACCGCGTTGGAAACCAAGGTTGGATCTGATACATTAACAACAACTGCGCAAACTGTTACAGGTGCGATCAATGAATTAGATGCTGCATTGGACGGCAAACAGGATACATTGACAACGGCTCAGTTGGCAGCTGTTAATTCCGGCATTGATGCGACCAAGGTTGCAGCATATGAAGCAACACAAACCGCAATGAGTGGTTCCTGCACCAGTGAATCTGATTACTGTGTATTGGTTAAAAACAAAGACACAGGCGCAATGGAATGGGCCGGCATCACCTTGCCGTTCAGTATGAGTGTTGAACCGTAATAAAGATTTGATATAAGACAAGACGAAAACGATAGAGATAAAAGAACGAAGAAAACAATAACCCGTCCCGGTTGAACCAAATGGGACCGCCGGGACGACAAAAAAACAACAAACAACAAACCAAAAAAAGAAAGAAAGGAAAAAACTATGAAAAAACTAACCGCCAGTATATTTACAGTTTTGTTGGCCACAATAGGCACAGCAAACGCAGATATCGCATCACAGGCATATGTAGACAAACAAACAGGTACATTAACAAATTTGACCACGACCGCAAAAGACAATTTGGTTGGTGCTATCAACGAATTGAACACCAAAGCAGGTAACAAATCTGTCGCAACCCAAATCGCAGAAGCGTTGGTTCCATATTCAACAACAGAACAGAGTGATGCAGCATATGCGACAGCAGCACAAGGTGCTAAAGCGGATACAGCTGTTCAACCGGCTGCAATCAGCGATATGCAGATTAAATCAAACTTGGTAACAAGTATGAGTGAATCGTCAACAGATACTCAGTATCCATCTGCAAAAGCAGTTTATACAGCAGTTGAAGCAGCAAAAACTGCAGCTACATACGATGATACAGCATTGTCAGCAAAAGTTACTGCGAACGAAACAGCAATTTCTACAATCAACAGTTCTGCACCAATGACATCAGGTATCACACAAGCAAAAGTTGGTCAATATGATACATTGGTTACGAATGCTGCTAGCTATGGCGACATCGTAACACACGATGCAGACGAATTCGCGACTGCAGCACAAGGTACTAAAGCAGACAGCGCTGTTCAAAGTGTTACAAAATCTGGTGAAGGTAATATCTTGACCGGTATTACAACAACAGATCATGCTGTTACTGTTACAGTATCTGGTACTGCAATTCCACAGCCATCTGGCTCCTGCAAAGACTGTGTATTGCACTATAATGGTAAAGCATACAGCTGGGAAGAAATTACGCGTTAATAGTAATTCGTAAATCGTGGGGTGGGGCCGGTGGACCGGTCCCCCGAACCCCGCAGAAATAATAGGGAAAGGTAAGTTAAGCAAGAAGATACCCCCGGTGGGGTAGGTGGGTGTGTCTTGCCATAAAAAGATAAAAAGTGAGAGAAGTTATGAAAACAAAAACTAATATCTTGACTGTGTTGATTGCGGCAATAATGGCGGTTAGTGCAGCAAATGCGGATATCGCATCCACGACCTATGTCAATGGCAAGATTACGCCCGTCGAAAATAAAATTGATACACATGCGGCGAATAATGATATTCACGTAACCGCGGAACAAAAAACCGCCTGGTCCGCCAAACAGGACGCGATTACAGCTACTAATAAATTGCCGGCCGCAAATGTAAGCGGTCTGGCCAATGTCGCAACAACCGGCGCATACAGTGATTTAACCGGCACACCAACAATCGCAGAAGATGAATCAAATTCTGCAGAAAATAGAAATAATTTGGTAACGGTTGGTGTTGCGTATGATATCGCAGATATAGCGGCAGGAATAGCACTACAACAGCAAAGTTCTGATTTTCAACAATCAGCAGATTCCTATGTTGCAACGGCGGGAAATTATATTGAGATAGGTAACAAAGTGGCAAGCAATCTTGGCAAATTGGATACAGCGGCGAAAAATGCCAAAGATGCAGCCGATGCAGCCCAGGGGACCGCAAACGAGGCTAAATCTGCGGCGGCAACAAACGCAACCGCAATCGCAACAGAAAAATCTGCACGCGAGGCCGCAGATACAGCAATTAACAATAAAATCGGTAATGTTACGGACGGTAAAACGGTCGTTGAGATGATTAACGAGGCACAATCTGCTGCAACATACGATGATACAGCGTTGGCGGGTCGTGTAAAAACAATAGAAGATTCCGCCGCGTATAATTCCGGTATTACATCGGCATTGGTAACACAAATTAACACTAATAAAACCAATATCGCAACAAACGCATCTGATATTGATACGTTGGAATCCGGTAAACAAGACAAGATTACAGATCAGAACAAATTGTCGGCGGGTTTGATTGCAACATCTGCAACCGCACAGTTTGTGTCTGATACGGAAAAAAGCACATGGAATGCCAAGCAAGGTGCGATTTCCGATTTGGCAACAATTCGTTCAAACGCAGCGGCCGGTAAGGGCGCAGCGGATACAATCGCAACATACGGCGATGTCGTAACGCATGACGCATCGGATTTCGCAACATCGGCCCAGGGTGGCAAGGCGGACACCGCATTACAGGCATCAGATATCACAACCGGAACGTCCACAATGGCAAATGGTACTATTTCAGTCAAGGGCGAAGCGGTCGCAGTCAAAGGTTTGGGCAGTGCGGCATATACTGCATCGACAGCATACGCAACATCGGCCCAGGGTGGCAAGGCGGACACCGCATTACAGTCTGTAACGGCGAATACCGACGCAGGTGTTGTTACGAATGTCGCTAAAAATGGCACAGCAATCACTATGACCAAGGCCAAGGTAACAGAATCTGATTTGGCGGATGCGGTTGTTGCAAAATTGGGTGCCGGCGACAGCGCATTACAGAAAGCGGATATCACAACCGGTACGGCAAACGGTACAATCGCGGTTGAAGGTACCGATGTTTCGGTCAAAGGTTTGAAATCAGCGGCATATACGGAAAGTTCTGCATACGCAACAGCGGCCCAGGGTGGCAAGGCGGACAGCGCATTACAGAAAGCAGATATCACAACCGGAACGTCCACAATGGCAAATGGTACAATTTCAGTCAAGGGCGAAGCGGTCGCGGTCAAAGGTTTGGGCAGCGCGGCATATACTGCATCGACAGCATACGCAACATCGGCCCAGGGTGCCAAAGCAGACAGCGCAATTCAGAGTGTAACTAAATCTGGTACGGGTAATATTTTGAGTGATATTTCCACAACTGGTGGGGCTGTTACAGTTACCGTATCAGGTACTGCAATTCCAAAACCAGGAACTAACTGTTCAGATGCAACCAATAAATGCGTGCTGACGTATGATAATACTGGCTATACATGGGAAGTAATCGGACGGTAAAAACGGACACAAAAAAGACAACAATAAAAGACAAGGGCGGACACAATGAAAACATTTAATAAAGTTTTAACAGTTTCAATACTTGCGATTACGGCAGTAACCGGCGCAAACGCGGTTATCGTTTCGGAAACAATGTTATCTAAAACGGCGGGCGTGTATGACAAAGATAAAACCGTTGAAATGGCTATTGCCGATGCGAAAAAAGCCGGGACAGATGCAGCAACTGCGGCCGCAGAAGCCCAAACCACCGCGAACAAAGCTGTCGTAGCAAATGCCGCGATAACGGCTGGAACCGGGACCAAGATTACATACGATGCCAAAGGTTTGGTAACGGGCAGTACGACCCTGGCGGCATCTGATATCCCAACATTGACAACCGCGAAAATTTCTGGGCTGGACACTGCATTGGCGGCGAAACAGACAACTGGGAATATGGTAACGGCGGAATCTGGGACGACATACGATAAAACCAGTACGACAACGTATCCATCAATGAAAACCGCAGCAAAGATTGCCAGTGAAGCGGCAAGTGCGGCGGTCAGTGGTGCAGCAGGCGATTATGTTCCGACATCACGTAAAGTTAACAACAAGGCATTAAGCGCGGATATTTCGCTGACTGCATCTGATGTTGGTGCAGTTCCGACATCGCGTAAAGTTAACGGCAAAGCATTAAGCAGTGATGTAACATTGGCGGCATCCGATGTTGGTGCAGTTGCATCAACGCAAACGACCAAGGGAGGTATATTGACAACCAACGCAACCAGTGGCGCCGTAGAGGTTTCGTCCACTATCGCATCCAGCAAGGTTTCGGGCCTGGGGTCGTTGGCAACAAAAAGCGCGGTTGCATCCGCAGATATCACAGATGGAACAATTGAAAATGGCGATATCAAAGATGCGACAATTACCAATGCAAAGTTAGCTAATATAGCGACAACCGAAGACGATACACCGGCAAACGAAAATAATTTGGTAACGGTTGGTATCGCGTATGATATTGCTAATGTTGCCGCAGGAACTGTGGTTAGACAAAATGCTGCAACATTCCAAAAATCAGCAGATTCTGAAGTTAAAACAGCAGGAAATTATATTGAAATCGGTAACAATGTGGCCAGCAACCTGGCAAAATTGGATACCGCGACCAAGGCAGCAAAAGATGCGGCCGATGCTAAACAGGTTAAGTTGAGTTCTGCGGATGGGGGAAATGTAACCATTACGTCAAACAATGCCAGTGCCAGCGGGGTCGTTAAAACAATAACCGCAACGGATGGGACCGTGTCTGTTGTTCGTGGAACAATCGCAGCGGGCGACATTGCAAGTAATGCAATCACAAATGCTAAGGTCAGTTCATCGGCCGCTATAACTACGAACAAAATGGGCGCAATTACGGGGTATACAAAGGCCACGACAAATGCAGACCTGACCACGGCCGATACATTGAACACCGCGTTGGGTAAGTTGGAAAAGAAAGCCGATGATGCAGCCACTGCGGCCGCAAATGCGAAAAATAGCGTTACGGCATCGGGCAGTAATGGTGTTAGCGCAAGCGCATCCAATGGTGCAATTACGGTGGCTGGGACAAATGCAACAACATCGGCCAAGGGTGTTGTTCAGGTTGGAACAAACATCAGTGTTTCCGAAGGCACAATCAGTGTCGCAAATGCAGGCGCATCAACCAAGGGTGTTATGAAATTGCAGACAACAACAGGGACCGGGACGGATGGCACCATGACACAAAAGGCCATTACCGATGCGTTGGCGACCAAGCAGAATTCATTGCCGGCAATACCCGCCACACCAAGCACCGAAGGGGTATATGTCCTTACCGCCAAGGTGGCAGACAATGCGACAACATATTATTGGGAAGATATTGGCCGTTAAGTCAATAAAAACAGAATTGCAAAAGGGAATAACAAAATCGTGAAAACACGACAATAAGAACGGAAAGACGAAAATGACAAGACTAAATAGGATTTTTGCAGTTTCATTTATAGCGATGTTGGCAGTGCCGACAGTACACGCAAAGGTCGTTACCCAAACGAATATCGTGGGGGCGAATGGTGTTAGTGTTACTGTTCCGACAAATGGTACCAATGCCGGCAAGGTTCAGATTAGCGGTCCAACAGTTGATAGCGCATTAAGCAGTAGCAGTACTAACGCGGTTCAAAACAAGGTTGTGAACAGTGCTTTGGCGGGCAAGCAGGCAACGATTTCCGATTTGGCAACAATTCGTTCAAATGCAACCGCCGGTAAGGGCGCAGCGGATACAATCGCGGAATATGGAGATATCGTAAGTCATGATGCCAGTGAGTTTCAAGTCGCAGGCAGTTATGTCCCGACATCGCGTACAGTTAACAGCAAGGCATTGTCTGGTAATATAACATTGTCAGGTGCAGATATTGCGGCAACTGGATATACCAAGCCAAATGCAACCAGTGCGATTGCGGCGACCGATACTGTTAATGCAGCGTTGGGTAAATTGGAAAAGGCATTAGATGGGAAACAAGCATCTGGCAGTTATGTTCCAACCAGTAGAACTGTTAATGGAAAAGCTTTATCCAGTAATATCTCTTTGGGGGCATCGGATGTTGGTGCGGTACCCACATCGCGTACAGTTAACAGCAAGGCATTAAGCGGTGATATAACATTGTCTGGTGCAGATGTAGCCGTTACAGGCTATGCCAAGGCAGAAACAGCAGCAGCGATTGAGGCGACCGATACAGTTAATGCGGCATTGGGTAAATTGGAAAAGGCATTAGATGGGAAACAGGCATCTGGCAGTTATGTTCCAACCAGTAGAACTGTTAATGGCAAAGCATTGTCAAGTAATATCTCTTTGGGGGCATCGGATGTTGGTGCAGTTGCGACGGCCCAGGGATCTAGTGCTGCGAGCAAAGCGGTTATAACAAATTCCAGTGGTAACGTTACAACCGGCACAATTGCGACTGGTATGATTACAGATGGTGCGGTTACGACGGCAAAGATAACAGATGGTAATGTTACGACTGCAAAAATTGCCGGCAGTGCGGTAACAAGCGCCAAGATTGCCGACGGCACTATTGTGAATGCGGATATCGCGGACGGCACAATTGCGAAAGCTAAATTGGCAAGTGCGGTCCAGACATCGTTGGGTAAAGCCGATACGGCGTTACAGAATCTTGCAGCGACATATGACGATACAGTAAGCGAAGATACGAAGAAAGCAACAGCGGCATCTGTATATGCGGCGGAAGAAATAGCGGCGGGGGCTGCAGGTGCATCTGCTGCTACTGCGGCGGCAAGTGCACTGACTCAGGCAAAATCATACACTGATACCGAGGTTGCGAAAAAAGTTACAATAGCCCAGGGATCTAGTGCTGCGAACAAAGCGGTTATAACAAATTCCAGTGGTAACGTTACAACCGGCACAATTGCAACAGGTATGATTACAGATGGTGCGGTAACAACAGCAAAGATAACAGATGCTAATGTTACGACCGCAAAAATTGCAGATAGTGCGGTAACAAGTGCCAAGATTGCCAATGGTACAATTGTGGATGCGGATATCAGTACATCTGCGGCAATCGCACAGAGCAAGATTAGTGGGCTTACAACCGCATTAGCGAATGCTCAAAACAAGATTCCATCAGGAAGTGAAAATTCAACGACATTAGCATCAATTTGGGTTGAATAAGAATGTTCTTTCTTTGAGGTGTGTTGAAAAAGGACCGGTCGAATGACCGGTCCTTTTATTTTGTTTTTAAATAAGGCACATTAAACCAATGCCCAGGCCGGCAACAATTATCGCACCAATTGTAAGTGGCCAAAAATATTTGTTCACAATTTTGTTTGCCATTCCCTGAAAACGCCACAGCAGAAAGCCAACAATTGCAAAGCGGCCCGTTCTGAATATCGCAGATACACCAATCATTAACCAAAATGGAAAGCCGATAAAGCCCGCAGTTATACACATCAATTTATATGGTATCGGGGTAAACGCAGTAAGGACAATCAAAAATATACCATGCTTTATAAACATCTGTTGGGCCAAATAAAACTTGTCCATAGAGGCAAAGTTGTTGATAAGCCACAAGCCCACAGAATCAAATACCCATAAACCAATCATATATGATATTATGCCACCGACAATAGACCCCAATGTCGCCGCCAATGTAATAGGGACCGCGCGTTTGCGGTTCGCAATTATTGCGGGGGTCATGAATACTTCGGGTGGAACAAACAAAAATATAGATTCACACACCGTCATTAAAAATACTATCGCGGTGTAGTATGGTTTTTCCGCCTGGGATAATATACATTCTGAACATTTCATGGGTTGTTTCCTGCTGAGTGATAATCTTTGCTTGATTGTAAAGAAATATTTGATATTTTACAAGTGTAATAAATGGGGCGAAAATGCAAAAAAGACAACAAAATTCAAATCGTGGGGATCGTATAGCATCCAAGGTGCAAACGTTGGTCGCGGAAATATTACGTGATAACTATGCCGACGATGCGTTGTTGTCGGGGGTGTCGCTGGTTGGGGCGGTGTCGCATGGTGGACTGCAATTCGTGAAGTTGTTTTTCTATTCCCGGAATACAGATATCGCGGCGGTGCAGAAAAAATTAGACGATACGACCAAAACAATTCGGTTCGAATTGGCGGCGCGTATGAACCAAAAATATGTACCAGAAATTAAATTTGAATATGATGATACACTGGAACGTGCAGCACGTATCGACGATTTGCTGAATAATTTGAAAGATTAAAAATACCCCTTGCCGAATCGTATATACGGGTTTATCATTGCCGCATAGAGTGGATAGCGTTAGTGGGAAAGGTAATGAAGCAAGATCATATAAGAAATTTTTCTATTGTTGCGCATATCGATCATGGTAAATCGACATTGTCGGACCGGTTGATTGAAATTACAGGTGGGTTGGAACATCGTGAAATGAAGGCCCAGGTTCTTGATTCTATGGACATTGAACGCGAACGCGGTATTACGATTAAGGCACAAACAGTACGACTTAATTATCGCGCAAAAAATGGCGAAGAATACCAATTGAATTTGATGGATACACCGGGACATGTGGACTTTTCTTACGAGGTGTCGCGCAGTCTGGCCGCATGCGAAGGGGCATTGGTTTTGGTTGATGCAACCCAGGGTGTCCAGGCACAGACGTTGGCAAATGCCTATTTGGCATTGGACAATGATTTGGAAATGTTGCCGGTGTTGAATAAAATTGATTTACCGTCAAGTGATGTTAGTGGCACCCGCGAACAGATTTCAGATGTTATTGGTTTGGATGCAAATGATGCGTTGGCGGTGTCCGGAAAAACAGGGGCGGGGGTACCCGAATTATTAGAAGAAATTGTCCATAAATTGCCCGCGCCACATGGCGATGAAAATGCACCGACGCGCGCGCTGTTGGTGGATTCGTGGTATGATTCATACCTTGGGGTTGTGATTTTGGTGCGTGTGGTTGATGGGAAATTGTCGCGCGGACAAAAGATTCGCTTTATCGCAACAGGTGCCGAATATGTGATTGATAAAATCGGTTTCTTTACACCAAAAATGGAATATGCCGATTCGTTAAACACCGGGGAAATAGGATTTATTATTACCGGTATGAAAACAATTCATGATTGTCGGGTTGGGGACACAATTTGCGACGCAAAACATGTGGTTGATGCGTTGCCGGGGTTCAAGCCGTCTGTACCTGTGGTGTTTTCTTCGTTCTTTCCGGTGGCGGCCGATGATTACCCGGCATTACGCGAAAGTGCGGAAAAGTTGGCATTGAACGATGCATCATTTATGTTCACAACAGAAAAATCATCTGCGCTGGGGTTTGGGTTACGGTGTGGGTTCCTGGGGTTGCTGCACATGGAAATTATAAGTGAACGTCTGGCCCGCGAATTTAATTTGAATCTTATTAATACGGTGCCAAGTGTGCTGTACAAGATTCATTTGCGCGGTGGCGAAGATATGGATTTGGAAAATCCCGCCGATATGCCAGATGTTACCCGCATCGAATCAATTGAAGAACCATGGGTGCGTGCGACTATTATGATGCCCGATAAATATATGGGTGGCATTATGTCGTTGTGTACCGAACGGCGCGGTGTCCAGGAAAATATTTCGTATGTTGGAAATCGCGCGGTGTTGGTATATCAATTGCCATTGTCTGAAATAGTGTTCGATTTTTATGATAGGGTGAAATCTATATCGTCGGGTTATGCGTCGTTTGATTATGCGGTGTATGGATATCAGCCGGCCGATTTGGTCAAGGTTTCTATTTTAGTTAATGATGAAAATGTGGAACCATTGTCGTTTATTTGTCATCGGTCATTCGCAGAAAAACGTGGTCGTCAAATTGTTGAAAAATTAAAAGATCTTATTCCGCGGCATCAGTTCAAGATTCCTATTCAGGCCGCAATCGGTGGCAAGATTATTGCGCGTGAAACTATTGCCGCGTATCGCAAGGATGTTACTGCAAAATGCTATGGGGGTGATATCACGCGTAAAAGAAAATTATTGGAGAAGCAGAAGGAGGGGAAAAAGCGTATGCGCACATTTGGTAATGTGGAAATACCACAAAGTGCGTTTATCAATGCGTTAAAAGTATCTTAATCAAAAGAGGTAATAATGTTTCGAAAAATTATAGAAAACAAAAGAAAATTGGATGCTTTGAAACAAGAATGTTTTGATGCGCGCGCAAGGTTGATTGCTGTTGCGGACGAAAGTAATGAAAGCGCACCACGTGGATGCATCAAATTAAAATATTCCATTGAATGCGGTGTGTTGGATGCGTGGCGTGTCGGGATGAAACCAGAAGACACTTATCGTGTTATTGGACCACAAATATCGTATTGCTGCGAGTTCGATGCAATAAATCCCATGAGGCATCAATGTCGTAATAAAAATTGCCCGATGTATGCTAGATATCAGAATTATCTAATGGCGTATAAACAAGTGCAAGATGCCAAGACGAAATAAAAAGGACGACTTTATGACAAAGTTAAAAAAAAGATTAAAAACGAGAATTGCGCGTATCCAAGAATATAAGGAATACGCATCGCTTTATCGCGCAATAAAACGCGATACATATGTTGCCGAAGGGCATATAACAAAACTTGTAGATGCCAATACTGTTGATGAAACATACGCATGTATAAAACAATATTATACATATATGCCTGCAACAAATACCCAGGAAATAGGCGAAGGGATAATACCACATATAAAGTATTGTCATCGCTTTGATGAAAAACAATGCCCAATATGGAATTGTCCGTATTATGAAAAGAACAAAAAATATCATAATGCAAAATTGTTCTTGCGTCAGGCACAAATAGAAAAACGTATGGCATTTAAACGAATATTTGAACGTATAAAATAACAGAAATGGGGGGCGAACATGGCGCATCAATTTTTCTTTAATCCGTATATATTGGATAATTTGCCGACCCCGGTAAAGGGATTTGATGTTGTCCAGGATATATCCGAACCACGTTTGCGTATGTATATAACAAGTCGTGGTGTAAAAACGTTTTTTGTTCGTAAACGTGTGCGTGGTGCGGACAAAAGAATTATTATCGGCAATTATCCAGATGTCGATATTGAATCAGCGCGCGCGGCGGTCGTGGATGTTTTGGATAAAGCCCTTAAAAAACCAATTGTTCGCAGAAAGCAAATAACATTTAAAGAGTTGTTTGATTTATATGTTGCGAATCGTATTCGCCGTAATGAAGATTCACAAACGAAGTTGGTGCGGTCTGTGAAACTGCATTTGGCACCGTTGTTTAGTAAAACAATATCAGAAATTACACGTGATGATGTTGAAAATGTAATATCAAAAATTGATGGTGCGGCGATTGCATCGCGTATGCAAGATTTGTTACAAAGTATTTTTAAATATGCCATAGAACAGGGGTATACCAAACAAAATGTTGCCAACGGTTTGCCGAAAATAGAACAAAAACACCGCGTGCGTCCATTAACGAAGACCGGATTACAGCATTTGGTTGCGGCAATTAATTCGGAACAAGATGAATTTATACGGGCTGCGTTTTTAATGCTGGTTTACGGTTTCGCGCCGCGGTCAAAGATTTTCGCAATGCAATGGGAAGAACTTGATTTTAACCATGATCTTTGGCGGGAATGGCCTTTGTCTGATCGTGCGGTGGTTTTATTACAAGATTTACCCCAGGACAGTTTTTGGTTGTTCCCTGGACGCGGGGGCTCACACCTGGCCGATCCGCGAACCGCGTGGAAACGTGTTGCGCGTGTGGCGGGTATTCCTAACTTGACAATGGATGATGTGTATAAGTTCCTTATGCGACGACTTGAATGGGCGGCAGATCGCGAGGATATCCGCGCAAATATGAATAATTTGTTAGATGAAATGCTTGATGAATATTAAAGTCGTTTTTTGTCAAGTTTGTTATCGTTTGTTATAATTTCTTGACACTATGCGCATAAAATGATAGTTTATGAAGTATAACGTTCTTAAATGAACTAAAAAAATTAACCTAAACAAAGGATATGAAATGACAACTTTTGAAAAAGTAAAGAAAATCGTAGCGGAAAAATTGGGCGTTCCAGAAGCCAAGGTTACAGAAGAAGCCGCATTTGTTAACGACTTGGGCGCGGATTCTTTGGACGTCGTTGAATTCGTTATGGAAGTTGAAAAAGAATTCGATATCACAATTCCAGATGAAGAAGCTGCGAAATTGGAAAAAGTTGGTGATGCAGTTAAATACATCGACGCACACAAGAAAGCGTAAGTTTGTAATTTCTTGAATGTTTATTTAATCCGCCGCGGTTGGTTTTTACCGGCGGATTTTTTTGTTGGCTTTTTAGGTGTAATACGGTTATGATAAGGTCATACAAAATATATATAAAAGGACATATGTTATGAAAAGAGTTGTTATCACAGGTATGGGTATTGTCGCACCAAATGGAACAGGTGTTGAATACACATGGAAAAATGTGGTTGGTGGTGTTTCGGGTATTCGTAAAATCGATAATTTTGACGCATCAGATTTGAATTGCCAGATTGCCGGTTTGCCGATTCATGGAACAGATGCTGGACAATACAACCCGGACGCTGTTGTGGATCCACGCGAACAGCGCAAAATGGATAAATCTATGATTTATGGCATGGTCGCAACAGATGAAGCAGTACGCGATGCGGGGCTGATTGATTATGATGGCGATAAAACAAGAATTGGTGTTTCCATCGGCAGTGGTATCGGTGGTATGCAGACGATTTATGAAACATGTGTTGAATTACATGAAAATGGACCGCGCCATGTTAGTCCGTTCTTTATTCCAAAGTCTATTATTAATATGACGGCGGGGTTGGTTTCCATTAAATACGGATTCCAGGGACCAAACCTTTCGGTCGTAACTGCGTGTGCGACATCTGCACATTCTATTGGCGAAGCCGTACGTTTAATTGAACATGGTGATGCGGATATTATGATTGCCGGCGGAACCGAAGGCGCAGTTTGTAAAATTGGTGTTGCAGGCTTTACCGCGATGCGTGCGTTGTCAACCCGCAACGATGATCCGCAAACTGCATCACGTCCATGGGACAAGGGACGCGATGGTTTTGTTATGTCCGAAGGGGCGGGTATATTAGTCCTGGAAGAATATGAACATGCCGTTGCCCGCGGTGCAAAAATATATGCCGAGGTTGCAGGATACGGTTTATCTGGTGATGCGCACCATATTACCGCACCGGCCCCCGGGGGCGAGGGTGGCAAGCGCGCGATGATTGCCGCGTTAAATGATGCAGGCTTAAAGCCAGCCGATGTTGATTATATCAATGCGCATGGTACTTCAACCGGGTTGGGCGATGTTGGCGAATTAACAGCGGTCAAAGAATTGTTTGCGGGCACAAATGCATGTATGTCGTCAACTAAATCAACGACGGGACATCTGTTGGGTGCCGCCGGTGCAGTAGAAGCGATATTCTGTACACTTGCGATTCGTGATGGTGTTGTGCCACCAACAATCAATTTGAATGATCCGATTGATGAAGTTGGGGACTTTAATTTGGTACCGAACGTGGCCCAAAAACGCGAAGTTAATGTCGCAATCAGTAATTCGTTTGGCTTTGGTGGAACAAACGCATCGTTGGTTATCAAACGTGTAAAATAAATGCCAAATAAAAATTGGTTTGAACAAAATATGCATGCTGTATATGGTGATTCACCGTTTTCGGCATGCAGTTTTTGTTCTATGCGTAATCTTGAAAAGTTTTGTAATTTATTACGGCCATCGTGTAACTATTGTTCGACCGATGGTTCGGTTTTTGGGGCGGTTACGTGGATGCCGAATGATTCCAGTATCACGCGCCAAATGGAAATGTGTTTGCCGCCACGCGAAATGGTTTCATGGTTTAATAAAACAAGTCCCGATGATATAAAAAATGTCGCGATGAAAATGGCACACCATGCTGTTGTTGCGTCCCGCAAATCGCGGTAATTTATTTTCTAATTTTTTTGTTTTGACAAGATTTATTTTTTTATGTTATATTGCGCATCACTTTCGCACAAAAAAGTGAGGTATATAAAATGGTGAAACAAGCAAAAGTGAAAATCGCAGAACAACGCAAGAATAAAAAATTGCGTGCGCTGGATATGCGCGTTGAATATGAACGTTTGCGTGATGGTTTGCGCCTTGAACACAAATTATCGTTCCAAAAATAAAACGCAGGTCTTGGACCCGCGTTTTTTTTATTATATTTTTTTGTTTTCTTTGTCGTCGGATAAGCCAATCGCACTTTTTGCACTGTCCAATGTTCGAATAAGTGCGCGACGAATTTTTCCAGATATTGTCATTGGTAAACTGTCCACAAATTCAATTACGCGTGGGCATTTATAAATCGCGGTGCGTGATTTTACATGGTCTTGTAATTGACGGACAAGGACATCTGAACCCACAAAGTATTTGTTTAAGACAACTGTTGCCTTAATCGCCATACTACGAACGGGGTCTGGGATACCGGTAACGGCCACTTCGGCAACGGCGGGGTGTTCCAATAAAACACTTTCCACTTCAAACGGGCTTACACGATAGCCTGTTGTTTTAATCAAATCGTCGTTGCGACCAACAAACCAAAAATATCCATCGGCATCGCGATATGCCACATCGCCCGTATGATAGTATCCATCGCGATATACGCTGTTGGTTAATTTTTCGTTTTTATAATATCCGCTAAATAACCCGACCGGTTTCCCGTTTTTAAGGTTCAGACAGATTTCGCCGACCGTACCGTCTGCGACCGCACGACCACGTTCATCCAATAATTGAACGTCCCAACCCGCCGCCGGCATACCCATTGACCCAGGTTTTGGTTCAATCCATGGGTTGTTAAAAAGCATGATACAGGTTTCTGTTTGGCCAAAACCTTCGCGCATTTTTACACCGGTATATTCCATAAAGCGTTCATAGACCTCTGGATTCAATGCTTCGCCGGCAACATCGGCCTTGACCAAGGCGGACAAATCATATTTCGAAAAGTCTGCGTGTAATAACATTTTGTATGCCGTCGGTGGCGCACAGAATGATGTAATATGATTTTCAGATATTACGGATAATAAATCATGCGCTGTCATTACACCGCTTACATCATAGACAAATACCGTTGCACCCGCCAACCATTGACCATACATTTTGCCCCATGAACATTTTGCCCAGCCCGATTCCGATATTGTAAAGTGAATATCGCCGTCGTGCAGACGTTGCCAAAATATTGCTGTATTTATGTGGCCCAATGGATATGCGTAATTGTGCGCAACCATTTTCGGCATATCGGTTGTCCCAGATGTAAAATATACAACCATTGTATCGGTATTTTCATTTGGTACGCGTTCAAATTGTGATGGGTACTTTTCAATCGCATCATCAATTTCCATACAGTCAATTAATTGGATATCATCGCGGTCGCCAATTGCAGATTTTATTTCGCCGACAATATGGCCGTCATCAAATGAAATAATATTTTTACATTCCGCGGCATTGATACGGAAACTGATATCTTCGGCCTTTAATTGATTTGTTGATGGAATTGGAATAGCCCCCAGTTTGTGCATGGCCATCATCAATACCCAATATTCCCAACGGCGACGCATAAACAGCAATACTGTGTCGCCACGATTGATTCCGCGTACCCGCAGGAAATTTGCCACAGATCCCGACATTAACGATAAATCACGAAATGTTAATTTTTTTCGTTCGCCTGAATCATTTACCCACAACACCGCAACGGTATCCGGTGATTGCGTCGCCAATACATCAATCACATCATAGGCAAAATTAAAATGTTCCGGCACAACAGGGGTTGCGTTTTCCAGATAATCTTCGTAACTGTCAAATTTTTGTTTTTTTAAAAACTGTAATGCGAACATATATTGGCCTTTTATTTGCGTTACCTTATAAATATGGCACATAAATGGCGATTTACAAGTATAAATATTAAATAAAAAAGTTGCTTTTTTACCCAAAAGGTTGCATAATCGCCGGTGTTTTAAGTTTACGGAGTGTAGCTCAGCCTGGTAGAGCGCTACGTTCGGGACGTAGAGGTCGCTGGTTCGAACCCAGTCACTCCGACCACAAATCAAAACCGGCGTTTATGCCGGTTTTTATATTTTAATTATGCCGTGGGAATATTTTCTGATATTATTAATTGGTATTAAAAGTGGGGTAGGGGATGAATAAAAAATTTTTAGACTTGGCAATTCGTGAAAGTGAAAAATCTGTGCGGGTGGGGTCTTCACCATTTGGTGCGGTGGTTGTGCGCGATGGGGTTGTGATTGCGCGTGCGCATAATACGGTGGTGCCAAAACATGACCCAACCGCGCATGCCGAAGTTAACGCGATTCGTGCGGCGTGTAAAAAGTTGGGAACATCTGATTTGTCGGGCTGTGATTTATATTCTTCGTGCGAGCCATGTCCAATGTGTGCCGCCGCAATAACATGGGCAAATATTTCGCATGTATATTATGCCGCCGACCGAAGCGATGCAGATAAAATTGGTTTTCGCGACAAACGAATGTTTGACAGTAAATGTCGTGTTCGCATGCGCCACATTGAAAACACAGATGCCCCAGATATTATGGAAAGGTGGCATAAATTAAAGACACGAAAAAAATACTGATATCGTATTTGCAATTGTTTTTTTATTTGTAATAATGTCGGTTATGACACGTCGGCGGTATATTCGCATTTTAAAAATCAAACGTACGCACATGAATTGCATTGCACTTATCGGGGCAATTTGTGCGATATTTATTTATATGTTTGGTATTTGGTCGCCGGTGCGAAACGATGCTACATTTGTTGTAAATAATGGTGATACTGTATCGGGGGTTGCGGCGGCATTACATAAAAATCATATTGTTTATTCCGAATCGCTGTTTAAGTTCGCAATCAAGCGAATGGGCGGTCGGGTCCAGCGTGGCGACTATGATATTCCACGCGGGGCAAGTATTTGGCGCGTTTCGCGAATGCTGGCACATGGGCGGGTTGCAACCACAGATATCGTTATTCCCGAAGGTCTAACTATTAAACAGATAAAAGTATTGTTGGCAAATGCGCCACGTTTGTCGGGTGATGTTGAATGTGCGCCTGGCAGTGTTGCGCCGGTATGTTCTGTACGTGATGGGGACGTGTTCCCCGATACATACCGCGTGGCCAAGGGAACGGCGCGTCTGGCGGTACTGGATTTGGCGCGCAAAAAAATGGAATCTACATCTGCATCATTGATGCGGGCAGGGTATATTATACCGCGACCATTAAAGACATGGTCCGATGTTATAATTCTGGCTTCTATTGTCCAGCGGGAAACCCCGAATGAATCAGAGATGCCAATGGTGGCAAGTGTGTATATAAACCGTCTGCGGAAAAATATGAGGTTACAGGCCGATCCAACAATTGTGTATGCGTTAACAAACGGCTATGGCGATATGCGCGGGCAACCGTTGTTGCGTGGGCACCTTAAAATAGACAGTCCATATAATACATATACACACAATGGGTTGCCACCGGCACCAATTGCCAATGTGGGTGCGGCGGCGATTCGTGCAGTGCTGCGACCGGCGGATACAAACTACCTTTATTTCGTGGCAGATGGACGCGGTGGGCATATATTTTCCAAATCGTACGAAGAACACCAACGACATCATGCTGACTGGCGCGAAATAAAAAATTTGCGAAATAAAAATTAAAAAGTCGTCAGTTTATTAAAAATCATAATAATTTTTTTATTCAATGTTTCAGATAAAAAATAAAAAATGCCGCGGTTCCGCGGTGGTTTGCGCCCGATTCGGTTTATGTTGGGCGCGCATAGCGCGTATTATATCATTTTTAAAACGGAAAATCAAAAATCTTTAATCTTGCAGGGGAATAAAATCACAGGTAAAATTATTATTAAGATCAGGAATAAGTTCTGGTCACAACCAAAACGAAAGGAAAGGTTATGAAAAAATTAGCTTTAACATCTTTATTGGCAATGTTCGCTTTTTCAGGCGCACACGCGGCAAACATTATTGATGGTAATCCATTATATATGCCGAAAGCAGGTCATTTTTACAGTGAAACAACGGTGGCATCACATTCTGAACATTCCGATACCTGGGTATTGGGCGAAGAATTTGGCTATGGTATCACCGACAGATTGGCAATCGAAGCCGGAACAGCATTAGCAGAAAAAGATACCTTTGATCACAGTCAATGGGGTCCATTTGCGCTGGGATTGACCTATCGTGTATTGGACGAAGGCGCATGGAAGGCCGATGTCTATGGCGGTTATGAAATTAATCCTGTTTGGGGTGATCATGCATCGTTCTTGGATAAAGACCTGACGGCATATACATGGACGGCGGGTGTTCGTGGCGGCTATGTTGCTGGCGACTGGACAATCGCGGGTCATTTCGCATTTGAATATACCAATACAGAATCATTCAACTGGGGTGATGAATTGTTGGTGCCACAACATGCATTGTTGGTTGGTTTGGATGCCCAATACGTGATTGATGAAAACTGGAACCTGGTTGCAGGTGTTGAATACAAAGGCTATACCGATGACGAAGCGCACGACGCAGGAATATGGGATGGTCGTTTTGGTGTGAATTATAACATCAACCCATCTGCATATGTCGGTGGTTATGTTGATGCAACATTGCGTCATGCAACAGGCGATTGGGAATTTGATGATGGATTTGGATTTGGTGTCAAATTCGGTGTTGATTTCTAATTGTATATGTCCGAATAATAAACCCGCCCGATTGGGCGGGTGTTTTTTCCTTGATAAAAATTCCAACGAATAGTAAAATAAACCCAGCTAGAATAAAAATGATTCTGGTGTAAAAAACCAAAAAGGGAGCTCTACTATGAAAAAATTAGCCTTAACATCTTTGTTGGCGTTTGCCGCTGTTTCAAGCGCAAGTGCTGCAAATTTCAAAATTGGTAATCCAATGTATCGTCCGGACAAGGGTGATTTCTATAATGAAACAACCTTTGCTATGGATACAGAATTCGACCACTATGCATTGGGAACAGAATTCGGTTTCGGTTTCTATGATTGGTGGACAGTTACATTGGCAACATCTGGTTCCTATGATTCTTCTGATGAACCAATGTTCGATACAAAATGGAACTGGGACTATGTTAACCTGGGCTTGAACTATCGTTGGTTCGACTATGGTAACGCATGGAAGGGTGATATCTATGGTAACGTTGCACAATATTATAATGCACGCGACGATATGAAGGTCGCAACATACGGTTGGACAGTTGGTACACGTTATGGCTTTGTTGTTGATGGCTTCTCTTTGAATGCTGTTGCAGAAGCACACAACTTGTCCGCATTGGGTCATCACGCATGGGGCTTGAACGCTGGTTTGGAAAGCCAGGTATGGTTGGGTCGTCATTTCAACATCGTTGGCGGCGCGACATATGGATTCAAATTGTTGCATGATGAATACATCCCAGGCGATTTGATGGAATTGAAATACTATCACCACAAACCAGTTGATGTTAAATTGGGCATCAACTATAACTTCTGCAAGAATTCCTATATGGGCGTTTACGCAGAAAAGAATGTCGCAAAGGGCTTCAATGTTGCTCCGATGACATTTGGTGCTAAATTTGGTATTCAATTCTAATATCAAATGTGATAATAAAAACCGCCCAATTGGGCGGTTTTTTGTTTACAATATAAAAAGCATTTGAAAAACCGCAGAAAAACCGAATTATTATTGCGTTTTTCCTTGACAATCGGGCGGTTGCGGTTATAATACTATCGCTTTCCACGTAAACAGGGAAAGCACTAAAACATACAGAAAACCGGGCGTTTTGACAGATTTATAACCCATGGCATGCCATGGAAATAAGTCTGATGGTCGGTTTTGTGTGCGAAAAAATGGACAAATAACAAAGAGATTTTGAATGCCAACAGTAAATCAACTGATTCGGAAACCACGTAAAAAGGTTGCGTTTAAATCTACTGCACCTGATATGATGGAAAATCCGCAAAAACGTGGTGTTTGCACACGTGTGTACACAACCACGCCTAAGAAACCTAACTCCGCTCAACGTAAGGTGGCCCGTGTTAAATTGGCCAATGGTCGTGAAGTAACGGCTTACATTCCGGGCGAAGGGCACAATTTACAGGAACACAGTGTTGTTATGATTCGTGGCGGTCGTGTAAAGGACTTGCCAGGTGTGAAATATCACATCATTCGTGGTGTCTTGGATACCAAGGGTGTTGAATCCAGAAAACAGGGTCGTTCATTGTACGGCGCCAAGGTTGCTAAATAATAAAAGATTAACAATACACGCGGGGGCACCCACGTGAGTAATTCGGAAACGAATGAAGAAATAAAAGGAAAACAAAATGTCAAGACGTAAAGCAGCAGCAAAACGTGAAATCTTGCCAGATTCTAAATATAACAATCTGGTTGTTGCGAAATGTATTAATGTAGTTATGTGGGACGGCAAAAAAGAAGTTGCCGAAAACATCGTTTATGGTGCATTAGATAAACTGAAAAAAGTTGCAAAAGACGGTAATGAATTGGCCGCATTTTTGGAAGCGGTCGATGCCCTTAAACCAAGTGTAGAAGTCAAGGGTCGTCGTGTTGGCGGTGCAACTTATCAGGTTCCGGTTGAAGTCCGCCCGGAACGTCAACAAACATTGGCTTTGCGTTGGTTGGTTATGTTCGCACGTAAACGCGGCGAACGCAGCATGGAAGAAAGATTGTTCGCGGAATTGCGTGATGCATTGGCGGGCAATGGTGGCGCATTTAAGAAAAAGATTGATACCCACAAGATGGCAGAAGCGAACAAGGCGTTTGCACATTTCCGTTGGTAATTTTAACGAAAGAAAAAAAGGAAACATACAATGTCTGTTGGAAAAACCGCCCCTTTACATATGTACCGCAATATCGGTATTATGGCGCATATTGACGCGGGGAAAACAACAACTTCTGAACGTATTTTGTTCTATACCGGTAAAACATATAAGATTGGCGAAGTGCACGATGGTGCCGCGACAATGGACTGGATGGAACAGGAACAGGAACGTGGTATTACAATTACATCTGCGGCAACGACATGTTTTTGGCGCGATCACCGTATCAATTTGATTGATACCCCGGGACACGTGGACTTTACCATGGAAGTGGAACGTTCATTGCGTGTTTTGGACGGTGCGGTCGCTGTTTTTGAATCTGTGTCGGGGGTTCAGCCACAAACTGAAACCGTTTGGCGTCAGGCGGATCGTTACAATGTTCCACGTATTTGCTTTATTAACAAGATGGACCGTATCGGTGGAAACTTCTTCCGCTGTGTTGATATGATTCGTGAACGTTTGGGTGCAAATCCATTGGTCATCAATTTCCCAATTGGTGCAGAATCTGATTTCAAAGGCGTTGTCGATGTCGTTGAAATGAAGGGCTTAATCTGGGAAGATGAAATGGGTTCCCATCCTGTTACAATCGATATTCCAGAAGATTTGAAAGCGAAAGCAGAAGAATTACACAACAAATTGATTGAAGAAGTTGTAACTCTGGATGATGATATTATGGAAGCCTATATGGAAGGCAAGATTCCAGATACAGCAACCATCAAAAAATTAATCCGCAAGGGTACAATTAACCAGAACTTTAACCCAATTTTGTGCGGTACCGCATTTAAGAACAAAGGTGTTCAACCATTGTTGGATGCTATTGTTGATTATTTGCCAAGTCCGTTGGATGTTCCGGCTATTAAGGGAACAAAGTTGGATAAGGAAACCGTTATTGAACGTCACCCAAGTCCAAACGAACCGTTCAGCGCGTTGGCATTTAAGGTTGCGAACGATCCATTCGTTGGAAACTTGATGTTCATTCGTATTTATTCTGGTAAATTGGTTTCCGGGTCTTACATTTATAATTCCAACCGCGACAAACGTGAACGCGTTGGTCGTATGTTGTTGATGCATTCTAATCAGCGTGAAGAAATCAAGGAAGCATCGGCCGGTGATATTATCACATTGGTTGGTATGAAAGAAACAATTACAGGCGATACACTGTGCGATGAAGCAAACCCGATTATTTTGGAAAACATCCATATTCCAGAACCGGTTATTTCCATCGCAGTTGAACCAAAGACCAAGGCCGACGTTGAAAAAATGGCGTTGGGTTTACAGGCATTGGCCAAAGAAGACCCGTCGTTCCGCGTATCTGTGGACGAAGAATCAGGTCAGACAATTTTGGCTGGTGTTGGTGAATTACACTTGGAAATTTTGGTTGATCGTTTGTCTCGTGAATTCAAGGTTGACGTTAATGTTGGCGAACCACGTATTGCGTATCGCGAAACATTCCGCAAACCTGTTACCGAAGAATATACACACAAGAAACAGTCAGGTGGTTCTGGTCAGTATGCCCAGGTTAAGATTGAATTTGAACCGTTGGAACCGGGTGCAGGCTATGAATTCGAAAACAAGATTGTTGGTGGGGCTATTCCAAAAGAATATATCCCAGGTGTTGAAAAGGGTTTGAAGATAGCGCAACAGACAGGTGTCTTGATTGGCTATCCGACTGTGGATTTCAAGGCTACATTGGTAGATGGTAAGTATCACGAAGTTGACTCTAATGTATTATGCTTTGAAATAGCGGCGCGTGCGTGCTTCCGCGAAGCGATGAAGAAAGCGGCGCCAAAGTTGTTGGAACCGATTATGAAACTTTCGGTTAACACACCGGAAGAATACGTCGGGGACATCATCGGTGACTTGAACAGCCGTCGTGGCCAAATCAACGGGATTGAAACACAATTCGGAAATCAATTGATTTCTGCGTTTGTGCCGTTGGCAAACCTGTTCGGATATGTCAAGACATTGCGTTCTTTGTCGCAGGGGCGTGCAAATCCATATATGGAATTGTCGCACTATGCCGAAGTGCCGCAGAATGTTGCAGACGAAGTTATAAAGAAACTGACAAAATAAACAAAAAAAAGATTGTGATTTAAAATTTCTGGGTTATGATTAGGTTCAGAAATCCATAACCCGGAAATCGAAAATCAGATTAACAAAACAGAAGCCTTAAGGAGAAAAACTATGGCAAAAGAAAAATATGTAAGAACCAAGCCGCATGTTAACATCGGTACCATTGGTCACGTTGACCACGGTAAAACGACTTTGACAGCCGCTATCGTTCACTACTATGGTGTTGGAACCGATGCGCAGAAAGGTGTTGATCAAATCGATAACGCCCCAGAAGAACGCGCACGTGGTATTACAATTAACACCGCACACGTTGAATATGAAACAGCAAATCGCCACTATGCGCACGTTGACTGCCCAGGACACGCGGACTATGTTAAAAACATGATTACCGGTGCTGCCCAGATGGATGGTGCTATCTTGGTTGTTGCTGCAACTGATGGTCCTATGCCTCAGACACGTGAACACATCTTGTTGGCACGTCAGGTTGGTATTCCAAAAATCGTTGTTTATTTGAACAAATGCGATTTGGCAAACGATCCAGAATTGTTGGAATTGGTTGAAATGGAAATTCGTGAATTGTTGTCTGCAAATGACTTCGATGGCGATAATGCTCCAATCATCCGCGGTTCTGCTATTTCCGCTTTGGAAGGCAAAAATGATGGTTTTGGTAAAGAATCAATTGACGCTTTGTTGAAAGCATGCGATGAATACATCCCAATGCCAGAACGTCCAGTTGATAAACCATTCTTGATGCCAATTGAAGACGTATTTTCAATCACAGGTCGTGGTACAGTGGTTACAGGCCGTGTTGAATCTGGCGTTGTCAAAGTTGGTGATGAATGTGAAATCGTTGGTTTGCGTCCAACACAGAAAACAGTTGTTACCGGTGTCGAAATGTTCCGCAAAATGTTGGATCAAGGTGAAGCCGGTGATAACGTAGGTTTGTTGTTGCGTGGAACCAAGAAGGAAGAAGTAGAACGTGGTCAGATAATCTGCAAACCAGGTTCCATCACTCCACACACAGACTTTGAAGCTGAAGTTTATATCTTGACAAAAGAAGAAGGTGGCCGTCATACAGCGTTCTTTAGCAACTATCGTCCACAGTTCTACTTCAGCACAACAGACGTAACTGGTACAATCACATTGCCAGCAGACAAAGAAATGGTCTTGCCGGGCGATAACGTTCGTATCACAGTGCAATTGATTGCACCTATTGCTATGGACGAAGGTCGTCGCTTTGCTATCCGTGAAGGCGGACGCACAGTTGGCGCAGGTGTTGTATCGAAGATTATTAAATAATGGTAACAAACGGGTCGGTGTAATTGGATTAAAGCTCCAATGATTACCGGCCCGAATAACGATAAGGAAAACGAACAAATGGTACCAGCATCAAAAATTCGTATTAAATTAACAGCATTTGACCATCGTAACTTGATGGAATCTGTTGATGAAATTGTTAAGACAGCGAAGCGCACTGGCGCAGATGTCGTTGGACCCGTTCGCTTGCCGACATTGGTTCAAAAATTTACAGTGAACCGTTCGCCACACGTTGATAAAAAATCACGTGAACAATTCGAAATCCGCAATCACAAGGCGGTCGTAGATATTGTTAATCCAACCCCTCAGACAGTTGATGCGTTGATGAAGTTGGATTTGACATCCGGTGTCGATGTAAAAATTAAATTGTAAAACTGTTAGTGTTGGTGTGGGATGCAAAAAATAAAACGCACCAACCTCTGACTAAAAAAAGGCAAAAAAATGAAACGTAGCGGATTAATAACAACAAAAATAGGTATGACTCGTCTGTATGACGATGCGGGTGTGGCACATCCAGTAACAGTGTTATCGGTTGGCGACTGCACAGTCATTGGGAATCGGACGATGGAAAAGAATGGTTACGTCGCAAATATTTTGGGTTTGCGCGAAGCCAAGGCAAAACATGTTGCAAAACCACAAGCGGTTGCGGCAGAAAAAGCAGGCATTAAGCCATTTCGTAAGGTTGCGGAATTCCGCGTATCTGACGATTGCGTTATCCCAGCAGGGACTGCAATGTCAGCGTCTCATTTTGTTGTTGGACAATTTATTGATGTTCAGGCAACAAGCAAGGGTAAAGGATTCCAGGGTGCGATGAAACGTCATAACTTTGGCGGTAAGGAAGCATCCCATGGTGTTTTAAAAGCACATCGTTCAATCGGTGGTACAGGTATGCGCGAATGGCCAGGTCGTGTTTTGAAAGGTAAAAAGATGGCAGGCCAGATGGGTAATGAAACTGTAACGGTTCAAAACCTGAAAGTATTTGGTATGGACGAAGCAGAAAACTTAATCTTCGTTGAAGGCGCTGTTCCAGGTGCAAACGGCACATTCGTATTGGTGACCGATGCAGTTAAAAAAGAACAGAAAGATTTACCGGTCCCAACCAAATTAAACAATGCCGGGGCTGACACCACAACAGAAACAGTTGCGGAATAATGGCGACGACAGAAGTGAAGGTGAATAAAATGCAAATAGACATTATTAATTTTGATGGTAAAGCGGTCGGCAAAGCAGAATTGCAGGACAGCGTTTTTGGTTTAGAACCACGTGCAGACATTTTGCATCGTGTTGTTACATGGCAACGCGCAAAATCCCGCGCCGGTACACATGCGGTTAAAACCGTTTCCGATGTTGCGGGCAGTGGTAAAAAAGCATTCAAACAGAAAAAGACTGGTAACGCACGTCAGGGTGAAAAATACAATGTTCACATGCGTGGCGGTGGTGTCGTTCATGGACCAGTTGTTCGCGATCATGCGATTGATTTACCAAAAAAGATTCGCAGTTTGGGCTTGAAAATGGCTTTGTCTTCCAAGGTCAAAGATGGTTCATTGATTGTGATTGATTCTGAAAAATTGAAAGCAGCCAAGACAGGTGCTTTTGCGAAGCAATTGAAAAAATTGAATATCGCATCTGCTTTGTTCGTTGGTGCGGACAATTTGGATGAAAACTTCAAGAAATCAGCAGCCAATATCGAAAACATTGATGTGTTGCCGACAATTGGTTTGAATGTTTTGGATATCTTGAAACATGAAAAATTGGTTTTGACAGCAGATGCAGTCAAAGCAGTGGAAGCAAGATTGGCATAATCTAGAGGGTCAATAAAATGGCAGAAAAGAAAGTTAATTCAGAAAAGAAAATCGTTGCGACCGCCGGTGCTTTTGATGTACTGCGTCGCCCGATAATCTCGGAAAAGGCAGCAAAACTGTCTGAAATGAATGGTGTTGCGTTCGAAGTTGCAGCAAAAGCGACAAAAGAAGATGTTGCACAAGCCGTCGAAGCGATATATAATGTTAAGCCCACAAAGATTAACATTGTTGTTGTGAAAGGCAAAGTAAAATCTTTCCGTGGTCGCAGCAGCGGTACACAGCGCACTGTTAAAAAAGCGTATGTTACATTGCCAGCAGATGCGAAATTGGATCTGTCTGCAAACGTACAATAATTAATTAACCGCCATAACAGAGAATCCATATTTTTGGACGTTATTGTTATGGCAAACAAAGGTAGTAAAAAATGGCATTAAAGCATTACAAACCGACAACCGCAGGTACACGTGGTTTGACCCAGGTCGATCGCAGTGAACTTTATCGCGGCGCGCCAGAAAAGGCTTTGACAGTCGGTATCAAGTCCCATGGTGGGCGCAATAATTTTGGTCATGTAACCGTTATGCATCAGGGTGGTGGCCACAAACGTACATATCGTTTGATTGATTTTAAACGTAAAAAAATGGATGTTCCAGCAACTGTGTTGCGTTTGGAATACGATCCTAATCGTACAGCATTCATCGCATTGATTGAATACAAAGATGGTATTCGTTCGTACATTTTGGCACCACGTGATTTAAAGGTCGGTGATGTCGTTATTTCCGGCGAACGTGAAGACATCAAACCAGGTAATGCGATGCCATTGAAAAATATGCCAATCGGTACAATCGTTCATAACGTTGAATTGAAACCGGGCGCTGGTGGTCAATTGGCCCGTAGTGCAGGTTGCTATGCTCAATTGATGGGTAAAGACGGCGTTTATGCACAGATTAAAATGAACAGCGGCGAGTTGCGTAAAGTTCATTCCGATTGTTTTGCCACAGTTGGCAGCGTTTCCAACCCGGATCAACGCAACGTCAATTTGGGCAAGGCTGGTCGCGCACGTTGGTTGGGTATCCGTCCATCTGTCCGCGGTATGGCAATGAACCCGAACGATCACCCGATGGGTGGTGGTAATGGTCATTCTAAGGGCCACGAACCGGTATCACGTACAGGTATTCCGGCCAAGGGATATCGTACCCGTAGCAATAAACGTACTGCTAAGATGATTATCCGTAGCAGACATTTGGCAAAGAAAAAATAATAAGAAATAAAAAACGGAGTAAATGATGTCTCGTTCAGTATGGAAAGGTCCTTATGTTCATCCGTCTGTCTTGAAAAAGACTGCGGCTGCGAATGCAAATGATGACCGTAAACCAATTAAAACATGGTCCCGTGGCAGCACAATCGTGCCGCCAATGGTGGGATTGACTTTTGAAGTTCACAATGGTAACAAATTCATTCCTGTTGCAATCGTAGAAGATATGATTGGACACAAATTGGGTGAATTTGCACCAACTCGCACCTTCAAAGGGCACGCAGCGAACAAGAAAGCCGCAGCGGCTAAGAAATAATAATTTCATATAAAGGTAGGTACAGTTATGACAACGACAAGATATGGAATCAAAGAAAATCAAGTTCGCGCGTTTAACAAAATGATTCGCGTAAGCCATCAGAAATTAAACCTGGTGTGCGATATGGTTCGCGGATTGCCGGTTGATCGTGCGATTGATGTATTAAAGTTTTCGAAAAAACGCGTTTCTGATGAAGTGCTGAAAACATTGTTGTCTGCAATTGCAAATGCAGAAAACAATAAAAATTTGCCAGCAGATTCTTTGTTCGTCAAAGAAATCTGGTGCGGCAAGGCATTGACCATGAAACGTATTATGGCCGGACCACGCGGCAGCGCACGTCCAATTTTGAAACCATTTTCGAATCTGACCATCGTGTTGGAATCGGGCGTGGCTCCTTCTAAAAAGGCCAAAAAAACGGAAACAAAAAAAGAAACTAAAAAAACAACAAAATAAAAAAGAACAGTGGAACGTGGTAAGGGGCAACCCTGAATAAAGCGAACGCTTCAAGAACACGAACCACAAACCAAGGAAATAAGAAATGGGACAGAAAGTATCGCCAATTTCACAGCGTCTGGGAATTAACAAAGTAACAGATTCCCGTTGGATTGCCGGTAAGAAAGACTATGCTAAATTGTTAGCAGAAGATAACGAAATCCGCGCATTCATTACTAAAAAATTAAAGAAAGCCGGTTTGGCCAAGGTTGTTATTGAACGCTTTGCCAAGAAGGTAGTTGTAACCGTTCACACATCGCGTCCGGGTATGATTATCGGTAAAAACGGTGCAGATATTGAAACATTGCGTAACGACATCAAAAAATTGGTTAAAAATGACCAAGTTGTCGTTAATATTTACGAAGTTCGCCGTCCTGATTTGAACGCGCAATTGGTTGCCCAGGGCATCGCGCAACAAATCGAAGGTCGTGTTTCGTTCAAACGCGCAATGAAGAAAGCAATTCAAAATGCCCAGAAAGCAGGGGCCCAAGGTATCAAAGTTATGTGCAGCGGTCGTTTGAATGGTGCCGAAATTGCACGTAGCGAACAGATTCGCGAAGGCCGTATTCCATTGCACACATTGCGTGCGGACATTGACTATGCAGCAATCCAGGCAAAAACAACATATGGTGTTGTTGGGGTTAAAGTTTGGATTTACACAGGTGATGTCGTGAATAAAGAAAAGTTGGCTTCGGAAATGGCGAGACCCACCGAATATGCCGGCAGCAGCGAAAGAAAAAGCAAATAAGTCTAAACAAACAGAATAGAGGATTTGTACCATGTTAATGCCAAATAAAACAAAGTTTCGCAAACAGCAGAAAGGCCGTATCCATGGCGCAGCCAAGGGCGGCAGCGAATTGGCGTTCGGTTCGTTTGGACTGAAAGCCATGACACCAGAACGCATCACAGCGCGTCAAATCGAAGCCGCGCGTCGTGCGATTACTCGTCATATGAAACGTATGGGTAAATTATGGATTCGTATTTTCCCAGATGTTCCTGTTACAACCAAGCCTGCCCAGGTTCGTATGGGTAAAGGTAAAGGTGCGGTTGAATACTGGATTTGCCGCGTAAAACCGGGTCGCATCATGTTCGAAATTGACGGTGTTAAACCAGAAATCGCATATGAAGCATTCGCGTTGGCATCGGCGAAATTGCCAGTTAAAACCAAAGTTGTTGAACGTAAAGTTAACTAATTAAAATCCAAAGCAAAAGGTAAAAAAGATGGCAGAAAAGAAACAAGAAAAAGCAGCATTGACCAAGGAAGCTTTGGAAAGCAAATTGGTTGATTTGAAAAAAGAACAAATGAACCAACGTTTCCAACACGAAGCAGGCCAATTGCCGAAAACGCATGTTATGCGTCAAACTCGTCGGGAAATTGCGCGCGTTAAAACAAAATTGAACGCTGCAAAATAAGAACATACCGATTTTTGTTGAGATTTCTAAAAAATAAGGTATCATAGGCGAAAATCGGTTAGAAAAACAAGTAACAAGTTAAGGGACAATAGTTATGCCAAAACGTATACTGCAAGGAACCGTAAAAAGTACAGCAAACGACAAAACTGTCGTTGTCGAAGTGGAACGTCGTTTCCGTCATCCGCTGTATGGTAAGTTCGTGAAGCAGAACAAAAAGTATAAAGCACACGATGAAAACAACGAATACAAAGTTGGTGAAATCGTCGCAATCGAAGAACATCGTCCAATTTCCAAGACAAAAACTTGGGTTGTAAAGGGACGCGTTGGTGTTTCAAAAGACGGTGAAGTCGAAGTTATTGACTAAGATTGTGTAATCGGGTTCTTTGAGGGGGTAAAACCCAGTCGGAACCCAGAAACAAAGCGGTGGGGGATTGCCCCATTCGCAGGAAAAGGGTAAAAAAATGATTCAAAATGAAACAGTTATGACAGTTGCAGACAACAGCGGTGCACGTAAAGCAATGTGCATCAAGGTGTTGGGCGGTTCTCATCGTCGTTACGCAACAGTCGGCGACAAAATCGTCGTCGCCATCAAAGAAGCCATTCCACGTGGCAAGGTTCAAAAGGGGACTGTACAACGTGCTATTATCGTTCGTACAAAATTCCCAATCAAACGTCCAGATGGTTCTATCATCCGTTTTGATGATAACGCAGTTGTTTTGATTAACAAAAACAACTTTGAACCAATTGGAACACGTATCTTTGGCCCAATCGCACGTGAAGTTCGTCGTAAATACGATGTTCAGAAAATCGTGTCTTTGGCACCAGAAGTTTTGTAATGGCGTCCAGAATAAATAAAAGGCTACAAAATGAAAATTAAGAAAGGCGATGAAGTCGTAGTTATTTCAGGAAAATACAAGGGCGTCAAAGGCAAAGTGCTGGAAGCGCGCCCATCTGAATCACGTGTTGTTGTAGAAGGTGTAAACCGTCATAAATGGCATGTGAAACCAACCCAGGATACACCGGGTCATATTGTTGATCGCGAAGCACCTGTACATGTATCTAATGTTGCATTGGTTGATCCAAAGACCAAGAAGGCAACGCGCGTTGGATACAAGGTTTCGGGTGATAAAAAGGTTCGTATCGCCAAGAAGTCTGGGGCGGAATTATAATAAATCGGTTTCCGCTGTTACGGAAACAAAACGTTAAGGAATAAAAAAATGCAAAGCAGATTGCGTGAAATATATGAAAAACAGATTGTTCCTGAATTAGTTAAAGAATTCGGGTACACAAATGCGCTGGCCGTGCCAAAATTGTCAAAGATTGTTTTGAACATGGGTGTCGGCGAAGCGGTTTCTGATAAAAAGAAATTGGATGCGGCGGCGGCTGATTTGACCGCTATTGCTGCACAAAAGTCGGTTATCACACATGCGAAAAAGTCAATTGCGACATATCGTCTGCGCGAAGGTCAGGCCATTGGTACCAAGGTTACATTGCGCGGCAAAAGAATGTATGATTTCTTGGATAAATTAATCACAGTCGCGTTACCGCGTGTAAAGGACTTTCGTGGTTTGTCAAAATCTAAATTTGACGGACGTGGAAACTATGCGTTTGGTATCAAAGAACATCTGATTTTCCCAGAAATTTCTGTGGATAAAATTGACGCAATTCGCGGTATGGATATCGTTATCGCGACAACTGCGAAAACAGATGATGAAGCACGTGCATTGCTGACCAAAATCGGCTTGCCTTTGGTTTTGAAATAATTAAAAAGGTATAAAAATGGCTAAATTAGCGTTGATAAACAAACAAAAAAGACGTGAAGTATTGGTCGCAAAATATGCAAAAAAGCGCGAAGCGATCAAGGAAAAAATGTCCGTCAATGCAACACCAGATGAACGCATGGACGCGATGAAAAAATTGGCGAAGTTGCCACGTAACGCGAACCCAACACGTTTGCGCAATCGTTGTTCGGTAACGGGACGTTCACGCGGGTATTCCCGTATGTTCGGTCTTTGCCGCCAGCAAGTTCGCACCCAGGCATCCGAAGGGAAATTGCCAGGTGTTCGTAAATCCAGTTGGTAAAATCAACTGATAACATAAACCCCAGTTGTGGACAATGCAGCTGGGCCAGAAATGTGGGCTTGCCCACAGAGAAGGAGTAACAAAAGATGTCATTATCACACCCAATCGGAGACATGTTAACACGCATCCGTAATGGTCAAGTTGCGGGTAAAGAAACAGTCACCGTTCCAAACAGCAAACTGCGTGCAGCAGTTCTGAATGTATTAAAGGAAGAAGGTTTTATTACCGATTTCCGTCAAGAAAAAATTGATGAACACCGTTCAAATTTGGTCATTGAATTGAAATATGTTAATGGCAACGGTGCAATCCAAGAAATTTCTGTCGTGTCAAAACCGGGCCGTCGTGTATATTCCGGCAGCGCGAAAATGCCAAAGGTTTTAAATGGCCTGGGTATCGCGATTGTTTCAACGCCAAACGGTGTCATGACTGATCACAAAGCGCGCCTTATGAATGTTGGCGGCGAAGTATTGTGCAAGGTTATATAATTAAAAGCAGAAGGATTAAGTTATGTCTCGTGCAGGAAAATATCCAGTAAAATTAACGGATGGCGTTACAGCGGCTGTTGTCGATAACGCAATTGTTATCAAGGGCCCAAAGGGTGAATTGAAGGTTCCAGTTGATACAAAAAATGCCAGCCTGGTCGATATCAAGGTCGAAGCAGGGCAGGTTGTTGTTACACCAAAAGATGATGCAGACAAAACATCCCGCGCTATGTGGGGCACAATGACACGCAATATTCGTAATGCGGCATTGGGTGTTACAAACGGTTTTGCCAAAGAAATGTACATGAAAGGTGTTGGTTACAAGGCATCTGTATCTGGCAATAAATTGGTTTTGGTTGCTGGTTATTCCCATGATGTTGTTATGGAAATACCGGCTGGCCTGACCGTTGAAATCGGTGGCACACCAACAGAATTCACAATTCGTGGAATCGATAAATGTGCGGTTGGTTTGTTTGCTGACAAGATTCACAAAGTTCGTAAAGCAGACCCGTACAAGGGCAAGGGCATCTTCTATAAGGGCGAAACAATCCGCCACAAAGAAGGTAAAAAGAAATAATAAATAATCTTCTCCGCTGTTACGGGGATGGGAAAAAAGGAAACGAAATGTTAAAACATTTGTCTACTGAAGAAAGACGCACAATCGCAAATCGCGGTGCGTTAAAAAGAAAAAATCCTGGCAAGATTCGTTTGTCAGTCTTCCGTTCTGGTCGTCATATTGAAATCCAGGCGATTGATGATGTGCATGGTCATACACTGTGTGCGGCATCAAGCAAGGAAAAAGGCTTCGCAGGAAAAGGCTGGAATGTTGCAGGCGCAGAATTGGTCGGTAAAGCATTTGCTGAACGTTTGGTAAAGGCTAAATTGGCTGATAATTGTTATTTCGATCGTGGCGGTTATCGCTATCATGGTCGTGTAAAAGCACTGTGCGAAGCAATCCGCGCCGGTGGCGTTAGAATCTAATTCAAATTAAACGGAGTATATAAATGGCACGTTTTGATGATAAAAAATTACAGACGGATAACTTGGTAGATAAATTGGTTTCTATCAACCGCGTATCCAAGACTGTTAAAGGTGGTAAAAATATGTCTTTCTCGGCCCTGGTTGTGGTCGGGGACAAGGCTGGTCGTGTTGGTTTCGGCAAAGGTAAAGCATTGGAAGTCCAGGCTGCTGTGCAGAAGGCAACCAAGGCCGCAAAAGCGAAAATGATTCGCGTTCCATTGAAAGAAGGACGCACATTACATCACGATATCGAATCCAGATATGGTGCATCTCGCTTGGTTGTACGCAGTGCTGTTCCAGGTACTGGTATTATTGCCGGTGGTGCGTTGCGTGCGGTGTTTGAATGCTTGGGTGTCCAGGACGTTGTTGTTAAGTCCCAGGGTTCCAACAATCCAAACAACATGGTTCGTGCAGCATTCTTGGCTTTTTCTAAAATGAATTCGCCAAAGACAGTTGCCGCGCGTCGTGGTAAATCTGTTTCTGAAATTATCGCCGGTCGCGACGGTAAAAAGTTTGAAGAAAACGCAGAAGCCGCAGAATAATAAGACGCAGAGGTGTTCAGATGGCAAAGATTATCGTAAAACAAACACGTGGTTTGATTCATCGTCCAGAAGCACAACGCAAAATTGTTTTAGCATTGGGCTTGGGCCGCATTGGCAAAACACGTGAAATCAACGACACACCAGCAGTGCGTGGCATGGTCGCACGCGTTGCACACTTGGTCGAAATCGTTGAAAAATAAATAAAGTAAAACCGAGTACGTAAACTCTTGTTTATGTGCGACAAAGAACTATATAAGGTTCGTAGGACTAAAAGGAAAAAGAAATGAAATTAAATGCATTGATGGATAATTTTGGTGCACGCAGCGATGTCAAACGCGTTGGTCGTGGTATGGCATCGGGCTATGGAAAAACAGCCGGTCGTGGTACCAAGGGTCAAAAGGCACGTGCGGGTTCCCGCAAACAAGCCACTTTCCAGGGTGGTCAGATGCCGATTTTGCGTCGTTTCCCAAAGTTTGGATTCCAAAATCCATTCCACAAGGAATATGCAACAATCAACCTTGGCGATATTGAAAAGTTTATCGCATCGGGTAAAATTGATGCAGGCAAAGCAATCACAATGGAATCATTGATGGCTGCAAAAATCATCAATCGTGAAATGGATGGTTTGAAGATTTTGGCCAAGGGCGAAATCAAATCTGCGATTAACGTTGTTGCGGACAAATGGTCCAAGGCAGCCGAAGCCGCAATTGTAAAAGCCGGCGGTTCTATTAAAAACAAATAATCTAACTTGCGCATTCGGGAAACCGGATGCGCATAACTGGTTAAAATCTTAGCGCAATGAAACTCTTGAAAAAATATTTTGGAAATTTGACTGATTTACAAAAACGCATCATGTTCACATTGGGGGCATTGATTGTGTATCGTATCGGTTCTTTTATTCCATTACCGGGGGTAAATGCATCTGCGATTTTGCACCTTTTCAATGGTGAAGGCAGTGGCATGATGGGAATGTTCGATATGTTCAGTGGCGGTTCACTGTCGCGTATGTCGGTTTTGGCATTAAATATTTTCCCATATATTTCAGCATCTATCGTTTTACAGTTGTTAACCGCAACAAGTAAAAACCTGAATGATTTGCGCAAAGAAGGTGAATCTGGTCGTATCAAAATCAACCAATATACACGTTATTTGGCGGTGTTTTTAGCGGTCGTTCAGGGTTGGGCGGTTGTTCGTGGTTTGGAATCTATGGCGCCGGTCAATGGTGTTGCCGCGGTTGTGAACCCAGGGTTCGCATTTGAATTATCGGCTATTATTGCGTTGGTTGGTGGTACCGTATTCGTTATGTGGTTGGCGGAACAGATTACCGCACGTGGTGTGGGTCAGGGTGCATCACTTCTTATCTTTGCTGGTATCGTTGCCCAGATTCCAAGTGGTGTTGGCAAGTTATTTAGTTTGGGTTCCGTTGGTCAGATGTCGCCTGCGATGATTGCACTTACGGTTGTATTCGTTGTTGGTATTATCGCATTAATCGCATTCTTTGAACAGGCACAACGTCGTATTCAAATTTTGTATCCGCGCCAGGTTATGTCCAACGGCGTTATGAATACGAACGCATCTTATTTGCCGATTAAGGTTAATATGTCAGGTGTTATGGGGCCTGTGTTTGCGGCATCTATTATGATGTTACCGGCATTTGTACAACGTTTCGTTCAAAGTGAAAACTTGTTCGTTCAGCAGGTGTTGGGATTCTTTACATACGGGGCATGGTCGTATATTATTTTGTATACGGTTTTAATTGCGTTCTTTGCGTATTTCCAGACCGCTGTTGTATTTAATTCCGAAGAAACAAGTACGAACCTTAAAAATATGGGTGGATATATCCCAGGTGTTCGTCCGGGTGAACAGACAATCAAATATTTGGATGATGTTGTATCGCGCACAACGGCAATAGGTGTTCTGTATTTGATTGTGGTGTGTGTGTTGCCAATTATTTTGAATACACACGCGGGTATGCCACTTACCATCGGTGGAACAAGTGTTTTAATCGTTGCCGGGGTTATTCTGGACACGTGGAACCAGGTTCAATCGTATTTGGTGGCAAAGCAATATACAGGTGTTGTTGGACACGCACAGCGTCATGGGCGGTTCCGCAACTAAAACAAGATTTGACTTTTGCCGGATTTAATATAGAATAATTCGGCAAAATAGAATAACTCGTAAATCTGGACGGCAGATTTTATGGGTGAAAAAGGACGGCGCGTTTTCGCGTCAAAGACAATAAAAAAGGAAAATGAAAAATGGCACGTATAGCAGGTGTTAACATTCCAGCAGAAAAACGCATTGAAATCGCGTTGCGCTATATTCATGGTATTGGTCCGGCCCGCGCCGCCAAGATTTGTGAAGCGTTGAAATTGAAAGACGGTTTGCGCGCGAAAGATTTGACAGACGCTGATGTTATCAAAATTTCGAATTATATTGAACAAAACTTCAAGGTCGAAGGTGATGTTCGTCGTGAAGTCGCAATGAACATCAAACGTTTACAAGACCTTAAAACATATCGTGGTATTCGCCACCGTAATCGTTTGCCGGTTCGTGGACAACGTACACAAACCAATGCCCGTACGCGTAAGGGTAAACGTGTTGTGGTCGCAGGTTCCGCGGTCAAGGGTAAATAACATTTTGGGTAGAGATTAACACGAAAGTTAATTGAAGACATCTAAATAAAAGGTAAAAATAATGGCAGTTACAAAAGCTAAAAAGAAAGTAGTTAAAAAAGTATCGCATGGCATTGCGCATGTCGTCGCGACAAATAACAATACACGTATCACAATCACAGATCCGTCGGGTGCGGTGTTAACATGGGCAACCGCGGGTGCTAATAATTTTAAGGGCGCGAAAAAGTCCACACCATATGCGGCAACGGTTGTAGCCGATGCGGTTGGCAAGAAAGTCGCCGAAATGGGTATGAAAACAGTTGATGTTTTGATGCGCGGTATTGGTCAGGGTCGTGAATCCGCAGTGCGTGGTTTGGCAAACGCGGGTTTAATTGTCCAATCTATTACCGATACAACACGCATTCCGCACAACGGTTGCCGTCCAAAGAAAGTGCGCCGCGTGTAATCATTATTGATTAGCCGTTATTAAAACACCACCGCAATTGCGGTGGTGTTTTAATGTTTTATAAAAAAGCATTTTATGATAAAATATTGCTTGTAGGGGATATGTAACTTTGTCTATAGTTTTTATAAAAGGAAGGACAAAATGGCTAGCGAAAGAATGACGGAAAGTTTAACACAAAGAGAAATGGATTTTGTACTTGGTAAAAATCCATGGGGTGTTGTTTATCCGCAATCTGATGCGTCAAAAATTAACGGCGATTTGCGTGAAGCATTGGAACGTGCCGGTGGTAAACCCAAGATTTGTGATTTAAATCAATATGACTGCGGTGGCAAAGGAATTGGTAAACCGGAGTTTGTAATAACTTTTGATAAATCACGTGATACAGTGCTTGTGATAGAATGTAAGGCATCAGTGAAAAAACATGAGTCCGAAAAAAGAAATCAGCCAGATGCATTTGCTGTTGATGGTGTATTGTATTACGCAAAGTTTATCAAAGATTATTTTAATGTTGTTGCAATTGCGGTATCTGGGACAACGATAGATAATTGCAAAATTAGCACGTTTGATTGGCGCAAAGGGCAGGAAGAACCGCAGGAATTAAGGAGAGGAAGGGACGTTTTATTTGACCCGGAAAATTATTTACATATGGTAAAGGGTGAAAAAATTAGCAAAAAAGTATCTATTGATGAAATTCGAAAACTGGCTTTGGTTATGCATGATTCTTTGCGGGCTTTAAGAATGCCAGAAAAGGAAAAACCTGTTTTTATTGCTGGTATTTTAATTGCGTTGAAAGATGATGATTTTGTGAATAATTATGTAAATCAAAATTCATTCAGGGCATTGCATACTTTGTTGCAAGATGCAATAAAAACGGTTCTGGAAAAGAGTGATATTAGACAAGATAAAATCAATGATATTAAAGGTCATTTTGAAAAAATAGGTCGCAATGATGCAATAAAAGATATTCCATTAAACAGTGATAATTCTTTGCTTTGGTTTATATCTGAACTTGATAGGAAAATAAAGCCTATGATGGATTATGCCGACAGCGCAATTGATGCATTGGGAATATTTTATCATGAATTTGTAAAATATAGTGGTGGTGATGGTAAGGGTCTGGGAATAGTATTGACACCACAACATTTAACAGAATTTATGTGTGATTTGGCTGGGGTGAATAAAAATAGTCGTGTGGTAGATATTTGTTGCGGCTCTGGGGCTTTCTTGGTTACTGCCATGTCAAAAATGTTTAAGAATGCAAACCAAAAAGAAATAGAGAGAATTAAGCGTGAACAATTATATGGTGTGGAATCTGATGATGATATTTATACATTAGCAATTGCGAATATGATTGTTCGTGGTGATGGTAAGTCAAATATTAAATATGGCGATTGTTTTAAGGCAGAAACAAGAGATTGGTTACAAGAAAAACAATTAACCGTTGGTCTGATTAATCCACCGTATTCACAGAAGGGGCATACCGAATTAGAATTTGTTCAAAACATGTTGGATTTGTTGGTACCTGGTGGAACAGGTGTTGTGGTTGTGCCTATGTCATGTGCTATAGGGACAAAATTCAAAACCGAGCGAGAAAGATTGTTCAAGGACCACACATTAAAAGCGGTGTTTTCAATGCCAGATGATATATTTTATTCAAATAATGCTAGTACCAATGTCTGTGTAATGGTTTGGACTGCACATAAACCACACGATTCAACCAAGCAAACGTTCTTTGGATATTACAAAGATGATGGTTTTGTAAAGGCAAAAAAACTAGGTCGTATTGATAAATTCAATCGTTGGGAAAAAATCAAAAAAGAATGGTTAGATTTATATGAAAATTTGGATGTTAGAGATGGTTTTACCGCAAAAAAACCTGTTAAATGGAATGATGAGTGGTTGTGTGAAGCATATATGGAAACCGATTATTCAAAACTGGCCCAATCTGATTTTGAACAGACAGTAAAAAATTATCTGGCATATCTGACAAAAACGAGTGAATAACAATGTTAGTATCAGAATTATTTGATATTTATCAGGGAAATGGTTTTGAACTTATCAATATGGAAATTGATAAGGGGGCTGACATAAATTTTGTTGCCAGAACAGGTGAAAACAATGGCGTTGTCGCAAGAGTTGTCAAAACAGATAAAGAACCCTTTCAAGCGGGTTTAATAACGGTTGCTGTTGGTGGCAGTGTTTTATCATCTTTTGTTCAAGACAAACCTTTTTATACTGGCTTTCATGTGTTGGTGCTGAAACCTAAAAAAGAAATGTCGTTGGAAGAAAAGTTGTTTTATTGTCATGCGATAAAAATGAATGCGTATCGTTATAGTTATGGTCGTCAAGCAAACAGAACGTTAAAAAACATCAATTTACCACCATTACCAGATTGGTTGAAAAAATATAAAATCGATTACAGTCCAATTAACACAAAAATAAAACACAAAGAATTACCGTTTGATACGACATCGTGGCAAAGTTTTAAGTTATCTGATTTATTTGATATATCTGGAACGAAAACAACAAAATTAGATGAATTAGAAAGTTACGGTAGTGGTAAATATCCATATGTGACCACCCAAGCAACTAATAATGGCGTCGCTGGTTTTTATAATTATTTTACAGAAAAAGGAAATGTTCTTGTTATAGATAGTGCTGTCGCCGGTTTTTGTTCGTATCAGGCATTCAATTTTTCTGCCAGTGACCATGTAGAAAAATTGACACCAAAATTTAGATTGAACAGTTATATCGGTGCGTATCTTGCGACTATTATAAATAAAGAAAGATATAGATATAGTTATGGTCGAAAGTTTAATCAGACAAAAATTCGTAACACTGTCATAAAATTGCCTGTTGATAAAAATGGCAATCCAGATTGGGATTATATGGAAAATTATATCAAATCTTTGCCGTATTCGGATTTAATTTAAAGCAAGAAGCCGCCCAGACGGGCGGTTTTTATTTATTTAGTTTTGTTGACATTTTTGGTTTTTGTGTTATGTTTGTTTTGTTATGAAACCACTAAAAGATGTTTTTATTCCAAAAAATTATGCCGATGCGTTGCCCGAATTAAAGGGCAAGTATTTTACGTGGCAGATGCATTTTTCGTCAAGGACAGATTTGGGAACAATCGGTCAGATTACACACTATTCGGTGGGTGATGTGGCGCGTGGTAATTTTGTTTTGGTGCCGGGCCTGGCCAGTAATACACAAATAGAACCATTGATGGGGGCATTAAGTTATTGGTCCCTTAAACACAAATATAATATTTATGCGCTGGATACTTTCCTGGGGAATTTTAAACCGGAAATATCCGCGGAATTAGCCAAGAAAAATACGTTTCCTGAATTTATAGATTTGATGGATGCAGGTTTGGAAATCGTTTCAAAAATGTCAATGGGCAAGTGGACCTGTGTGGTTGGTCATTCGCTGGGTGGAACGGGGGTTTTGGAAGTTTTTAATCGTCGTGTTTTACAAAATCGTCCGGTTGGCTTTTCGGGGGCAATATTGTTTGCGCCATATGTTACAAAAGAATGGTTCGATTTTTCAAAAAAGTTTATGCATCATCATCAATATCCAGATTTATCTGATGATGAATTTGAAAAAGTGCCTATGGGCCTTATGAGTCCGCACGATGTTATGCTGGTCAGACAAAACCGGTATGTTTCATTGTTCACCAAGTTTTATGATGAAGTTGTCGCATTGCAACCGCGACCCGATTTGATGGCGCAATATAATATACCTGTTACAATGGTTGCGGGCGGCAAAGATCAAAAATCACCAATTGAATATATTCGTTCAATTTATAACCAGGTTAATGAATATTCACCAAAGGAAAAAATGCGATTCGTTGAATTTCCAGAAAGTCGTCATTCGTTCATGCATCAACACGAAGATTGGGTGGCTATTTTGCGTGTCATGCGGTCGCAATATGTTCAGGCGGCAAAAAATCAAAAATAAAAACCACCCGTTTGGGTGGTTTTTTTCTTAGCGCAAACTTTTTATACGATTATTAGAAACCGCATTTGTTGCATTTTGGTGTTGCAACCGCACGAACGGTTGTGTATGAACCAGCCGGTACATAGGAAACAACCGGACGATACTGTTGTACTGTTTCGCGAACGAAATATTCACGATTTACAACCTTTTCAAATGGTTCGCCACAAACTTTGGCAGCGCATTTGTTGCATTTTGTGCATGCTGGTTTCGCGGCAACTGTTTTCACAGCAACTGGTTGTGCAACGCGTTCGACACGAACGAAATCTTCGGCTGTGGTTTTCATTTCGGTGTTGTAATCACCATAGACACCACCGTCAGACGCATAAACCGGTGCGCAGATAACACATGCGACGATGCCAGACAAAATTGTTTTTTTCATATTTGTATTCCTTTTGGTTGGACTGATACGATATTAGGACACAAAATGCCGATTGTCAAGTTTTTAGATAAAAATAATTTTTGTCAAATGTTTCAGGTGTTTTCTTGGGCTTTTGGGGGTGGAAACAATGAATAATATGTTGACAATTGGCTTTTGTCAGTATAAAATAACGCACGCGCACAACGGGTTTGGGCGCAATTTGGTGAAAATAATAAACTAAGCCATAAGGAAAAAACATATGATTGAAAAGAACTGGATGACCCTTATTAAGCCAAAAAAACTTAATGTCGTGGTCGATGAACATGATTCAAATATCGCAACTTTGGTCGCCGAACCATTGGAAAAGGGGTTCGGTTTAACACTGGGGACGGCATTACGTCGCGTATTGTTGTCTTCACTTCAGGGCTGTGCGCCAATTTATATTAAAATTGATGGTGTCCAGCATGAATTCAGCAGCGTCCCAGGTTGCCGCGAAGATGTTACCGACATTATCCTTAACTTAAAGGGTGTTTATTTCAAAGCCTTGACCGAAGGCCAGCACAAAGCATACCTGAAAGTTAAAGGTCCAGCAGTCGTTACCGCCGGTATGATTGAAACATCGGGTGGTGTCGAAGTTATGAACAAAGATGTCGAAATCTGCACTTTGGACAAGGGCGCAAATTTTGATATGGAAATCACATTGGGAACCGGACGTGGCTATGTGCCTGCATCACAAAATGCCGCCGATTTACCATTGGGGGTTATTCCGGTCGATTCAATTTATTCGCCAGTTTTGAATGTAGCCAGCACAGTTACACAAACACGTGTTGGTCAATCTACAGACTATGATAAATTGGAATTGACAGTTAAAACAAATGGCAGTGTTGCACCAGAAGATGCAATCGCATATGCCGCACGTATCTTGACAGACCAACTGGTTGTCTTTATCAACTTTGAAGATCCTGCACAAATCAATGCACCATCCGAAGATGATAAGGCAAAAGATGCGTTGCCATTTGATCCGAAATTGTTGAAACATGTTGATGAATTGGAATTGTCTGTTCGTGCAAATAACTGCTTGAAGAACGACAAAATCAATTGGTTGGGCGAATTGGTCCAGAAAACCGAAGCAGACATGTTGAAAACACCAAACTTTGGCCGCAAGTCTTTGAATGAAATCAAGGCTCAATTGGAAGCCATGGGTTTGGGATTGGGTATGGAAGTACCAGGTTGGCCACCGGAAAATATCGCAGAATTGGCCAAGAAATATGAAGATCCTTATAAATAAGGGATAAAAACAAAACCCGCAATTCAGGGGAAACTTTGGTTGCGGGTGTCTCAACAAATCCCCGGGTGGTCCGGGGCTGAAACAAAATAAAGGAGTAATCGATGAGACATATGAAAGCAGGTCGCACATTTAATCGCGACACAAATGCACGCAAAGCATTATTTATCGGCTTGGCGAAAAACTTGATTGAACGTGAACAAATTAAAACAACTTTGCCAAAGGCAAAAGACCTGCGCAGTGTGGTCGAAAAAATGATTACTCGCGCCAAGGTTGATACCGTTGCAAATCGTCGTTTGATTGCGTCTGAATTGGGTAATGGGGCAGAAGCAACAGTTAAAAAACTGTTCGCGGTTTTGGGCCCACGTTATGCTAAACGCAACGGCGGTTATACACGCGTATTAAAGGCGGGTTTCCGTTATGGCGACGCGGCACCAATGGCGATTATTGAATTGGTTGATCGCGACGAAAATGCGAAAAAGTCTGCACCAAAGGCAGCGGCAGCAGCGGCACCAGCAGAAGTTGCAAGTGAAGCAACAGCCGAAAAGCCAGCAGCCAAGAAAGCATCGCCAAAGGCACCAGCAGCCAAGGTAGAAAAGGCGGCACCAAAGGCAGCCAAGGCGACAACAGCCAAGAAAGAAGTTGCTGTTAAACGTCGTGCAACCGGCAAATAATTAAACGGGGCATTTGCCCCGTTTTTTATTTTGTTTTTTATTTCTGTTTCATTTTTGCTAATTGTGTATATCTAAACAAAATCATTTTTGTTTGTTTTTGTTGTAATTTTTGCAGATAATTTAATTCGCTGTTTTGTAATGGAATATGTATTTTGTTATACGAAAATTTTTCCGCCTGGGGTAAATATACAATATGTCCGCCGGGTACAAGATGGCGCGAAAGTTTTCTCAAAATGTCACCTTGTTGTTGCGCGTTATAGCAATAATCAAAAATATTTGAAATGTTTATCAAATCATATTTACCGGTTATTTTAGCACTTAAATCATACAGGTCGGTGCATATAAAATTAAACGGCTTTTTAAGTGTGTGTTTTAAATAATCATATTCCGCGGGCGTGGGGATGTTTTCAGGATAATACCGCGCATCCAGTCCGGCCCCAAATAAATAATTATTGCCCGGTGTGTTAATGATTCTTATTGTTTCGCGTGGCAATAAAGGCATAAGCTTTTTCATTGTTGGGATACATCTGATATCTTTGACATGGAATAAATCTATCAATAAATTAGAATATTCGTGGTATGAAACATGTTGTATGGCGGTAAACTTTATGTCCTGGATAACGCGGGCATTTTGAGTTTTATCGAATGTATCGATTCGTTTTGCGCCGTTTATGTGATAAAACAAAGCCTGGTCGCCAGAACCCGCAACGGTTAAAACCCGCGATATGTTTGGAACTGCGCTGGTTGCCCATCGCTGATTTTCGTTGCTTATTGTATAAGCCGGTGCAAATTCGCCAAAAATGTCAATGTTGTTTGACATAAAATCCCCCACTGGTTTACATGTATAATATAATACAAAAACAATAATTGTCAATATTTTGTGTGAAAGGGGATAAATTTGTTTGAAAAAGTGTTTTTAATAAAGGGATTAATATGATAAAATAATACAGATAATAGGGGGTTGTGGATGAGAAAATTATTTATTTCTATCCTGTTGATTTTGGGTGCGGTTATAAACGCAAATGCGGCGGCGCCTGTAACGCGTGGACGCGGTTCGGGGACACCGGTTGCGACGCAAAGTGCGACATCTGGGGCGGCGACGACGGCACGCAGTGCGGTGCGTGGCAATGCCGTTCGGTCAACGAATGCGGTGCGAAATACATCTGTACGCAGTGCCACAACACAACCCAAAACTGTGGCTGCACGTGCGGCGGTTACATCACAAAAGGTTATCAATTCTGGAACCAAGGTTGCGGGTGCCGTTGCCAACACCGCGGTTAATGAACAATGCCAAAATAAATATTATGGCTGTATGGATGCGTTTTGTATGCTGGACAATACCAGTGGTGGTCGGTGTGTTTGCAGTAATCGTAATGCCGAATTAGACGAGGTTTTAGCCGAAATCGAAAAACTGGATCAGCAATCATATCAAATGGCAACATATGGTGTTGAAAAAATCGAAATGGGATTGGATGCCGATGCGGCGATAGCCAAGGCAAATGCCGCGGCAAAAGATGCGATAGATTCTGTGGACCGGGATGAAAAGGGTCGTCGGAAACTTGATTTGTCGATTTGGGACAACAGCGCCATGTTCGAAGAAGACGATGTGTTTGATATTTTCGGTGAAGTGTCGTCAATAGATGGTAAAACAGGGGACGCTTTACAACGGGCGGCATCTGATTTATGTGCGGCGCAGATACCAGAATGTGCGGCTGATATGTCAATGCTGAAATTGTTATATGCGCAAAAAATCAAATCTGATTGTAATGCGTATGAAAACAGTTTGAAACAGCAGAAAAGTGCCAGTCAAACTAAATTAGCGACTGCGGAACGCGCACTGCGCGATGCGGCATTGGAACAATTGCGTGCGGAAAATCGTTATGATTTGGGCCAGTGTACAATAGAATTCAAAAAGTGTATGCAGACAACTGGTGGTTGTGGTAATGATTTCGCGGCATGTGCGATGATTTCTGCGATGGATAATACAAACACAACCCAAAGTACGTCCAGAAAAGCCAAAAGTTATTCTGTCAAGGGTTCGGCCACAACGATAGAAATAGCGGCATCATCGTATGATACACTGCTGTCTAAGAAACCGTTGTGCGAAACGGTTACAAAACAATGCGTTGCGGTCGCGGACAAGGTTTGGGATACATTCCTTAAAGAAATTGCACCGCAAATCAAGTCGGCTGAATTGATTGCTGAAGATAATGCCCGTCAAAATTGTATCGGGAATATATCGTCCTGTTTCCAAAAGGCCTGTCGTGATAATATCGATCCAAACGACCCCGACGGTTCGTATGATATGTGTTTGACACGTCCAGAAACGATGCTTAATGTATGTAAGATTCCACTTAATGCGTGTGGTATTGATGCATCAAGTGCATCCAAAGCGCAAAAATCACAAATTTGGGATTTCGTGGTCGCGCGTTTGGCATCTATGCGTGTTGATTCCTGTACAAAGGAAGTTAAATCCTGTCTGCAGTCAGAAGATCGCTGTGGTTCGGACTATACACAATGTGTTGGTCTGGATACGGATACCATTATGCGTATGTGTCCGTATGATAAACTGGTCGGTTGTCAAAAGGTTTATGAAGGCCAGGATATTCGTGGCAACAAGGTTTACGATGAAATCGCCAATATGGTCCAAGGTATTATGCTGAATATTGACAACAATATGTTGACCATGTGCCAAAAGGCCGCCGACGAAGCCATGATCAAAGTTTGTGGTGATACCGAAAATTGTAATGGATTAGCCATTGATAATGGAATAGGGGCGCATTCGTTGGATTATAAAATTTGTGGCTACAAGACGGATGAAAATGGAAATCTTACGGATATAGATTTCTATTCATGTCGTACCGATGTTGCGCAAATTCAAGACGTTGAATTGGGACGTGTTGAAGGTTCAACCAGTACTCAATTGGGGCCTATAACACCATTGGCCGGTGTAATCGATGGGACAATTTATTGGGAAAGTGTAGAGGTTGGTTCCGATGGTAAATTATCATCAGTTGAAGACTATTTAACGAAAGTTGATGAAGCAAAAAGCATCAGTCCCGAACAGAAAGAAAAAGTCAAATCTGAATTGGCGCAATTACAGAATAGTATTAATAATGCAATTAATACGATTGAATCAGACCCAACAGTTCAGTTCTGTATGTATGGTCGCGAAGTTCAGGGTATGAATAAAAATGTTGTAACGGCGAATGGTACACGTTCAACCCGCACAACAATCGGATCCAAGGAAAATCCGCGCTTCCCAGAATTAACAAAGCAAATGCGGTCATTGATTGCAAGTGCGGCCCTGAAACAGGCGAAATCAAATTACTATACAAAATACGATGAATTAAACGAAAAATTATTACAAGATTATGCAACAATTGGGGAACGTATGGCAGAAATTCAGGGTAAAAATGTCCTGGATGCACGTCGTGAAATTGCACGTTTGTCGTGTTTAGGATTGCCGTCATCATCCACATTGCCAAAATCACCAAATCCCCCGAAAAATGCGTTTGGTAAAATATTGGCCGCGGTTGCAATAACCGGTGCCTGTGTTGCGGTGCCGCTTATGGGGCCTGCCGCACTTTCTGCAACAGCAATAACGGTTGCGGGGGTGACAGTGAATGGTGTGGCTGTGGGCGCGACTGCTGTTGCCGGCATGGGGTTGTTGGGTAATGTCGGATCTGGTTCTGCAAATGGTGTGGACAACATTACAGAACGTGAGTTGGTTGCTTCGGCCCAGTTAAACCAGTGGAATTACAAAGAAACGATTACATCGACATTTGAATGGGAAACGTTGAATTGTCATAAATGTGTCCGTTCACAAAGTTGTGAAAATACCAAGAACCCGCTGTTTGGTAATAAGTATTGTAAAGATTGGGGCGAAGAAAAAGAAACATGTACTGATACCCAATTCTAATAAAAACCGCCCAAACGGGCGGTTTTTTATTTTAATTCGTCCAAGTTGTTTATCACACGAATGCCGGCATCTTGCCACCCAGTACGCAATTCATCAATGTCCATTATGTTATCGTATGTCAAATATAACACCGGTTGGACGTTGCGTTGCTTTGCAACATTTAACACAGATACAATTGGTGATTTTCTTATTTTTCCGGCGGCAAACCATGATTCATTGTCCGCAACCCAGAAATCAGAATCTGTGTGCGATGCAATTGCGAATTTGTCAGTTACAACAATGTCGTCAATAATTTCACATGGAACAGATTTTTTGTTCAGATAGTTTATTACATCTTGGTTTTCATTGTTTTGGGTTTTTATGTCTGTAATTTCGGGTGTTTGTTCATCGGTATCGTCATCAATATCGGCATCCAGGTCAATATCGGTAAATGTTGGCACGTTCCCCATAATGCTGTCTGTGTCGGTAATATCAAAATCTGTTGGAATAGAAAAATCTTCCATTGGGGTGGCATCCGCACTTGCCGGTTCGGCGATTGGTGCCGGGGCGGGTGTCCGGGTGGTATTAGCAAGGTCAAATACAGATTTCTGTGTGTGTAAAACATTGTCGCGGGCGCGCATATATGCAACGCGTAATTCCGCCGGGACGGTGTCTGGTACGGGGTTGGGCGATGTGGTTTCGGTCGGTGTTTCCGTATTTTCGTTGCCTGGTGTTTGTTCGGTTGGGTTTTCTTGTCCCGATTCGTTTTCCTGAACTGTGGTGGCAAGTGGTTCTTCGTCCGGCATTGGTGTTTGAATAAATGCGTTCTTAATAAAAGTCTTGATAAATTCAGGTATTGTTATGTTTATATTAAAAAGTGGCGTTTTGGTTCGTGCGATAATAACGGTCGTTGCAATGTAAAGTGGCACCATCGCCAAAATCAAAATACTGAATACGAAACCCGCAAAGCCATACAGATGCGAATGAAACAGTTGGTGCCAACGGGTTGCGGAAAAGATATTGAAATTAAACATATAGCGCATAATGGCCCATGACGCAAAGATATAGCATGCGGTCCAAATAATCGCATGTTTGTTATTGTTATAAAAATCTTGTACTTTATTCCACATCAATTCTATTATAGACAAGATATTGTTTTTGTCAATGTTTTAAGTTTTTTCAATAAAAAGCAAAAATTACGGTAAAAAAACTTTTTTTAAGGCTTTTTTATGGTATAATTAGAACAACTATCATGGGGGGATTTTCTATGACAAAATCATCAAAATTATTCGGCGGCCTGGTTGCCTGTTTCGGTGTAATATCCTTTGTTTGTGCGGCATTTGCGGCGGATGCAACACCGCGTGCGGCGGCAAATGTTCGTGCGGGTAATCGTGCGGGTGCACAATCGTTTCGTATGCCGTCTATGCCGACAATGACAATTAATCCGGCAAATATATCAACAAATGTTGCACAACAACCGCAACCACAACCACAACCACAGCCGGACCCAAAACCAGATGATCCACAGCCAGATCCACAACCAACCCCGGAATGTCCAGATGGTGGTGTGCGTAATTCTGAATATACTGTTCAAAACTGTATGAACGATGTTTTGGCGTGTATAAATAACGGTGCCTTGCCGGGTGGTTTGAATGATTTGTTCAACGAAGATATGCGTAATGCGATTATGAATGGCATGGGGCTTTGCTCGATTCAGGTGGAAAAATGTATGACGGATGTTCGTCGTGATTGCAAGCCTGTATATCGCGCAATCGCAGATGTTTGGGTTGACTTTAATTCGCGCAAGATTCAGCCGGAATATTACAACTTTGTTTTGCGCAAAACGGGTTTGACACCAAACCAGGCTGAAAACACATGTCTGTTGTTGGATGTGAATACATATGGGCCATCGTTTGCAGCCGTCGAAAACAATGGTGGTACAACAAGTGAATATAATAACCGCGTTGGTGCCTATAATAATCAACAGGGCGGGGTGTTAATCAAGACTAATCCGATGGGCGCAGAATTAAATTATGGCAACCCGGGTGTTGATGGGGCGCGTGGACACTATGCGCGTTGGGATGCAACAACTGCAACCTGCTATCTGCGCGTGGCCGCATATAACAAAGACACTCAAATCAAAAACAACTGGTTGTTCGGTGCACTGGGCAATGACCAGCCAGCCGAGGTTTGGCGTGCCGCCGGCGATACATTCACTTGTAACAAAGATTTGTTCGGTTTTTCGTTGATGAACGATACAAGCACTGCCGCGGTTGTGGGTATTGGTGGCGGAACATTGGCCGGTGCCGGAATTGGTGCATTGGCGGGCCATGGCAAACGCGCATTTGATTGCGATAATAAATCTGCGGTCAAAACATTAAGCGACCAATTGCGTAAAAGTGTGAATATCTATTCTCTTAACAGATATTTACCCGAAGGCGATAAAATCACAACGAATGATTTGACGGCGCGTCAATGTCGTGCGATTGTCGATTTGTACACAAACTATCAAACCGTAAAGCAAGATATTAGCCGTTGCTTTGGTAATGATGTGTTGAATTGTACATTTGTCTATAATGATTCGTTTGATCCGAATGGATATGAATTACCAGCGGGTTGTGAAGATGATGGTGCTAAAATAGCCTGTATTGATAACTTGCTGGCAACAACGTGTGCGGGTGCCGGGAAATTGGATACTAAACCTTGTATAGATTACTTGGTTTCGGTTGGTTCGATTGAATCTGGTGATTTGAATGTTGAGGCATCTTCGTGTGCCAAAGATACAGTTGGTTGCCGTTTCAAGTCATTACGCAATCCGGACAATTTGGCAGGTGGTTTGAAATGTACAAACCTGGGTATCGGCTGTGTTAACAAGGATGAAACCGAGGTTGAAATTGCCGAATTAGATGGTGTGTTCGGTGGCCTTGATGTGTTGAATGGCGAAAAGTCTAATATGGGCAAGAGTATTGCAACCGGCGCGGCGATTGGTGCGGGAACCGGTGGTTTGGCGACCGCTATTACCGCATTTGTTGAACGCAACAATATTAACTGTCGTGTTGGTGATGGTTTGAATACGGTTGGTTTTGGTAAATCACATTCGATTGGCACATTGAAAGATTTTTATGTGAAATGGAATCTGCGTTTGCCAGATACGGTTAGCCCAACAGCAACCGCGGTTGATTGTAAGTCTTGGAAATTGTCATGTGCGGAATATACTGATTTGAATCAGTGTAAGGCCGCGGCCCTGAATTACAAATCAAGCATTGATGGTACAATCACTTTGGTTCGCTCCGCATGCGCGGTATCGGGCAGTGTGTGTATCGAAAATGCGACCGTTGCCGCATCGTATGGTGCATGTGAATAACGGGTAAAAGTTTCTTTAGGTGTGTCCCTAAAGTGCCGCCCCGAAAAAAGTTTTCACGTTAATCCTTGTCGCGTGAAAACTGGGGCGGTTTTTTACATCACAAAATCTTCGCCAAGATAGACTTTTTTAACCATTTCATCGGCAATAATTTCATCAGTCGTGCCATGCTTTAAAATCTTGCCGTCGTGTAAAACATAACTGTGGTCGGTAATGCCCAATGTTTCACGAACATTGTGGTCGGTAATAATTACCCCCAAACCACGATTTTTTAATTGCGATACCAATGAACGAATTTCATTAACAGCAATCGGGTCAATACCCGCAAATGGTTCGTCCAGCAAAATGAACTTTGGATCGTTCGCCAACGCGCGCGCAATTTCTACGCGGCGACGTTCACCACCGGAAAGTGCGGTTGCCGGGCTGCGTCGCAGGGACGAAATCGCAAATTCATCAAGTAAAGCATCCAATTTTTGTTGACGTTTCTTTTTGCTGGGTTCGACAACCTCTAATATAGCCATAATATTTTGTTCAACGGTAAGACCGCGGAACACGCTGTTTTCCTGGGGTAAATAGCCGATGTGTAATCTTGCCCGTTGATAAAACGGCAGGTGGGTTATATCCTGGGAATTCAAAAAGATTTGTCCGCCGGTGGCATTTAATTGGCCCGTTATACAATAGAACGCAGTTGTTTTTCCCGCACCGTTCGGTCCCAGCAGGCCAACCGATTCGCCCTGGCGCGCGACCAGTGATATGTCGCGTATAACCATGCGTTTTCCATATGATTTTGATAAATGTTCAACACGTAATACAGATTGTTTCATAGTTTTATCACCATTTCGTCTGTTAATACCTTGTCCCCAGTTGTCGAATGTAAATATACATTACCACTTAAAGTAACGCGTTTCTGTTTTATATGATACTGACCATGGTCGGCGGAAACATTATTCGTTTCCATTTTTCCATCAATTTTACGTGTTATGTTGCCACGTATTGTATCCAGAAAAACAATGTCTGGTTGGTCGTATTCCTGGCGCGCTGTTTTTGCATTGATGTGAAATGGGTTGCCATCGCGATCAAGCCCGGAAAAAGATGCGTCCGTCATCTTGAACTGATTTGTTGCGATGTCGCGCATATTTATCGCGGCAATAGGCGTCCATAATAATTGGCGCGTGAACAGCGTGCCCGCAACCAATGCCGCAACCATCACCAGTCCCCAGCCTGTGAAAAAAAACTGCCACAGACGTTGAAGACGGCGGTGTTTAGAAAAGATAAGAAATGTTCTGTTGTCTGTCATATCAAGAAACACTTTAGCGCGCCCGTTAATAAAAAGCAATTTTTATATTTGAGAGCAACATTTTTTATGATATAATATTTACCACAGAGAGATGAAGAAAAATCTGACATTGTTTATTGCGTTGGTTTTGTGCGCGACCACAAATGTGGTGGGTGCGGCTGTTACTATTAAAAAAGCGGCACCGGTCGCGACCCAGGAAGCAAGCGCAACAAACACCGCAACAAGTTTGGTGCCATCTGTTTTAAGTTTGGTTTCCGATGTTCAAAACCTTAATGCAAAGCAACGCGAACTTGATACATATTGTATTCCATCAAGTGCAGAAATCGAATTCGTAAATAACACAATCAAGGAATGGGCAAAAACTGGAACAATGACGGCAGAAGAAGTTGAACGTAAATTAAATAAAACGCGTTGTCCCGGTGGTGTGGGGTACGAGGCTTCGGTGCGTTATTCCGCGGGAACCGATATGGCAAATATTTGCTATGATAATTTTGCATCTGCTGCGGATGCAGAAATGGTCTGGAATGGTTTTCCAAAGGCCAGCAAGGCGACATATTGTCCAGATGGTTCACCGACATGCAGTACAAAAGACCAAAAAACAGTTTCTAATATTTATGAGATTTTTGATTTAGTTGATTTCGGTATGGCCGATTATACCACACGTGATAATTTAACAATGGCTGGAAAATTGTTGGCGCGTGTAGAAGATTGTTCCGACACTAGAATCAGTAAAAAGAAAAAAGAAATGTGGGGGGACTTCCTTACCACTGCTATGGGTAATGTTGGGAAAAACACCAGCACATCACAAATTATGCAGACGGTTGGAAGTATCACGCAAAGTGGCGCAAGCCTTAATGGTGGGCTGTCTTCGTTGGGATCAATCGCATCACAGTTTATGGATAAATAAAAACCTGTAATAATTGTTGGGTTCTGTGTTTTTATGCTTTACTAATTTTGCGAAAAATCGTATAATACAGACAATTAGGAAAGGGGATACTTTATGAAAAATCAAAGTTCAAAGTGCAAAGTACAAATATTGACAGGCCTGTTGATACTGGCATTGGGCGCGTGTGCGCGTGATAATGCGGGCGATGTCGCATATGATGTTTCAACACCAACTGTCGATTATGTTGAACGGTTGGATGTGTATTCTGCACCACATAAAGATTCCTTTTTGAATCAATTGGCGATGAACTATCGTTCGTATGCTATATACAATGCGCGTACATCAGGCTATCCTGAAATGGGCGAATTGTTCGCACAGAAGGCGGTTGCCGCATTTTCTGGTGAATTGCCGTTCCCGGAAACAATGGAAAATTGGCCGGTTGATGATGAACAAACATCGTTTGAATTATATACCGCATACAATGAATTGATGGAACAATTGAAAAACGATGCATCCGATTTACATCCTGAATTGGCGGCCGAAGTTCAGGCTAAATACGATTGTTGGTTGTCCGCCACCGCCAGTGGCCAAGAAGCAACCGCGCGTCAATGTCGCGACCGTTTCCAAAAGGCTTTGGTTGCCCTGCGTGATTGCAAGGGGGGCAAGGTAATCGCAAAAACACCTGTCCAGACCCAGACAACACAAACAGTTAAAACAGAAATCGCAGTTAATGATGTTCAGCGCAGTGCCGGTGAATATTACCCGGAAACACGCAATATGCGCGCAATGAGCAATTCGTCTCGCGCCCGCGAAGGTGTTATTATTGTTAACAATGTGAATGTGCCGGAACACCTTATTAACCCGGTACCTGTACAACCAATGGTATTTAATCAAAACATTTATGGTGGTGATAAAACAGTCAGCAAAAACATGTCCAACAATGGTAACAGTTTACAGGCCGGATCAAACTGCACATGCGCAAAAACTGTGTGCAAGGTTAAGCCATGCCCACAACCAGAACCTGTTGTCCAGGAATCATGTAATTGTCCAGACCCAGAACCAGTTGTTGTTCCAGTCGTAAATGACGATGTCGTAACCCGCGCAGAATTTATCGATATGATGATGGCTATGCGTGAAGAATTGGCGGCAATTAACGCACGTTTGGATAAATTACAGGCGGCCGCTGGCGAAAAGACAATGATTAAGGTTCAACAGATTCCATTGGAACCAAAACAGCATGTCATGGAAGAAGTCTTTGAAGTTCGTTTTGATTTCAACAAGGCGATTATTAAACCTGAATATCGTGATTTGATTGAAAAATTGGCCGATGCGACACAATCAAACAAGAATATCAAGGTTTCTGTGGTCGGACATACCGATACCGCCGGGTCAAAAAGTTACAACTATGCCCTGGGGGGTCGTCGTGCCGAAGCGGTCCAGAAAATGCTGATTCAATACGGTATCCCGGCAAGTCAGATTGTCGCCGTATCCAGTGGTGAAGAAGATTTGGCTGTTCCGACACCAGACAATACACCGAATGCGGCAAATCGTCGTGTCCGCGTAGTCAAGGAAACGCATTATACAACTAATGAGCCGGCAGGCAATCCTGTCGCGATAGAAGTTGGCGAATATTCCGATGGCACGTGTGGCGAATACGGTTGCGACGAATAAAAGGGGTGTTTGGGATAAAATTTGACAAACAACAAAATACTTGACAAAAATATTTATGTGTATATAGTTGGTTTGTCAGAGAGATGTTTTGAATAAAGGTAGAAACATGACTGATAACGTAAAAAAGTTTGAACAGGCAGGGCGTAAAGTTGGCTTTAAAAAGGCGGCTGCGAAGGTTGATATCCGCGCAGAACTGTCGGCGCGCCTGGGAAAACTGCCCGAAGAAATCGAAAGATAGTATTTGTTCAAACATCTGAAAAAAAACAATTAAATGACGGGGCTTTTCATGCCCCGTCTTTTTTTATTGTTTTTTATAATTTATTTCTTGGATGCTTTGAATAATGCCCAAAGCCAACCGATAATTGACCACCCCAGCAGCCATGATCCAACACGTATTTTTGTCATATCTGTTTTATCGCGACCGGTTTGGCCCGCCAGATATGCCGGCGCACAGAAAACCGCCACAACCAGAATAATTGCGACAATGTATTTGATATAAATAATCAAATTAGATACATTCATTTGTTAAACTAAACGGGGAATAATGCTATTCCCCGTTTCCTTTGTTGTATATTTATATACCATATTTTGCGCGTTTGTCCAGTTCTTCTTCTATGCGGACCAACTGGTTATATTTTGCCATACGGTCGGTACGCGACATGGAACCAGTTTTTATTTGGCCAGCGTTTGTTCCAACCGCCAGGTCGGCAATCGTGGTATCTTCGGTTTCGCCACTGCGGTGTGAAACGATTACACCATATTTTGCATCCTGGGCCATTTTAATTGCGCGCAGGGTTTCGGTAAGACTGCCAATCTGATTTACTTTGATTAAGATGGCATTTGCCGCCCCCATATTTATACCGCGTTCAAGGCGTGCAGGATTCGTTACAAATAAATCATCGCCAACCAATTGGCATTTGTTGCCAATGCGCGCGGTCAATGTTTTCCATGCATCCCAATCTTCTTCGGCCAGTGCATCTTCAATAGAAATGATTGGATAATCAGAAATTAATTTTTCATAAAACGCAATCATATCATCGGCGGACATTTCGTGGCCTTCGAATAAATATTTGCCATCCTTGTAAAATTCAGATGATGCAACATCAAGGCCAATTGCAATATCGGTACCGGGGGTGTATCCCGCATCGGTTATTGCGGTCATAATGGTATCCAATGCCGCGCGGGTTGATTGAAAGTTTGGTGCAAAGCCACCTTCGTCACCAACATTTGTTGAATTGCCACCGCGTTTCAGAATTGTTTTAAGGTGATGGAAAACCTCGGACCCCATACGGATAGCTTCAAATTCAGATTTCGCACCAACAGGGATAATCATAAATTCCTGGGCATCCAGGCCGTTGTCCGCATGTGCGCCACCGTTAATAATGTTCATCATTGGACGTGGTAAAACGCATGGGTTTTCTTCGCCAAATATTTCAGCGATATATTTGTATAGTGGCATTTGTTTTGCGCATGCCGCCGCATGTGCCACCGCCAAAGATACGGCCAATATTGCGTTCGCCCCCAATTTTGATTTGTTGTCTGTGCCATCCAATTCCAACATTTTTTCATCAATTTCAATCTGGTGTGTGGCATCCATTCCAATAATTGCCGGTGCGATAATATCGTTAACATTTTTTACCGCCGTCAATACCCCACGTCCCATGTATTTCGTTCCACCATCACGCAGTTCAAGCGCCTCGGCTGCACCGGTAGATGCGCCGGACGGTACCGCCGCGCGCCCAAACGCGCCACCGGACAATACGACATCGCATTCAACGGTTGGATTTCCGCGGCTGTCCATGATTTGACGTGCGTGGATACGTTTTATTTTGTACATACTTTTTCTCCTTCTTTACGTAACGATAAGTTATTTTTCTGTCTTGTTATGATTGCTAAATTATGATAAAATACAAGCATAAAATTAACCATAATAAAACGAAAAAATACAATGAAAAAATTTTTAGCATTTATGTCATGTGTTGTGCCGTTTAGCGCGGCGGTCGCGGAACCGATTGTTATTGATCCGGCGACGGCCCCGAATTCAAATGTTATGGATGGGCTGGCGGTGCCGTCTGATAATTTTGTGCGTGTTATTTCAGGTAACGGTTTATCGTTGGGAACCGGCGGTTTGTCGGCAAGTAATTTGTATGTTGGACAGGCTGGTTCCGGGGTTGCCAGTGGTCAGATTTTTGTTGAACCAACCGCATTGAATCCGTATACAATTGCAAGTGATGGTAATGTTTCTATTACAAGTGTATTAGAAGTTTTGTCTGGTTATTCGTTGGGGATTAAATCTAAAACCCAGGGCACAACAATTTCGTCTGTTAATATTGGTACGATAAGTGCGGATGGTGGGTTGGTAATGGAAAATATCGGTACACTTAATACCGGTAATATTACCAGCAAGGATAACCTTGAAATAACCGCGAATGCCGCAAATATAACCGGAACGATTGATTCTGTGTCCGGAAACACAACAATCAATGTTACAAATGGTTTAGCGATTACTAACGATTTTATCGCAAATGGTAATGCGGAAACGCAAATCACAGCGGGCAGTATTTCTGCGCGTAATATCCAAAACAACAGTGGTTCTATGCTTGTTGAATCGGGTGATGAAATTACAACAAGTGGCAGTGTCGAAAACAGTGGAACCCTTATGCGTATAACCGGTACGGATATGACTGTTGATGGAACAATGAAGAATGATAACACCGGCAGTATCATGAATATTGCGGTTGATTCATTGGAAATTAATGGTGGTTCGGGGACCCAGGCATCGTTCGTGAACAAGGGTAATTTATCAATTGTTGTTACGGGTGAAACTAGTTTGGCATATGGTTTTGATTTAAGCGATATGGAGGCCACCAATACTTTCAGCCTTAAAACAGGTACATTGAATTTGGGTGGCGGTGCAGACAGTCTGTCCCAGGTTTTTGAAAATAATAAATTAACAAACTTTGAATTGGTGGTAAGTGGCGGTTCAATTGCTGCGAACAATATTTCCAACGGTTCAGAAAACGCGGCGGCAAATATGACTTTGACCGCGGGGGCCGGCGGCATAACAGCCAACACAATTCAAAACCGCGGTTATCAATTAACAGTTTCTACAATAGAAGACACCGCCGGTAATATCACAATTACTACACCATCTGGGACAAGTATTTATGGTGCCGCCGGGTCAAAAACGACGGTTTCTGCGGATGGCACATTAACCGCGACCGGGGCGGTATCTAATGCCGGTGTGATGACATTGAATGGCGATATCATAGAATTAACCAGTGTATCCAATACTGGTAATGGTGTTTTGACCGTTGCGGCGCAAACCGATCCGACTGGAAAAATTCATTTGTCTGGTGGGGTTAGCAATTCCGGTGGAACAACTGATGTTAGTGCGCGTCAAATCGCAATTGATGGCGTTGTGTTAACAACCGCAGGAACAACGACAATCGAGGGCTCCGATTTGGCAGGGGCCAGTGTTGTTATCGGTGGTATTGATGCCCAGGGTGGTGTAACAAACCTGGATGCGCGGATTGGTGGCGCAACAATAACTAACGACCTTTTGGTAACGACGGGTGCGTTTAACGTTGGGGCGAATACATATAATTTAACTGTTGGTGGCGGAACGCAAATCAATGGCAATTTAACATTTAGTGGAACTAATGCAACCGCGGCGGGCGATGTTAATGTTGCAAACAGTGGTGTTAACAGATTTACACTTGCGTCCACTGGACAAATAAATATTGATGGTGATGTTACCGCAACCGATTCGTCTGTGGCGCGTACTGGAACATTGGCGGCCAATGTAATAGAGGTTGGTGGCGATGTAACCGTTGGTGGCAAGGGGAATATTGCGTTCGGTAACGCACCAACATCAACAACGCAAACAACATTAGATATTACTGGTGATGTTACGGCAAACAATGGTGGAACGGTTGAAATATATTCTGGTGCAACAACATTAAAATCTTTGTCGGGGGCTGGATTGTTCCTTCTGCATGGGAATGGTGTAACCGCAACAAGTGGCGACATTGATATTGATAATGGAATATTCTTTGACGGTACAACCGGTCAAACCAAGGGTGTGGTTATAAGTGGCCCATCCGCAATTACATTAAAAACGAATACCGGCGATGTATTGGTAGATGGTGGTGCATCGATTAAAAATGGAACATTGAATATTGTGTCCGGAAACGATGCAACGTTGGGTGGTGCAATTGTGGCAGATACAGCGAATGGTGTGTTAAATGTTACTGCATCTAATGTGGTTAAGTTTAATGATGCAATAACAACAACAAATGGTGGTACGGTTACGGCAACCGGTACAACCGTTAAAACAGCGGCGATTAACAATGGGACATCTGGTACGGTTTCATTGGGAACCACGAACACCACCGATTCGGTTAATACGGGTACTGTAACGAACAAAGGTACATTGGATATAAATGCCAAGGCCATAACAATGTCCGGGTTGGATTCATCGGCCGGGACAACGACGGTGGCGGCAACAAATGCGCTGGGCATAGATTCTGTGGTTGTATCGGGGGGCGATGTTACTTTGTCGGGTGCATCTGTTAATTCAGATAGTATGACATTGTCGGGCGGAACAACCAAGTTGGCATCTGGGGCGATAGATGTTGATGGCGATATATCTGTATCCAATGGCGATATGAGCCAGGGTGGCACAACCGGTGGTGTGTTGGTCTTGAATAATGGCGGCACATTGAAGGCAGATAATTTGAATGTTTCAGGTGGTGCATTGTTGGTTAATGCCAATACAGTAACTTATAACATTACAAATAATGCGACATTTGCAAATGGTATTGATGTTGTTGCAGCGGGTACGGCAATAATCAATGCGGAATCTGTCGCGATAACGGGGAACAACGCAAAGACCAAAAACGCGGGCACGTTGACATTGAATACAACTGATGATTTGTCATTGGGGGTTGTGGAAAATACTGGTACTTTGTCATTAAAGACAACATCAGGTGCCGTTAATGCCGCATCGTTCAAAAATAACACTGGGACGGCAACAATAACCGCAAATACCTTGACATTGGGTAATGCGTTTACGATTGGTGGAATGTTGCGTCAAAATTATACATCTGGGTTGGGAACGGGCGATGTTAACATAATGTCCGACAATCATGTATTAACAACATCTAATTTAACCGTCAAGGGAATCAAACAGGAATCTGGTTCAATGACGATTAAAAGCAGTGATGTTGCGATTACGAATAATATTGATGCAACCAATTTGCGTATCCAGGCGGATCCAGCAAATAACTGGCTGGATGTTGATGTGGGTGGTAATGTTTCTGGCGGGGTACAATTTGTTGGCCTTGAACACATGGATGTTGGCGGTAATTATACATTTGATAATAACAGCATGATACATGCCGCGATTTTAGGATATCCGGGTGTGGAAATTAATTCAACAACATACAATTATTGGTCGACGGTATCATTGGCTGATGATAATACATTGGGTCAAATCACAAATGCCACAGATGGTAATGCGGCACCATTGATTTCTGTTGCGGGTCGTTTTATCAACAAGGCAACGAATGTTGGTTCTGAATTGTCGGGCGATGAATTGGTCGCGCCACAAATCGGAATTGATATATTCGATATGGTGGACAGTGGTACCGCCATTTGGTTGTTACATTCCGCCAGCAGTGAAGGCTTGGATGAATTGGCAAACAAGATTCGTAACCTGAATGTCAATTTCTGTAATGCCGATGGCAGTTTGTGTTTCAAGTATTTCGACAATTCTATTGCTGAAAATGCAAACGCGAACCAAACGCAAACACAATTACCGGCATATCTGACGGTGCGTGATATAGACGAAGATGGTGTAACCGACAGTATCTATATCGTGTTTGATTCCCGCTTTGGTGGTCCGGTTGAAGTCTTCAAAATTCAACCAATTGTGGATCGTGTAGATAATCATACCGATGGTGAACATGATGCCGCCGGCGCATTGGACGAAATGATTGCGGGTGGGTTAAAGGATAAGAAGTTTAATAACACTACACCAATCGAGGCGATACCAGTAGCATTTGCCGGAACTAATTTAGAAGAATTGGCAAATGAATTGTACAACCGTATGGAACAATATGTGTTGAATCCGGATGGTACAGCATTGGCGCGGTTTAGTCGCCTGGTCCAGCCACGTGAAGCAGAATTGGTTGCGGGCGATGTTGTGTTAAATGAACATACCACATTCCGCGATTTCGAAGATCACATGTTGGATGAATTTATTTGGAATCGTCATCGCAGTTTGAAAAAAGCATGGGTTGATGTTGACTATGGTTTATTCTATCAAAATACAGATGATGGAAAACATGCGAACGGCGACAGATTCAGCATAATGGGCGGTTATGATTGGCAACATTCTTCAACATTACTTTTGGGATTTGTTGGCCATGTTTCGCACATGTCATCTGATGATGCTGATACAATAGATTTAAGTTACAGACCAAATGAAACCATCAATGGCCGCGTCAGTTTTGATGTTGCAGACACGAATATTGGTTTGGGTGCATACATGATGAAGATTTTGGGTACGAAAACACGTCTGTATGGAAACGGGTTCTTTGATTTACACTTGCTGGATATTTCGCGTGAACAGAACTATGTTTCAAGCATAAGTGGTTCCGGTACGGCATTTAGTTTGATTTCCGAATGGGGCCTGTTACATGATTGGTTGAATCAATATCTGGTCGGTAACGCGTATGCGCGTGTTGGATATAACTTTGGCTTCTCGGTCAAAGAAAAGGCCGCAGGTTCCGATTATATGCAAATGGATTCGGATGGTTATCTGATATTCACACCGGGCTATTCGTTGATTGTACAAAAACGTATATACCCAACATCCTGGTTCCAGGTTCGTCCATATGCATCGGCGGGAATCGAATATGATGTCCTGGGGGTTCCAGATTCAATTAACTTTAAGTTTGGTCCGGCGAAAACTTACAGCAAGTACAGTGTAGATATTGATCCATTGTGGGCAAATATTGGTGGTGGTGTGGAATTGTTGTCGGCCAAGGGATTCCAAATGGGTCTTGATTATCGTTATCAATATAACAACGATATTCAGTTCCACAAGTTCAGATTGTCTGGGTCGTACAGATTCTAATGTTCTTGATAAAAACCGCCCATACGGGCGGTTTTTTAGTACAAGCAATGTCGTGTTTCCTGTCAACATAATATGGTGGGGCGATGGGGGGCAGAGTTCAGTAATTCCCCTTCGCATGCTAAGGGGTGGCGAGTGAAACGAGCCGGGGTAGTGGTGTTTGTCATTGCGATGGAGCATAGCGACCGTGGCAATCTAACGGGTTTGTGGATTGCTTCGCAGGCTTGCAATGACAAAGAAAAAACACAAAAAATTAAAAACAAAAAATCGGCGGATTATGCCGTAAACACAATGTGTTGCATAAAATAAAAGTTGCCGATTTAAAACGGTGGTTTAAAATCGGCCTCTTAATTATTCCTATTTTATTCGGTTTTCCGGGACTTTGTCAACGGCAAAAATAGCCGAATCAAAACCACCGTTTTAAATCGGTCGCTTGGAAACACAAAGGGAAGGGGAAACACAATGAAGAGGAACTGTTTAATCACATCTAGTATAATATTTGTTACACTTACTAACGCTTATGGACAAACATGTACAAATACAAAAACCAGGCCCGATTCTTCTTATGTACTTTCAACAATAATAACTGGCAGTAATTGTAAAACATCGGAAACAATATACTTTATTGTTAATCCAAATTACGATGGCAGTGGTAGCGTGGCTTTTCGTCCTGTACAAAGTTGCACATCATGTAATACAGGTCAAGTGTTAACGGATGTAACTTATACAGATGATGGATGTGAATATTCGTCAACGAATATTTATAAAACCTGCGGGTGCCCTTCGGCATCTTGTACAAATTGTTCCGATTCAGACTGGACACCGGCTAATTCGTATCACATTCAAATGAGACAAAGAAAAACATGTATTTGTGGCACATGTAATACAATAGTAGAGTTTAGATGTGCATCTGGGTATTACGGAATAGCCAGTTCAATGGACGACCCGCGGTGTAATGCGTGTCCTGATAATGCTGGTTGTCCAGGTGGGCCGAATTTTGTGTGTGTACAAGGATATTATTTAAATAATAATTCTTGCAGTCGATGTCCGATATCTTCAACATTTTATGCTGGAACAAGTGGCACTGATGCAGCGGTTGGAACAACAATAGGGGCAGGGGCCTCTGCCATAAATGAGTGTTATATACCAGGGAACTATACACTGCACGATAATATTGGTAATTTTCAATTTACAAGCAGTTGTTATTACAACCCATAAAATACCCCCGCCCAAATGGGCGGGGGTATCAAATAACAATCATATTATTTTTTTAATAAACTCTGTAATTCTGATATAGCATCTGTTGCTTCTGCGACATTGCTAATCCAATTTGTTGTATTATTTTTATTGTCTTCGCATGATCCTGCCAACCAAGTAACATCTACACGACGGCAATCGGCGGTATTTGCCCTGGGATATTTTGTTTTCGGACAGTCTTTCGCTGCGATGCCATAGGTAAGTATATTAGATTCTTTGAATACAGTTTTTAATTCGTTTTTGATGGCATTTGCGCGATACAAAGACAGTTTTGTATTGTTCATAGAACTGTTTTTAGGATATTGTGTGCGGTCGGTTTTTCCAACGACGACGACACAATAATCGTCCGCGTTCAAATCAATTTTTTCGGTTGTCGCAGTTTGTTTTGCATTTGCCAAATCGCTGCGCAGTTGAGTAAGCTTGTCAGATTTGATTTCCCAGCGACTTGACGCGAAAAGGGCATCTGCCGAGAACGAGAATTTTCCAATTTCTGATCCAGATTCGTGTTCTGGTGGTACTTCTTTCTGAACGCATTGACCGTCTTTTTCTTCGAAACCTTCGTCTGTTTTGCATTGGCAATTTTTGCCGTCTGGCGCACTTGCGTTTTCAACACATTCACATTTTGTGGCGTGTTTTAATTTATTTGCCAATGGACAAACGGTTGGTTCTGACTCGCAACGATTTGTCGCATCGTTCCAACGTGGTGTTGCACTTGGGCACACACATTCGTCGTTTTGATTATATACCTTGTTGCTTTCGCATGGAACACAACCACCACGGTCATAGTTAAATCTTGTGTTTGTTGGGTCTGCGCATACGCAGTTTGGTGATTTACCAACACCTGTGGTTCCGGTAAATCTAGAACAATCAAGCGAATTATCACCCGGGGTATACGGTGTGTTGGCATGTTCAGCGGCCACGGCAAGTGGTGCGCGTAATTTTTCATATCTTGCTATAATCTCTTTTGCATTATTTCCCTTGCCATGATTGATTGCGATGTTGCCGACCAGGGAACCCACCGTACCAACACCGGCGACAATTGCACCTGTTTTTAATTTGCTGTCGGTGGCGGCGCGTTGCGCGGCCCACATCTTTGCATCTTCGCCGTCTGGGTTCAGCAGGGCACGTGCGATAGATGCGTACGTTCCACCGGTAATACCGTTATTGCTGTATTCGTATAAACCTGTTTCGGCCTTGTCAATAACAACCTCGGATTCAATGCCGGGACGAAGGCCCAGGGCTTCCTTGCGAATCTTTAAATCATTGGCAAGTTGTGCGTATTCGGTGTAAAGGCCAATCATATCGTTACCGCCCGGTAATTCGACATTTGTTTCGCCACCCTTTACATTCGTACCATTACCATAATCGCAATGGAATGTTTCCAGATATGCACGCATTGCGCGTTCCGCATCATCGTCCGCACGACGTTCGGCCAATGCGCCGCCAATCATTGTACCACCAATACCCGTTGCGCCAATTCCCGCCGCGCCCAATATACGATTTTCCAACGATGTTTCACGTTCATGCATTTTTTGTGCGTTGTCGGCCAGTTCGGCGATTTCATCTTGGTATTGTTCCGGACTTAATACCATTTTGGGTGCACAGGACAATTCATCAGGGCGAACCTCAAATCCGTTGGCGCATTTGCTGATAACACATTCTATCTTGCCATTGTTTTCGCGTTGTGTTCCCGCCACCGCGTTTTCTGGCAATTGCTCGGCGGTACATGGTTTGCCAACCTGAGATTCACATGTGCCATCCTTTAATATATATCCGGCGGCCGTATCACACGCGGTTATCTTACAGAATTCTGTACATGTACCGTCGGCACAGTTGGTGGTTTCGACACCACTGGAATTATCGCGACAACTGCGGGTGGCCGCTGTTGCGCCAGTCGGCATCGGGTCGCAGTTAGATTTACCAAGTTCGGCCCATGTTTTACAAGACTTTGTCGAGTCATCCAAGATTGAACCACATGGACAATATTTAACTTTGCAACCGTTATACTTCTTTTCTTGGGGGTTCCAGTCAAGTTCATAGTTTGTGCCATTACAGATGGGTTCACAAACCAACACACCTGATTTTTCTTTCCAAATACCTTTGTCTTTGGCGAATTGTTTGTCGCCAGTAAAATCGCATTCACCGGTTGGAACATCACAAGAATTGTTTTGTTGGTTTAATTTGTAATCGTCTTCACATTCTGTAACAGCACAGATTTCTTTACAACTAGTATTCTTGTCGCATGCGTCAGACAATGCCATGCTTGTTGTGTTTTGGCATTGTAATTTTCCAGACGGCTTTGCGTGTTTTACATTTTTTACACTGCATGTTCTTTCGGTTTTTGACACACATTCATCTTTTGTTGAATCCCAAGTTTGACCGCAGCCACATTGCGAATTGACGCATTTGGTGCCGTTGGAATTAGGGGTCATGGAATTATTACACCCTGTAATTTCGCATGTTTTGGCAACACCTGTGATGGGGTCACGTTCTTTTATACTGCCCGCCGATGCATTTGGATCCATCTTTTCCAAGATTTCAGCAGGGCAATTGTTATCTTTTAATTCGCATTGACCAGTAGTCTTATTAACAACATATCCCGTTGCTGTACAAGAGTCCGGAATGCAGATAAGAGTATCGGTCTTGCGATCGTATATATATTTACCTTTTGGCGATGCATATTTAATGTTTTTGGCGACATCATCACATTCTTTGTCTGTTTGTAAGACACACTGATTATCAATTTTTTTGAAAGAATGGTTTATACAACTTTCTATGTTACAAAATGAAGAATAGTCATTGTTTGGGGCAATAGTTGTTGGCCCGGGGGTCTTTCGTGTTACCGTCTTGGCATTTAATTTAGATTTGAATTTATCACAATCGACCAAGCATTGATTGCCAACGCGTACCAGGTTTGTTTCGCATCTGTCAGGAACACATTGGTTGTTTTCAACTGTTACTGTGCGGGCCAGGGGAACACGACCTGTACAAGATGTACATTTTGCATCAATGTTTTTAGGTTTTTCCAAAATATAACCATTTTCACAAGATGTTGGAATACACGTTGTGTTGTTTAATACTTCGGCTGTAAGTGCGTGTAATTCTGCACGCTTTTCTTTGCCACAATCAACAATGGAAAGGACCGCCTTGTCCAAAGTTTCTGTAGATGGCTGAAGTGTAATATTCATCCCATCATTCATTTGTGATGCGGAAACTATTCTTGTTGTGTACCCCATATACGACACCTCTGCGTCGGTGTTTGCAGGGAACATTTCAATATGAAAAGCACCTGTTTCATCGGCTATACCCGAATTAGACGGGGACGATTTGACACCACGTGGGGTAACGTATGCGCCAATAGCGGGTAATTTTGTGTCACCTTCGATAATCTTGCCGTTAATTTTTTTATGTACTGTTGCGGTAGTGGCAGAACCGCCATTTGTTGGTGGCGTAGAACCTGAACGCGTAGATGCACGTGTGCGCGTTGTGCTGGTTGCAGCTTTATTTGCTTCAGGGGTAGATGTTGGTGTTGTTGGACTTTCAACAGCATGTGCTGTAGTGGTTGGGGCTGCACTTTGGGGTACCATTTCAACATAACGTCCCATGGTTTCATCAAAATCACGTGGGTGTAATATAAGTGTTTGATATCCATCGGCAGTAAAAGAAATATCACCATCTATACCTTTCTTGATATAAAATGCGAAATGTGGGCTGGCGATGAACATTAATTCTTTTGATTGAGATTTATCTTTCGGGGTAAAACGTATGGAAACAAGTTCGACCTTTTCCCTGGAATCTGTTTTTGCCTTGACAACGGTTCCCTTGATAACACGATAGTCCCGTAAAATATCCTGGGGAATACAATTGTCTGCGGGAACTATATTCGGTGCAGAAGCGGATGACGCAATACCACATGAATACACATCAGACTGTGCGGAAAATGCCGCCGGTATTACAGATACGATAAATAAAAAAGCAATCAATAATTTTTTCATTGTCTTTTGTAATTCTTATTCGTTTACTTTATTGTTCGCTGTATGGCACAGAGATGTAGCAACCATAGTAATAGTTGGCTTCTGTGCCACTATGACGACCGACATAACTTATGCCACAGTTGTCTAAACCATTACAATACTGGCTTTCTAGTGTTGAACAAACTGAAAACATTTCATCATTAGGATAATTGTTTGAATCGACTTTTGTAGTTTTCAACCATTTGTCATGCAAGTCTTTGTTTATAGTCCAGGCCTTATTATATAAACTTATCTCTATTGTTTGGTTGGGGACATTTTTATATATCTGTGGTTTCTTTTCAGAACCTTTCCAGCGTTCGTCTTTCACAAAGTTTCTAATGGCATCTGCGTACTTATTGTCAACATTTACCTTAAGTTTTCCGTTGATGATAGCTATTGGTTCAGTTGATAAAGAGGTTGGCAAATTAACATCATACACGTCATCTGTTTGTTTCTTGTCGATTACTGGTTTGTCTATATTATCTGGGGTGGACATTGAAACCTCTTCGTCTTCAGGTTGTTCTTCAACAACTTCTTCTTTAGTCGAACCATCTTCTTGGGATGTTGCAGCACCGGCTGCCGCTGTGGCCGCAGATGAAACAGTGCCCGTTGAAAAACTTCCTTCACCGTCTGTACCCAACTTGTTCTTAATATCATCAAATTGTGCTTTGGCGGCCTTTAATGTTTCGCTGGCATTTCCCGTCTTGTCCGTTTTTTCAGATGATGGACTAATCTTGGCGCGACATTCTGATTCCGTCATGTTGTGGGTTTCCATACATTCATTGATTTTATCTTCCAGGGCATTGTCGGCGCGGAACCGGTCAACGGCACGACCAATTGCGCCCGATGTGAATGCACCAACGGCCTGGCCCAGACCGGACCCCAGCATCGCAGATGATGCCGCGGTTTGTGCGCGTGTTTCGCGGAGTGCGTTTTCGCGGTATGTTGTTACATCAATACCGAACCAATTTTGTGTGCAATCAAATGTTGAACCAGCATATAATTTTTTGGATGCGAAAAGCGTGTTGTCCTTGCCAGCATAAAAATTAACCGTATAAACACAATCCAAACTGCGTTCGTCAAACATTGCACCCAAACGCGTACAAAGGGTGCGCATTCTATCCCGCAGGGCATACAATTTTTGTTCGTCGGTTGCTATCTGGCGTTCGGCATCCTGGCGTAGTTCGCCAAATACACCCATTGTTCGCATTGCCAAACCGGAATCGCGTTCAATACATGATTTCGCGATTGATTCGCATTTTGCAATTGCGGTGTCGCCGGCACTTTTACCAATACATTTGGAATAATTAGCCCCACACTGTGCGATAATACAAGAATCGTAATTATTACCGCAATCGATTGTCGCGTTATAATTTGCCAGCATTGCGTTTAAATCACGATCGGCCTTGATTTCAACGGAAAACAATTGATATTCATGGCCGGTACAATTCGTTGTGCGACGGCATGTGTCCATTTTATCGAAAAATGTAGTATCTGTATCGGAAACGCATTTTGCAAAATTAGAACCACATTTGCCAATCATACATTCACGCAACGCGGTATCACAGGAGTTTTCCCCGTTGATTGTAACGGTTTGTGCCGCCGCAGTTATTGCCGCGGTCGCATCCGCCGCATCCAGTGCAGCACGTTGTGCGCGGACCAATTCAGCCAGGTTTGTTGCCGCGGTGTCAATCTGGGTTTCTGATTTAGATGTAAGGCCCGTACCAAATTGTGATGATTTGTTTTCAATGTTTGGTGTTGGTTCCGGGGTGTTTGTAGTTGTGGTTTTCGTTGTTGTCGTGGCGGGTGTGTCCGATACTGCCGGTGTTGTGCTTTGTGATGTTGCGCCAACATTAACCATCATTGTTGGCATACGAGATGCCGCGGCGGATGGACGTGTGGCCGAAACCCGATTTGTTGAAGATACCGTATTTCGCTGGACCACATTTGCAGCCGACGCATCGGCAACGACCGCCAAAATAATAAAGGCCACACTACAAATTTTTCTGCCAAAGATTCCGGTTCTGTTCGTATTCATTTTCAACATATTCCGTTTATTTTAATGTCGAACACGCTATGTCATAAAACTTGCACAACTGTGTTGCCATAGATTTTTCAGATGGATATGCCGCATCGCACTTGTTCGGCATACTGCGGTTACATACAGATGTTATACACGCGTCGCGCGCAGAGTTATCATCGCACGATTTGGTAATTGCAGCCAAACGTTTTGCACGCGCATCCCTGTACGATTGGACAATGGCCAAAAGTGTTTCCTCGGCGTTTTTAATTGCGCGATCGCGTGCGGTGGCAAGTGTTGAACGGATGTCCGACAAATACGCATCACAACCAACAGATGCGATGGAACATTCCGAAAAATATTTATCAAAATCGGCATCTTCGGCACAGCCGCTGTATTTAGAAGTACATTTTGCTTCGCCAACCATACACGCCGTTATTTCAGATTTACATGCAGATTCTGTCTTAACCTTGCGCGCATTTTCGAATAGTACGGCCATTTGTGCACTTATTCCCGCGGCGGTACAAGATTGTTCAATTAATTTATCGTACACATCCGACACATCGTCCGCGGTACAGCCATCAACAATAGAAATACATTTTTTTGATGCCCAAACATAGCGTTCGCCGGGATCGGTTGGGGCGCTTTTCAAATCGCGCGCCGAAATATTGTATTTCGCAGATGTTCCAACGGATACGGCACGCAACCCCGCGTCGTTCGGTTCGCCGGCATCCGCAGTACCACAATATTGACAACGTGCCGCCGGATTTGACGATATGTTAACCGCACACGCAGAATCCAAACAACGTGTTAAATTCGCGCGTGAACACGCCGAATGCCCAACCACAGGCACCAGCGCACAAGATAGTATTACAAAAGCAAGTTTTTTTATCATTTCTCTCTGATGCCTAATTATATCAAAAAACGGTGTGGGGCGCAAAGGGAAAAACAAGATAAAATAATAAAAATGAAATTTATACTTGACAAAACATAATATTTTGTCTATATTTTAGTCATCAAGTATAACCAAAGGGATAAAAAATGGCTATGGATAAAAGAACTTGGGCAAATATCGCACTGGGAACGGTTGCGGTTATCGCTATTGTTTTCGGTGTTAAACAGTGCAGCGATAAACGTGCTGCACGTGATGAAGCACAGGAATGGCATACACTTGTTTCAAAGAACAATACAGCATTGACAGATGCCAGCAACGCAGTCGAAGCGGCAAATGGGCGCATTAGTGAATTGAATGATGAAAATTCCGCTTTGCGCGATACAATTGTCGTACGTGATTCCACAATAGCAGATTTGCGTGATTCTTTGGCGGTTTGTCGTGAAGCCAAGGCTTGCGCATGCCAAGGTAATAAGACAGGTTGTGATTGCAAGGATGCGAAAAACAAATGTGATTGCTGCAAATGTGAAAAACCAGCGAAACAGGCTAAAAAGCCGGCCAAGCCAGCCAAAAAGCCTGCAAAACCGGCAAAACCAGCACAGCCTGTGAAACCGGCAAAACCAGCACCTGTTAAACCAGCGCAGCCAGCGAAGTCGGCACCGGTGAAACCAACTCCATGTCCGGAACAGAAAACAGAAATTGTTGCCACACCGGATACTGTTGTTGTTCGTACAAATGCACACACACCAACACAAACAGTTGTTATCACTGGCGATAACAATGGTAATGTGATTGTTAATGCAAATGGTGTTGTTAACGCAAATGGTAATGTTAACGGCCATGATAATAATGTGAACACAACAGAACCACAGAAAAAGAAACGTCTGTATCAAAACGCGTGCCGTACAACAACGACCGTTGTTTTGGGTTCTCGTTCTAAATGTTATTAATACATATTATATATGTGTTGATGTAAATATATCCCCATGTTCGCATGGGGATATTATTTTTTGCTAGACAGAATTGTTAAATCTGTGTTAAGATTATGTACACAGAGAGAAATTCATGAGATTTATGCGAGTTTTCGGCTTTTTATTGTTCTTGATACCGGCGGTTTCGTTTGGTGCAACAAATGAATTTATGGTTGCGGCACAGTTGTTGTCTGCGGCTAAAAATGCCGATATTCAGCAGGTGCAGGCACTTATCAACAATGGCGCAAACGTAAATTATGTTGATTCAACTGGGCTGTCGTTGGTGTGTACCGCGTTAATGAATAACGATGTTCGGGCCGCGCAAATATTACAAATGTATGGTGCCGATGCATCAAAGTGCGACCGTCAGATTAAGCAGTATAATTCCAGGAATAAACCAACCGGCAGCAGTGGTGGGTTATTCGGCGGGTTATCTTCTGCCCAAAGCATAACATTAACGGCGGCGGGGGCCGCCGTTATCGTTGGGGGGCTGTTTTTGTTAACCGATTGGTTGGATCCGGGAAACGATAATAAATCTTCTTCTTCGTCTGGATCACATGGTGGTGGCAACAATGGTGGCGGTGGTTCGACAAATGCAACCGCGGCATTTACTTTGCCAGATGGCCCGGCATCATTGGCGGAAGATTATAATTATACAAATGCGCTGGATTTATACAGCCCATCTGATACAGACAGTATTTTATATAAAAACTTTAATTTAATGACAAATACATATGGGCAAAATTACCTGCTTATGATGCGTGGCTATTCGGCATTCGCACGCGGATATATGGGTATGTCAACATTACGCAATAAATCAACCGATGCACCGTTGAATATCGGTGGAAATAATTTGGGAACAGAACCTGTGTTGGGGGGCCGACCGATAAATGTTGCGTTAATTACCGCAAATGGTATCAATGCCGCGGATGATACTTCATTGGCGGATAAATTGATGCCATGGACAACACTTAATAACAACGGAACAGAAGTGAATGCCGCGTCCAACAATATGATTTCCAGCAAATATTATAATAACAAGATAACCTATGGCACAGACACCGGAACATTGACCGATGATACTACATCGGAAGATTCGACGTTGGTCGCGTCGTTTGATTTATCGGGTAATGGCACCGCGATAAACAATACATCGGCAACCGATATGGATAATTTGCTGGCCAAGGTGGTGGCGGGTTCCGTTACAACAGGGTCTACTGCCGACTTTATGGGATTTATGCCAAACGGACAAATGACAATTTTTAGAACGGGTGGAGGCGTTGATAATAACGGAAATACTATTGACTATTATAATTATCGGGCATTGTTGGCGGGGGCGGCATTGTACACCGCGGGTGATGTTACAATGGGGCGGTCGCGTCCAAACATATTAGCAAATGCATCGGTGATTACACCTTTGTATGCGACGGACACAGCGACCATTGACGATTTGTTGTCTATATCCGCAACAACATCAGAAGATTATCAAAACCAATTTTCTTTATATGTGAATAAATATTATAATGCCGATTCAACAGCCAGTACCCAGGGGGCGATAGCAAAACAGTTTTTCAGTGGGCTGGGTTCGTCTTATTCACCATTGGTCCTGTTTTCAACCGGTGGGGTAACAACGGATGCGGCATATTCTGGGGTGGCGCGGGTTGCGACTTTTGAAAATGCGGCACCGCTGGTATACGGTGCGAATATGGAACATTTATTTGCGTCCATTGTTGCCGTTGGACAAAAGGGGACAGGGACCAATGGAACATCAACTGTTTCCGGTTATTCGCCGAATAATAAATATATTTTGGCACAATGGCAAAATACAAATAATACGCCGGACACAACCGATGATACATATTATCGGGCGCGTATGTGTGGTGTTGGGGGTATGGGGGCAAACGGAATTGACCCATGGTGCTTTGCCGCGGCGGGTGTTACCGATGAATTAGCGGTGGCAAGTGCCGCAGGTGCATTTGGGGCGGTAAAGTCGGCCTTTCCGTATCTGACAAATCAACAAATATTTGCGCTGGTGGCATTGACCGCCGATGGTGCGTACTTGGGAACAAATGAATCGGGTACCACATTTACAAAAGATGACTTGAAATCGTATCTACAGGGTATGTATGAATTGCCAAATGAATATCAGTATATGGTGAATGCTGGAAATCTTGATTATCTTGATGCGTTCAAGGAAGTATTTGGTTACGGGTTAATCAATGTTGAACGCGCAACAACACCGGGGAAAAATATTTTCTATTATAATGGAACCGATATTGTGTCAGATGCCGGTAATGCGTATTGGCGGGCGGCATCTAATACAGCATTTATGTCGTCGTCGGCATTTGGTGCGCGTAATGCAACATTACGGACATCGGCATTTGATGTGTTGACCAGTGTTGATGGTGAATTGTCGTTGCCACGTGTTTGGACAAATGAATTCGCACTGGGGACGAATTCAAGGCATGGACTTTATATGGGCGATGTGTTGGGCGAATTGAAAACGCATGATGCGGATGAAAATCGGATTCAGATGGGGAAACTTGGTTTTTCAATGGCGGTATCACCGCGTGCCTATAATGACAATATGGGCGGATTGGATAATATGAAATTAGATTGGACAACGGGTAATTGGAATATGGCAGCGGGGTATCAGCGGCATCTTACCGACGGGGTGTCGCGTTTTTCAGGGATGAGCAATCCGATTTTGAACCTTGCGTCAAATGCAGTTATTTCGGATGCTGAATATAATTTCGGTAAATGGTCGTTTGGTGCGCGCGCGTTTTCAGGTGCGGTAACTGATGAATCTTTGTTGGAACATGACCCAACAATAGCGGCAAATTATGCGCCGGCGCGGTTGGGCCTGGTACGTGGTGCGGGTGCAAATGTTGCATGGCGTGGTAAATATTTTGGGTTTGATACAACCGTTGGTGCGGTGAACGAAACGGATACTGTTTTGGGGGCATATACGAATGGTTTGCTTGATATGGGTGCGGGTGAAACGATATATGTTGATAATGAATTGCGTGTTCGTCCATTTGATAATTTTACACTTACCGCGCGTGCGACATTTGCGCGCACAACAACCGATGGGGCGGGGGACTTTGTCCTGGGGGTATCAGAACTTGAATCAAACGCATTTGGAATTGGTGCCGAAATTGGTAATTTCCGGTTAAGTGTTGCGCAACCATTGGCGGTGCGGCATGGTGCGCTGCAATATGCGTATGCCGACTATCATATTGTTGATACCGATGATGGTAATTTTGCACTTGATATTGCGAATGCACATATCGCGGAACTAGATTTAAGTGCGGATAAACGGGAATTGCGATTCAATGCGGAATATCGCCATAACTTTGGCGCGTTTACAGACGGCGCGTTGGGCTTCATTTATCGGGTAAATCCAAATAATACAGATGAATTTGGTAATGAGTCCATCTTTATGATGAAATTGACACATCGGGTGGGAATCTAGCAAATAATAATTATATTGACAAAAAGTGTTTTTCGTGTATTCTTGTGTTGCAAGAATAAAGGTGTTTTTATGACAATAAAAGAATGCTTAAAAAGTATTATTAAACCAGAGATAAAATTGCCAAATAATTTTCGGCACAATGCGGACTTTGATGCGGCATTGTTGGTCGATATTTTTGACATGGTTCCAGAAGTTGTGCGTGCGCGCAACGGACAGCCGTATGTTTACTTTGAACAAATGGATGCCAAGTCGTTCGAGATTGTGCGTGCCATGGGTTTTGAACCACGTATGCACAAAAGTCATAAATATGTTCCAGCGCAAATTATTTTTCGTGCGCACATAGGGCATGGTGTGTCGTCATCTGCGCGACAAATCGCAAACAGATTACACAAAATGGATAAATTCAATATAACCAAATATACAGAAGATCCAAACTATCGTAAATATATTGAAAACTATAAGGCAAAAACAAAATAAAAACCGCCCGTTTGGGCGGTTTCTTTTATGACAATTTGTGGATAACCAAACCACTGCGCAATTTTGGTTCAAACCATGTTGTTTTTGGTGGCATAATGTTGCCGGTGTCGGCGATATCGATAATTTGCTGCATTGTAACAGGGTACAGCGCAAATGTCGCCACCATTTCACCGGAATCAACACGTTTCTGTAATTCGCCAAGGCCGCGAATACCACCGACAAAGTCGATGCGGGCGCTGGTGCGCAAATCACCCAGGTTCAAGATTTTATCAAACACCAGGTTCGATAACACTGTTACGTCCAGAACACCAATCGGGTCGCTGTCATTATATGTGCCGGGTTTCGCGGTTAACGAATACCATTTCCCGCCCAGATACATTCCAAAGTTATGTAATTTGTTTGGTTTGTAAATATCGGCACCCATTTCGGTAACGTCGAATGATTCAGACAGCTTGTTCAAGAACTCTTCTTTTGTTAAACCGTTCAAATCGCGCACAACGCGGTTATAGTCGATAACGTGCAATTGCGACGATGGGAAAATCACAGCCAAGAAATAATTGTATTCTTCATTTCCGGTGTGGTTCGGGTTTTGTTCGCGCTTTTCCGCGCCAACACGTGCGGCGGCGGCGGTACGATGGTGGCCATCGGCGACATACATTGCCGGAATGTTTTTAAAGATTTCGGTTATGCGTGCATTTATTGCATCGTCGCGAATTGCCCAGAATGTGTGTCCGAAACCGTCCGGCGCAACAAAGTCGTATTCGGGCGCGTTGTTCGCAACAAAGTCCGCAACAATTTTATTCATTTCATCTACATCTGGATACGCAAAGAACACAGGTTCCAAATTCGCGTTTTGAATACGCACGTGAATCATGCGGTCATCTTCTTTTTCTTTGCGTGTCAATTCGTGCTTTTTAATTTTGCCGGTCATATAGTCGTCAACATTCGCGGCGGCAACCAGGCCATATTGTGTGCGGCCGTTCATTGTTTGGGCATAGATATAATACATTTCCCGGTCATCCGCGACCAGCCAACCATTGTCCTGCCATTTCTTGAAGTTTTCAACGGCCTTGTCATAGGTGCGCTGTTCGTGTTCACCGGCAATTGGGTCAAAGTCGATTTCTGGTTTTATAATGTGCAGTAATGATTTTTCGCCGGCCTCGGCTTTTGCTTCGGCAGAGTTCAGAACATCATACGGACGCGATGCGACTTCTTCTGCCAGTTCGCGTGGTGGGCGAATACCCCGAAATGGTTTAATTTTCATATAATCTCCTTTTGATAGTATGGCGATTATATACACGAAAAAATGAAAGGTAAATCGATTTATTTTACTTTTATTGGAATAATCGTTTGTACCTTGGCTGTGTCCAGGGGCGCGTATTGGAACCGGACATTCGCAAAGTCAATATTCTTCATATCGATAGAACGGATTGTGCGGTTATACATCGTGTGATAGTAAATAACCCGGTTGCCCAAATCGGTTGCGATTGTCCATTGTGTTGCGGACGGCATATTGTTTGTTGCGCGGCCGGAATCAAATTCAACCCCCAACGGCACGTCCAGGTTGTTCAAGATATGAAACGCCTTCATCGCAGATTCATAACCGTCCTTTTGCGGTATGGAATAGTTGCTTAACAGCGCGGCACGAATAAATCGCGATGGCGGTGTAAAGTCGCCGGGCAGGCCCAGCATCTTGCTGTCAGAGCCAAATGGTCGCAATGTAAAATCGCCCAGTTTTTTTGGATTGCTGGTCCCGGGTTCCAGGTTTATATAGTTATTAAGGTTTGTAATGTGCCATGGATAGCCCGGCGAATTCGAAATCGCGCCGACCTTGCTGTCGTAAAAATGCGCCTCGCCATCAATGAATTCAAGGATAACCTGTTTGCCGGTCGCGTCGGTGATGCGCCAATGCACCGTTGAAGCAGACGGGTCGATATTGGTAACGGTAATATCTTTGATGGCTTCTTTGATTTGGTCGATGGTTGAAAACCGCGACAGCATCCACGCCACCAATTCAAAGTCCGCAATGCTGTTTTCTTTATCATTTTTATTATACCAGGGGTATTCACCATATTCAGGGAAATAGAATAACCCTGCGGAAAGTCCGGCCTCGTTCGTGCCATCGATTACAAAATCTGGTGTCTGGACCGCAATACCAACATAGCCATATACCGATGTGAATTCGTGGCCGTCCATTTTGCCGTCCGGGGTCAAAGATTTTTGTGTGTGTCCGCGTGGCGCAATTACATACATGTTATTCATTTCGTCGCCATGCCAATCGACAGTTCGTGCGACAACCATATCATTGTTTTTCGCGCGCAGGGTAATACCCGTACATGCATCTGCGTAATGTGCGATTCCCAAAATGCCGACAATTGTTGCGGCAAAGTATTTCATATTCATATTATTTCCCCCCAATTGTTATATTTTTATTATGCGTACAAGGCGTGCGATTTTTAATAGGAACCTTTTGGTGGTATCATAACTGCGTACGGGGGCAGGTAACTACCCCGTCTTGCTCACATTGTTCGCAATCCACCCATTCACGATGTGAAGGGGATTAAATCCCCTTCGTCTGGCGAAGGGGTGTCGGCGAATGCCGACGGGGTAGCGGTTTTTGGTGGTATGGACAAAACCTGGGTTTGTTTTCCTAAGTCCCCCAAAAATGCGTTGTATAGACACAAAAAATGTTGCACCGGGTTTTTTGTGTGCTATCTTAAATCATCGAAAGAATTCTTATTACATGGGGGAAAGCAATTGCAAATAGATAATAAAATATTGCTGCGCGGGGCTTATATCCTGGGGGGTATATGCGTTTTGGGCGCGGTGTTTTTCGTTGCAACAACCGATTCGCGTGCGCGCAGCAGTTTAAAGAAACAATGTGGCGCGGGAATGGATTGCGCATGTTTTGCGAACATTGTTGATAACCGCCTTAGCAATGACCAGGTTCGCGCATTTAACAAGTTTTTAAATTCAATGAAGACGCGTCCCACAACCAACATAATGGAATTTGTGGACGAGGCATCTGCACAAACAATTTCGTCGGCAATATCACTCTGTCGTGTTCAGACCGAGCCGGCACAACCAACCAATAACAAAAAATAAAAAATATTCGTCAAGGTGAAGAAAGGAGAGTCCCAATGAAACAAACCAGAACCGTACTGAAAGAATTGACCGCTATGTATCGCGCAGTTTTACGTCATGGCATTTTGTGTAACGCAATCGCACTGGGTTTAATCGCAACCGCGCCCGCAATGGCTGAATACACAAATGTGTCATTGGATGAATTATATCCAACAGGGACAGCGGGTTCTTTTAAATATACTGGTAATCAAAATGTTACATGGTTGGCGGAAAATATAAGTGTTACGGAACCTGGTGATGGACGTGCAATTGAAATCGGTAAAAATGCCGTGTATAGTGCCACTGAACCGACACTGTTGCATTTGGGGGGCGATAACACAAACACCATTAATATCAACACGGGTGGTGATGGTATTCTTGTTCGGACAAAAAGTGTTGTTGATGTGCGTGCGAATGACACAATTTCCATTACATCAACTGTTAATGACCCAGCTTATGATGGTGGTGTTGGGTATGGTGCGTTGTGGGTTCAAAACAGCTCTGATCCAGGGCAAACAGATACCTATGCAACGGTTAATTTAACTGCGAATCAAATCAATTTAACGAATTTGAATGCGTCTGCAATTGCTGCTCTTAGCGAGGGGCGCGTAAATATTAACGGTAATGCAACCATCAAGGGCAAAGATGCCATTTATGCATCTGGTCTTTCTGTAACCAATATCAATGCCGCCGGTGATAAAACTGTCAAAATGGACGGCGATATAGATTTTAGACAAGGGCCAAACTCGGGGGCACCTGTTGATGCAACGGTTAATGTGACATTGAATGGTGCGGAATCTTACTGGACCGGAAACACGGTGCTAAGTTATGAGGATAAACCAAGTGATGATAAATTGCAAATCAATCACGGTGCAACGATTAAGATGACGGATGGTGCAACATGGACCGCAACAGAAGTCGCAGAATCGGCGGAACCAGGCGTTGCAACAAATGGACGCTATTATACAGCATTAAAGAATCTGGATGTTAACAGTGGTAATGTTGTTGTTAATCGTGCAAACGGTATAGAGGTTGAAAACCTGGCTGTTGGTGCGGGTGGCTTGACAATTAACAGTGGTGATATGACCGTCAGCGAGAGTTTAAAATCAACCGGTCGGACAAATATTGCATCGGGTGCTGGGTTGACAGTCAATGCAACAAAAGGTGCATCGTTTAAAGGCAGTGAGTTTAGTGGCGCCGGTGGTGCTATTTTCGCTGCAACCGGCGGCAGTTTGGACATTGATTATGCAAAATTTGAAAATAATACCGCAACAAATGGTGGTGCAATTACAAATCTTGGTACCAGTGAATTAACCATTGATAATTCGATATTTACTGGTAATACAGTGGCAACAAATGGTGGTGCAATTCAAAACAATGCAACTGTTGATGCCGAAATATCAAATACAACATTTTCGGGTAACTATACCGGAAAATCTTCCACAGGTGGATCGGGTGGTGCGATTTATAACGGTTCTGGTAAATTGACGTTAACAAACAATACGTTTACCGGCAACGGTAAGCTTGTTGATGGTAATACTGAAACTATGAAAACGGGTACCGGCGGTGCGATTTATAACAATAGCGGAACATTGGAAATCAGCGGTGGTTCCATTACCGACAATATGGCAAATAAAGCCGGTGCTATCTATGTAGCATCAGGCAGTTTGAGTATTGACGGAACTGAAATTACCGGTAATGCATCAACCGGTGGTTCTGGTGTTATTTGGGTTAATGGTGGTAATGGATTTACAATAAACAACGCAACAATAGATAATAACAGTGGTATTAAAAATGATGCACCGATTTATGTTGTTGAAGGTTTAGGTCTTGTGCCGGCAGGAACAGGTGCGACCGGTAATGGTGGTGCGATTTATAACAGCACTAGTGGAAAAACCTCAACCATAACCGGTGGTAGTATTTCGCAGAACGTGGCAGCGACTGGTGGTGCAATATATAACAACAAAGGGACCCTTAATATAGATGGCACAACCTTTAACGGAAACGTAGCATCAGGGGTTTCGAAAACATCATCAGTTATTGGTGGTGGTGCAATTCGTAATCTTGATACGTTGAATATCAAAGATGCGACATTTACCAACAATATTGCAAAGGAAAAGGGTGGTGCAATCTTTAATGCTGCAAGCAAAACAATTACATTTGATGGTTCAAACACATTCAGTGGAAACAAATCTGATGTAACGTGGGATGAAGAAAATGGTAATATAACCGCATCCACTGCAAATGATATTTACAATAATATGGGAACAATAAATATTATCTCTGGCGCGGGTGAAACAAACACCTTTGCTGGTGGATTTGATGGTGTTGCAGGTTCAAAGTTATATATCAATGGTGCAGGAACCACCAATATCGCAAATACATTAAAGAAGCACACCGTCGATGTGAATTCCGGTGAACTGCATTTGACAAATGCCGATTTGACAGGTTCAACCATCAATGTCGCGTCGGGTGCGATTATTAACACTATTGACGATGCTATCCAAGATTTGTCGTCCAATATTACCCTGGCCGATGGCGCGGGAATCAAGGGCGATATTGACTGGAATAACGGAACCGCCGATAAATATGCGTCCGCCGCTGGAACGGTTAAATACTATGTTGGAAATCTGCTGAACGGTGATATTGGCACGGGCGAAAAGGCATTCCAGGTCGTGTCCGACGGCACAACCGTTGATATTGCCGAGGCAATATTTACATCTGATACCGGTGTGACATTCAACTCATCGGGTGTGGCGGACGGTCAAATGATTGTTCGTGGTTTCGCCGGCGGTATTAACACCGCGGTCGAAACAACCGATGCAGACGGTGCGCGTTTGGCATTGAACTATACCGTTACAGAAAATGAAGTGTTCGATTCAGATGATTCAATCGATAATTCTGATTTCAGAATTACTGGAACCGGTGCCGACGGTTTTGCAATCGAATTACAGAAAGATTTGAACGTTTCTGAAAATGCCATGTTGTCGTTGAACGATGTTAAATTTACTGGTTCGTCCGATATCGTGAACAAGGCGGGCGCAACCCTTAACATCAAAGATTCATTTATCGGTGTAAATGTTAATAACTTTGGTGTGTTGAAATCTGACCCGACTACATATGCGGGAACGGTTAATAATGTCGCCGGCGCAACCGCCGAATTTGATAACGATACATTTGGCGCAACCGCGACATTGGCAAATGCCGGAACGGTTGATTTGAAAAACGGTGTTAAATTTGCATCGGGTGCATCAATCACTGGCGCGGGTGTAATGAACCTGGTGTCCGGGACAACGGTGTTTAACGATACCGCAAATACAAACAATGTATTCGTGGCAAATGGCGCAGGGTTCAGCGGTTCGCTGATTGGTGGGTCTTTGGATACGCGCAATAACAATATCGATACCGGGCTGGGAACGGTGCAAAATGCAAATCTGTATGTCGATGCAAACCTGAAGGGTGCAACACCGGCAATAGATTCGTTCGCGGGAACAACCGGTTCAACGATTAAGTCGATTAACCTTACATCGTCTGAATATGGAACGGCGGATTCAATAACACTGGCGGTGGGCGATGCCACGTTGTCGGATGATTTACAAATTACCGGTGCAATGAATTACTATACCAAGGTTGAAAAAGACGGAACGAATTTGGTATTTAGTGATAAATTGGTAAATGCATCCGGGATGAAGGCAAATGCACGTTTGGCAGATTATGATAACACAACGTCTGGTTTGACGGCTACGACATTGCAGGGTGCAATTGATGAAAACGCAACCAACGTCGCAGCAATCAACACAACATTGGGTACATATGGCGATGTTGTGACACATGACGCGGCGGAATTCGCATCCGCGGCCCAGGGCACAAAGGCAGACAGCGCGATACAATCTGTCAAGGTTAATGGCACGGCATTGACACCTGATGCAGCCAAGGCGGTTGATATCACGGCGGTAACCGGAATCAAAATCGGAACCGGTGCCGCACAATCGGGCGAAGTCACATTGGGCACAACCGCCGCAACAAACTTGGCGGCCAATCTGGACGCTGCTACCCCAACCGATGCGGAAATCGCAACTTGGGCGGCAGATAATGCGACAAATGTTGCAACCGTTGGAACAACATTTGATGTGTTAAGCAAGAAATTGATGAACGTTCAATCTGACCTTATGGCGGCGGGCGATAATGCAAGTTCCATTGCACATGCGTTGGGCGCGGCGACGGGTGTCGGACTGATAGACCAGGTAAATGCCATGGCGGATGCTCGCATTGTGGCAAGCACCGTCGATGCCGCAGATTTGCACACGGCGATTTTAACCATTGACGGTTCATCCGTCGAAGCCAAGGATAAAAGAAATGCACTGGGCGCACTGTTGACAACGGGGGCGAACGCCGGCAAAACATTGACGGCGGCATCCACAGCCGAAGCAGTTGCAGAGTATATGAAACTTAGTGCGGATGTTATGTCCCAATATGACTTTGGTTGGGATTTGAATACCGGTCTTCCACATGACCTGGTTGCCGGCAAGATGAAAATTGATGTCTTGAATGATGCTTCGGTAACGGATAAAACTGTCGCCGGGGCAATCAATGCGAATACGGCGGCAATTGCAAATATCGCAACGACCGCAACGACCGCATGGAATCAAGCAGAAGCATGGATGAATACCGCGTTGGGTATTGATTCCACTGCAAATGATGCAGATGATGCGTTACAGGCCGCTTTGGGAACGACAAATTACCTTGGGGGTGATACATCGTTTAGCGGTGCTTTGAAGACATTGGATGGCCAGGCCAAAACAAATGCCGATGCCATTGCGACAAATGCAACAAACATTGCTGCAAACAAAGACGCAATTGATGTCTTGAACGGCGATGCGTCAACGGTCGGTTCTGTCGATTACAAGATTGCCGGTGCCTTAAGCACAGTTGAAGCCGGTGTAACCGCGGTATATAACCAGGCACACGATTGGGCGGAAAACTTGCTGGGGGTTGATGTTGATGAAAATGTAAATAACCAATTACAAAATGCATTGACATCAAAAGAGGTTATCGGGTCGACAACTACTATCGCGGGCGCGTTAAGCAATTTGGATGCAGGGGTTGATGCGTTACAGAACGTTGTTGGCGACGCGCAAACCACCGCTGCAACAACCGGTATCTTAAGTGGTGAAAAAATCGGTGATACTGTGTCGTTGGTTGATGCGGTTAATACAATCGCGACAACAGCGGTCGGAACAGATACGGACAACACCTTTACAGGAACCAACACATTTGAAAAACAAATTGTTGCCGAAAAGGGTGTAAAGTTTGGCTCTGATTACAGTATTGACGAAAACGGTGCTGCAACATTGGCATCTGTAACGGCGGCGAACGGATTTACAGTTGATGCGAACAACACATTGACGTCGACTGGTCTGACCGCGGCGGCGGCGACAATTGCGGGTAATGCGACGGTTGGTGGCACATTGGGTGTAACCGGCGCGCTGTCTGGTTCAACCGCGACATTTACCGGCGCAGTATCAGCAGATTCTTTGTCTGCAACAAACGGTGTATCCGGCAAAACATTGACCGCAACCGATTCAATCACATTGGGGACCAGCACCATAACATCGATTGATACGGCGGGTCTGGCACGTAATGTGGCGGGTTCTGATTCCGCGTTGGCCACAACATCAAGTGTGGTCGCAACCATCAAGAATCAGGCCGAAGATGCGACCTATACCAACACCATCACAAGTGGCAGTAATGTATCCGGCGCAACATTGAACGCGGCGATTGCCAACCTGGATGCGACAATAGGCGATATGAGCGGGTTGAACGCGCGCGACGATGCGAACTCGGTCGGTAATGCGCTGGCTAATGGCGGTACAACAACACCAACAACAGTTGTCGCGGCATTGAATAACATTGACGCAACCCTGGGGACAATCCATGGGTTAAAGACCAAGTTGGAAAGTGCCGGCACATACAAGGGTAACCTTGCCACCGGGACAACGGTTGAAGAACACCTGACTGCGATTGATTCCGCAATCGGCGACCGCAGCAGTTTGGCATCGCTTAATACCGCTATCAATAACGCGGCGAAAACAGATGTCGCAACCGCATTGGAAACAACGGGTAATTTGATTGGTAATATGACATTTGATGGAACAAATTACCTGGCATCTGTTACCGATTTGTCCGAAGCGGTACGTGTCCTGGATTCCAACATAGCGAAAGTCGATCACAAGGTTGAAAAGTTGGAAAAGAAAGTCAACAGCGGTATGGCATCAATGGCTGCTTTGACGGCGTTGGTTCCAAATGCGCGTGATTGCGGTGATACCCAGATATCAATCGGTACGGGTGCGTATGCCGATCGTGCAGGTGTCGCGGTTGGTGCATTCCATTACTTTAATGACCATGTGTTGTTGAATGCTGGTGCATCATACGGCGGAACAAGTGATTGGGCATTCCGCGCAGGTATCACTTTCGGTCTGTAATGAAATAATCGTGGGCGGTTTCGCCCACGATTTAGTTTTGCCAATGGGTAAAAAGGGTGTTTCTATGAAAAAATATTTGTTCGTTATATTTGGGGCGTTCGCATTGGCGGCATGCCATAATAATGATGCGGCAGATTTGTGCGCAACAAATCGAACAATGGCGGAAACACCGATTTATTTTGAATTGGGGTCATATGTGGTGCGGCCAGAATTTACGCAACAACTGGACCAGGGGTTAATTTATATCCATGGACACAGGTTCAAGAAAATATATCTTGACGGTTATGCCGATGAAATCGGGCCTGAATCATATAATGTTGAATTGTCTAAAAAACGTGTCAAGGCGGTGCGCGATTACCTTGTGGCGCATGGGGTTGATGATGCGCGTATTGTGGCCGATTGGCATGGTGTGGAACATGGGCGGCCATATGAAAAGCACCGTCTGGTCAAGGTAACATTTGAATAAAATACCGTCCGCATGGACGGTTTTTTGTTTTAGATATGTTGTGTAATTTGTGATAAAATAACCAATATGAATATTTCCGTTGATACTATTTATGAATTTCATCGGGTGCGTACGGCATGCCATGTGGCATCTGTGAATTATTTTGCGGACATTCTGGGGTTTCATTTTCCAGAACACGATAATGATAAAAACCTGGAACCCATGCGGACGGGGTACGCATATCAAAACTATGCGAAATATCACAAAAATTATAATATGTTGCCAATGTACAGCGGGCTTTTTGAAATGGCGCATGCGGCGCATCATAGGCACACATCGCACCATATTGAATTTTATGGTGGAAATGTTGCGATGGTGCCAAATGTGTGTTTGGTTGAAATGATTTGTGATTGGTTTAGTGCTAATTTTGAACAGAAATATATTTTACACGATGGCGATTTTGATACGGTCCATGAATGGTTTAATGCGAAAATGCGACACCATAATTGGACGCGGTCGCAATTAAAAATTATTTCAGATGCGATTGATTATATCGAACAAAATATGGATATTGGGACACTTATGAAAATATGGGAACCGGTACAGGAAAGGGCAGAATTATAATTTTGTTTGCAAAATCAAAAAACAGAGTATATAATAGCCGCACGCCTTGGGGCATAGTTTAATGGTAGAACATCGGACTCTGACTCCGCTAGTGTTGGTTCGAATCCAGCTGCCCCAACCAAGATAAAATTAAAATGCCCCAACGGGGCATTTTTGTTTTATCTGGGGCAGCTGGATCGGTCAGAGTGCCATTGGCACGCATGACCAATACGCAGATGAACAATTAGCAACCATGCAAAAACGGATATATTTAATAGAGTTTTTGCGTTTATGGTTGGTTATTGTTTATCAAGGAGCAGCTGCCCCAACCAAGATAAAATTAAAATGCCCCAACGGGGCGTTTTTGTTTATCAAGGAACAGCTGCCCCAACCAAAGTTAACAAAATGCCCATTGGGGCATTTTTCTTTTTGCAAATAAAATCATAAACCGCCCATTATGGCGGTTTATGACTGGACAAACAAAGGAGAGTTGAAACTTGTTATGCGGCAACCTTCATGTCGCGTTTTATGTTGCGGATGTATTTGCGTAATTCATCAATCGGAACCAATGTGCCGTCGCGCTTTTCCGCGGACCAATAGTCCCAGCCATTAAAACTGACGCTGTTTTGCATGCGCGCCGCCATAACATGAATAGATGCCTTGCCGTAAAGGGTATGAACCAATTGCCCATCGCGCGAAATCATAACGCGTTCGCCACGCGGACTTACCAATGTTTGACCGACATACAATAATCCCGCATCGATAAGTTCGGAAAACGCAATACGTGGTTCTGCGCGTTTCGGGGCAGAAACCTCGATTTCCGAAAGGTCAATTGGGGCAGTGTTTTCAACACGTTCGCGTGCCGCCGCAACATAGGACGGTTCGCGGTCAATGCCGATAAAGTTACGGCCCAATTCGCGTGCCGCCGCCGCCGTTGTTCCAGAACCAACAAATGGGTCAAGAATAATGTCGCCTGGCTTTGTCGTTGCCAAAATCACACGACGTAATAAATCCAGTGGTTTTTGCGTGTTGTGCAGGCTTTTCCCGTCGGCATCTTTGACGCGTTCTTCGCCCAGGCAAATGTTAATGTTCCAATCGGAACGCATTTGTTTGCCGCCATTCAGACGTTTCATTGTTTCGTAATTAAATGTATATTTGCCTGTTTTGTGTGGTGTTGCCCAAATCAATGTTTCATGGGCATTGGTAAAGCGGGTTCCGCGGAAATTCGGCATAGGGTTCGTTTTTACCCAAACAATATCGTTCAAAATCCAGAAACCCAAATCTTGTAAAATTGCGCCGATGCGGAAAATGTTGTGATAACTGCCGATTGTCCAGAATGCCCCGTCTGGTTTAAGAACACGTTTACATTCGGCAATCCATTGGCGCGTAAATTCGGCATAATCATCGGCACTTTCGAAAGCATCCCACGAATCGCGGACCGCACGCGCGGCGGTTTGATCTTCGGGTCTGTATAATGTTTTTTCGCCCAGTTGTAAGTTATATGGGGAATCGGCAAATACTGCATCGACCGATGCGTCGGGAATGCCGCGCATAAGTTCAATACAATCACCCATCAAAATTTGATTAAGGTATTTGTCCATTCTCTCTGCCATTTAATAAATACATTTTACCATATTTGCGACCTATTAAAAAGCGTTGCGCAAGGGGGGAATATGAAATAAATGTCTTGATTTTTATAAAAAATGCATTTTTTTGATTAGGCAAAAATACAAAATATACTTGCGTGCGGGGCAATTGATTGCTACCTTTATACTAATCATGAGATGCCCATATTGTAATTCTAGCGACAGCCGCGTTGCAGATTCGCGCCCAGATACCGAGGATTCAATCATCCGTCGTCGGCGCGTGTGTAATCAATGCGGTGCGAAATTCACAACGGTTGAACGCATACAAATGCGCGATTTGACTGTGCGCAAAAACAGCGGAAAGTTGGAACCGTTTGATCGGGAAAAATTAACGCGCAGTATTAAATTGGCATGTCGCAATCGCGATGTAAGTGATGATCAAATTGATAAACTTGTTACATCTATTCATCGCCGTTTGGAAACAGAAACCGCGGATGATGTTGTCCCCAGCAGTATGGTCGGACAATTGGTGTCTGATTCGTTGTTGAATCTGGACCCGATTGCGTTTGTGCGTTTCGTTTCTGTTTATCGCAAGTTTTCAAAAATATCAGACTTTAAAAAGATTATAGACCAGATACCAGAGGATGACGAGGGAGCCATTGTGTGTCAATTACCAAAGACCACATTGTTTTAGGAATGAGAAAAATCATAGGCTTTTTTGTTGCACTATTTTTGCCACTTGCCGCGTTCGCGGTAAGTTCGCCTGATGTTCTGTCCGATGTAGATGCCAGTTTGTATGAACAAATTTTTATGTTACAGGACAAGGAAAAAATTGATTCCGCGATGAAGTTGGAAAAGCAACTAGAAGATAAATTGCTTTTGAACGAGGTTTTATTTCAACGCTATATTTCCAAAACATATCACACCAAGGGGGCCGAGGTTGTCGCCTGGATGAATAAATATTACGATATGCCCGGTGCGGATCGTATGGCAAAATTGGCGAATATTAAAAAGGTTACGGTGCGCAAACCGGAATTACCGAATTCTATTTCCGGCAGTGAATCTATCGAGACGGCGCAATCTGAAACATGGACCGCGAAACAATATACCGGCAAGGTTGCGGATAAAATAGCCAAGTTCAAAAAAGCGATTCGCAGCGGCAGCACAAAAACCGCGCGTCAAATACTGGAAGACCGTTCGTTTAAACGCAAAATAACCGAATCGGATTATGGTCGTCTGGCGGGGCGTATGGCATATATTTATTATACAAATGGCGAATTTGAATTGGCAAAAAAGTGGGGGTTTGTCGCTGCGGATGCCAAATCTGAATATGGGTTGTGGGCGATGGGGTTGCTCTATTTCAAAGAAGGAAAATATAAAGAAAGCCAAAAATATTTTGCCCGTATACTTGATTTACAGCAGATTAATAATGCCCGCAAGACCGAGGCTGCATTTTGGGCGGGGCGCGCGGCGGATTCAAATGGCGATCGCGCAACTGCGAAAAAATATTGGGCAATTTCCGCGGCGCACCCGATGGCTTTTTATGGTGCATTGTCGGCAACTATGTTGGGGAATCGTCCGGAATATGAGTTTTTTGAACAGGACTGTACCGAAGATGATTATGATGCGTTGCGCGAAACCAAATACGGCAAAATTGCGCTGGCATTGCTTCAGGTGGAAAATCGCGAACGCGCGGAACAATACCTTAAATATTTAATTACTGCGCGGGCATCCGATCGAACATTACATGCGGTTAATTCGGTGGCAACGGCATATGGTCTGCCGCGTGTTTCGATTCAGTCGGCCAGTGTTATTCGCGACCGCGGTATTTTGGAAATTGATGATGATATTATTTATACCGCGCAATATCCGTTGCCTGATTGGGAACCGATGGGCGGATGGTCTATTGACCGCGCATTGTTGTTGGCAATTACAAAACAGGAAAGTGGTTTCCGCGCAGGTGCAAAATCGGGGGCGGGGGCAAACGGACTGATACAGATTATGCCCAGCACCGCAAAGCGTGTCGCAAAGCGAAACAATGTAAGTATGTCTGATATTGATATGTCAAAACCGGAACATAATATGTTCCTGGGGCAACAATATATTGTTGATTTGTTGGCGCATCCTAATATTGAAAACAATATTATTAAAATGCTGGCGGCATATAACGCGGGTATGGGAACATTGGTAAAGTTTGAAAAGACATTTGAAACATCGGATCCGTTGCTTTATATCGAAAGTTTCCCAGCATACGAAACGCGCAGTTATATTAAACGCGTAATGTCGAACCTGTGGCTGTATCGTGCGCGTTTGAATCAGCCGTTAACATCCATGGAAGAATTGGCGGGTGGACAATGGCCACTTTATAACAGCGAAGATGAATATGTTATAAATCGCTGGGCGATATAATGAAAACCAATCCTGATTTTTCGTTGGAAATGGCGCATGGTGGTTTAATCGCCGGTGTCGATGAAGCCGGTCGCGGTCCCCTTTGTGGCCCGGTGGTTGCGGCGGCGGTGATTTTTCCAAATACAGATATTGATATTCCCGTTGTGATTCGTGATTCTAAACAAATGACCGCGAAACAACGCGCGGTGGCGTATGATTGGATAACGCAAAACTGTATCTGGGCAACCGGCGAATGTGGGCCGGCAGAGATAGATGAATTAAATATACTCTGGGCATCAATGCGGGCAATGGAACGCGCGGTTGAGGGACTAACCACAAAGCCAGATTTTTGTCTGATTGACGGTAATCGCGTGCCGAAAAACCTGGCCGGCGAATCGGTTGTGCGGGGGGATGCGAAATCAATGTCGATTGCCGCGGCATCAATTATTGCCAAGGAAACGCGTGATAAAATTATGCATGATTTGGCAAAAAAATACCCAGAATATGACTGGGACAAAAATGCCGGCTATCCCACACAATCACATTTACAGGCCATCGATAAATATGGTATAAATGAACAGTACAGGAAGTCTTATGGGCCGGTAAAGGAAAGGATAAAAAATGAAAATACGCACGATTGATGATTTGGATGTTCGCGGGAAATATGTGTTGTTGCGCGATGATTTTAATGTACAAATTGTTGATGGAAAAATTACCGATGCTTTCCGTATTGAACAGAGTATGGCGACCATAAACGCACTGCGTGATGCGGGGGCGCGAATCGCAATTGTGGCACACCTGGGGCGGCCAAAGGGGGCGCGAAATATGGAATATTCGTTGGCACCCGTTGCGGAATATATGGGGGTACCATTGGTTGCGGATGCACTTGATAAAAACTTTATGGCAAATATGCGCGATGGTGATGTGGTGTTGTTGGAAAATGTGCGTTTTTATCCAGGCGAAGAATCAAATGATTTGGAATTTGCGCGGGCATTGGCGGCGGGTTTTGATTTGTTTGTAAATGATGCGTTTGCGGTATCACATCGGGCGCACGCATCGACCGTTGGGGTAACTGATTTTTTGCCGTCGTATGCTGGCAAATTGTTGGCATCAGAAATAGAACAGTTGAATGCGGTTATGGCGAACCCGGCACATCCATTTGTTGCGATTGTGGCGGGGTCCAAGATATCAACTAAAATTGGTGTGTTGCGTGCGCTGGCACGAATCGCAGATAAATTAATAATTGGTGGTGCGCTGGGGACAACATTTAACTATGCGTTGGGCGCAAATGTTGGCAATTCGTTATACGAGGCGGACCAGACCGACACCGCGTTGGAAATATTAAAATATGGTCGCGAAAATAATTGCGAAATACTTGTTCCATTGGACAAAGGGGTTGCAACCAAATTCGTACGTGATGCGGTGCGCACCGACAAGACATTTGATGAAATACAACCCAACGACATAATTTTAGACGCGGGTGCATTAACGACGGCGCGTGATATTGATGTTATTAAATCGGCCAAGACAGTTATTTGGAACGGGACTGTTGGTATGGCGGAATGGTCGCCTGTATGGTCGGCGGGTTCCTTTGCGATTGCGCGCGCGATTGCAGAACAAACCCGCAACGGTAAATTAAAAAGCATTGTTGGTGGTGGTGATACGGTCGCGGCACTGGAAGCGTGTGGGGTCAAAGATGATATTTCATATGTTTCCACCGGTGGTGGTGCATTTTTGGAATATATCGAAGGGCGTGCGTTGCCCGGAATTGTCGCATTGTCGGACAAATAATTATTTCGCACGAATTTGATTAAGGCGATATTTCAATAATTCCAGCTTGGAACGGTATGCTAAATCGTAGGCGGTGTCGACAATACTGTTCACCGATGTTGCGGTTGCTGATATGTCGGCAAGGTCTTGTTTTGCCACAGCGGCTAACTTTTTACTGTGTAACACACGATTGTCCGATGCCAGCAGTCGCATAAATGCGCGGTTTTGAATCGCGCGTGATTTCCCGTTGTGCGCGGCATAGAACAGTGTATCGCTGGCGCGTTCGTGGTGTGTCATCGCGTGTTTCAACTTTTTATCCATGGCCGCGGAATAATTATTCAATCGCGCCATTTCCAACTTATAAAATCCCGGTGTGTGTGCCATTTCAGGATAAACCGAATCGTTTTTATGAATTTGTCCGCGTAAAATCAATGCCGTAATCAAAGCCCATAACATAAGAAAAACCCTATATTTTTTAGCCCCCGAATAGTAATCATTTTTATTGGTTTGTCAAGGGTGGGACCTTGTAAAAAGAAAATAAAGTCCTATATTTGTGCTATGACCTGATGAAAATTAGCGAATCGGGTTTTTATATGGTATAATTTCGTTTGAAATAAAGGATTTTTGATGGCTTTAATACCTATGGTTATAGAAGAATCACCGCGTGGCGAACGTTCGTTCGATATTTATTCGCGACTTTTGCGGGACCGTATCATTATGGTCGGCGGTGAAATTGAACCCAATATGGCAAACAGTGTTGTTGCCCAATTATTGTTTTTGGAATCGGAAAACCCAAATGCCGATATTTCTATGTATATAAATTCACCGGGGGGTGATGTTTCGGCCGGTTGGGCAATTATGGATACAATGCAATATATCAAGGCACCTGTTTCCACAATCGGTATGGGACTGGTTGCATCTATGGGGTCTGTGTTGTTGGCGGCCGGGGAAAAGGGTAAACGTTTCGTGTTGCCAAATACCCAGGTTATGATTCATCAGCCAATGGCCGGTGCCCAGGGGCAAATTACCGACATGGAAATTCAATTGGCACAATTCCAGAAAAATAAAAAGACTTTGGTTAAGCAAATGGCAACATTTACAGGACGCAAAGAAAAAGAAGTCTTTGATGCGATGGAACGCGATAACTGGATGACACCGACCGAGGCAAAAGATTTCGGCCTTATTGATGGTGTGTTAACACGAAAATAATTTTATCTGATGGGATGTGGGAAAAATGAGCAACGATAAAACCAAAGATACAAATACCACCACTGCTGATAATCAGCAGTTCTGCAGTTTTTGTGGCAAGGCGGTATATGAAGTAAAAAAGTTGGTCAGTGGCCGCGGGGTCTGCATTTGCGACGAATGTATCGCATTGTGTAACGACATCATGACTGATGAACGGGTCGATGAAATACACAAAGATGCGGCGAAGTTGCCGACACCACATCAAATCTATGATTTCCTTAATGAATATATTATCGGTCAAGATGATGCAAAACGCACTTTGTCCGTCGCGGTGTATAATCACTATAAACGGCACAGTGTTGCCGCATCAAGCAAGGTGGAAATTCAGAAATCAAATGTTTTGCTGATTGGGCCAACTGGAACGGGTAAGACATTGTTTGCACAAACATTGGCGCGCATTTTGGATGTGCCGTTCGCGATTGCTGATGCCACCACTTTAACCGAGGCTGGCTATGTCGGCGATGATGTTGAAAGTGTTTTAACGCGTTTATTACAAAATGCTAATTTTGATGTTGAACGTGCGCAACGCGGAATTATCTATATTGACGAAATAGACAAGATTTCACGCAAATCGGAAAACCCGTCGCTTACCCGCGATGTTTCCGGCGAAGGTGTACAACAGGCATTATTAAAATTGGTCGAAGGCACAGTTGCCAATGTTCCGGCCGGTGGGGCGGGGCGCAAACACCCGGGCGAAGCAACTGTTCAGTTGGATACAAGCAAGATATTATTTATCTGTGGTGGGGCATTTGATGGGTTGAATAAAATTATTGCGAATCGTACAAGCGAACGTCGTGGAATTGGGTTTGGTGCGAATGTTGAAAGCAAAGAAGCGCGTGAATCTAAAAATTATCTTGGCGATGTTCAGCCGTCTGATTTGGTAAAATTCGGAATCATTCCAGAATTGGTTGGTCGTTTGCCAGTAATTACAACTTTACAAGACCTGGACGAAGCGGCATTGGTTAAGATTTTGACAGAACCTAAAAACGCGATTGTAAAACAATTTGTCGCGATGCTGGAAATGGATGGTGTTAAATTAAATATCAAAGATGATGCATTAAGTGAAATCGCAAAAATGGCGGTCGCCCGCAAGACTGGTGCGCGTGGTTTGCGCGGAATCTTGGAAAAGATTTTGATGCAACCTATGTTTGATGCGCCAGATAAGTCTGATTTGAAAGAAATTGTAATTGATAAAAATGTTGTTGCAGGCAAAAAGGCTCCGATGGAAATCTTTGCCGATGCGAAAAAGGCGGCATAATAGTCAGGCGTATAAAAATTAAACGGTCGCAATAATGCGACCGTTTTTTTGTTATTCCGATTTTGTTTTAATGTACGTTTTCGTACATACGATTAAAGATGGTATCGGCTTCTTCCTGGGTTTTTGGATATGATGTGTTGCCCGTTTCATAATTTGCGCCGTTTAATACAATCAATGTAGGGGTTTCGCCGTCGCATTGGATAAAGTAACGCGATTCGTCATAATATTTACCAAAACACTTGCCATTTTGAACCGCAACATAGCCATCAGCCGCCAAGGTCGCACAGGTTGGTTGGGTCCCATATGTAATTTCACCGGTTTCAATTGTTTCGTCGGCATTACTTAAAATGCCATTACACCACACACGTACCAAATTGCCATTTACAGATGCCATTGTTCCATCAGATGATGTTTTACGCACACCAAAACAATCGCCATCAAGTACGGATAAATCATAGTCCGCACTTATGTTTGTGCCACGCGATATAGTGTTTTTTCCAACAGGTGTGGCATTGTTCGTGTTTGTTAATGCATCACCACAAACTATTTTTACACCCCAACAATTCGCATCGGCATCCCACATTTCGCGTTCGTATCCCGCACCCATTGATGTATAGCAATTGGCCGGGTTTAAACGACAAACAGTCGGTTGTTCCCACCATGGTGTTGCCGCCATTGCATCGGACATCGCGAAAATTAAAGATAAAATAAATATTTTTTTCATATCAATATTCCTGTTGTTTTTATTCTATCAGATTTTGAACTTGCCTGCAAGTTGCTTTGTTTTTTATTCGCCACCATCGTTTGTTTCTTGCGTTGTATCTTCACCTGTATAATATTTTTTGATTGTATCGGGATCGGCGCAATAACCCCATTTCTTGTTTGCGCCGGTTTCGTTATAGAATTGCAGGAATAACTTTATTCCTGTGGTTTCCGCAATAGAATCTTTCCATTGGGCCGCAACCCAATATCCACCCAGTCGTTCACATTCGGCCTTTAACGATGTGGCCATTGATGCCTTGATTAAATCCATCGTGGCATTGACGTCTTGTAACAACGTATCTGGCAGGGTTGAACCATCGGATAACTGTTCTATTTCACTTGGGCGCATACAAGCCTGGACGGCATAACGGACCAGTTTTTGATATAAACTGCCTGCATAGTCGGTACCACAATGGAACACTGCGACGGTTTCACCTTCTTCGTTTGTTGTTGGACAGCCCTTGGTCGGGGAACATGGCAGACACTGGTTGCCGGGTTCTGGGGTGGTAATAAATTCGCCGTTCGCATTTGCCATGTAATAGTTTGTATTACAACTTATGTAAGTTTTGGTACAAGAATATCCCCCCCCGGTTGATGTTTGTGCCTGGGGTTCTTCTTCTGTATCCGCCTTGGTTGTTGGTTCGGTAGAGTATGAACTTGATGCGGTTGTATCTACGTCAATTGTGGCGCGCGAATCTTGGTTACACGACCAATCGGATGCGTAACGTTGCTCGCCAGGCGCATACGCGCGACAAGCATATGGATATGAATGTAAAGAATCATTGCTTGGGACCGCGCATAGTTGTTGGGCATATTCTTGTAATGTTGTGAAACAATTTTGTGCAATTTTTTGTGTCGTGATATCGTACATCGTGGTAAGTAATTCTTGCATACCGTTTGGACCACCGCCATAAAGGTTGCTGCAAGCACTTAATTTTTCGCGGCATAATTGTTCTGATAGTTCAAGTCGGGCACCAATAAGCAATTGTTCCTTGACTTTGCTAAAATCTTTCAAGGAATTGCTTTGTTTGTCATAACATTGGTTCACAACATTCAAGCATTCATTCTTTACATCACGAATACGGTTTTGTTGTCCTTGGTATATTTCTATGATGGCCTGGCGCATAAATTCGTCCCAAACTTCATCGGCCAAATCACGACAGGTGTCCAAACTTTTTTCGGCGAACATACGTTTATTTTTTAATTCTGAAACGAATATAAGATTGGTTTGGTTTGTTAAAATATCACCAGACAAGGACAGGGTGCTGCCCAGTTGATAAAAGTTAGATGTATATATTGGTTCACCTGTTGATTTATTCAAATACAAACCAGATATATCAAGACAATGTACATAATCGGTACCACATGCGGAATCTGCAGTAACATCTTTGCGGACCAGGGCAATACAATCATTGATAGATGACGAATTGTGGGCATTGTAATTTTCCAGTCGTGCCACATTCATTTCGCGTTCTGTTTGGCGAATAGATGCATTGGCGGCAGTTTTCTTTTTGTCCAAAGAATTAGCAATAAGGGAACAATCATTTTCTATATACATGTTGTATGCAGACACAACCATATTCAGTAAAGATTTAGAAGAACAATGATCCGCAACCAAATTTACACATTGGCTGTGAACTGCGCTGTACAGTGTTTCGCCGGTCAGATTGGAAATGTTTAATCCCGATGTTAAATCAGTGGTTGCCCAAATAGCATTTATGTCCCCAGCAATATCCAGTTGTCCAGCAGTGGATAAAGATTTTGATTTCGTGTTAGATAATACGGCACTTATGCCGGCCAACTGGGCAACAGATGATGATTTGTCTTTTATCACAGAAGCAACCATTTCACCTTCGCTGGCCTGCTGCATCGCTTTAACTTCGGCCGCGGTTTTAGGTATTGCTTCCAGGTTTAAGTCTTTGAAATCTTGTAATTGGTCAGCAGATTGTCCCAGGGCATTTTGCTTCTTTTTTATTTCGTATAATCTAGATGAACATATGCATCGACGGTATGTGTCATCGGTTGATGCACAGAATTGATCCATACAGGTAAAATACGCATCACGGCATGTGTTGTACCCCGAGCCAAACGTTTTTGAATTAGTTGTATCAAGGTCCGTAACTGCGCGAGATCGTGTTTTATTTGTTATTGCTGCGCGCGATTTCGTGGTGGTTGCGCGGCCGCCAGTCGTTGTGTTTGTTGTGCTTCGTGTAACAGCCGCGCGTGAAGCATTTGTGTTAACAGTACGCGTTGTCGTTGTTCGCGCGGTTGATGTATCCTTTTGTTTTCTTGGTGTTGTTATTGGGGCGGTTGTTGTGCGTGAAACAACATTAGATTTTGTTGTTCGGGGGCGGGAAACAGTTTGTGTTGTGTTTTGTCTGGAAACAGTTGCGGCATCACGAACAGCAGCATCGGCGACACCGATGCCAATGCAGCACGCGAAAATAAGCGCTAAAACCTTTCTCATCCTTACTACAATTACAATGATAACAAAAAAAATTGATTTCGGGCAAGGGCTTATTTAATAAAATCAACAAAAAAACCCATCAAACGATGGGTCTTTTTATTGATTTGTTTGGTCTGGTGTTGCGCGGTTTCGTTCAACAAAGGTTATACGGCCCTTGTCCAAATCATATGGTGTCATTTCAACACGGACATGTTCGCCAATGTTAACCCAAATGCGCGCCTTGCGCATTTTGCCGCAGACAGTCGCCAAAATTTCGTGTCCATTTTCCAATTTTACACGAAACATAGTGTTTGGTAATTTATCTTCAACCACACCACTAAAAACTATAACATCGTCTTTTGCCATAATTATACCTTGTATTTTCACAAATTTTTTGACGGATTGTATGATATTGCCATGCGAAAAAAAAAGCAAGTTGTTTTTAATATGCTTGCGCTGGGGGGCTTTATTTGATAAAATATATCAAGATAATTGTAGGAAGGAAACTATGAAAATACATGTTATTACATTGCTGTTGTGTATGGCCCCTTGTGTTGCATTTTCTGCTGGACGGGACGAAAACGCACGAATTAGTGTTAATCGTGTCTCGATGGCTGGTATGCGCAGTATACCTAATATGGCCGTTAATTTACACAAGGATTCTTCTGATACTGGGACAAAAGCGGTTGTGATAAGCGGCGGTAACGGTGGTAACAACAATGGTGGTAATTCCGATTCGGGGAATGGTGGTAATAACGGTGGTGGTAATAATAACGATGGTGGCGAAGATGTGGCATCTGGGGACAGTTCTTGTCGCGATGCGTACCGTCAGTGTATGGATGAATTTTGTTTATTGGATGAAAGCGAAGGGTACCGTTGCGCGTGTTCCGATAATATCAATAAATCAAAAGATTTAATTCAAGAAATTCAGAAAATTCAGGCCGAAGCAGACAAATTATATACCGAGGGTGTTGAACGCGAACAATTGGGTGCCAAGGTGTCGCTGGTGTTTGGACAATCGGCCGCTGCACAAAAAGCAACGCGTGCGTCTGGTTTAAGTTTTTCTGAATGGTTAAACAGTGGCAATACAACAGATGATAGTTTGGGTGCGGATACAGATATTGGGGATAATCTGTATTCCATGGCGGCAAATTATTGTGCCGACACATTAAAGTCATGTGGAACGCGTGCCGAAATGGAAGAGGTTTTGTATTCCCGTCGTATTGTCGCAGATTGTAAAGCGTTCGAGTCTTATTTGGCGGATCAAAAAACAAATGCCCAGGCTAATAAACGTACGGCCGAGGCCGCTGTACGCAAGGCGCGTTTGGAAATGTTAGATACAACCAACAAGTATAATCGTGGTGAATGCTTGTTGGCATATCGTTCCTGTATAGCAGACAAGGGCGGTTGTGGTGTTAATTTTGAAAACTGCCTTGATGCCGATTTGTTGGGGCGTCGTGCAAACGCATGCGAAAATGTCTTGGATCAATGTATGGCATCGCGTTCATATGTTTTGGAAGACTGGAATGCCGAAGCGCAGAGCATTTTAGTTGATGCATCTAAATATGCCGATAAATATGCGCGTCAAACCTGTCTGGCGCGAATTCAGGCATGCTTGGAAGATAATTGCTCAACGGCCACAAACAGCGCATGTTTAACTAATGTTAATGTGGCGGCTGGAATTTGTACGGTTATCACAGAATGCGAAGAATTAGTGCCGGGTATTCGTTCCGCGGTTAATGATAAGTTGGGTTATTTGCGGACTCAATTTTGTCAAAACGATGTAGATAAATGTTTACGCGATAAATGTGGTCAGAACTTTACTGCGCCGGAATGTCTTGGCAAAAAATCAAACGAAATCGCGGCATTATGTCCACAATCTATGTTCCCATCCTGTAAAAATGAAACACAGTTCGATATCATATTACAGGCAACTTTGATGCAGATGGATTATCGTTTGATGCAGGGGTGTTTGAATTATTTTGGTGATCAATTGGGACGTGTGTGTGGTACAGATATGTCTTGTTTGCCAAATGATGATACGGTCGCTTCGTTAATGACTCTGCCTGATTCGGAAGAAGGAATGGCGGAATTGCGGTCGGAAGTTCGCGCAAATGCATCAAACGCAGTAGATGCTTTCTTTGCTCAATTTGAAAAAGATATAACCGTTGCTGCGTGTCAAGATAGTCAAAAACCAGCGGGACGTGCCAGTTTGGGTACAAGTGTGTTTAACAGTGCAAAGTTGATTGCAAATATAAGTGCGGAAAATCGTGCCTTGCGTGCGTTGGAATCGCGTATTGCGGAATTGTCCCGCGAACAAGATGTCGAAAAAGCGCGTCAGAATTGCTATAACACATATGCGGTTGAAACACCAAAACAAGGTAGCAAAAATTACAGTTATATTCGTTCGGTAAATTTTGAACCAGAATTACGTAATTGCCATGTTTGCCGTATGCAGCAGGTTTGTGAAACAGGTGGCGAAAGCAAATGGACATCTGCGTTAAAGGCTGGTGCGGGTGCCTCGGCGGCGGGTGCTTCGGCGGGCACAATGGTAACACCTGGCTGGGGAACGGCAATCGGTGGTGTCGTAGGTTTGATTGGTGGTGGACTTATGGGTTTTGCTTCGGGGGGTAAAGAAGAATTCTGCCAAGAAATTGAATCTTGCGAAGATATAAATATGTAATCGCATCGTGCGTCAAATCGGGGGAGAGGGGCATGATATCAAAAAAAACTTTATCGTTATGTGTACTGGCGGCATCTGTTGTGGTGGGTGTCGGTGCTAATGCGGCGGTTACAAAAAAACAATCGGCAATTCAAACTGGTACAACGGTTCGGGCGCGTGTCGCGGCAACTGGGGTATATGACCAAAGTTGTTATGATGCCTATTATGGTTGTATGGATCAGTTTTGTATAATGGATAATGTCAACGGGGGCAGTTGTGCGTGTAGTGATTTGAATGCAAATCTTGAATCGCAACTGGCATCTATTCAGGATACTTTGTCCGAGGCGGAACGTATCCGTACGGTTGAGGTTGAACGTGTCAAGGCCGGTGCCCAGGCAGATATTATCTTTAATGGAACGCGCCAATATGATAATAATGGCAATGTTGTATATTCTAATTTAGAAGAAACCAAGGAACAGAAACGCGCAAATTTGTTGGCCCTGTGGGATAATTCAGCATTTAATTTCGATGAAGATTTGTTTGAAGATTCTGTGGAAAATATTGCCGACAAGACTGGCAATGCCCTGTTTAATGCCGCCGACGAATTGTGCCGCGAACAAATGCCGGTATCTTGTAATAAAGATTTAAATTTCTTGCACCAATTATACGCACGTCAAATTACATCTGATTGCAAGGCATTTGAAAACAGTATTGCACAGAGCAAGGCTAAGGCGAACGCGGAACTGGCTAATGCCAATGCGGATGTACGGGCCGCGTTAAAGGAAAGTTTCGAAGAAGCAAATAAATACGACCTGGGGCAATGTATGGTTGAATTCCGCAAATGTATGCAGACGGACGATGCCTGTGGGGCGGATTGGGTGAATTGTGTTTCAACAATAGCATCGGAAAATATGCAGAATAATGCAGCAACAAGTACGGCTAAAACCAAAGTTCAAACAGTTGATGTTTTTGATATTACGGCATCAACTATGGAAATGTTGAATGCGAAACGTAATATTTGTGAAAATGTTTTGAATAAATGTGTTGCCGTACGCGATATGGTTTGGCCCGCATTTCTGCGCGAAGCGGCCCCAACAATTCGTGTTGCGGAATCAAATGCTGAATCTAGATTTCGTCAATCTTGTTTAGGGACAATTTCAAAGTGTATTCAGACGGCTTGTCGTGATGATATCGCCGGCAAGGGTGTCGCGACAATGGATGCGTGCTTGTCGCGGCCCGATATGGCGCGCAGTTTTTGTAAGGTTGAAATAGACCCATGCGAACGTATGGAACCGCTTATTTGGGGTTATGTTAAGGATAAATTGGCGGCAATGCGTGTGGACGCATGTACAACAGAGGTCAAAGAATGTTTTACCGATGATACGCGTTGCGGTAAAGATTTTTCCAACTGTATCGGTATGGATTACAGTTATATTCATGATATTTGCCCATTGGATAAATTAGTTGTGTGCAAGGCTAATAATCCAGAGTTTTCTATGGATGATTTAGATTCTATGCTTATGGGGTTATATCTGAATATTGATAATGCCGCATTGAACAATTGTCAAAATTTAGTTGATAACAAAATGTTAGAATTGTGCGGCAGTACAATAGATTGTAATAAATTTGCCAGTGATGACACCATCGGTACAGGGTCTTTGCGCAGTCAGAAAGATGGGACCACATATCGTGTAACGGGTATGATTTCTTTTGGCTCTTTGAAGATTGGTGATGCATCTGGGAAAACAATTGACGGCGAAACGAAACTGAAACCTGGTGAAATAGGTGTTCAAGATTATTTAGCCAAGGTTCGTGAAAATAATACAGGTGTTGATAACGCCGAAGAAATTATATTTAACATAGAAGAAGAATTAAACAATATTGCCGGGACTATTAATAGAACAATTTCTATTATTGAACAAGACCCAGAAATTCAATATTGTATTAGTGGGCGCAATTTAAAACAAATAACAGGTAAAAACGAAAGAACAGAGGCACGTTTTCCAAACTTGTTGAACCAAGTGAAAATGCAAATAGCAATTGCAGCATTACGTAAAGCCCAGGATAATTATAACAACAAATTAAATACCGCTATTTCAGATGCAACTAAAAATGCGTCCGCAGATTTGGCGCAATATATGTGCCAAAAAATTGCCGAAAATGGTGGTGCTGGGGGTGGAATTACAACACCGACAGCAGAATTGAATACGCCATACGCAATAAGTTATGATGTCGGTTCTGGCCTTTCAACAGAAGACCTTACCCGTGGTGGTGCCGGGGTCATCAGAAGTAACGGGGTTACATTCAATAATGATGGATACCTTGGGGGGACAACATTTAACGGTGGTGGTTTGTCCAAAACTGTTACAGCTGTATTTTCGCGTGAAACAAGAAATTGTCATATTTGTACACAAACTGTTACGGAATCATGTAAAACAACGGGCAGCAAATCTTGGTTCCACAACAGTAGAAATACATCTTGTGAAACGACTGCTTCTGAAGAAAAATGTGAAGACATAGCAATGTAGTTTAGGGGTATGAAAATGGACCAGGAAGTTCAAACGGTATTAGAAACCACACAAGAAATATTAAAAAATCCAACCGAAATTTTGAATATTGAAAAATCTGGTATTGATGCGGCACTGGAATCGCTTATTCAGGCAACGGTAGATTTTGGTCTTAAAATTTTGGTCGCGGTTTTAATTTTAAGTGGCGGTATTTGGTTGGCTAATAAAATTACCAGGTCTTTTAAGCGCATGATGGAAATTCGTAACTTTGATCCATCGTTACAATCTTTCCTGGGGTCGTTTATAAATATCCTGCTTAAAATATTTGTTTTCATAATTGTGTTAACAACCGTTGGTGTTCAAATGACATCTATTGTCGCGGTGTTGGGCGCGGCATCGTTGGCGGTTGGTATGGCATTACAGGGAACATTACAAAACTTTGCGGGTGGTATTGTCATTTTAATGTTCAAACCGTTCCGGGTTGGCGATACCGTTGAAACCGCCAGTGGCAAGGTTGGTGTTGTGAAAAAAATAATGATATTCACAACCGAATTACACACATTTGATAACCAGGTTGTCTTTTTACCGAATGGCGCGTTGGCAAATGGAATCATTACTAATTTATCACATGGAAAAAATCGCCGTACCGATTTGACGGTAAGTATTTCTTATGGCGACAGTGTTGATGCCGCACGCCGGGCGATATTGGAAATTGTGAAAAAAGACAAACGTATATTGAAAACACCGGAACCAGTTGTGTTCGTATCAAGCCTGTCGGACAGTTCGGTTGATTTGGTTTTGCGTTTTTGGACATCTTATACAGATATGTATCCGGTGATGGCAGATATAAATGAACAGATATATGCGGTGCTGCCGAAAAAGAAAGTTCATTTTCCATTTCCACAAATGGATGTTCATATTGTGAAATAGTGATTAGTAAAACGCACCGTTTGGTGCGTTTTGTTATTTCGTTCCTATGATAATACCCAACATTGTTTGATAAAATATAACCAGCGGATAAAAAATAAACAATGGGGGAAAAAATGAAAAAAATATCAATGGGTATAATTATGTGTGCCGCCGCAATTGGTGGTGCGCATGCGGCCATGACTGAAACAATGGTTGTATCGGGTCCTGGCGGTTTCAAAGGTGGCGAAACAACTATTTTAACCGTTGACCAGGTTAAAGGCATGGGCGACGATTCCAAGGTTTGGGTCGAAGGTGTAATCTTGCAGAAAAACGGTGATGAAAAATATTTATTCCAAGATTCCACAGGTTCAATCATTGTGGAAATAGACGATGATGCGTGGCATGGTCTGGTTGTTGGTCCAACGGATACAGTTCGCATCTATGGCGAAGTTGATCATGGATTATTCAACACGGAAATAGATATAGATTATATTGAAAAAATCTAAACCAAAAATCGCCCATTTGGGCGATTTTTTTTGTTCTTTTTTACCGATTTGTTAATTGTAATTCGATACGGCGGTTCTTTTGCAGGTCGGCTGCGGAATTACCCAATTCAACCGGGTGTAAATCACCAAAGCCCGTTGGCAAAAGGCGGCGTTGCGATACCCCATTTTTCGCCAATTCATTTGCCACCGCCGTTGCCCGCAGGAACGACAGTTGCATATTGTTTCGGTATGCACGCGTGCCGGGGACAACCGGTTTTTTATCGGTATGGCCGTCAACGCGGATAATCCAATCGACATCTGATGGAATCTTGTTTTCGAAATCTTTGATTACATTGGCAATCAATTGTAATTGGCGTTTTCCGTCCGGCGACAAATTGTATGAACCACTGGCGAATAAAATATCACTTGATACAATAAAGCGGTCGCCATCGGCACGAACGGTTGTACGGTCGCCCAGTGCATCTTTGATTGCGCGGTAAAATGCCGATTGATATTGCGACATTTGGTTTAATTCGGCAACCTTGTCCGCCAGGGCCTTGTTAAGCCGGTTCGACATTTCAACATATTGTACTTCCTGGGTGCGCGCCTTTTCTTCGGCCGCGTCTAATGCCGCCTGTAATTTTGTAATTTGATCGGCCAATTCGGCGCGTTGGGCGGACATTTCATCGTGTAATTTTGCGCGTTCCTGTTCCAGTTGTGCTATCTGTTCCTTGTCAACGTTGGCCTGGTTTAATTGCTGGGTAAGGGCCGCAATTTTTTCTTCGTATGCGGTTGCCAGGTCGGCCAAACTTAAATCAGTTTCATTCAATTCATTGATGAGTTCGGCGCGGTCGTTGTCCAATGTTTCCAATTCGTTTCGTGCCATAATCAGCAGGCGGCGGGCCTCTTGCTCGTCAGCGCGCATTTGTTCAATTGTTTGTGCCTGGTCCGCGGTTTCGGCGCGTAATTCGGCAACGGTCTTTGCACCACTTTGTTTGTTAAACACACTTGTTGTGGTCCACAAAAACACGAACATAATAAGCAAGAATATCAATATGATAACCAGGTTCGAAAATAAATCTACGAACCCAGGCCATGTATTTGTACTTTCACGATAACGAATATTAAGCATTGTTTTTTTTCTCCCCCCGCGTTGGTGCGTAAAGTTTATCCCAGTTTTGCGACCGTTCGGTCAAAGTGTTGAACGGTTTTGTTTAATGCGCGTGCCGCAGACCCAATCTGTGCCATGGTAACATCCGGCGTTGCGGTGTGCGTGTGTGCCGCAAAATATTCTTCGATTTCATGGAACATCGCGTTCTGAACCGATTGAATCTGCAACCCCAGAAAGCCGACAATCAAACTTCCCCCCAGGCCAAGAATAGAACTTGTAAATGCGGTTGCCATACCCGCCAATGGTCGTGCCAGGCCAATCTGCATCGATTCCAATACGGTTTCATCGGTCATATCCAGGCCGCCAATCAATTCGGCAAAACCGCCAACCGTCATAAGCAACCCCCAAAATGTCCCAAGTAACCCCAAGAATATCAAAGTGTTTGTTACATAGCGTACGGAATTGCGGTCATCTTCAAACCGCAATAAAATCATATCCAACATGCTGTTCAATGCCGCCGCAGATATACGCACCGGGCGCGCATGTAACATCAATGCCGCCGGACGCAACACGCGCGGGGGCAGGGCCGCACCGCGTTCCCCATCAATATAACCATATAACCACCGATGTTCAGGCAACAGGCGGAACATCTGGACAAAACAAAGCCCAATTCCGAAAAGTGCCGTCCCAATAATGATGCCATTAAGTATAATGTTCGCCGTAGCAATCTGCATAAACGGGTCAAAAAACAGTATGATGCCCGCAATAATAAGGGCTAAAAACAAGGTCATACGGTTAAGATTTCTGTGAAACGGACTTATCATATCATCTCTCTTATAAACAAATCATAGTAAAAAAATAAAAAGCAAGTCAATACGAAAAAACTTGATTTTATTAAAAAAATCGGCATAATGGTCTCGTTCCTGCTGACGACATGGGGTCGCCGGCTGATATAAACCAAAGGAAATAAAATGGCTTATTACGAAAGCGTCTTGGTTTTCCGCCAGGACCTGACCGAACCGCAGGTTAAAGAAAAAGCGGCAAAATATACCGAAATTGTTAAAGAATTGGGTGGCGATGTTAAATCGACAGAGTTTTGGGGTTTGAAAAACCTGGCTTATGTCATTCGTAAAAATCGCAAGGCTCACTATGTTATGTTTAACATTGAATTGCCGGGTGCCCAGGTTACAGAATTGGAACGTCGTTGTCGTATTGACGAAGATATTATCCGTTTCTTGAACGTTCGTGTCGACGAATTGGCTACAACGCCGTCCGTCATGATGAAAAAGAATAACGAAGAGGGTGAATAATGGCAGTTCGTGCAGCAATTTATCGTAAAAAATCTAACCCATTAAAGGGCAAGGTTATTGACTATAAAGATATCAAGACATTGTCACACTATATCACAGAACGTGGTAAAATTGTGCCAAGTCGTATCAGTGGTGTTTCCCAGAAAGATCAACGTGCGTTGGCAACCGCCATCAAACGTGCACGTCATTTGGGGTTGATGCCATTTGTTCGCAACAACTTAGGTTAAATTGTTTATAACGGCACATCTGCTTGTTGTTGGCGCGTTTATGTAACACTTGTACACCGCACTTGCCAACAACGGCGCATCTGCACCGTTCTTAACAATTTATAATAAGGAATAATGTTTGGGCGTTTGCTCTAACTTAAAAAAATAAAAAGGACAGACAAAATGAAAGTTATTTTAACAGAAAAAATTAACAAATTGGGTAATATCGGCGACGCGGTCGAAGTGAAAACTGGTTTTGCGCGTAATTTCCTTTTGCCAAACGGCAAGGCTATGCGCTGGACACGCGAAAATGTTGCGTTGTTCGAAGCGAAGAAAGCTGAATTGGTCGCACGTGAAGCAGCGGCTAAGAAAGAAGCAGAATCACATGTTGATGCGGTGAAGTCTGCAAAATTACACATGATTCGCCAGGCAGGTGATACCGGCCAATTGTATGGTTCGGTTTCTTCACGCGATATCGCACGTGCATTGAAAGAAATTGCCGGTGTTAATGTTGCATCAGCCCAGGTTTTGTTGGGTTCCCCAATTAAATCTATTGGTGCGTTCGATACACAAATCGCATTACACCCAGATGTTATCGTTCCGGTCAAGGTTTATGTTGCCCAGACCCAGGACGAAATTGATGCATTGGTCGCAGGTAAAGTTTTGACTTTCGGTACCAAGAAAGTTGAAGAAGAACCAGCAGAAGAAAAGAAAGAAGAAGTTGCCGAAGAAAAAGCAGCCGAAGCACCAGCTGAAGCCGCAGAAGCAACAGAAGCAGTTGCCGAATAATAAAATTATTTGGTTATTAAAAATCCCATGCAAAATGCGTGGGATTTTTTTTGTCGCATACGAATCGGCATTTGATTATAATTGTGCGTGATATGAAACTGGAATCAGATGGTATTTTAATAAGTTTGCGTCCAATCAATGAACGCGATTCGGTTGCGAATATTTTTACGCGCGACCATGGTATGTTATCCGGTGTTATGCGGGCGGCGGTTATTGCTAAAAAGAATCGCGCACTGGTCGGCCAGGTTGGTTTTGCGGCATGGAATGCGCGTCTTGATTCGCAGTTGGGAACTTTTCATTGGGAATCGGCGGAAAATCTGGCGGCGGCATTGATGCTTGATATGAAAACATTATCTTTTATGAATGCAGCATTTGAATTACTGGGGACACTTTTGCCGGAACGTGAACAGTATTGCGACCTGTACGATTCGACCGTCAAAATGTTGCGGACAATGGCGACATGCCAAGATGCCGATGCGGTATATCTGGGGTGGGAAATAAAATTGTTACATGATTTGGGTTTTGCGCTGGATTTAACACATTGTTCGGGCTGTGGGCGGACGGATAACCTGAACTTTTTGTCGCCAAAAACAGGGCGGGCGGTATGTGATGATTGCGCCGCACCATATATAAATAAGTTGTATAAATTACCAGTAACACTGGATGCGACATTGGGTTTTGTATCGGGTGTGTGCGCACAAATGGGGGTTGATGTACCGCGGTCGCGGGTGTATTTGTCGCGCATTAAAAAAAATTAAAAAAGCAAACATTTATTCCTTGCGATTTTTTTTCGTTTTGCTATTGTAGTGTCGTTCAACAGAAAAGGAGAAAACTATGACTTGGACAATCTTAGCCTTGTTATTGGGTATCGCATTGTTCTTGTTCGGCGGCATGCTGGTCAAGGGCGACGAAAAGAAACCAACGATGGGCGTTATTTTATGTAAAAAGGTAATCAAACTGGTTGCGATTATCTTGGTTGCGGGTGCGGTTACACGCATGTACATTCCGTACTATCTGACACATGTTAATCCTGGCATTGTGCAGACAATGATTTCCGCGATGCAGGAACAACAGCAGGCTGAAAAGAACAAAGCAGTCCGTTCGTATGTTCGTTCAAACGCAGCAAAGATGATGGCAGATGCCCCAATTTTGGGTAATCGTGATGCCAAAAAGACAATCTTTGTTTGGACAGACTTTAGCTGCCCGTTCTGCCGTCGTGTACATGGCGAATTGGCACGTGTTTTGGATGAACGCGACGATGTACGCGTAGTTATCAAAAACTTCTCTATCCATGGCGCATTGTCCGATGGTCCAGCCAAGGCTGCTATCGCTGCAAAAATGCAGGACGCAGACAAAGCAGCAGTCTTTGTTGACATGATGATGACACGTGATTTCTATAGCCAAGACGACTTGAAAGATCAGTCTAAAATTGGTGAAAAAGTCGAAGCAAACATCATGAAGATGGCTCGTGAAGCAGGCTTGGATACAGACAAGTTGAAAGCCGATATGAAAAACGAAGTCGTTACACGTGAATTGTCAAATGTTCGTGAATTGGCACAACGTTTTGAAATCAACGGAACACCATTCTTGGTCATTGGCGACCAGGCGTTCCCAGGCGCGATTCCATACGATCAAATCATGAACGCTTTGGACAAATAATAGGTGTTCAAAAGAATATAAAAACCACCGCAATCGCGGTGGTTTTTTTGCTGTGGGTGAAATTGGGGGCGGGTAACTACCCCGTCTTGTTCGCTGTATGCTCACAATCCACCCCTTCACAGTGTGAAGGGGATTTTTGGTATCTGGAATAACAAGCATAAAATCCCCTTTGCTGTGCGAAGGGGTGGCGGCGAATGCCGGAATCCAGTCGCCATCGGCGACCTGCTAGTATGTAGGCAAGGTTGCATGCGCAACCTGGATACCGCAATCCTGCGGTATGACGAAGGAAAATAGATTGCTTCACTTCGTTCGCAATGACAAATAAAAAGCGCAAAAAATTAAAAATAAAAAATCGGCAAATTGTGTCGTAAATACAATATGTTGCGCGAAATAAAAGCAGCCGAGTTTAAACGGTGGTTTTGATTCGGCTATTTTTGGTGTTGACAAAGTCCCGAAAAACCGAATAAAATAGAATCAATTAAGTAGCCGAATCAAAACCACCGTTTTGGTTCGGACACTGCGGAAATACTGGGCCGGCGGCCCAATGGAAAGGGGGAAAAAATGAATCGGATATTACGGGTATTGTGGTTTGGGTGTATACTGGCTGTGGCACCATTTTTTACCAATACCGCAAATGCGTTGGTGTGTACTGTTGGGGCTTGTCTGGCCGGCGATGAGGAACGTCTAGAGATTAATCTTGGTGCCTGTTCTAATCCAGGTACAGTCAGATATGGTACAAGGTGTTATCAATCATGTGGTGGTGCACAGTTGGATGCAGGCATCTGTACTTCAGGATCGCGTGCAGTATATACTTTTACTGATACATACACTGGTTGCAATGTAAGTTTGGGCTATTGTACATCAAGTGGCAGTGGTTCCACCCAATGTACCACAAAGACTTACAGTGCGTCCAATTGTAGTAATAGTACCACTGTCCAAAATACAGTTTCGAATTGCAGTAGTTATACAGATTATTGTTTTGGGGGATATCGTGTTCGCACATGTAACACATGCGACACAGGTTATTCAACATCGAGTCGAACGTACAGCGTATCCGGCTGTTCCAACACATTTTCATATAACACGTGCATGGTCGGCGGAGAGATTGTGCCAGTTGGTGGTGGGGACAACGAAGGCTGTCAGGCATATAGCCAAGATACATGTACATATAATGGTGGTACTTCTGTGGCATGGACTAATGTTTATAGCAGTACGGATGCAACTTTGCGTTTATATCAAACCGAGCCAGCGTGTGAAAATTCGCGCACGTCATCTGGTGGTTTTTGCTGTCTTATGCAGGCATATTACAAAGTAACCACATGTCCAACAGGATGGTATGTTTCGGGAAGTACATGTAGAAGGTCCAGTACGACAACCGGCAACGGAACAACAAGGGTAAAGGTTACAACAACATACGGCACATGTTCCGTATCAACCGACACCGGTGCATGCAGTACAGAAGATGGTGGTGCTGTAAAAGGTTGGGGGTATTCAGCCATGATACCGTCAATTAGATCAGTATGTTACAGCATAGGTAACTGTCAAACCTAGGGGGTTAAGAACCACAGGTAAACAATATATAACAAGAATTTGTTAAAGGGGAAAATAACAATGGCAAGATTAAAATTAAGTGTGTTTTGTACATTCTTATTGTTGTACACATCAAATAATGCATTTGCGGTATGTTCGGTTTCCGGTACATCGCGCAGTTGTAACAGTGGGTATTATGCGGAAAGCGCAACAGATTCTTATTGTCATGCGTGTCCGACCGAGGGCCTTATATCACAGCGGGGCGGGGGTGTTGTAAGCCCAATGTCTATAACAAGTACTAATGCGATGGCGCAGGGGGCGCACAGGTTTAAAGAATCTTGCTATATAGATGCTGATGATATGTATAGTGATGCCAAGGGTATGTTTTATTTCACGAGTGGGGAAAATTGTTTTTGGACGGGTTCGTAATATTTTCGTGTATAGCCAGTTGGGTTGTTATAAATAAAAAAAACCTGTCTTTTGTGTCATCAGACAGGTTTTTTTGTGTCCTGGTAATTGGGTCGGTGGTGGTCGCATCAGAATATACTATTTTCCCTTGCTTTTTCGGTTTTTTTGTCGTAATATGGCGACACGCTTGTAAAAGCGAAGAACACAACCATTGGGAATGTTTCTGTCCGGAATACCGGTTTTCGTACACCCCCGATGGCGAGGATAACAACAGAAAACAAAGGATAAATCATGGCATTGCCAACATTTACTATGAAACAGTTGATGGAAGCCGGTGTCCATTTTGGCCACCACACACGTCGCTGGAACCCGTTGATGACACCGTATGTTTATGGGGTCAAAGATAAAATTCACATTATCAATTTGAACAAAACTGCGCCGTTGTTACATCGCGCATTGGTTGCATTGGAAGCAATCACCGCCGCCGGTGGCAAGGTTCTGTTCGTCGCAACCAAGCATCAGGCCAAAGACATCGTCAAAGATGCGGCCGAACGTTGCGGTCAATTCTATGTTAACAATCGTTGGTTGGGTGGTATGTTGACCAACTGGACAACGGTTTCACAAAGCATCCGTCGTTTGAAAAAGATGGAATCCGATATCGAAAATGCCGATAAATTGGGCCTTACCAAGAAAGAAGTTGGCGTTATGACCAAGGAAGTTGCTAAATTGCGCGACATTTTTGGCGGTATTTTGGAAATGCATGGCACACCACAGGCAATGATTGTTATTGATGTTCCACGCGAATTGAATGCTGTTCGTGAAGCGAAAACTTTGGACATCCCAACAATCGCCATCTGTGATACAAACGCAAATCCTGAATTGGTTGATTACCCAGTTCCAGGTAATGACGACGCGGCACGCGCATGCCAGTTGTATTGCGATTTGTTCGTAGATGCGATTTTGTCTGGTATTGAAAAACGTTTGGGCGGTGCAGCCGGTAAAAAGGTTGAATCTGATATGGCAACCGTTGCGGCCGATGAAATCGAAGCAGACGCAAAAGATGCCGAAGCAAAACAAAAAACTAAAAATATGGTTGCACGCGAAACACGTCGCAGCAAATTGGCCGATAAAGCCGATAAATAATTGATACATGGGTGGCGTATGTTTCGTGCGCCACCAAAAAATATATATGGGGGAAACAATGGCAGAAGTAACAGCAAAATTAATTCAAGAACTGCGTGAAAAAACATCCGCAGGTATGATGGACTGTAAAAAAGCATTGGTTGAAAACAATGGCGATATCGAAGCCGCGGCCGATTGGTTGCGCCAAAAAGGTATTGTCAAGGCTGCGTCCAAGGCCAGCCGCGTCGCCGCATCGGGCTTGGTTACCGTTGTAAAGTGCGATAATATGGGCTGTGTTGTCGAAGTTAACGCAGAAACAGACTTCGTTGCGAAAAACGACAAGTTCCAAAAATTAGTCGCCGATGTCGCAAACAAGGCGATGGAATTAGCGGGTGATTTTGATGCGACTTTAAGCGCGGTAAAAGATAATATTGCCGCAACAATCGCAACAATTGGTGAAAATATGAACCTGCGCCGTATCGCAAAGGTTAATGGCGACCATGTCTATTCATATATTCACAACGCATTGGTCCCAGGTATGGGTCAAATTGGTGTCGCGGTCGCAATCAATGGTGGAAATGAACACATTGATGAAATCGGACCAAAAATCGCGATGCATATTGCCGCGAACAAGCCTGAATTTATGACAATTGCTGATGTTGATCCAAAGGCAGTTGAACGCGAAAAGAAGGTCTTTATTGAATCGGGTGCGACAAATGGCAAACCAGAAGCGGTCGTTGAAAAGATGGTTGCTGGTCGTATTAACAAATGGTATGCGGAATCTGTTTTGGAAGAACAGCCGTTCGTTATGGACCCATCCAAGACCGTCAAACAGGTTATCGAAGAAGCCGGTGGCAAGTTGGCTGGTTTCGCATATTTCGTGTTGGGCGAAGGTATCGAAAAGCGCGAAGACAACCTGGCGGACGAAGTAGCAAAAATGTTGAAATAATATTTTTGTATTGTAAAATAATGTCCGGTGGGGTGTCTCGCCGGACATTTTTAATTAGTTGGCAGGAAAAATGAAGACACATAAAGTAAAAAATATTATTCAGGAATCGGACGGTAATGATTTGGCGGTCTTTACTGACGGGTTCAAGATATACATTCCACAAGAATGTACAAAAACACTTAAACCCAATATGGTCGTGGCCGAACATATAAATAAAAATGGTACAACGGTCGCGTACAGTTGGGACGGACATATGCATTTTGTTGGAAGACAGCCGATGCGTTATGATGAATCTTTCAAGTTTATCGAAGATTTCAAATTCTTTGACCGGGTGCGTTTTAACAGTGCGGTTATGAATGTAATGCATTATCGCAATACAAATCATATCTTCCCAAATACAGAAAAGTTTGCGCATAATCTGGTGCTGTTGGGTATCAAGACAACCATGCGCCGTCAACGATAGAATGGTTGAAGTCTGCCCGAAAGCATGATATTATCTTGGTAAAGGAATACAAATATGCAAAACGAATTATTACACGAATTAGAACAGCGCGGATTTATAAACCAAACATCTAATATGGATGGACTTAATGCTGCGTTGAATGACGGTAAAATTTGCGCATATTTGGGTTCTGATCCGACGGCGGATTCATTACATGTTGGGCATTTGGTGCCGGTGATGATGATGCGCTGGTTGCAAAAATATGGACATAAACCAATCATGTTGGTTGGTGGCGCAACCGGGCGCATTGGGGACCCGTCTGGTCGTGATACTGGTCGCCCAATGATGACCGAAGAAGTACTGGCAAAAAATATTGCGGGCCTTAAAAAATCTTATTCCAAGTTTTTGCGTTTTGGTGATGGTCCGTCTGATGCGGTAATTGTTGATAACTATGATTGGATGAAAAATTACAGCCATCTGGATTTCTTGGCGCAATTCGGGACCGATTTTACGGTGCCGCGTATGTTAAGTATGGAAAGTGTTAAACGCCGGTTGGAAAACGGAATGACGTTTTTAGAGTTCAACTATATGACCTTCCAGGCGGTTGATTTCCTGACACTTTATAAAAAATATAATTGCGTATTACAACTTTGTGGTGCGGACCAGTGGGGTAATGCGATTATGGGCATTGAACTTATCCGTAAAAAGTTAGGAAAAGAAGCCTTTGTTTTGTCGACCGCACTTATCACAGATGCGAATGGAAATAAAATTGGAAAATCGGCGGGTAATGCCGTTTGGGTTAACGAAGAAAAATTATCGCCGTATGATTATTACCAATATTTCCGCAATACACCGGATGATTTGGTGGAAAAGTTTTTGAAGATATTTACCGAAATCCCGCTGTATGAAATTGCGGAATTGTCGAAAAAAACTGGTGCAGAATTGAACGAGGTTAAAAAGCGTTTGGCATTTGCGGCAACCGAAATCGCACATGGAACGGATGCGGCACGCGCGGCGGAAAGCGCGGCGGCGGCACTGTTCGGTGGCGCGGGCAATATGGACAATGCACCAACGGCTGAAATTGAAATGGCGGCACCAATGGGAATTGTTGATTTCCTTTGTGCAGCGGGGTTGTTCACATCCAAGTCCGAGGCACGTCGTAACGTCGTCCAGGGCGGTATTCAGATAGACGGTAAAAAGATTACAGATACGAAATCGGAAATTGCGCCAGCATCTGAAATAATGGTGCAAAAGGGTAAAAAGGTATTTTTGCGCGTTATCTGTAAATAAGTTCAGGGCAGCGGTGTATTCGTATTGACGATAAACATTATTTTGTTAAATGTTGTCAATGTAAAGCCGCGCCCATTTTTATATTTATTCCAATCAGGTTCATAAATACATAAAATATTACACATGGCGAAATCGGGCAGGTGGTGTGTGCGCTGATATTCCAAAATATATTTGCGTGTTTTATTCGTCATAGGCTTTTATTCCCATTGTTGTAGAAAAAATAAAACCACCCGAAAAAATCAAGCGGTTGGAGTTAAACACAATCAGACTGAATTGTCGCGCTTATTCAATATATTCGCGCACTCCAACCAAGGTTGGAGATATTTAAGGACATCTCTGTCCCAGTCTGAATAGGAGTGTTTAGACTCCACAACGCAACTCACGTTGATACGGGCATTATATTTTATAAAGGGTGAAAAAACAATAAAAATCGTTATTTGCTTTTATGGCTGTTTTTGATAAACTTATAACACAGAAAATGAAAGTTTCACATTTGATTTTTGGATTGGCTTTGTTGGGGGTAAATGTGCCGTTGGCGCATGCGGCCGATGATTTGGCTAAAATACAAAGTCAGATTGCCCAAACAGAAAAGAAAAACGCGGAATTATCCATGCGTGTTGCGTCTGGTGAACGCGATATTGAAAAGACTAAAAAGAAATTAGTAAAAACCGCGGACCAGGTTAGCACATTGGAAGCACAACGTGCCGAAATCGCAAAAAAAATTGCGGAATTGGACACAAAAATTGATTCTATTACGCACGAAATAGAACAAAACCGCGGGCGTATTTCTGATTCCGCGGCATCTATTTTGTTCGTGGCGATGAACCCCAGTTTTGATTCTGAAAATATGCATGATTATGTTTTGACTGCATCTGTTTTAACCGGCGCATCCGATGTTTTTGAAAATGAAATTGAAAACGCCAATGCGATGGTCAAAGAACTGGAACACACACGCGCGGCACGTGCCACCGAAAAAGAAAAATTGGATCGTACCGCGAAAAAGTATACATCTGAACGGAACGAATTGGATAAATTGCTGCGCACGCGTTCGGCACAAAATGAAAAATTAAAATCTGAACAGGCCGGTTTACAGAAAAAATTACGCGAATTGTCCGCGCGCGCAAAAAGTATTTCTGAACTGTCCGCCGGGGTTGGTTCGTCCGCGATGTCAAGCGACGCATCTTTTTCGCGCCGTAAATTAAACCTGCCGGTGCGGGGGCGCGTGGTTGTAAGGTTTGGTGAAAAAACGGCATTGGGGTTAAAGTCTGATGGGTGGCGCATCCGTACGCGTGGTGATGCGCTGGTTATGGCCCCCGCCGATGGTGTTGTTAAATTTGCTGATAATTTCCGCGGGTTTGGTCGCGTTATAATTATGTCGCATAAAAATGGATATAATACGGTGATGACTAACCTGGGGTCGACAGATGTTTTGCCAGAACAGGAAGTTTTGGCAGGGGAACCGGTTGGTCGTATGAGTGCCGATAAACAGGAAATGTACCTGGAAGTGCGCCGCGGAAACCAAGTTGTCGATCCGGCGCGGTTATTCCGCGATGATGATTAATATTGGTTATAACTTGATTTTTTTGCCATAGCAATCAATTTATTCCACGAATAGTTCAAATCTTCCAACATATATTTTTCATATGTTTTGTCATCACATTCAACGCGCGCGCGCAGGGCCTTGTAATAATCTTCGGTGTCGTTTGTTCTGTCGAATCTAAATGGTGGATGGCCGTTTTTCAACAAAATGGAATCAGCAACAATGCGGGCAACGCGTTTGTTATAGTCGCCGAACGGTTGTAGTGCGATAAGTTCATAGTGTACATTCATCGCGCGGGTTAACACATCAATTTCGTCATTATTTGTTTGAAACAGCAGGTTATCCAGTTTTTGAATCATAATTTCATAGGTCGGTGCGTGTACCCCCAGTTTCATCGTAAACGCATCGAATTGACGATATGCGCCACCCACAATATCGGTATGGCGTGCCAAGCGGCGATGAATTTCGTACAGTGTGTCCGATGTTATGGGCGCACTTTTTGGGGTGCCCATCGCATATTTAAATGCGTTTTGTGCGTTTGGTAATGTTTTTGCATAGTCAAAAACATATTCGCGATCTTCGTCTGGAACTTCGCATACATAAAGGTTTGCGGTTTCTGTTCTGAAACAGTCGGAAAAATAACTTACAAAAGATTCTATGCGTTTGATATGATGCTGCGCCCCAAGAATTTGATAGAATTCTTGCTGGTGTGCCATAATCTGTAATCTTAATTGTTTACAAGTTTTTGCCATTTTTTCCTGCTTGTTCAATATAATTATAGACAATAATTAATATTTGTCAATATTTTTTGTTAAAAATCGGGTTGCGAATTGGGCGTTTTTGGTGTATCTTTAATGGGTGTGGTTTAATGATGCCCCATGGGAATATAAAGGGAACGAAGTATGTTGAAAAAAGTTTGTTTGTTGATGGCGGTTTTAATGCCAATGATGGCGGTTGCGGCACCCGGTAAAAACAAGAAAGATGAACCGATTGTGCACCTTACCGATGCCCAGATTTATGATGAATTAAAAAAGTTGGCATTGGTGTTTGAAACCGCACGCGATGAATTTGTTGAAGAGGTTGACGAAAAGAAAATGCTGGAAGCGGCAATGAACGGTATGTTGGCGGAACTGGACCCGCATTCATCATATTTGTCCGCCGATGATTTCAAGGAATTTAATGATAAATCGCATGGCGAATTTGGGGGTCTGGGGATTCAGATTACGTCTGACAGGGGGGCGGTGCGCGTTATTTCCCCAATTGACGATACCCCCGCGGCCAAGGCTGGTATCAAGGCAGGGGACTATATCACCCATATTGATGGGGAACAAGTGTTCGATTTGACATTGAATCAGGCCGTCAAAAAAATGAAGGGCCGCCCGGGAACCAAGGTTAAATTAACCATTGTTTCCGATGGCGCGGAACCACGCGATATCACACTTAAACGCGACATTATCAAGGTGAAATCGGTTAAATACAAGGAATTACAAATTGCCGATGCCGAAGAAGATGCGCCACGTGTCGGGTATGTTCGTATTTCTGATTTTGGTGCCACCACAACACGTGATTTACACGATGCATTAAAGGCGCTGGAAAAGAAAGATGTTGTCGGATATATTATTGATGTGCGCAATAACCCGGGGGGCTATCTGACTGCCGCAATAGAAGTTTCCGATGCGTTTTTGGAAAGTGGTGAAATTGTTTCCACACGCGGCAAGGCAAAAACCGATATTGAACGCGCCTTTGCGAAGCCGGGCGATATGATAAATGGAAAACCAATTGTCGTACTTATTAACCATGGTTCCGCATCAGCATCTGAAATTGTTGCAGGTGCATTACAGGATAATCACCGCGCAATCGTTATGGGATCCCAAAGTTTCGGCAAGGGCAGTGTTCAACAACAAAAGCCACTGGGCGATGGAACCGCAATTCATATTACAATTGCGCGTTATTATACACCGTCGGGTCGTTCTATCCAAAACGAAGGTATCACCCCCGATGTCGAGGTATTACAGAGCAAGGTTGAAGTGATAGAAAAGAAAGAAAGTACCTATTCCGAAGCATCATTCAAAAATTCGCTGAAAAATGATGCGGCCAAGAAAAAGAACAAAGACAAAGATTCTAAAAAATCTGACAAAGATGATGATGACGAAGAAGAAGACTTTTTGAATCTTAGCGATGAAGAAAAAGATGCGCGCGATTATCAATTACAACGCGGTATAGATATGGTGATTGCGATGGCGCGTGTGCGCGACGGTATGACTTTTGTTCCGGCAACCCCAGATGATGCGCCGGCGGTTGCATCTGATGATGCGGAAAAGGCAGATGCCGACAAAAAATCTGATACAGACAAAGATACCAAGTCTGAAAACAAGAAGAAATAAAAAAACACCGCCCGATTGGGCGGTGGTTTTTTAATATAATTATAATCAGATACCGATTAACGACGGCGAAAACCACCATTGTTGTTGTATTGTGCGGCACCGCTGCTGCGTTTAGATAAATAACGCGCGGCAATCAAAATCAACCATTCCAATGATAAGCCGGCCAGACCAAACATTATTTCCTGGACAGATGCCGACCAACCCAAAATATACACCAATTGTGCCAGAAAACCAACATACAAAATACCGAAAACACCGGTAAAGAACACTTTTTTAACTTTTCCAAACATATCTGTTTCCTTTTTTTATTTATATATTTATTTTTGTGTGCTGGATTCTGGTGCCAGGTTCCAGCGGACCCCGCAAAAGCTTAAACGAACATGACCGACGATTGCCAGCCATATTCAAACGCCATATTAGGCAGCCATTGCAAGGCGAACATTGTCGTTCGCAGCGATTCTATCGCCATTCAGTTTTTATTCGGTTTTTTACGACACCACGTCGGATTCAGCCAATTTGTCTTTCGTCATCTGTCGAAGCTATAACACCCCCGTATGTATTATTGGTGGAGGTGCCGGGTACCGCCCCCGGGTCCAAAATGATTATTGCACAACGGTTTCAGAATCATCACTGTTTTCACAGCAGATTTATTATAAATCTTTATACTGGAATTTGCAAGGTTTTTGGTTATAATGCCCGTAAAGGCAGTAAAAGATGAAGTTTCTAGACAAGGCAAAAATACATATCAAGGCGGGTGATGGTGGCAACGGTGCCGCATCGTTCCGTCGCGAAAAATATATCGAATTCGGTGGCCCAAACGGTGGTGATGGGGGTCGTGGTGGCGATGTTGTTTTTCGTGCTGTGCCGAATGTGAATACATTGATTGATTATCGATTCAAAACAAACTTTGCCGCCGAACGCGGACAAAACGGCATGGGGCGTATGCGTACAGGGTATTCGGGCGAAACACTGGTGTTGCCGGTGCCAACGGGAACTGTTATTTTATCTGAAAACGAAGAAATTGAATATGCCGACCTTGATACCGATGGTATGGAATATGTTGCGGCACGTGGCGGTAACGGCGGGTGGGGAAATCTGCATTTCAAAAGCCCGACAAACCGCGCCCCAAAACAGGCAAATGATGGGTTGCCCGGTGAAGAAAGAACGGTGGTGTTGCGCCTTAAACTTATTGCGGACATTGGTCTGGTTGGGTTCCCGAATGCCGGTAAGTCAACCTTGTTATCGGCTGTTACATCGGCGCGGCCAAAAATTGCGAACTATGCGTTTACAACACTTAACCCGCAATTGGGGGTAATGTATGCGCACAATCGTGAATTTGTGATGGTTGATTTGCCAGGGCTTATCGAAGGTGCGCATACAGGTGTTGGCCTGGGCGACAGGTTTTTGGGCCACGCGGAACGTACCAAAATGATTTTACATGTGATTGATGGTACCGAAGAAGACTGGACGGCGCGTTATGCCGCAATTCGTCATGAAATAGATTCCTATGGCGGTGGGTTAATTGGTAAACCAGAAATCGTCGTCATCAATAAAATTGATGCCATTGAAAAAGATGATTTAAAAGCGCGTATGGATGCATTCAAAAAATCATTCGGGCGTAAAAAGAAACCACAAATCGTAATGATAAGTGCCGCAGGTCATATTGGCCTGGACGAATTAACATCGGTTGTAGAGCAGGGGATGACAAATGATAAATAATTCACTTTCTGAATTCAAAACAGACGGACAAAAAATTGCGGCGTATAATCGCGACAAGTCTAACAAGCGCAATCCGGTTGTTGCGTACAAGGCCGATGGTACAACCGTTCCATTAAAAGAATTGCGCATAGATAATGTGGAATTTGTTGGGGGGCTTTGGCGCGTTCAGAATGAATTTCCCCACAAAATCGAAAATGTTAGAAAGAAAGATTTTGTAATTGGTAAAAAATTGCCACATGTGGAACGCACTTTATTTGATTTTTATTTGGCTTATTTGGTTTGCGAAAACTGCTATGGCAAATATATCGGAAAAAATGCGGACTATATTGTTGCGAAATATCCAACCGTTCGCGGTGTATATTCGGCATATGGAAAAACAATAGAAGATGCGCGCGCCTATTTGGGAATTAAACTTTATGATGAATTCCAAGATGTTATTCATCAATCAATAAATACCCAAAAACAAAATACGAAATAATTTTGATTTTTGGGCGCACGACTGGTAAAATTAATCGAATTTAATAAAAAGCAAAAGGAGAACATAAATGGCATTGTCTTTGAAAGGCACACAAACAGAAAAGAACCTGTTAATCGCATTTGCTGGCGAATCCCAGGCGCGTAATCGCTATACATTCTTTGCATCAAAAGCAAAGGATGAAGGTTACCAGGCAATCGGAAAAATATTCCTTGAAACAGCAGAACAGGAAAAAGAACACGCATCCCGTTTGTTCAAGTTCTTGGAAGGTGGCGCATTGGAAATAACTGCATCTTTCCCGGCCGGTAAAATTGGCACTACACTTGAAAACTTGCAGGCGGCTGCATATGGCGAACACGAAGAAAACACTGATATGTATCCGCGTTTCGCGCAAATTGCCGCCCAGGAAGGTTTTGATTCAATCGCAGAAATATTGAAAAACATTGGATATGCGGAACGTTATCATGAATCACGTTTTCGTGCGCTGGCCGAAGCAATTGAAAACGGCACATTGTTCAAACAGGATAAAATCGTTATGTGGCGTTGTACAAATTGCGGTATGTGGCACATCGGAACCGAGGCACCAAAGGTTTGCCCGGCATGCCTGCACGCCCAGGGCTATTTCATCACCGAAGGTATTACGACACGTTGTGATACAAACGAAGGTTTCTGTGAATACACAAATATTGATGAATAAAAAAACGCCCGTTTGGGCGTTTTTTTATTTGATTGATTCCGTTATTAATTCGCCACCATCATAAAATTTGTATCCGTCCGGAATAAATGTTAACAGACCCCAATTTTTATCATTTGGTCCGGTGTATCCGAACATTTTATATGCATCATTCCAATATGCACCGCGTTCTACAACGTTGTCTTCGAATTTAAGCCGGCCGAAAATACGCACCGCACGATGCGCCTTGTCATCATAATAGTAAAGGCACACTTTGTTATTTTTGGCGATTTGTGCGGCCTTGGGTGAATAAATGCCCGTCAAAAAATGCAGGTTCAGGTTTTCTGCGCGTTCATTCATAGTGTTCATTAAATGCCGCGTTTCTGGATATTTGTTTTCGTTAATGGTGCTTAAATAGACATCTGGACATGCGTGGACAATGTCCAAAATATGATTTAATACTTTGTTTGTCATAATTTCCCCCCTTGGTACACATATCACGATATATTAAGTGGGGGTGAATTAAAATCGGAATGAATTCATTGAATTGTTATTTTTCCAATTCGTCCAGAATAGCATTTAATTTGCGGACAGAACTGTTTGCGCAACCGCGACCGCGCCAGGACAAAATCTCGTCCCCGGTTTTCTGGTCGGCGATGGAAACATTAAAGTTCCACCACCAAAATCCATTAAACGGACACCAGAACGGATTGAATTTTTCACGACGTTCCATAACCTTGACGATATAACGTGCGTTGCGTGGAATCTCGTTTCGTTCAATATCGCCGTCAAAGTCTTCGCCCCCGAAATATGAATCATTTTTAAGTTTTCCAACAACTAGTTTATAACCGCGATTTTCTAGTGCTTCTTTGATACTGCGTTTCATGGCATAGCCACCGCGTTGGGAATAAAACATTTCACCGGAATCCATTGTGTGTGGTTTGATATAGACGCTGTTACATGCGGCAAGAAATAAAATTGGCAAAACCAGAAATCGCTTCATATTCGCGCACCTTTTTAGATGGCGCACCCAGCGCGAGTCGAACGCGCAACCTTTGCCTTCGGAGGGCAACGCTCTATCCAATTAAGCTATGGGTGCGAACCCTGATATTATATGATTTAATGCCAAAAATGCAAGTGGGTTATGAAATCTGAAGCATCGCCAACATAAAGTCGTCCAGGTCTCCGTCCAGCACCGCCGCGGAATCTGTTTTTTCAACACCGGTGCGGACATCTTTGACCAATTGATACGGGTACAGGACATAGTTGCGAATTTGGCTGCCCCATTCAATTTTCTTTTGATTTGCCTTGGCGGCATCTTCGGCGGCCTGACGTTTCTTTAATTCCAGTTCATAAAGGCGCGACCGTAACATTTTCATCGCCATATCTTTGTTTTGGAATTGGCTGCGTTCGTTTTGACAGGTTACAACAACACCAGTTGGAATGTGTGTGATGCGAACCGCGCTGTCGGTTTTGTTAACATGCTGCCCACCGGCACCGGATGAACGGTATGTATCAATGCGTAAATCTTTTTCGTTGATTTCAATTTCAATTGTGTCGTCAATGTCCGGCCAAACATCAACCGATGCAAAACTGGTTTGGCGTTTGCCGTTGGCATTGAATGGTGAAATGCGGACCAGGCGATGAACACCAACCTCGTTCTTTAACCAACCGTATGCGCGCAGGCCTGTTATACGATATGTTATATTTTTTATTCCCGCCGTATCACCAATGTGTTCTTCGATGGTTTCAATCGTGAACCCATGACGTTCCGCCCAACGCGTGTACATGCGGGATAACATTTGCGCCCAATCTTGCGCCTCGGTCCCGCCGGCACCAGCCTGGATAAACAAAAACGCGCCATCGTTATCCGCCGGACCACTGAACAAAGTTATAAGTTTTGCGTGGTGTGCGGTATCGGCCAATTTTTCAATCGCAGAAATAACATCGGCATCGTTTGGTGCCATCGCATATAAATCACGCAGGTTTTCATATTCTGATTCCAATTCGCGCAATTCAGATAATTGTTTTTCAAGTGCAGATTTTTTCTGTAATACGGCGCGGGCATTGTCCGGGTTGTCCCACAAATTAGCATCGTTTGCCGTTTCACTTAATTTTTCAATTTCAGATGTTAATTTCGCCGGGTCAAAGAAACCCCCTTAACGCAACAATGTCGTTTTCAATTTCAGATAAGATTTCATTTGGCATAACAATCATATTAAAAAGGGTACCAATTTATTTGTTCAAATCAACCTTTTTGTAAAAAAGTCATCAATTCTGTGTTTGCGTTTTGGGCTTTTGTATGATAAAATTAAACATAACGAGAGGGATTTTTCATGAAAAATATGCTGGCAATATTTGCGGTGTTGGGTTTGGTCGCATCAAGTTCTTGGGCGGCGGATTCGGCACGTGGTATTTATGGTACAACATCGGTTACAACTGGCCTGCGCGGTAATCAGGCATTGGCCAACGCATATAAAACCAATCAACGCAATACCTATTATATGGTAACACAACCGGACGTGGATTCGGCTTGCCGGGCCAAGATTTATAGTTGCCTGGCGGACTATTGTGGCGATGTTGCGGTTGTGCCGGGACAACGCAGTGGTCGGTGCCAATATGCGACGGAAAGTGAATTGTATAATTATGCGTTGCTGTGTTTACAGAAAGATACTTCTGTGTTGTTGCCACAATATAATGTGAATATGAAAAACAGTATCAATGGTATGAATACGGCGGCGCGTCTGTGCCCATCCTATGTACAACAGGAAGTTATGTCGTATCTGTCCATGGCGAATATGGCGGAACAGTTGTCTAAATCACATTCTGATTTGTGTTTGCAACGTCGTCAGGAATTAGAAGCCGCGATGTCGTGCCATTCGGTTGCGTTGGCATATGGTAATGAAACATCTAGTATGTTGACCACGCAATTAACCGACTATTGTGGTGCGGGTGTCCCGGGGGGCAGTGCGGAAATGGTAACCCGATTCGCAAATGCCGGGAATGTTGGTGCGAACATTTGGGGCTGGGCTGAAAAGATTGTAAGTCTGGACCTTAATAAAAAGGCGGCTGATTGGCAAAATGCGGTTGATGCGGTTTTGGCTGGATATACAAATCGTATGAACCTGGCCTGCGGGGACAATATGCAATTGAATACGGTTGCGCATGGTTCGTCTTCGTCGTCTGAACCGACCGCATTACAAACGGCGGCGGCATTGGTAACGGGTGTCGTTTTCCCTGGGAAAGAAGCAATTCAGGAAAACCCTTATGAAACATGGTCGGTATGGATGGATGTAACGACACTTTCGGAAATGTGGGATTACAATACCGCGTATCAGGTGGTAAATGCGGCTATGTCTAATTCGTCAATGACACAAAATGCATTTTTGACATCGGCGCAAATTGACGATATGCAACGCGCGTATATTCGCGGAACCAAGGTGTTTATTATGCGGGACAGTGCGCGGTGTTATATAATTCCGGTGCGCCAAATGAGCAGTGAAGAAAAATCTTTGGTTGCGCAAAGTTTTGCCAATTGTGTAAGTAAATAAAAAAAGTAAAAACCGTCAAATGACGGTTTTTATTTTTGTGTGCCTTTCTTGAATATGTGTTAAAAATCTGATATAATTTTATGAAAATGAAGATATCACGACGCAGATTTTTAGGGGTGGGGGGACTAACCTTTTCTGTGGCAATGATTTTGCCGCATGTTGCGTTTGCGGCCCGAAATGCCCTGCGGTCAATGCGGACGGGGGTTCAGCCAGGAAATAAAACCCGCCTGGTGATTGAAACATCGGCACGACCATCATATTCGTTATCATACCCGGAAAATCAGTTAGTTGTTGATATCGCAAATATGTCTGCGGATGCATCGGTAAAACCAACATTGGCATCGGGTACATTGGTTTCCGCAATTACGCAAACGCAGTCGGGCGACCATTTAAAAATTATTGCAACATTACGCAAGCCGATTTCGCAATTACAAAAATCGCAAATAATGTTGTTGGAACCAAATGGCGATAACGATTATCGGCTGGTCCTTGATTTTTCGGCGGGCGCGGCGCAAAAAATAGCGGATTCTGTGGCGGCGGGGGCGAATATGCCAAAGGCGGCCGCAACAAAACACGTAATAGTTATCGATGCGGGTCATGGGGGCAAGGATCCAGGGTGTATCGGTAAAAACGGGACGCGTGAAAAAGATATTGTTTTATCGGTTGCGAAAAAATTGCGTTCTAAATTGGATGCCGCCGGGTTTAAAACATTTATGACACGCAGTGATGATACCTATTTGAAATTGGCGCGTCGTGCGGAAATTGCCGAACAGAAAAAGGGCGATTTGTTTATATCACTGCACGCGAATGCAAACCCCAGTCGCGCGGTAAAGGGCTTTTCGATTTATACATTGTCCGAAAAAGCGTCTGACGAAGAGGCGAAAAAATTGGCGGAATCAGAAAACGCGGCTGATAAAATCGGGGTTGATGGCTTTACCGAATTCGAACGCGATATTCGTGCGGCACTGTCTTCGTTACAACAGCATGCCGTTGCGGAAATGAGTGAAGAATATGCCAACGGTTGTGCGCGTGCATTTCGTTCGAACAAGATAGAAGCCCAGGCGGGCCCCAGTGTTCGCCATGCGCCGTTCGCAGTTTTGCGTTCAACTGTGCCGGGGGCATTGATTGAATTGGGACATTTGTCCAACGCATCGGAAGAAAAACTATTAAAGTCCGGCGCGCACCAAGATAAATTGGTCGCCGCAATCGTGCGTTCTGTAAAAAATTACAATTTTGATGTATAGTAAAATCCCTTGAAAAGAAAATCGGTTCGTGTATAATACCCAACGCGTTCGGAGATGTGGCAGAGCTGGTTGAATGCGCGCGACTCGAAATCGCGTATACAGGAAACTGTATCGGGGGTTCGAACCCCTCCATCTCCGCCAGTTATTGTGTTATGAAAACTTTCAATGAACAAGTTTATGATATTGTCGCAAAGATACCCGCTGGGCGCGTGGTTACATTTGGACAAATTGCGCGTATGATTGGGCGGCCACGCATGGCGCGTTTTGTCGGGTTTGCATCTAATAATAAAAAAAGTTGGCATCTGCCTTGGCATCGGGTTGTGTTCAAAGATGGCCGTTTAATCCCAGGTTATGAAGAACAACAATATCGTGATTTGCGTGCCGAAGGGGTCGTGTTCAATCGCGACAAAACTGTTAATATGGAAAAATCACAATGGGACCCGGACCGCGATGGTGTACCAATGGATGTGCGTGATTTGCCGTTGGTGTTTTAAATAGAAATATATTTTCCTTGATAACTGGGGGCTTTCGGGCAATAATATACCTATCAATAGAACAGGAGATAAAGAATTATGAAACGTTCAGATATTGTAAGATCTATCCAGGTTAAATTTAAAAATATGCGCAGTACCGATGCGGCGGCAATTGTTGATACTGTGTCGGAACACATGGTGGAATCGGTCGCATCCGGCGACAGAATTGAAGTACGCGGTTTTGGCACATTTCAGCCACGCGCACGCGCAACTAAAATCGGATATAACCCCAGTACCGGTCAGCCAATGCCGTTGCCGGCCAGCACGACTATTTTATTTAAACCAAGTCGTGAATTAACCAAGAAAATGAATTGGTAATTTAAAAACGAGATTTTATTATGCTTTTTGGAAAAAAAACAGGAATCAAAAACGATAACCGCGACCGATATGAACGCGTCCGCAGATTAATGTGGATTAAATGCGAATCGTGTGGGCGGTTGGTGTTTTATAAAGATTACAAGGATAATTTGTATATCTGTCCGCGCTGTAATCATGCGTTCATGATGAACCCAAAACAGCGGTTTGATTTATTGTTTGACAATAATAACTGGACAAAATTGGAATTGCCAACGGTGTCTGATGACCCGTTACAATTCGTTGACCGTATGCCATATGCCGAAAGGCTGGCCGAAGCCCGCGAAGACACCGGTGCAAATGATGCGGTTGTGTCTGCGGACGGTGTTGTTGGTGGGGTGCCAACAACTGTTTGTGTGTTAAATGGATTCTTTATGATGGGGTCTATGGGACGCGCGGCCGGGGACGGAATTATTGCCAGTATGGAACACGCATTTGAATTACACCAACCGTTCGTTATGGTTACATCAAGTGGTGGCGCACGTATGCAGGAAAATATCTTATCATTGATGCAGATGGCGCGTACAACCGTTGCGGTGAATAAATTACACGCGAACAAGATTCCGTATATTGTGATTTTAACCGACCCAACATTTGGTGGGGTAACGGCTTCCTTTGCGATGTTGGGCGATATTCATATCGCGGAAAGTGGTGCGCGTATCGGCTTTGCCGGCCGTCGTGTTATTGAACAAAATATTCGTGAAAAATTACCGTCTGGATTCCAAACGGCGGAATATTTGTATGAACATGGTATGGTTGATATGGTGGTAAATCGTGCCGATTTACACGATGCGTTGTCGCGTGTGTTGGCGGTACTTACCAAACAACCACGTGAACCAAAGCCTATTTCGGTTACAACACCGAAATACGATGCTTCTAAGAAGATTCGTGGTATGGGCGAAAATGCCGCCTATGACAAGGTATTATTGGCGCGTCATGAAAACAGACCGCATTTCTTGGACTATATCAATGGTATTGTTGACGATTGGACCTATTTGGCGGGGGATCGTTTATATGGCGAAGATGCCGCCATGGGTTCGGGCATTGGTTATTGGCGTGGGATACCGGCGGTGATAATCGGCCAGGAACAAGGCCGCACCATTGAAACGCGACAAAAACATCGTTTTGGTATGCCAAACCCAGATGGTTATCGCAAGGCCCAGCGTATGATGGAATTGGCCCAACGGTTTGACTTGCCGCTTATTTCGTTGTTTGATACGGCGGGGGCTTTTGCCGGTCGCGAAGGCGAAGAACGCGGTCAGTCCCAGGCCATTGCCGCAACTATATCGGCGGGGTTACGTGTAAAAACACCGTATGTCGCCGTTAATGTGGGCCAGGGTGGTTCCGGTGGGGCAATCGCGATTGGAACGGGCGACCGGGTGTTGATGCTGGAAAACGCGATTTATTCGGTGATTGCGCCGGAATCATGTGCATCTATTTTGTGGAAGGATAACAAGTTTCGCGCCGTTGCGTCCGCTGCGATGAAATTGACTGCGCGTGATATGGCGGATATGAATGTTATTGATAAAATAATTGTTGAACCATCCGGTGGGGCGCATAATGATTGGCAAACCACAATGGAAATGTTGGCGGCGGCGGTCGTGGAACAAATTCGTGAATTGGAAACAATACCTGTTGACGAACTGCCGGCGCGTCGTGCGGAAAAGTTCCTGGCTATGACGCGTGATGTGGAAATATTTGGCCCGTCGTCTGAACATTTACATGATCACGATGAACATTAAAAAAATACCGCCCGTTTGGGCGGTGTTTTTTAGTTATTTTCCCCACTTTTCACCGATTATATATTCGGCAACAAGGGGAACAGAAATCTTGGTTACGGTTTCCATCGCCGTTTTAATTTTTTCCGCAAATTCGGTGGCGCGGTCTTCGTCGCATTCAAATATTATTTCATCATGAACCTGCATAATCATTTTGATTATGTTGGCATTTGGTTGAACGATGTTTTTATCAATTTCCACCATGGCACGACGAACAATGTCTGCTTCAAATCCCTGGATTGGTGCGTTAACCGCGGCACGCATGGCATATGCGCGCATGCGGGGGTTTTTAACTTCGGGTAATTCTATGCGGCGGCCCCATGGGGTGTAAACGCACGCGTTTTCGGTCGCAAATTTATGTATATAATCAATGTATTGTTTGATTTCTGGTATCCCGGCCATATATGAATTGATTATATCTGCGGCGGCGGCGCGCGATACACCCAATTGCCCCGCCAGTCCGAATGACGATATGCCATATATGATGGAAAAGTTAACGGTTTTTGCGGCGCGGCGCATCTCTTTTGGAACGGGGGTGTTTGCTGGAATATTAAAAATCTTGCGTGCGGTCTGTTCGTGAATATCGGCACCGTTGTTAAATGTGTCGCGGAACGTGTGTACATTTGCGACATCCGCCAGCAACCTTAATTGAACCTGGGAATAGTCAACGGAAATCAACTTGCGTCCCGCGGGGGCAACAAAGCATTTGCGAATTTCTTCGCCCAGTTCGGTTTTAATAGGAATGTTTTGCAGGTTTGGATCACGACTGGAAAGGCGGCCTGTGTTCGTACTGGTCTGTAAATAGGTTGTGTGAATACGACCATCTGATGCAATCTGTTTCGGCAAAGCATCGGCATATGTACCAGCCAACTTCGCGATTGAACGCCACGATAAAATCTTTTCAATTATTGGGTGCGCATCAATCATTTCGTTTAATGTTTCTGCATCGGTTGAACGTTTCCGATTTTCCGGCAGGTGTAATTCATCAAACAAAATAGTGCCCAGTTGTTTAGGGCTGCCTATGTTAAATTCATGTCCGGCCATTTCCCAGATTTCACTTTCCAATTTTGACAGTTGATCGTGGAATGCCCCCGACAGCTGTGCCAGCCCCGCGCGATTTACCAACACGCCGTTGCGTTCCATGCGCATCAAAATAGGCATCAATGGTAAATCACATGTTTCATATAATTCGTGCAATTTTTCGTTTGCGTCAATTTCCGGCCGCATTAATTCGTATAACGCAAAGCATACAGATGCATCTTCGGCGGCATAGGGCGCGGCGGTGTCAATCGGCAACATATCAAAATGTTTGTCCGCATCGCGTGTGCCCGCGGGGAAAAGTGATGAAAAAGCAATATCGGTGTGTCCCAGATATTTTATCGCCAATTCGTCCAGCCCATGCCCATGAAGTGAACCATGTAACGCATACGACAACAGCATTGTATCATCAATCGGACGAATCGCGGTAGTATCCCATGATTCATTTTCCAAAATGTGTAAATCGTATTTAAGGTTATGCCCAACCTTTACAATATTTGTATTGGTAAAGATGGGCCACAAATGTTTGCGGACAGTGTCCAAATCAAGTTGATTTGGGGCAATCGTACTTGTCGCGAATAAATCGCCACCCGCGGTTATATGCCGCACTGGAATATATGCGCCACGCGACGAATCGGTTGCCAACGAAATACCGACAATTTTATCGGATATCTGATTAAGGCCCGTTGTTTCTGTATCAAACGCGATTACATTTTTTACACCCGATAAAAACGCGTCCAGTTCGTCCGTCGTACGAATCACAACAAATTCAGATGCGATTTTATTTTGCGGTGTGGCAACTGTCGGGGTGGGGCGGGGTGCGTTGTGCGCGGAATCGATATCGGTTGGACATGCGGACCCCGGAAAGACTGTTTGTGGCGCGGTCGGGTTATATGTATTTGTCGGGAAAAGTTTTTCTATTTTCGCGGCAAGGGATGCACTTTCAATCGCATCACGCACAAAGTCCATTGCCGCCGTACGATTAAAGTTCAGTGGGGCGATATTTAATCCATCAAGTGCGACATCTGTTTTAAGTGTAACGAGCCTGCGCGATATATATGCCATTTCGCGACCGTCGCGCAACATGTTGCGTGTGCGTTCGTTTGCTATTTCATCGATATGCGCATACAGGTTGTCCAACGTTCCATATTGATTGATAAGTTCCGATGCCTTTTTCGGACCAATGCCATGAACACCGGGGACATTATCGGTTGAATCGCCCATCAACGATTGAACATCTATTACCTGGTTGGGACGCACACCAAATTTTTCCAGAACTTCTGGTTCGTGAATTTCGTGCGCCTTCATACCATCGTATAAAAATACGCGGTCGGTAATAAGTTGCATTAAATCTTTATCGCTGGTGATGATGCGGGTTGGCGTGTCCACGTTTTGATGTGCCAATGTTGCGATAACATCGTCTGCTTCGACCCCGGGGACACAAAGTACCGGCACCCCCATGCGCATCAAGCCGTCCTGAATCACTTTGCCCTGGGATACTAAATCGGCGGGTGGTTCCGTTCGATTCATTTTGTATTCGGGGTAAATATCCTGGCGGAAAGTGATACGCGAAGCATCAAAAACGCAAATAATCGCATCGTCTGGTTTTGCCACTGCAAAAATCGGCAAGACCATATTGAAAAAGCCGTATACCGCACCGATTGGGGTTCCATCGCGCCGTGTCAGGCGACTGTGTACGCCGTAATATGCGCGAAATAACAAAGAGTTCCCATCAATCAGTGTCAGCATACTTGTCAGGCCTGTTTCCTAGAATATATAACGCAATTTTACGCGTGCATCATATTGAAACGCGGTGGAATCGTGTAAATCTTCATAAACATCCGGTGCAATTAATGCGCGTCCTTCGACATCAATCTTGAATGGTAATGCTGGAATGTTAAATGTTGCGCCCAACATACCCTGATAGGCAATAGTGCTGTCGAATTTGGCATATTTTGCGGAATCTGAATCAGAACCATAAAGCATACCAACCCCAACACCAATATATGGGTTTACAACAACCAGACCCGGCAATTTAACATATGCGTTTCCAGCCAACAGGCCTGATTTCGTATAGTCAGAATTTAAATAATCATATTCGGCTTCAAATCGTACAACGGGCAAATCAACACCGATAACTGCGCCGAACGATTGGGCGGAAAAACTTTTGTGGTTGTCGTTATCCAGATAGATTGATTGACCACCAATGCCCGCGGTTGCCCCCGCATACCAATCAGCAACCAAACCAGCATTCGCATTTGCCGCGGTAACCATAATTGTGGCGGCGGTTAAAACAGATTTATAATTTAATTTCATTTTTTCCCCCTTTGTATGATAATATAGTAAAAAAAGAGATATAACTATGCAAGAAAATAAACCTGTAATGATTGTTGGTTTGGGGAATCCGGGGGCCGAATATGTACGCACCCGCCATAATGTTGGTTTTATGGCGGTTGAATTTTTGGCCGGGGCGGACGCATCGTGGAAAAACGAATTTGATGCGTTGACATATCGCACAAAAATTGATGGGCGTAATGTGATTTTTGTGCGTCCGGTAACATTTATGAATCTGTCTGGGAATGCGGTTGGGGCAATTGCGCGGTTTTATAAAATACCAACCGAAAATATAATCGTGATTCATGATGATATGGATATAAAACCCGGAAATATAAAGGAAAAAACGGGTGGTTCCAGTGCGGGCCACAACGGCATTAAATCAATCGATGCGGCGGTTGGTGCGGAATATCGCCGTATAAGAATTGGAATTGGGCACCCACGTGATTTTGATTTGAAAATTGATCCGGCGGATTGGGTCCTGGGGCGGGTTGGCGATGCGGAATTGGAACAAATAAAATCTGCAATTAAAACAATCAAGTTGTTTTAATTATTAATTCCAATTCCATTCAATTTTAATTTTTCCGTCATTAACTGGCAAATTGAATGTGCCCGCGGTGTCACGGAATACGGTATTTTTTGTATAATGACAGTCGGATTTATTGGTACTGCCCGCAGCAGATGTCGCCCCGGGGGTACAAGGGTGTTGGACACACGCTGTACAATAAAAAGCACTAGTGCAGTCAGCAAATGTTACACCTATTTTTACGGTTTCACCATCAGAAATAGAACAGTTTTCGCTTATGGAAAATTTGCTAAAATTGTCAGTTATAGTGCCACAGTTTTCAGGGCTAATAACATTCATTGATTCAATATATATGCCTGATGCACACCTAGAATAAGAGATGTCACAATCTGTTTTGTCAAAACCACAATTGTTAATTGTTTGTAATACATTTTCTGTTTCTGTATTAATAAGTTGTATTTTGAAAGAACCATAACTCCATTCTGCGTGTAACGTAGTTTCTTCGCTGATATTATCAGCATTGCTGTGTACAATCGTACCACTACCAGAAAAGATTTGTTTGTTATCTGATGTATAATATCCTTTAAAAACATACCGGGTTCTTGTTGGTATTTGGGATAGAGGGGGGGTAATTTTTGTTGTCATATTACGGTCATAAAACCAATCTGTTTGATTCCCATATTGACGATATAGTGTATTACAGCCAGAGCCAAAGTTGCAATCAATGGTTATTTTATAAGATTTACCTGTACATACGGGGGCATCTTCTTCGGGGTCGCCATTAACAGTTGTATTTGTTCCGTCATATTTTATGGTTGCCCTGACAGAAGTGTATTGGTTTGAGGGTTCACAGAAATCGCAATTTTGTGTTTCTTTGTTCCAAACGGTTCCTGCCGCACAGGTTTTTTCCCATGGACAATTATCAGAATCACCACCGTTACCCTTCCATTCCGCACCATCGGGACGTTTTGTGCAGTCTGTACAAATGTATTTATTTTCTTGGTTTTTTTTTCGGTAGAAACCAGTACTGCATGGTTCACATACTTTCATGGTTCCGACTTCTTTATAGACGCAACCTGCGACACTTGTACACTCCGTTTCATTTTCTGGTGATGCCGGACAATCCGCGGCATGTGCCACACCGGCATATGCAAACACATATACAATTAATGGAAAAATGATATAAATTATTTTTTTCATAAACTTACTTTTGATTCTGGTATTTTTTATTTATTGTCCATCCGTTTTTCACAAACCATAAACTGTCGGTCGGAACCTTGGACGCCGCGCCAAGTTTGAAATCAAAATCTCCCTGACCGCGCATTTTTGGTGATATTTCCATGGTGGGTTGTAAAAGCCCCTTGCGTAAGGCAATGATGCCATTGTCGGCCCAGCCATCCCAATGTTTTATTGGGGTTAAATATATGTTTTTTATACTTTTGTCATTGGCCAATTCTTGTAATTTTTCCTTGTTTAATTGTTCATTTAAATTCGTTTCGTCAAACTCAATCACGACATCGCGGGTTGGTTCTTCCTTTTCCACCTTGGAACAAGATGCGGGCATCAGGGTCGCGCCGGCGATTGTCGCCATTGATAATGCGCGTCTTAATTTATAAGGTATAATTTTTTTATAATTCATTGTATATCCTTTTTAATTCTTGTTATACCTAATTTTATATCTGTTAACCGTTTTGTCAAATGGGTCAGAATCAGATGTCCATGACCATGTACCGTTGGAATATTTATGTGTGTATTCGGTGGACTTGGTATTTAAACAGCCTGCACTGAAATACGTTGTTATGGTTGGCGTTCTTTGTTGGTCTTGATTATTTTGACTATATTGTGGTTCCGCGTACCAAGACGCATCGTCCTTGATTACTATAAAATTACCACCCTGACAAACAACCTGATTTTCATCATTGGATGTTATTGCTGTACCAGAACACCACAATTTATACGTCCCCGATGGGTAATAACTGTTACCTTCTGGGACAGTGAAAGTCGCAACAAGAGAAGTGTTTCTGTTTGGAACACACATTTTGGTGCTGTCGCTGTCGTTAATTTCCACAATTTCGCCCTTGATACAACAGTTGTTGTTACGGTCTGTTTTGTTTGAACAACAATTTTTAACCCCGTCTGCAATTTTTATCTGTAGATTTTCACCACAGTTTTCACAATCATCTTGTTGTAAAGATTTATCCAAACAAATTGTGGTTTGTGTCGTAGGATCAATCGAGGCATAAAAGCCAATGCCACATGTTGTGTCGCGACAACTGTCAAGTTCATTTGCCGTATTTGTGTTTGTGGCAAACCAAGACAAAATGGTCGTTGTGTTTTTGTCACTTGGCATTTTGATTCGGTTGTGCAGACCTTCTTTTTCAAGGGGTTCGGATGGTCGTGCCTCGCAATTACCCCAGATGCTTTCGGCCAAGCGACATACGCGACATGCGTGTGTGTCTTCATATGCAACACCATTGCAATCGTTATAGCACATATCATATATACAGGTGTCGTATTCGGTATCATTTGATTCGGTTGCAACACAAGTTCTGGTGTAATCTTCACTATTAGATATAAATGGTCCACTGTCGGCATTTGAATACATATTATAGATGTCGGCATAGAACATATATTTGTCTGCATTATCAAGACCGTTTTGGGTGTATATTCGTTTAAGTGCATCTTCGCCGGCACTGTTAACGCAGTTCAAAACCTCGTCCCAACATGCAGTATGGTTGATAATAGATTTACGGTTAATAGATGTTGAAATGTTTTCACACAAACCAAAGTTGCCCGATGTTGATGTACATACCTGAATTACACAGGCGCGTCCAACCTCGCGACAGGTCTTTTTGATGGTGTCGTATGTAATGTCTGCCTGAATACCTGTCATACCGGCGTACCATTCTGACTGGGTATCGGTTGTCTGTAAAAGTGTTGTGCATGATGACAAAACATTGTCGCACATTGCGTTGACGGTTGTGTCGGCGGCAACACCAAATATAGATAACGCACGTGCATCAAAGTCTTCTATTGATTCCATCGTCCCGGTTAAACATTGGGCCGTCAATGTTGTGCAAGATTGACGTACGGTTTCTAGTTTGCGAATTTGTGCAATCTTGATTTGAGACAGGGCATCTTCAACAAAAGCATTCCAAACGGTGTCCGCTATATCTACACAATGTTCCATGGCGGGTTCCAAAAATTTCTTTTTAGAATTAAGAAACCTTACAAATGTCGCATTCCCTGGTGCGCTGGACCAGGTTTCGTTAACGTCAGGACGGGAAATAAGTGTCCCCAGGTCGGCTAAATCAGACGAAAGGAATGCTTCACCAGTTGATGGGTCGATATATTGGCCGGTTATATCTAAACATTTTCCTAAATCTGTGCCACAAACGGTTGAATCGGTTAACATATCCAACATTTTTGTCTTACAGGTCAAAATATCGTCGGCATTATTTGTTTGATAAACATTCAAACGCGACATATCCAGCAGGGCGGCACTTTCTAGCACCTTGTTGCGTGCCTGTTCCGCGGCACTTTTATATGTTTTTTCAACCGTATTGCAATCTTGGTTAATCAAAACCTGATATCCGTTTTCCGCAATAACAAGATCTTCTTCGGAACAAACCTCGGCCGCCATTTCGCGACATATTGGTAATGCCGCAGAATAAAGGGCGGTGCCAGATTTAGCCGCGGTGGACGCACCCTTTAATGAATCAACTGTATCAAATGCGCTGTCTAAATCTAGGGACCACGACAAAGCGGTTCCTAAACTGCTGGAAAAATTACTGCTGTCAAAACTTGTGTTCAGCTTTTTAGCAATTTCGTCCAATGTTTTCTTTGATTTTGATACATCTTTTGTATCATAGAAAGCCTTTTCGCCTTCTGTTGCGATATTCAAAGCCGCGGCATCTTCCTTGTCCATGCTGACCGTCAGCAAACGTTGGTTGAAATCCAACATTTTTTCATCAATATCGCTTAATTGCTTTTTAATTTTATCAAATTCGTTTATACGCGATGAACATGCGCAACGTTTTAACTGGGTATCCTTGTTCGCACAGAATTCGTCCATACATTCGTTGAATACGGTTTTACATTTAGAATAGTTGCGGGTCAAAATATCTTCGCGGGTTGCGACTGTTGTTGCGGCGCGTGCCGTATTGCGTGTGGTGGTCGAACGTGCGCGTGTGCGTCCGGTCATACCAGTTGTGGTACGGGTGGAAACCGTCGGGGCCACATTTTGTGGTCGGGCGACAACGGGTGTTGTACTGCGAACGACAACGTTTGCGGGGGGTGTTGTGGGCTGTTCGGTTGAACGGGATACAACATTAGTCGTACGCGTGCCGGTTGCGTTGCGGGTAACAACATTATTTGTACGGTTTGTTTGTGGTCGTGTTTGGGTGTTTTGCTGCGTAAAATCACTTTTTTGCCGCGTTGTAACAGATGACGGGTTCGACCCACGACGAACCGCGGCGCGTACTGCGTCATCAAGATTGTCAGCATGGGCACCGTAAAGACCAATGAATACAAGGCACCCAACCAAAATCAGCCCAAGTTTTTTCATTCTCTACAACCAAATGTTAGCAAAATTATAAAATGCCGGGCAAGTATAAAATACAGGGATTTTTATTATTTTGGTGCGACCAGGGGGACTTGAACCCCCAAGGATTGCTCCACAGCATCCTTAGTGCTGCGCGTATACCAATTCCGCCATGGTCGCGTTCTGTGATTTAAAACTTTCTATATTGTTGTCAAAACCTTTTTGTTTTTCAACCTTTTTATGATAAAATATTAATAAATTGTTATACGGAAGGAATAGATAATGAGAAAAATGACACGATTTCTAATGGGTTGTTCAATTTTTTCGCTTGTGCCGGTTTTGGCCAATGCGGCTGGGACTTACTATACCGGTGCAACATATCAGGCACCCCAGGCCCGCTATGGACAAAGCGCATCCTATACAAATAACAGTCAAACGGCGGGTTATGCCCGTCCGACTGGTTATTCTACCAGCGGATATTCCAGTGTCAGATATAATAATTATCAACAGCCGGGGACCGTCGTTGCCCAACGTCAGGGTCAGGTTCAAACACAGCAGACATCAAATCAATCGTCAAAATCGTCCGGTGGAATTAAAAGCGGTTTTTATCTGGACGGGGGGATTTCACACCAGAATGCCATGTGGAAAATGGAAATGAAAGATTCTGCATCTATTTTACACTATGATAATATTGCGTGGAATGTTTTGGATGTGAATGGAAAATATGTCTTTGATATGGGTAATACCAAGGGCGCAGTTGAAGCCGGAATCAAATACGGTATGCAGTGGGGCGAATCGTCAATGGTTGATGACGATATTACAAATGGTGGATTCTTTGTAACGCAGTGGATTGATTCAACAAATACGGTAATTGGCGAACAGATAGGGCATGCGTTGTCGGTTGGAACCAGTGATGGTGGAAATATGCTGGGGTTCAATGTTGGGTTTGGCCTGCCGGGGGTTATGCAATGGGGCAACCTTAAAATCACACCATCGGTGGGTTATCGTTATTTGAAATATAAATTGGAAACCAAGAAAAATTACGGTTTGTCGGTGGATACGGCGGCTTGTTTCAAGGTGCCGGGCAGTGATGAAATGCAATGCGATCCCGCAATTATCGTTCACTATGACAACGGGACTAATCAGATTATTTGGCGCGATGATATAGACGGTACTGTTGATGTCGCAGACGGTGTTAAATATATTGATACCGCCGGAACATATTATTATCAGCAGCCGGGGGTCAGCCATTCGTACGAAGTTGCATGGTCGGGACCATATCTTGCCATGGATATGTTGTATGAAATAAACGCAAATAATTCATTTGATGCGCGGGTCGAGGTGGGCCTGCCTGGATACAATGCCGAAGGCGACCAGCCGTATCGTTTCGATTGGCAACATCCGAAAAGTGTTGAAGATTCCGCGGGTATGTTTTCCGCGTTCCATTTGGGGTTGGCGGCTAATTGGACAACGGCGATTTCAAACAATGTGTCTTTATCGCTTGGTGTAACATATGATTATTACAATGTTGGTTCCGCCGATGCGAAAACTTATCTGAATGGTAATTATTATACCAAAAGATATGATGAAATATTGGCAGATTGGTTGAATGCCGGCAAGACCGAGGCTGATATGTTAGATCCAACAACGGGTGATGCAACCGCACTTAGTATCAAAGAGATGGAAAAAACTTGTTCTGGTTGGGTGTGCAGTGCCAACGGCGAAATCGAATCGTTCTATCGTTCGTTGGGTGTGCGTGTCGGAATAAATGCGCGGTTCTGATATTTGTTGCATGAATGATTTTGTTGGGCTAGTATAATCGATATGAAAAAAATACTGATTGCTTTTTGTGGAATTGCGATGTCGGGTGTGGCATTCGCGGCCGATTTGACGGGAACTGTTCCCGTACGCATGACAAGTGATACCGCCACAACCGCAAAAACAATGGCAATCAATGATGCGCGTCGTCAAATACTGATTGATAAACTGGGGCAGTATGCGGTGCGTGATCAATTGGTGGCGGCGGTGCGTGGCGCAAAAAGTGTCGATTTAACACCGCTTATTTCATCAACCAGTATTGATGGCGAAAAATTATCCGATACAACATATTCCGCAAATATTACGATGACAATTGATAACAATGCGGCGCGTAAATGGATGGCGGACAATAATATTCAAAATTGGTTGTCGGATGGCAGTGTTGTTAATGTGTTTCCAATGAAAATAAGCCTGCGTGACCCAATCGCAGATTGGGCGGGGTTACGGTCATTGGCGCGTGCGGAACGCATTGATTTCGCAACAAAAAATATTTCCGGAAATACGGCGATTGTTGAAATACCGACATCTGCGCGTTCGGCTTTTACAATCGCGTTGCGTGGTGCCGGGTGGAAAACCGCCGCGGATGACGGATTTATGCGCGTTTGGAAATAAATATGTTTTTTAACAAAAGGGCAGGAAAGTGAAAAAAGTATCATTGTTGATATTGGCGGCGTTGATGCCATTTGCGGCAACCGCTGCGGAAAATCGTGATTTGATTTTGGACATTCGTCGTATTGGACTTGATTTATCCAAGACAGATGTTCGGCATGCGGCGGACTATTCTGATTCGCCGATTCAGGCATTAAAGGCCGACGACCAGGAATTTATCAAGGGCGTTTTTGATACCGTTTTGGAATACAAAGTTGATGATTTGAAATGGGATAACAGTTTGTTTATGGAATACGGTAAAACAAAACTGGAAAAATATACTGGCGAAACGGTTACCAACGAAAATGCGGACAAGATTTTGTTAACGTCTGATTTGTCATGGGCGCGCTGGCACATGGGTGATTTGAAGTTCGGTCCAATGGCGCGTGCGGCATATGAAACAGAATTCGCTGCATCTGGGGATGCACCGCGGCAAAATGTTTTCCGCGCAAGTGCTGGTTTATCGCTTTTTGACCATCCAATTATAAAAAGTTTGTATTTGGTTGGTGTATATGAATATGATTTTACATATTCAGAACACAAGGTTAATAAATCCGCAGTCGAAGCGGGTTGGCGACTGGAATACGAAATTCGCGAAGGGGTAAAGTTATCAACCAATGGTTATTATCGTGAATATTTGTCGTATTCGGAATATGTGCCGACCGATTTAGAACGCGATTTTAGTGCGACTGCGCGCATGGATACAAACCTTTGGGGTAATTTCACGATGGGGCCATATGTTCAATATCGTCGTGCCAAGGCGCGTGGTGTTGATACATACGGCAGTAATTTTATGATTGGTTTATCATTTAACTATATCATGAAATACGATATATTTAATAAAACTGAAAAATAATAACACCGCCCGTTTGGGCGGTGTTTATTTTATCACACTGAAATCATTTGATGTGCCGGTGCCGATTTCATCAACCGCGCGGATGGTGTGTGTGCCCATTGGTACGTCGTGTGTAAATGTTTCGCCAGATTTTGTGGTGCCAATCATCGCATCGTCCAAAAACCAAAAGATTTTTGTTTCTGTATTTTCAGAAATCGCCCCGAATGAAACGGTTGCCACATTACGATTGTCGGTGATAACAATTTTTGTGCTGTCCGCGGGTGATGTGATTATTGGTGCGGCATCAGGTTCCGCGTGGTTTCCAAAATTACAACTTTCCAGATATGCGGGTGGGGTGTTGCGCTTGATGCCTGCGCGGCGGAACATGTCCAGGTATTCTGAATCCCAAAACTCATATACCGCCATATGTGTTGTTTTTGGGTCGCGTGAACACGCGCGTCGCCCGGTCGCGTTATCAATCGGAATTGCCCGATAAACCGATGATTCGTCAATTGGGGATTTGCCTGGAATAAAATATGCCGAAACCTTTTTCGGACAATATGCCCCCGCCAAGCCACCGACCCCGTCGCACATTTCTATTTCAGATATATTCAAATCATCGCGCATGAAATTATTATCTTGGACCGGGGTGTTGGTGTGTGCGTAATAATCAATAATGGTTTGGGCAAGTGCAAAATATATTGGTGCAGCGGCGCGTGCGCCACTGAACGCATTGTTGGGGGTGCCGTCAAAGTTGCCGACCCATACAATCAAAACATAGTCGCCAAAAATGCCCGCCGTCCACGCGTCGCGGAAAGAAGAAGATGTGCCGGTTTTCCACATGTGTGTAATTTTTTTCGGCTGGTTTTTCGCAAATGGAATCTTGGTCGTTGGGGTTGCCTGGTGCGACAGCATATCAAGGACGATAAAGAAAGCCTCGGGCGATAAAATATTTGTTGCGGTGCCGGCGGGGGCATTGATGTCGGTTCGTATTTCCCTGAATTGCCCAAGGTTTGCCATCATAGCATATATGCCCGCCAGTTCGCGCATTGAAACCTCGGCCCCGCCAAGTGCGACTGAAATGCCATAATGTTCCGGGGATTTAAGATTTGAAATGCCACACATGGACAATGTTTTGTGGAAATTGCGGGGCCCAATTTGTCGTAACAGATTTATTGCCGGAATATTGCGTGAATGTGTCAATGCATCGCGCGCCAATACCGGCCCAAAAAATTCGTTGTCGGCATTTTCAGGGGCATATACACCAAAATTAATTTTTGCATCCTTCATCAAAGTCATGGAATGAATAAGCCCCATATCAACCGCCGTCGCATATATCAATGGCTTTAATGTGGAACCTGGACTGCGCCGCGCAACAACACCGTCGTTTTCGCCAAATATTTCTTTATCAAAATAGTCAACAGATCCGATGTGGACCAATTCTTCCATGGTTTTGTAATTAACTAGAATTGCGGCGGCATTTTTTATGCCCTGGTTTTTTCGTTTTGCTATTTCTGCGGTCAGGCGCGTGGCAACCCGGGTTTGAAGTTTTATATCAAGTGTGGTTGTTGTATCTGAATGCGATTTGTTTTGGCGCATCGATATTTGACGATTAACAAAGTGGGGGGCCAAGAACGGCAAATCACGCGTGCCGTATGCCGCCAATGGCATTGTTGCCAATGTCGTTAACGATGAATCAGAATCTGGGTATTCGTCCAACCAACGACGCACCAGGTCGGCGCGCATATGTTGCATATTTGCCAAACCGCGTTCCGTATTTAATCCGCGCTTGGTCGGGTTTTGTGGAATCGTGGACAATGTAATAGATTCTATTGTTGTTAATTCAGATGGTCGCCGGTGAAAATATATTTGTGATGCGGCGGCGATACCTTCGATATTGCCACCATAGGGGGCCAGGTTCAGATATGCGGTTAAAATATCCTTTTTGGAATAAAAGGCATCAATGTAAATTGCGGCGGCAATCTGAATCAATTTCCCAAGTGGCCGCGTTGTGTCCAGGTTGTATTTTATTCGCGCAACCTGCATTGTGATTGTTGATGCGCCAGCGGGGTGGGGGGTGCCGGAAAAATAACTCTTTGTTGCGCGCGCCAGGGCAACTGGATTTATTCCAATGTGGCGATAAAAATATTTATCTTCGTATAAAATGGTGGCGCGAATGACTGCCTGGTTTATTTCGTCCAGTGGGGTGTAAATGCGGTATTTGTCGTCCGCCGATAATGTGATGCGTAACAATGTTCCATTTCGGTCGTAAAAAACGCGTGAAAAATGCGTACCGTTTAACAGCGGCGGCATTAAAAATAACCGCACCACCCAAAAAAGAATAACCAGCGCGCCCAGAATAATCCAGCCGCGCCGGTGTCTGTATATTCGCGCCCAAATGTTATTCAGTAAATGCATTTGATACAGTAAATGTTTTGCCCGTATCCCCGGTTGCGTTTATTTGCGGATTATACATTGATGCGGCATATATTGGCGGTATCGCAAATGTTCCCGCCGCACCAATTTGGGCGTTATATGTAATTGTTTGTGGTTCGTGCGAAACGTCCAAGAATACCAATACGCGATCTTCGCGTGATTCGGCGAATGAAATATTTGTGCCGGTTGCGGTACCTGGGATAAATCCGCCTGGTACCAAATCTGTGATAACAACGTTCGGTATAATGTCGGCACGACGGCTGCGCACAGTTATTTTTACCGTAACAGTGTCGCCAACGGTCGCACTTGTTATGCGGTTGTCGTTGTCGTCAAAATATTCGCGTGTTATTTCGATACCGTTTGATTGGCTGGTTGTGGTGTGTGGGAACCCGCCCGCAATAACAGTGTAATATGGTTGATGTTTGCGGTCGCATGTTGCACAACGCACAGAAATCTGTTTCGCATTGTTTGGAATGTCTGCAACAATCGCATCGCCACGCGCCTGGGGTTCAACCGATACACCGTCAACGGTTACACTTATTTCGTCGTTCGCCGGTGTTTCGTTGTCCGTATCGCCGGCCGCGGCCAAAATTACCGCCGCAGATGTATATGAACTGTAATCGCCATCGTTTATATATTCAGATACAGAATCTGGAACGTCTGTTGATTTATCGCCAAAGAATCGTTTGTTCAAATAGGCATACATGGCATCGTCAACAATATCGTTGCGGAACATATTATCGTCAAATTTGCCACGCAAAGAGCCACGATATTTAGACATAATTGTTTCGGCCTTGGCTTCCTGTTTTAACAATTTGTAAGCCGTCGCGATATATGCACCCATTAAATCAGACTGCCAATTTTTAATGTTTTCGTTCGCGTATTCTTCGAATGCATCAATATAGCCGGTCGTTATATAACCATTCCTGGTCAAGATGTATATAACAAAGGCATGTGCCGCGGCATCAAAATCATCGTTTATGTTCGAGCCCGCAAATGTACGCATATAATCAATCGCGCGTGCATTCATATTTTTCGGAACATCAAATCCAGCGGACTTTGCGATATCAAGGAATTGCGCAACGTACGCGGTTAAATATGCCGTTGATGCATCAACATGATCATATTGTACGTCTGAATTTGATACCCATAAATCAAACGAGCCATCGTCATTTTGGCGGTTTTTAAGGGTGGTGATTGTTGATTCCACCACAGATTTAGATTCCGCAAATATTGTCCCAATCATATCATTTGCCGGCATCAACGCATATGGTAATGCGCGTGATACCAATTGTTCGGTACACTGATATTCATAGTTTTTAAGGTATTCAAATAACGGGCGCGCAATAATTGCGGTGTTGTTTGAAATATATAATTTGGTTGATGCGTATTCTGGGTATGCATCAATCGAGAAATTACGAATGTTTGTCGTTGATTTTAATGTGCCCAGTTTGATTTTAGTGCTGAAAAGGGTTGTTGGGCGCAACGACAGTGATGCGTGTGTGCTGCGGTGTGATAAGACCGCATCTGTGCCATCGCGAACAGATGTATCAATCTGAATATCACCGTTACCCAACGCGGTACCTGCGCGCACAACGAAGGACCATAATTTTTCTGTGCCGTATGGTATTTCCAATGTTGTATTTGGAATGGTTGTTATATTTAAATTCGGCGAAACAGATGCATTTACATCGGCAACGGCGGTTGCGGTCGTACCATCTGTCATATTTGTTATTATGGTGTTAATGTCAAATGTATCGTTCGGCGCAACAACAACAGGTGCGGTTGTGGAAACGATAATCGGACTTTGAACAACGGTGTCGGTATTTGCAGAACCAACTGCGTTATCATTGGCGGCAACGGCAAATACGCGTATTGCGCCATTGAAATATTCCGGAATATCAAAAGTTACTGTCTTTGATTCCCCGGCAACTGCATCAATTATGCCGGAATAGAACGCCACAGGTTTGTTTGTTTTGCGTGTAAACGGATTTGTTAATGCGACACCAATGCCGCCATCAACTTCGGCAAAATCGCCACCGCCGGTTTTCGCAAATTCACGCAATATTTTGTATTCTGGCAATAACAGGGACAATATTTGATATGTGTTTACCTGTAATGCTGATTTCGGGAAAAAGTGCGCCAATGGCGATGGAACGCGATATTTTGCGACCTGTAAAATGCCGGTGTTAATCGCAAAAATCATCAGACGCGCATTTTTGTTGGCCGTATATGTAATCGGTAATTTGTTGTTGGTAACCGTTTTTGGCGCATCCAGTTTGATTGAAATATTGCGATTTGTTGTGTCGGCGCGGAATGGTGCAACCGCAGATGTATATGGTGCGGTAAATATATCCTGGCTGTTTATATCGCGAACGAATGAAACATTAACATAACCGGAACCTTCGAATCCGTCGGGCAGGGTAATATACTGAACCGATGATGTCGCGTTTGTGCGGAACCATTTGTATGCGTACACGCGGTCGCGTTCAATTGTAATAAGACCTGTTCCGACATATGGTGTGGTAATGTTAACCGCAATATTATCGCCGGCGGCATATTCGTTGGCATTAAGTTTGATTTGCATTTCTGCGTTGGTGTCGGTGGTCAGGGCCGTATTTGATGCATCTGCAACAAAATATTCAATGTTAGCCAAGATATTATTTTCATCATCTGTTATTTGAATAAAATAAGTTCCGCCATGTGTTGTGTCCAATCTTATTTCCGTACCGGTTGCCAAAATATCCAAATTCGTTGTAGATACGGTTGTATCGCGTGTTATTGTCTGATATTTATAATAGTCATTATAATCTTTTATCAGACTGGTCAGGTTTTCGCGATGAACGGTGCGCAGTTTTAATTTTTCAGTGTTTGTTGGTTTGCCGTCTGAATCAATCGCGATTAATTTTACCGTTCGCATATCGTCGCGTGATACATAGCCCAGGTTGGAATTAGCATGATATCCCACCAGGTATTTTGCGTTTGATACCCGCGCGGTAATAGTTGTCTGAACCCCGGTACCAGATGCACCTTCGAACCCATTAATGTTCAATGTCATAAGGTATGTTCCGTTTGGAATATTGTTGTTGAACTTGATATCAAAAGTTGCGTTCCCATTCGCATCTGTTTTCGCATCAGCAAGGTCAACCGTAAAGGTCTGGGCGCGTTTTGCCGCGTTTGCAGACATGCCCGCCCCGGTCATAAAGTTCGGTGTAAATGTATAATTTTTGTATTCTGGGAATGTAAAGTCCGTCGGGCGCAGTGTCGCCTGGGCGGATATGCGGCGGTCAGTTGCCGGTGTCCCAAAAAGGTTGTGTAATGTAATGTTTGCGACCATATTATTCGGTGATATCCAACCATTTTCAGTTGCGCCAACAATAGTTGCCCCGATTTTAAGGTTGTCTGGTGTGAATTCTTGGACGCGGAATGTAGTTGTGCCAATCATATCTTGGACTTTGTTTTTTGCCCCCAACATATAAAGGCGCGCCGTATATTCGCCGATTGGGGCCGTATCAGATATGTCAAACCGTACATCAAACATTCCGTCCGATGCAACCGACAGGGTTTCTTCGTATATCGTGCGTTCGCGGGAATCGGTTATTTCAATTTTTACCGGAACATTTGATAATTTTGTGAACTTTTTATTTTTAATGATACCGCCAATAATAGCATTTTCGCCCGGACGATATATACCACGATCCGAAAACATATATGCGTTCATGGGTGTTTCGCCGGACACAAAGGCACCATCAATATCAAATTTAGAATAATCTACATGTGTTTCATATGAATCATACGGAATGAACGAAACATCATCACCGGTGCGCGCAACAATTGCAACTGGTTCGCGTTCGTTTTTGTATTCAGACCATGCGAATTTTGGTAATTCAATAAACCCGTTTGAATCTGTGCGCCCCGCCCAAATGGCATTACCGTTGCGCCCCAGTACAGATATTTCAATATCGGCGGCCGGCATTCCGTCGTTTATTGTTGATATGAACAAAGAGGACGTGGAATCCAGCGCAATTTTACGAATAATTCCCAAATTGGTAAGTAATATTAAACGGCGGTCGCTGAAATTAGCACTTGATTCAGATGCGCCAGTTTGAACGATAAAGATTCCTGTTTTATCGGTTGTACCACGATCCAAATAGTCGCCCAGATCAACAGACGCATAATTTGTTTTATTCATAGATGTATCCGAAAAGGCGATACGCTTTCTGAATACAGATGCCATATCATATTCATTAAATGCCCATGTTTTGAAATCTATGTTGGACGAAAACAAATCAAATGTTTGTGTAATAAGGTGGTTGATTTCACTGGATTTTACCTTGTACAAATTGACATATGCGGCATCGGCACCACCGCGTGCCATAATGCCCAACTTTTTATCGCCCGCCAAAGATAACAATGCGCCGGTGCCTGCAATTTTTACAGTCTTTTCCGGATATGCGACAGGTAATACGCGGGCAACACCATTCTTTAATACAAATCCGGCATTCGATTCAATGCCACCCTGGACACGAACATAAATATAACGCGCGACACTGTCTGATACATCATAGGCGAACGCATATTGATATACACCAATCGGGTTAGCAAAGTTTGTTGGTTTTAATACCAGTTTTTTAGAATTTGATAAAACGGTATCGCTTATTTCATCAGTTGCCCAGGGGTGCGATTCGGTTTCGTCTTCGTCGCCATTGTGTTTCGGCAAAAGGTATGCTTCCACCTTGGTCGGCCAATTTGTATTGTCTGCGGCGGCAGTTGTCATATTAACCAAAATCAATTGTTGGGCGTTGCCACGCACATCATCAGCGGCGACGGATTGTAAATCAGAAATCTTGAACAGGTTGTCCACAGATTCAATCATTGTGGTTGCACTTACTTTTTTGGTTTCTGTATCTGATGTCTCGGCCGGTATTTTATTAACTTTTAACCGCAGTGTATGTGTTGAATCGTCAACCGCAATTGGTTCCGTTGTTATAATTGCGGTACGGGCAAATCGGTCAAACCGGACCGAAAAAGGAACCCTGTGCAGACCGCGCTTAATTGTAACGCGATTGCTAAAACCATTGGTATCAATTGGGTAATTGAACGATAAAACAGCAACACCAATTACATGCCCCTTGTGCGATTTGTCTGGAATTACATCAAACTTTTCGATTTTTGTAATAATTTTAGGTGTGGTAAAGGATACATTGCGTGTATTAACACGAATATCACTAGTTAATATTTTGTGGCCGATTTTTACAGTAAAAGATGTGTCCGCAGGCCAATCAGATTCAGGCATAAAACGAATCGTGTCCGAATTAACCCGCGACCATGTACCACGTAAATAGGGGCTTATTTTAACATTTTTTGAAATGTCCGCATTTGTAGCATCCATTTTGAATGCCGGCTCGTACGGGCCCGATTCCCAACGATAGCGTATGGTTAGTGGTTCTGTGTCGTTAAGGTTTCGGTTGTTATTAACATCAATTACGTCCGGACCAGATGTAAAATCAATATAATTATTATCTGTAAATTCAGCATGCGCAGGGGTGGGGGCATCCATTATAAATTTGGCCCGTTCTTTGTGTTCGGATACAGTAAATGCGATTGCGCAAATCATACAAATTACGCAGAAAATCCCCAAAAATATATACCAATTGCGTCTAAAAAAAGATTGCTTTTTTCCTTTCACTGAAAATCTCCCATATCCATCGGGTACATCATAGAAAGCAAATCGCTAAAACACAAGTTTTATTTATCAAAAAAGAAGTTGGTGGGTCGTCGTACAATTGTTTCGAAGGGTTGGATTCGGAGAAAAAGACTCATGTATTTGCCAAGAAACAAAGGAGTATAAAATGATATATGGCTATATACGTGTGTCGACAGACCACCAAACAACCGAAAATCAACGGTTTGAAATTAACAACTTTTGTGAAAAAAATAATCTGCGGGTTGAACGTTGGATAGAAGAAACAATTTCTGCGACCAAGGCCCTGGACAAGCGAAAGCTGGGACGATTGCTTAAACATATCGGCAAAGATGATATGATAATTGCATCTGAATTATCGCGTTTGGGGCGTAATTTGTTACAGATTATGAGTATTCTGCATCACTGTATGGATGTTGGGGCTAAAATATGGACAATCAAGGATAATTACAGGTTAGGGGCCGATATTACCAGCAAGGTTTTGGCCTTTGCGTTTGGGTTGTCGGCGGAAATTGAACGCAACCTTATATCGCAACGAACCAAGGAAGCCCTGGCGCGTATCAAATCCGAAGGCAAACAGTTGGGACGGCCAGTTGATTCAACACCTGCGTGTAAATTGATCGGACACGAAAAATACATTGCTGAAAAATTGGAATCGGGGGTCAAACAGAGTGTGCTGGCTCGTCGGTTACACGTACATCGTGATACATTACACAAATTTGTTTTAGTTAACGAATTAAAACCAGATGTGGTGATAAAAGCTAATGATGGTCTTAGAAACTAAGTTTTGTTTTGGCAAATACGTAAAATTCGTCGTCGCCATATGGATTATCAACAAACCCGGCCGTTAAAAAGCCATAGTTTGCTGTATATTCAATTGACGGTGTGGTTGCCATTCCGATTTTATAATCGTGATAAATAATCGCACCGTCATTACGACGACCGATTGCCGTATGTAAATTCATATCGCCACGAACGATTGTTTCCGGTACACCAACCGAAAAAGACCATTTGTCGCCACGTAACCCAACCATCGCCGATGCGGTATAAAGGTTGGAATATTCAGACACGATTGATTCAGATGATGCAATCGGGTGTGTGGTGCCAAACTGGGAACGCGTAAATAATTCAAAGTTACCCAAATTAAACGAATGATTCAAGGCAACATAACTTACAGTTGTGTCTTCGTCTGTTTGCAGGAATCCAGTGGCATTTAACATGTCGCTGTGATAGAAACCCATTTCCAACGAACCCATATTTATTTTCATGCGGGCATCATCGCCGCGCAGACGTTCAAATCCCAACCCACGATTGCGTGCGGAAATGTTATCTGCGACACGTGTTTCATATGCGCGCCCATACGCATCAAAAAATGCCATTGTTGGATTCGCAGATTCTATGTTGCGTGCGATGTTTGCGGGCACCTGGGCCGTCTGTAACGGTTGTGTCATATTGTCGCCGACCGCGATAGATAATTCGCCAACTGGACGGGTCGCGTTTTCTAAATCAAGCATTCCATGGCCATAGATTTCATCAACCCCGGCATCACCCAAATCAGCGGCGGTTTCAAACAAAATATCTGTAATTTGTGTCGCGTTCAGGTATGGCCATGCTTCGCGGATAACGGCGATGGCGGCGGATACAACCGGGGCGGCAAAAGATGTCCCAACATGTGTGTATCCGTTTGATGTTTGAATTGCACCCGGTGCGGTTATACAATAATCTTTTGTAACACCACACGCGTTGCTGTATTCCGCCAATGCGCGTGTTTGGGAATCCCACGCAACGACGTTAACGAAATGCCCGTTTAATTCCGGTATAACGCGCGGTGCGGCGGATAACATACCGCTTTGACTGTTGCCGTCGTTTCCGGCCGCCCACACTAAAACAGCATCATTTTGCGCGGCATTTGATAAGGCATTCACAAAAGTTTGACTGGTTTGTGCGGCAAATTGTGTACGGGAACTAATCATATCTGCGGAAACCGATGACACATTCCAGGAATTGTTGTGGATATTTGCGTGTGTGGCATCGTTAATTATGGCACCGATTTGATTATATGATTTAAAAGTCTTGGTATCAGACGCAATCGCATAGTGGTGAACCACTGCGTTTGGTGCGATTGGTCCGTTGGCAATCTGTGAAACCGCGGCCCCATGTGAATATTGCGATGTGATTTCTGTATCAAAAACCGCAATTGTGGAACCGGTCCCGGTATATCCGCGTGCGATGGAATAGGCCAATTGTATATCATCATATGCGGATGCGTTCCGTTTATAATCGCGTGTATTTGTGATTGACGATAAATCGGTGCCTGAAAAGTCTGGGGCGACACCGTTGCGGGTAATGATTGTCGGGTTGATTGTGCGTACATATTGTGTTGATGATGTCGAAACCCCGTTCCCATTTGACGATGAACCCGACCCGCCACCAGATGCCATGCCAACCAATGCGGCAATACCACCCGCGACAGCCGCACCACCACCCAACCATAACCAAGTATTGTCGTTGGATGCCGCGTCGGCATATTTACAACGTTCCGGGTGGGCATTTCTGTATGCGATATTTGTACAATTATCGGCAGCCATCGCGCTGTTTATCCCCAGCACGCCACACATAATTCCGGCAAAAATCTTATTCAGTGGTTTCAATACTCACCTCCGACACTATAAATATAGTCCAAAAAAGTATTTTTGTCAAGTATATACCACAATAAGTTGTGTTGGTGATTTTGACGCGTAGATGGTTGTTTTTTATTTCTTTATCACGAAATTCACTAACTTGTTCGGTACCACAATCGTTTTAATTATCGTTGCACCGTCCAGTTTCGCGCCCGCCGCGGTTTTAGCCGCCGCGGTTATTTCAGATTCCGATGCCCCCACCGGCACAACAAAATCATTTGCGCGTTTACCATTAATTGATACAACAATGGTCATATCTGTTTTCGCCAACTTCGTTTCGTCAAATGTCGGCCATGGTTCAAATACCAGCATATTTGAATTACCCAATTTTTCCCACATTTCTTCGGTAAGGTGTGGCGCAAACGGGTTCAGCATCTGAATCAATGCCACGTATGCGGTGCGGGGCATTTTACCGCCCGGAAACGCATTCAGATATTCCATCATCGCGGAAATGGCCGTATTAAATCCCATATTGGTAATTCTGTCCGTAACATCGGCGATAAGTTTATTAACCAGTCGTTCTTGGTCCGGGGTAAGTGCATCGTCGGTTAAATTATCAGAAAAACCTTCTACGCGTTTAAGGAATCTTTGAACACCCGCCAGGGCACCTTCGTTCCACATGGTGTTGTTTTTCCATGGCCCCAGCGACAAAATCGTTACACGCGCAACGTCCGCCCCAACTTCGTTAAGCAGGTCGGCCACCTGGAATCCATTGCCACGCGATTTAGACATCTTGAAACCGTCATTACCCAATACCAGTCCCTGGGCGGTGCGTTTTGCGTATGGTTCCGGTGTGTTAACCAGCCCCAAATCATACAACGCATGATGCCAGAATCGCGAATAAATCAAATGGCGCGTATTGTGTTCGTGGCCACCGTTATAGTGATTCACCGGCATCCAGTTTTCCATCTGTTCGCGCGAACAAAACTCTTTATCGTTTTTCGGGTCCAAATACCGCAGGTAATACCACGATGAACCCGCCCAACCCGGCATAGTATCTGTTTCGCGTTTTGCCGGTGCGCCACACTTTGGACATGTGGTATTCACCCAATCTGTCGCGCGGGCCAGGGGGCTTTCCCCATTGTCAGTTGGTTTATAGTCTGTCATATATGGCTGTAAAACCGGCAATTCGTCGTCTGACACCGGTACCCAACCGCATTTATCACAATGGACCAATGGTATCGGTTCGCCCCAATACATCTGGCGCGAAAAGCCCCAGTCTTTTAATTTATATTTAACCGCGGCACGCGCGAAACCATGTTCAGAACCGTATTTAATCGCCGCCGCGATGGCATCTTCTTTGTTCATGCCGTTCATGAAGCCAGAATTGATGTGTTCACCGTTTTCTTCCCATGCGGCGGTTTCAACATCGCCCCCCGCCAGCACCGGTATTATCGGCAGGCCAAATTTTTTGGCAAATGCCCAATCGCGTGAATCGTGCGCTGGCACCGCCATAATTGCCCCGAAACCATAATCGGCCAATACATAGTCAGAAACGAACACCGGGGTTTCTTGATTGGTAAATGGGTTGATTGCGTTTATTCCCATCAATTGAACACCGGTCTTTTCACGTGAAGCATCTGTTCTTTCAATTTCAGATTTTGCCGCAGACGCCTTGATATAACTTTCAACCGCGTCCTTGTTCTTAATCAGGCCCGCATCCAACCATTTGCGCACCAATGCGTGTTCCGGCGCAATAACACAGAATGTTACACCAAATACCGTATCAACACGTGTTGTATAGATGGTCATAATGTCGTCGCCAACACGAAAATCAACCTCGGCCCCGGTGGATTTACCAATCATATTGATTTCGTCTTTTTTGATGCGTTCATCAAAATCGACATCTTGTAAGCCGTCCAACAATTTTTCCGCATAGTCCGACAGGCGCAGATTCCATTGTAATTTCAATTTTTTTTCGACGTCGCCATGGCAACGATTACATTTGCCATCTTCCAATTCTTCGTTTGTTAATGTTGTTTTACAATTGGGGCACCAATTCATTGGCAATTCAGATTTATATGCCAATCCCGCATTAAAGAATTGAATGAACATCCACTGTGTCCATTTGATATATTCTGGGTCCGAACTGGCCACGCGGGTTTCCGGATCAACCGACCAACCGGCCTGGTCAATAACGGCGGAATAAGATTTCTTTAATTCGGTGGCGATTTCAGCAGGGTGCCGACCAATTTTTGTCGCATAGTGTTCGGCGGTAATACCCATCGCATCAAACCCCATGGGGAATAAAACATCATATCCCAAATGGCGACGAAAACGCGACATAACGTCCATGCCTGTATATATCAGCATATGGCCCGCATGTAACCCCGCGCCCGACAAAAACGGAAATTCCACCAGATTATAAAAACGTGGTTTTGAACCGTCGTTTTTTGGTACAAATGCGCGCGCATCGCGCCAACGGCGTTGCCATTTTTCTTCGCGTTCCATTATTTTCTTTATGTCGTCGGCCATATTATTTACCCCATGTTTATTAAGTCTGAATGTGATTTTATATGCGCTTGTCGGAATATTCAAGCATTTTTCACATCGTGGAACCAATGTTATGTGTATGCAACCTTGTGTACATATTAACAGGTCGTCGGTGGCTAGATTGCTTCACTTCGTTCGCAATGACAAAAAATTAAAAACAAAAAATCGGCGAATTATACCGTAAATACAGTGTGTTATTAAAAATAAAGGCAGCCGATTTTAAACGGTGGTTTTGATTCGGCCACTTAATTGATTCTATTTTATTCGGTTTTTCGGGACTTTGTCAACACCAAAAATGGCCGAATCAAAACCACCGTTTTGGTTCGACCACCGCGGAAATACTGGGCTGGTGGCCCAATGGAAAGGGGGAAAAAATGAATCGGATATTACGGGTATTGTGGTTTGGGTGTATACTGGCGGTGGCACCATTTTTTACCAATACCGCGAAAGCATATGTGTGTTATATCGGGTCTTGTAATGCTGATGATACACAACTTGATGTTCTTCCTGGGGGGCGGGCAAATTGTTCTAATTGGGGTACTGTCAAATGGGGTAATAGATGTTATTTATCATGTGGTGGGGCAATTTCTGATGCAGGAATCTGCGAACTCGGTGTGCTTACGCCATATACATATAATGACCCCGATTGCGGTAATATAACGTTGCATTATTGTACACTCGAAGGTCCTAGTACAACTTGTAACGTAAAAAGTTACAGCAGTTCTACGTGTCAGACCGCCGCAAATGCAACTATTCTCGGTTGTAAAACATACGGTAAAGATAAGTGTTTTGGGTCATATTGTGTTCGTACATGTTCCGTATGTAGTGACGGTTATACGAAAACGTCTGCTACCCTTAGTGTAGATGGTTGTTCCAATACATATTCATATTACACGTGCCAAAGAAGCGGGAGCTCTGGACCTATTGCTGGGGTCAACGAAGGATGTTCAGCCTATGCCCAGGGGTTTTGTAAGTTTGGTGTTGGTAGAAATATAACCATTGTTGATTGGTCGGATGTCTATACCAGTACAACCAGCACCAAACGTTTATATCGAACCGAGCCAGATTGTGAAAACTCGGTTTCTACATCGACTGGGGGGTATTGTTGCCTTTTTGATGCATATTATCGTGTGCCATGCCCATCTGGGTGGACCGCATCGGGCGATACATGTACAAGGGCTGCCTCGACAACCGGCGACGGAACAACAACTGTAAAGGTTACATCAGTGTATGGGTCTTGTTCTGCCCCATATGCCACCGGTCAATGCAATTCCAGTACACAAGGTTGGGGGTGGTCGGATTTTGGGCTGATTGGGCAGACGTGCTATAAGGTGGGTGAATGTCAAACCTAGGGGTTAAGAACCACAGGTAAACAAGGTATAACAAGAATTTGTTAAAGGGGAAAATAACAATGGCAAGATTAAAATTAAGTGTGTTTTGTACATTCTTATTGTTGTACACATCAAATAATGCATTTGCGGAATGTTCGGTTTCCGGTACAACGCGCAGTTGTAACAGTGGATATTATGCGGAAAGCGCAACAGATTCTTATTGTCATGCGTGTCCGACCGAGGGCCTTATATCACAGCGGGGCGGGGGTATGGCGAAACCATTGTCTTTAACGATTAGTAATGCCCAGATGTCCTCTGCTCCACATAGATTTAAAGAATCTTGCTATATGTACGGGGACGATAGCTATACTGATACCAAGGGTACGTTTTACTATACCAGTGGTGAAGATTGTTATTGGACGGGGTCGTAATGTTGACGGGGACAATGACCGATTCCAAGGGTACATTCACAATAAGTGAAAATTGTTATTATTATTTAGGTAGTTAATTAAAACTTTTGTTGGGTGCCTGTCTTGACTTGGCGTAATTGATGTGGTACGTTTTTCGTACAGTTAATTCTTAAATGCGCCAGGGTGTCTTTATGAAAACAAATGACGAGATTTTTGGTTATATAAGTGATTTTTATCGCACCGTTGATACAAAATTAAACTTTATTATCAACGAGATTATGGATAATCGCAAACATATGACGGGTCTTTATTCGTTTGATTGTGATGTAAATGCACTGCCTGTGGCAAGTGGGCATTTGCGAATAAAACAAATGGCGGTGTTGAAATTATTACGGCTGATAGACGCGGTTTTGCGCAAAAACGGTATTCAATATTTCTTGGGCTATGGAAATTTGCTGGGGGCGGCACGAACCGGCGATTTTATACCATGGGATGATGATGCGGATATTTGCCTTATGCGGAATGATTTTGAACGCGCGGTGGATGTTTTAAAGGCCGAATTTAACAATGGTGATTTCGAAACCAAATGGGGTATAAGTGGCCGTATATTCAAAGTTGTCTATATGAAAAAAATATGTGTCGATTTGTTCCCATGGGACACATATTACACCCGTATGTCGCGTGATGAAATGGACGCGTTTGATGAAAAATATGTGAATGCGATGCATATGGCGCGCAAACTGGAAAGCGATATGAAACATGCGGAACAATATATCGATTACGAACCAGAATGCGAATACAGTTCTTATACCCAGATTCGTGATAATATGATTATGGAAAATAATGAACCCGATTTTGAAAATGGCGATATATTTGAAGCAATCGATTGGCAAACGTTCCCAGAACGCGCCGCGCATTTCTATCATAAACGGCCGTTTCGTCGGGAATATATTTTCCCGTTGGGCGAAATAGAGTTTTGTGGATATAAGTTCCCCGCACCAAATAATGTTGATGCGTGGCTGACTACGCGGTTTGGCGACTGGCATGCATTTAAGCCCGAATTTAACAGACACAGCGGGGCATCTTTCACGTGGGAGGAACTTGAACAACTTAAAACATTTATCGCAGGGGATTAAAATGACACGTGTTTTAACATACGGCACATTTGATACATTCCATTGGGCACACATGTTGCTGTTGCAACGCGCGCGCGCAATGGGCGATTGGTTGGGGGTGGGGCTGTCCACCGATGAATTTAACGCGATTAAGGGTAAAACAAGCGTGTTTAATTATGCCGAACGGGAAAATATACTGCGCGGAATAAAATATGTTGATTTAATCTTTCCAGAACGTACCTGGGAACAAAAACGCGAAGATATTGTAAAATATGGTGCTGATATTTTTGTCATAGGGGACGATTGGCGTGGAAAGTTTGATGATCTGTCGGACCTGTGTCGTGTTGTATATCTACCGCGTTCCCCAAATATAAGCAGTACATTGATAAAACAATTTATAAAAACGAAATAAAAACACCGCCAAAATGGCGGTGTTTTTATACCCATAACAACCAGTATTTTTATCTTTATTTTTGGGGTTTTTTCAATTAAAATTACGAAAAGTAAAAAGGTTTTTGTATTATGTCAGATGAAAAAATTATTTTAACAGGGGTGCGTCCAACCGGGCCATTACACATTGGGCATTATTGCGGTGCATTGGTAAATAATGTCGCGATTCAAAACGCGGGCGGTTATGCGCATATGTATGCCATGATTGCCGATGCCCAGGGTTTAACCGATAATTTTGATGACCCAGAAAAAGTTCGCAGAAATGTGATGGAGGTTGCGCTTGATATGTTGGCGGCGGGTTATGACCCGACCAAAACAACAATGTTTATTCAATCTGCGGTGCCGGAATTAACAGAATTAACATTTTACTATATGAATTTGGTAACGGTCGCGCGCCTGCAACGCAATCCAACGGTCAAAGGTGAAATCGCCCAAAAAGAAAAATTCGCAAATGGTTTGCCGGTTGGGTTTTTGACCTATCCAATATCCCAGGCATCTGATATAACCGCGTTCCGCGCGAATATCGTTCCCGCCGGTGATGACCAGGCGCCTATGATTGAACAGACAAATGAAATAGTACACAAATTTAATTCCATATATGGCGAAGTATTAAAACCTGTCAAGATTGTTATGCCGGAATCAAGTTTGGCGGCACGTTTGCCGGGAACCGACGGTAATGCGAAAATGAGCAAGTCGTTGGGGAACTGTATTTATTTAAAAGATTCCGCCGATGAAATTGCGGCGCGTGTGAAGTCTATGTTCACAGACCCAAAACATCTGCGGGTGGAAGATCCCGGTAATACACGTGATAACCCGGTGTTTATATATTTATCAGTATTTGCCAAGCCAGAACATTTTGCGGCATTTTTACCCGAATATGCGAATTACGAAGAATTGGCGGCGCATTATGAACGTGGGGGCCTGGGCGATGTCAAGGTGAAAAAGTTTCTTAATTCCGTATTACAGGAAACATTAAAACCAATTCGTGAAAAACGCGAAATGTTGGCGCGTGATACGGCATCTGTTATGGAAATACTGCGTAACGGCACCGAACGCGCACGCGCGGTTGCGGCGGAAACATTAGCCGACGTTAAACGTGCGATGCGACTTAATTATTTTGACTAGATTGAAAAAGGAGAGAGAATATGAAAATTATGAAAACCGTTAAATTAACTGTGGCGGGTGTGTGGTTTTTGTCTGTTGTTGGTGCGGCGGCGATATTGGCATTGTTGGTAATTGGATTACGTGCGCCATCAAATCCGCGCACAATTGCGGTACGGGGCGAATGCCTTACCACCGCGCCACGCGATAAAACCGCAATTACTTTACGGGTTACAACATTAGATAAATCTGCGGCAAAATCTATGAAGCAGGCAACCGCAACGGTCGCAAAAATTACCGATTTCGTAAAGACCCTGGACGATGCGCAAATGCAGACCACAGAGTTTAATTCCTATGAAAAAACAGAATGGAACCGCGATTTACAAAAGTCAATTTCGTTGGGAATCGAAACCACTATCGCGGTGGAAATTTCGGCAAAAAGTATTGAAACAATTGAAAGTGTGTTGAACGAATTTGCAGGGGCCGACAATGTGTTTTCTGAAAACCTGCGTATGTACACCAGTGCCGAGGTTTTAAAGCCGATAATGGAAAAATGTTTGGGTGTTGCCGTTGAAAATGCGCGCGTTCGCGCAAATGCGTTGGCGGCGGGCGACAAAAGACGGGCCGGTAAAATGTTGTCTGTATCGTACGAAACCAGTGCGACAAACACAACCATGTATAAAAATATCGCGCCACGTATGATGGCAATGGGGGCGGTCGCGGAAAGCGCAATGGATGTTGGTGGCGCATTGGTATCAAAAGATACAGATGTGTCTGTTTCGGTGTCCGCGGTATTTGAAGTCAAATGAATGAAATAGTCGGCGAATTTATAGAATATTTAATCGGAACAAAAAACTATTCCGAACATACGGCAACGGCCTATGAAACGGATATTCGCGACTTTTTGAAATTTTACGAACGGTTTATCGGTGGGGATGTTGCGTTGGGGGATATGGCGCGCGCAGATACGATTTCTTTTCGGTCGTATTTGGCGGATCGCGCCCGTCGTGGTTTGGCGCATAAATCTACGGCGCGGGCATTGTCGTCGCTGCGTGGGTTCTATAAATATATGGCGCGGCATCACAATATTAAAAATGATGCGATTGGCCTTATTTCTTCGCCCAAGGTTCCACGTAAATTGTCCAAGGCCATTGAACCCGCCGATGTAAGTAATATGAAAACCGCAATCATGGAAACCGAGGGCGACAATCCATGGATCGCGGCGCGTGATTGGGCGTTGGTGGTACTTATTTTCGGGTGTGGTCTGCGAATATCCGAAGCATTGTCGTTGAAAAATGCCGATGTGCGCGGGCGGCCAGAGATACTGCGCATATTGGGCAAGGGGAACAAAGAAAGAATCGTTCCGGTGTTGCCGGCGGTCTATGATGCGATTGAAAAATATGTTGCGATTCGTCCGTTTGGTAATGCGCCCGACGATGAATTATTCCGCAGTGTGCGGGGGCTGCCTATGTCGCCGCGTATGGCTGAAAAGGTTGTTGAACATTTGCGCCATTATTTACAGTTGCCGGACTATGTAACACCACACGCGTTGCGCCACACATTTGCAACCGCGCTGTTGGCGGGTGGGGCGGACCTGCGGTCGCTTCAGGAATTATTGGGGCATGCATCGCTTTCCACGACCCAATTATATACCCGTGTGAATATGGCGGAAATAAGTAATATTTATATGCACGCCCATCCACGCGCATCGGAAGAAATTGATGACGAATAAAAACACCGCCAAAATGGCGGTGTAATTTTTTTGAAATAATTATTATTCCATAACTGGTGCGATTGCATCGTCAACATTGACTTCTGGTTGTTCGGCAACCGATACTTCCTTTTGATGACGCATCGCGCGTTTCGCCGCACGCAATTCGGCACGCGTGATACAACCGTCATTGTTCGCATCCATTGTTGGCAATTGTTCCAACATTTTTGGACACTTGACCGATGTAACATCAACACAGCCGTTTACAAAGTGAACGCGTGGATGTTTTTGATGGCCACAGCAGCAGAATAACTGGCCAACCAAAATACCTAAAATGAATGTAACGATTAAATAAAAGAATTTTTTACGACGTGTACAATGGCAGCAGCATGTTGTTGTCATCGGAATTTCGGTCGTTGCGGCCGGTTGCTGTGCCGCGACCGGTGCAGATTTAACCGCCCGTTTAGTTGTCTTTTTTACAGGTGCTTTTTTGGCGACTGATTTTGTCGCAGGTTTTTTTGTTGATTTTGTTGGCATTGTTTTTCCTTTTTTTCTTTACGGCCTGATTGTAGGCAATATTATTTTTCAAGTAAAGCGGAAAAAATAAAAAAATCGGATTGCCAATTGGTAATCCGATTTTAAACACTAAAACAAAATCAGTTTAGTTCAAAGCATCTTTCAAAGCTTTACCTGGTTTGAATTTAGGCTGAACAGATGCTGGGATTTTGATTGCAGCGCCTGTTTGAGGATTACGGCCAGTTGTTGCTTTGCGTTTTGCAGTTGTAAATGTGCCGAAGCCAACCAAGCGAACGTCGCCTTTCTTCTTCAGAACTTTTGTAACTGTGTTGATGAATGCATCAACGGATGCCGCTGCTGTTGCTTTG